>NZ_JCALDM010000006.1:0-420081 GCF_059812845.1 Mycobacterium sp. NGS34
GGCCGTTTTGGCGCAACAACTCGACGCTGGACGGAGGAAGCTACTTGGGTTGGTTCGGGACGCCCGGGAACAGCTGGCCCGTCGGCCCCGCGGTCACCCAGCCGCCCAGCTTCGTCACGAGGTGCGGCGCGAAAACGGCCCCGTAGAGCAGGTTTCCGATGACGACGACGGCGGCGATCGACAGCGCCGACGATTGCAGGCGGGTCTTCGTTCTCTCGTCGGCCCACATCTCGATGACGTTGCGTCCCTGGGCGTCGGTCCGCCCGAGCAGGTAGGTGAAGACCATCATCTGGATGCCCATCGCGAGGGAGTCGTAGAGCGGGTACTGGTGAACGGTCCCTTCGCGGATCGCGAGCCCGGGGATCACGCGGCCGTAATAGAAGACGCCGAGCTTGGCCCCGAGGAACCCGTTGAACAGCAGCGCCCAGCAGAAGCCGACGACGAGGCCCACAATCAGCAGCGTTATCGGCCTGCGCCACTGAAACTGTGCGCTCAACCATCTCCCCAGCCCCGCGCCCACGATCGCGGGCAGCACGAAGTACGACATGTAACCGATGGGCACGGACGAGGGGAGGCCGCCCCAGGTCATGTTCAACGGCCACCACGACGGCATCCGCGGCAGGGCGGGCGGGAACTGCGCGTACATCGCCCAGTCGTACGGCGCCTCGATCCAGGAGAAGGAGATCGCCGAGACGCACAAGAGTAGGAGCGGGTGGGTGCGCCGCTGGCGGATGCTCAGGTAGACGCCGACGACGAAAAACGCGATGCCCGTGACATAGGCAAAGCCCATGGACGCCTTCAGCAAGGGCGTCAGCTCGGCGCTCATCGGTCGCCTGCTTGGTCGCGTGCGCGGCGCGCTTCGGGGTCGAAGCGCAGCACCAGGCCGAAGATCAGGACGATCAGGCCGAACAGCGTGCCGAGCATGATGACTGCACCCACGTCCGCGCCCCTCTCGATACGATTCGAAGCTAGAGATAGTGAATGCTATCTTAATGGGATGGCTCAGCGAACGGCAACGACCGCGGCGACGCGGCGGCCGCGCGGTGCGCCGCGCAAACTGCTGCTCGACGCCGCCCGGGATCTCTTCGCGCGTCAGGACTACCGCGGCACCACCACGCGCGAAATCGCCCAGGCCGCAGGCGTAACCGAACACCTGCTGTTCCGCCACTTCGGGTCGAAGGCCGCGCTGTTCCGCGAGGCCCTCGTCTCACCCTTCACCAGCTTCGTCGATGAATTCGGGCGCACGTGGCAGTCCGTGGTGCCCGAGGAGACCAAGGAGGAGGACCTGGCGGGCCATTTCGTGGGTCAGCTCTACGACGTGTTCGTCGAACACCAGGGGCTGCTCTTGACGCTGATGGCATCGGATGCCCTCAGCGACGAGGAGAAGGCCGACGCCGGCATCGACGACGTTCGGCGGGCCATCACGGTGCTTGGCCAGATCAGCGCCGAGGGCATGCACCTTCGGGGGTTGCGGTCGGATCACCCCGACCTGCCCGCGCATTCGACGGTGGCCATGATCGCCGGCATGGCCGCATTGCGGTCGACCTACTTCGGGAAGAAGCCGCCGTCGCGGGAGGTGATCGTCGAGGAGCTCGTCCAGGCGATCCTGCACGGCTTCCTGCACCGGAACGATTGAGGGGCAAGATGTTACGTTCAGCCGAGCTGTATTACGACCCATACGACGTCGCCATCGACGACGACCCGTACCCGGTGTGGAAGCGGATGCGCGACGAGGCGCCGCTGTATTACAACGAGAAGTACAACTTCTACGCGCTCAGCCGGTACGAGGACGTGGCACGCGAACTGCCGAACTGGGAGACCTATCGCTCCGGCCGGGGGACCACCGCCGACATCCTGTTCAACAACATCGAGGTGCCGCCGGGCATCTTGCTGTTCGAGGATCCGCCGCTGCACGACCTGCATCGCCGCCTGCTGTCCCGCGTGTTCACGCCGCGGCGCATGCTGGCCGTCGAATCCATGGTGCGCGGATTCTGCGTCCGCGAACTCGACCCGCTGATCGGTGCCGGCGGGTTCGACTTCATCGCGGACCTCGGGGCGATGATGCCGATGCGGACCATCGGCTACCTGTTGGGCATCCCCGAGGCGGACCAGGCGAACATCCGAGATCGCAACGGAGCCTTCATCGAAATGGCCGAGGGGCGCAAGCCCGGCGAGGTCAACCCGAACCTGTTCGCGGACACCATCGCGATGTTCGCCGAGTACATCGAGTGGCGCGCCGGGCATCCGTCCGATGACCTGATGACCGATCTGCTGCGGGCCGAGATCGAAGAAGCCGACGGGACCCGGCGCCCCCTGTCGCGTACCGAGGTGCTGTCCTACACCGCCATGATCGCCGGCGCCGGGAACGAAACCACGGCCCGGCTGATCGGCTTCATGGGGCAACTGCTGTCGGATCACCCGGATCAGCGGCGCGAGCTCGTCGCCGACCCGTCGCTGATCCCCGGTGCGGTCGAGGAGACCCTGCGCTATGAACCGCCGTCGCCGGTGCAGGCCCGTTACGTCGCGCGCGACGCCGAGCACTACGGCCAGGTCGTTCCCGAGGGGTCGTTCATGTTGCTGCTCAACGCTTCCGCCAACCGCGACGAACGCCGTTTCGCCGATCCGGACCGCTTCGACATCCACCGCCAGGGCGGGCACCTCAGCTTCGGCCAGGGCCTGCACTTCTGCCTCGGCTCGGCGCTGGCCCGAATGGAGGCCAGGGTTGCGCTGGAGGAGGTCCTCAAGCGCTGGCCCGATTGGGAGGTCGACTACGCCAACGCCGAACGGGCGCACACCGCCAGCGTGCGCGGGTGGGCGCGCCTGCCGGTCGTTACTGGGTAGCGCTCGCCCAAGCGTGCGGCCAGCCGCACGTTGGGGCTCGAGTGTGCGGCCAGCCGCACGCTCAGCAGGGAGAAAGCTAGCTTTCGTCGACCAGCACGGCGCCGCCGGGCTGGTTCCCGAGCGTCTGCAGCGGGATGTCCCCGCCCTGGGCCGTGAGGCGAACGATCTGGGCCAGCTCGCCGGGGGCGTCGCACTGCAGGTAGTGGTCGGCGCTGGGCACCACCCAGTAGCGGTTGCGGCCGGGCTTGCTCTTCAGATACGTCTGCCAGACGTAGTTGGGAACCCGTACGGGTGAGACGTTGTCGTGGATGCCCCACACCACGGTGGTGTTGACGGGGCTCTTGGAAAGCGCCTCCAGCCAACCGGTTTCACCCGCCGAGCGCTCGTTGAGGTATTGAATCGTGTCCGGCAGCACGCGGATCCCGTCGTTGTGGGCGAAGCACCTCGCCAGCGCGGCGATCTCCGGGTCTTCCAGCGTCCGCCGCGGGATGAAGGTGCTGACGCCCAGGCCCGCGGCGAGCATCTCCGGGGTGGTCGCCGCCGCGGTGTCTCGCCCGGTCGCGGGGTCGAGCAGGGCGGTCTGGAACACCGTGAGGTTCGACAGCGGGAGGTAGATGTTGGCGTTGGTCATGATGAGGTCGACGGGCACGGCGGGCGGGTCCTGGGCCGCCAGCATCTCCAGCGCGATCATGCCGACGCTGCTGCCGCGATCGTGCGTGAGCATCCGGAATTCGGTCAGCTTCCACACCTGGGTGATCGCGTAGACGAGCAGGCGCGCGTCGTCGAACAGCGAATAGACGTGCGGCGCCGGCGGCTTGTCGGACAGTCCGTAGCCGGGAAAGTCCAGCGTGAACATGTCGAACTCCGAAGCCAGTTCACCGGCCAGCCCGAAATAGTCGATGCTCGACGTCGGAAAGCCGTGCACCAGCACCAGCGCGGGCGCCCCGGGTGTGCCGCAACGGCGGCTGAACACCGTGATTTCCTGCCCGTCGTTGGCGGCCGTTGTCGACCGCCACCGCAGCTCGGTCCCGCCTTTTTGCCACTCCGCGAAGATGTCCAAGCTGCCAGCATCGCAGAGGTGATCGCGGTTGGACAACCAGGTTCAATAATTCCGAGGCGTCACAGGAAGTTTCGGATGTGACGTCGCTCAGGGACAGGTCACGTGGATGCCGAACGTCACCTGGTGCACGTCGCCTTGATTCGGCGAGACGCCCTGGCCGGTGCCGGTCACCGTGTAACTCTTGCCGTCCTTCGTTGCCTGCACCTGGGTCGCGGACTGCGGCGCCTGATAGGGCAGCTGATACTCACCGGAGCCGGCCTTGAGCGACAGCGAGAAGCCGTCGACGCTGGGCGGTTTTTCGTCCGACAGCGCCAGCGACACCGATGCCGAATCGTCGTGAACGGTGATGCGGGTGGTCAGGTCCCCGGACTCCGCCGGCGTGGCACTGGGTTGCGCCGCCGTGGCGGTGCATTCGACCTTGTTCATGATCGTGTGCTTGTTGCCGCCGATCATGACGGTCGTGCTCGGCGGCGCCGCGGTCGTCGTGGTGGCAGAGGATGGCTGGCCGCTCTTGCTCGAGCAGGCCGGCAGGGTGGCCGCCACGGCGATCGCGCCGAGCGTGGCGGCGAGAACGAGTCGCGAACTGGTCATCTCACGTCCTTTGCTAGAGCTCAGAAGACTATAGAGGCCGTTCGTTGCTGCGAGGTCTCATGCCTCTGGCGACCAGCCAAACGACGGATCCACGCAGTTCACGGGCCAGGCTTCCCAGCTGACCATCGTTCGTAACGGTCCCGCGAAGACGGGCCGGACCGCGCCCGATCGCCACCGCTCCTCGATCAGCGGCGCCAGGGCGTCGACGGTGGTGAGCGGGTCGGCGTCGAGGTAAACGACCGTGATGTATTGGTGGTCCGTCAGCCATCCCGCGGGCAGGTGACTCCACCCGGTGCTGGAACCGAAGGTCCACGCCCCGGCGGTGCCGGGCTTGGCGAGCAGCGCCGGATGGTGTTCGGCGTGCAGCCATTGCAGCCACGCGTCGGGCCGGCCGTCGGTGGGTTCCTCCACGATCAGCACGATTCCGCGGTGCGGCCGAAACGGCACCACCTCGGGGGAGACGAGCGCCTGCGGCGAGGCCTGCCACTGCAGCAGGCGCAGGCCGGCCACTTGCAGCGACGGCCGCGTGACCGGGAAGCGGCCGTTTTCCCGCAGCGAGCGCCCGAGCGCGACGAAGTCGTCGAAGGTCTGTTCGACGGGATCACCGATCAGGTAGTGCACCACGTTGCCGAGCTGCGCCAGCGGCCCTTCGGCCGCCAGGCGGTGCTCGGGGTAGGTGCCGTCGGCGATCCAGCGCAGCCCGTGGACGATGCCCGGCAGTTGGTATTGCTCGGGCATGTGATCCAGCAGGTGCCAACGCAGATAGCTGCCGTCATCATCGGGCGGCGCGGCGGCGGTGAGGCTGAAAAAGCCTGCCTTGACCCGGTTCACGTGCCCGGACCGATCACGTAACAGCGACCGGTGCTGCCGGTGAGCAATACCTCCTGAACCGCGGACTTGTCGATGGTCGCGAATTCGAAGCGATGCACCTGCTGGCCGGCGTCGATGTTGGCGTCCTGGGACTCGGTGGTGCCGTCCTTCTTGCGGACCAGGGCCGTGACCTTGTCCGGCTTCGAAAGGTTCTGCGGCTCATGGAAATACCACACCTCGATGCCGGCGCCCGAGCCCTGCCAGCCGTCCGAGTAGTAACACCCCGGGTTGCCCTCGGCGTCCGGCGGCGGTGGCGGGCAGATGGATAGCCCGACGCACGACGGCTCAGCGGTGGCCGTCGGCGGGGAAACGATCACGACACCCGCACAACTCAACACGAGGATGGCCAGCATTCGGATCGCCTTCGACATGAAAGTCCTTTCTGACTAAGCCCGTTGCAGTTCCGCGAGTGCGGCCAGATTGTCCAGGTATTGCTGCAGCGAGGTGTGTCTGAAGATGGCGCTGACGATGGTGGCGCCGTGGGCGGCGAGTTCGCCGAGCGCATCGCGGGTGCGTTCCGGCTCGTTGATCGGATCCAGCGCGCGCGGCGGGGGCAGCACGACCTCGAACCCGGGGGGAAGGTCGAAGCGGCCCAACCATTCCCGGACCTGGTCCAGGCTGATGTCGAAGGGGGCCCAGCCGTCGGCGAGGGTCGCGGCGCGGCGCAACGAGCGCAGCGTGCGCCCACCGATCCAGATGGGCACGCGGTCCTGGACGGCGCAGGGGTCGACGACCATCCCGCCGAACGAATAGAACTCGCCGTGGTAGGCGGGCTCGGGGTCCGACAGCGAGGCGCGCAGCGCGCGCAGCGCGTCGTCACCGCGCACCCCGCGGTTGTCGAAGGGGACATCGAGGAGCTCGAACTCCTCCCTCAGGCTGCCCACCCCGACCCCGAGGATGAGCCTGCCGTTGCTGACCTTGTCCAGGGTGCCGTAGCGCTTGGCGATCTCGAGTGGATGGTGGTAGCCGAGCACCAGCACGTGGGTGGCCAACCGGATCCGCCGCGTCCGCGCCGCGAGATACCCAAAGGTGGCCAGCGGATCCCAGTAGCGGGCGCCGCGGCGGTCGCGTTCGGCGGCGGGCAGCGCGACGTGCTCGCTGCAGGTCAGGTGGTGATAGCCGAGTCGGTCCGCGGCTTCGGCGATCTGGGTGAGGTCCTCGATGGAGGCGTCCCTGGTCCACTCGCTGCTACCCGGCAGCATGGTCACGATGGGTGTCGCGACCGATAATTTGACTGCGGCGGCGCTCATCCCTGCATGTACCCCCCGGCGTCGACGGGGATGGATTGCCCGGTGATGGTTCGGCTTTCGTCGCCGGCCAGGAACAGCGCCAGGTTGGCGACGTCCTCGGGTGAGGAAATATCTTGCAGCGCGACGCCTTTGAGCGACCTGGCCCGTTGGGTTTCGAAGTCGATGCCCTGCTCGTCGGCGGTGCGCTGCACCCACTTGCGAAACAGGTCGGTGTCGATGGCGCCGGGCACGATGCAGTTGCACCGGATGCCGTACGGACCGACCTCTAGCGCAACGGCTTTGGTGAACGCCCGCAGCGACGCCTTGGCGGCGACGTAGTGGGTCTTGCGGACCATCCCGGCGTAACTGGCCGTCGAGGAGAAGTTCAGGATGACCCCGCGGCGGCGCTGCAGCATCGACCGGTTGAGCACCTCGCGGGTGCACAGCATGGCCGCGGTGACGTCGATGGCGATGGTGGAGTTCCAGTTGTCCAGCGTCTGTTCCCAGATCCAGCGGTCCTGGCCGGGCGCAGCCGCGTTGTTGCACAGGATGTCCACCTGGCCGAACTCGTCGACGGCCCGCGCCACCATGGCCGCGACGTCGTCCTCGTTGGTGACGTCGGCGCGCATCGCGATCGCGCCCGGGCCGGCAGCGTCGGCGGCCTCGCGGACCAGCTCCTCGCGCCGCGCGGCCAGCAGCACGCGGGCGCCCTCCGCGACGAACAGCGAGCCCATCACCGGTCCCAGGCCGCTGCTGGCTCCGGTGATGATCGCGACCTTGCCGTCCAGCCGCCCGGTCATTGCGGCGACGCCGTCGGACAACGGGTTTCGAGCCAGGCGTGAATCCGCTCGGCCACCTCGGCCCAGCCTGGCTCCAGCATCATGTCGTGCGCCATCCCGGGAATGAACTCCGCCTCGGTGCGATACGCGCTCGCGGTCGCCCGCACTTCCCGCGGGGAGAAAAGGATGTCGTTCTCGGCTCCCAGGACCAACATCGGGGTGTTGACGAGGGCGGGTTTCGGCAAATCGAGCAACAGCATGCCGAGCACATGCCCGCCCACGTACTCCTCGTCGAGGCCGGCCGCGTAGCGCGCCACGTCGGTGTCGGGGGCCGAGTCGGAAAAGAAGCTTTCCCGGGCCAATTCGGGTGTGCGGCCCATGCTTCCCCTCGATTTTGTGATGGCCAGGTGCCGCGCGGTGAGCCACGGGTGCAGCCGGAACCTGCGCAGCAGGAATTTGGCGATCCCACTCGGCGGTACGGAGGCGAGCAGGACGGCGGCCGGCGCGTCGTGCGACTCCAGATACTTCTGCACCACGAACCCGCCCATGGAGTGCCCGATCACGACGGGTCGTTCGGGCAGGCCGTCGGCGACCGTGGCGACGTCGTCGACGAAGTCCGCCATCGAACAGAACTGCATGCGTTTGGGCGCGGGGCTCTTTCCGTGGCCGCGCAGGCTCACCGCGACCGACCGATAGCCCTTCGCCGCGAAGAAGTCCAGGAAATGCTCGTCCCAGCACCAGGCGCCGTGCCAGGCGCCGTGGACGAATAACAAGGGCGTTTTGTGCGGGCCGGCGCTGGGTCCCTTGTCGATCACTTCGAGCACGCCGTTGAGACTAGCGGCAATAACGACACGAAATCGCTAAACAAAAAGAACGATAACGAATATTCAGTCGCGTCCCCGATGCGCGAAAATCAAGCCATCACATTAGCCACGTCGATAAGGCAGCGAGTCTCGGCATTCATGACCGACAAAAGACCAGGGGGATCGTGCTCAAGCCTTTTCGCGTCGCCGCCATGGTGGCGCTCGCCATGT
This sequence comes from Mycobacterium sp. NGS34, assembly GCF_059812845.1. Classification (NCBI taxonomy): domain Bacteria; kingdom Bacillati; phylum Actinomycetota; class Actinomycetes; order Mycobacteriales; family Mycobacteriaceae; genus Mycobacterium; species Mycobacterium sp. NGS34. The sequence goes on from NZ_JCALDM010000006.1 coordinate 8,405, forward strand.
CGGTGGGCGCCGGCGGGGCCGCCGCCGAGCCCGCGGGCGCGCCGGACGTGACGACGGATGCCTGCGAACAGCGCATCCTGGTGCTGTCCGCCTTCCCGGCCGAAGCCGATGCCGTGCTGTCCCTGACCGCGCTCGACAGCCACCCGGTGGTGCGGGCCGACCGTAGGCGCTTTTACCTGGGCACGATCGGCGGCAAGAAGGTCATCGTGGCGATGACGGGCATCGGTCTGGTGAACGCGGCCGAGACGGCGCAGACCGCGTTCGAGCGGTTCACCTGCGCGACGTCGGTTTCCGTTGGCGCCGTGGTGTTCTCGGGTGTCGCCGGGAGCGGCGCGCGCGTCAACATCGGGGACGTGGCAGTGCCTGCGCGGTGGAGCCTGGACCAGGGCGCGACTTTTCACCCGGTCGACCCCGGCATGCTGGCCGCGGCGCAGGCGCTGAGCGTCGACCTGGAAAGCGTTAATTACCTTGGGAATCCGATCTGCCTGTGCAAGAACGCGCCCCGCGTGAAGCTGATCGACCTGAAGCGCCGGCCGCGGCTGCTGGTCGGCGGTGACGGGTCCAGCTCCGACAACAACAACGGCCGGGCGTTTCCGTGCGTGCCGAACGGCGGCGACGTCTTCGGATGCCAGCCCTGCAGCGCACCGGATCGCTCGCTCTTCTACACCGGCAACTTCTTTCAGGCGGCGGGGCCTTGGCTGCGAAACTCCTTGATCAGCAACCTCAACATTGCGTCGACGGCGAACCCGGCCTTCGATGCGACGGACAACGAGACGGCGGCGGTGCAGGCGGTCGCCGACGCGCATGGGACCCCGTTCCTGGGGATCCGCGGGGTCTCGGACGGAGCGGGCGACCCGTTGCGCCTGCCGGGCTTCCCGTTCGAGTTCTTCTTCTACAAGCAGATCGCGGCGGAAAACGCGGCCCGGGTGACCGCGTCGTTCCTGCAGAGCTGGGCCGGCGTCTGAGTCATTCGGGCCCGCAGCCGACGGGGCGGCTGGGATCCGAACACCATTCCGACCAGGACCCCGGATACAGCGCCGCTTCCCGGCCGGCCGCGGCGAGCGCGGCGATCGTGATGGCCGCGGTGACGCCCGAGCCGCAATAGACGCCCACCGGGGCGTCGCGATCGATGCCGTGGTCGGAGAGCAGTTGGGCGAGCGCGTAGTCGCCGACGAAGGTCCCGTCGCCCGCCAGGACCGCGCCGCTGGGAAGGTTTTTCGCGCCGGGGATGTGCCCGGCGACGGGGTCGAGGGGTTCAATGTCGCCCCGGAAGCGTTCCGGCGCACGGGCGTCGAGCAGCGTCATACCCTCGCCGGTTTGGGCGGCCGTCAACGTGGGTCGCGCGCCGGCGTACAGATCATCGTGCGGCACAGTCACGTTCCCGGGCGGCGGGCTGACCGTGCCGGTCTCGAGGTTGCGCCCGGACGCGCGCCACGCGGACAGGCCGCCGTCGAGGATGCGCACGTTTTCGAGCCCGGCGGCCGTCAGCACCCACCACGCCCGCGCGGAGCCGGCGCGGTTCCAGTCGTCGTAGACGACGACCGAATCGTTTTGGTGGATGCCCCATCGGCGTGCGGCCGCCTCCAGGCTGCGTCCCGACGGTAGCGGGTGGCGTCCGCGGCCGGCGACGCCGTGATCGCTCAGCTCGTCCTCGAGCGACACGTACACCGCGCCCGGCAGGTGGCCCGCCAGGTAGGCCGGACTGCCGTCGGGTTCGTCGAGGCGCCACCGCACGTCGAGTAGCACCGGCGGGTCGCCGGCCTCGATGTGGGCGGCCAGCTCGGTCGCCGTGATCAGTACCCGGTCGCGCGCCTCCACCCCCGCGAGCCTAGTCCCGCCGCCGGGAAGTAAACGCGGTGGGAACTGACGGTGAACTCTTGCCGGCCCGGGCGGGGTGAGCTGCGCGTTCAGAATTAAACTCGACCAGAACTAAAACTGAACGGCGGATTGAAGTTTGGGTTTCGGCGGGCGGTCCCGCGCGAGGACTATTGACCGCGGAACCGCTCGCACGCGAGGATCATTTAGATTGGTCGTCGAGCCCTTACGGCTGCGAAAGTGATGGGGAAATGAAGAAGAAGATTTCTGCGATCGCCTTTGGCGCATTCCTGGCGTTCACGTGGGTGCCCGCGGCCGTCGCGCACGCCGACCAGACGGACCAGGACTTCGCGGAATACCTGGCGGGGCACGGCATCAACTTGGGTTCGCCGGCGCAGGTCGTGAACATGGCGCGCACCATGTGCTCCGACCTCGAGGCGGGCTACACCCAGAAGGACGAGATCGACCAGCTGACGGGCACGCACAAGCTGACCCAGGCGCAGGCCGAGACGTTCATCGGCGCGGCCACCGCGGACTACTGCCCGGGCAAGCACGCTCCCAGCAAGCCCAGCGGCGGATAGTCCTCAACGCGCCCGAGCTGCGGTTATTAGCAGCTAGGCGCTTTCTTTGGCTTCGCCGGTACCCAACGACGCCAGCATGCCGGCCGCGGCCCGCTCCCAGGTGAAGTTCTCGGCGCGGCGCCGCGCGGAGCTGCGGCGGTGGTATTCGGGTCGCCCGACGATCGAGCCGACCGCCCAGGCCATGGCGAAGGGGTCGTTGTCGGCCAGGGCGCCGCTGTCGGGGGTGATGATCTCGGTCAGCGCCGACGTGCGCGACACGACGGCCGGTGTCCCGCACGCCAGCGATTCCAGCGCGGCCAGCCCGAACGTCTCATGTGGGCCGGGCGCCAGCGTCACGTCGGCCGTGGCCAGCAGCTCCGCGACGGTGCGCCGGTCGTTGACGAAGCCGGTGAAGTCGATCGGCAGCCGCGCGGCCTGCCTTTCCAGCCTGGCCCGCATCGGTCCCTCGCCGACGACGACGAGCCGGGCGTCGACGCCGGCGTGGCACAGCGCGCCCAGGGCGTCGATGCTGCGGTCGACCCGTTTCTCCACAGACAGCCGGCCGCAGTGCACCAGCAGGATCTGCTGGGGGGTGGCCCAGCGCCGCCGCACCAGGTACGAGTGCCGGCGCGGGTGAAACGTCTGCAAGTCCACGCCCAGTGGCACGGTCACGGTGTTGGTCGCGCCGATCCGGTCGAACTCTTCGCGCGCGAATGCGGTGGTGCACACCACGGTGTCGTAGTTGGCGGCCGTGCGCCGATTGGCGAAGTCCGCGAACCTTTCCGCGCTGCGCCGCGGAAGTACCTGTCCCACAAGGCGATCCAGGCGCTCATGCGAGATCATCACGGTCTTGGCGCCGTAGTCGCGGCCCCACGGCCCCAGCGACCGCAGGGTGAGCCGGTCGGACACCTCGAGCGCGTCGGGTTTCAGCGCCGCCAGGAGCGCCTTGACGGGCCCTGGCATCACCGCGCGGTAGCCGCCGGTGAAGGGAATCAGCCGGGCGGGCATGGTGATTCGCACCACGCCCGTGGGCAGCTCCGTGCGTTCGGGGCTTCGGCCGGGCACGATCAGGAACACCTCGTGCCCGGTGGCGCAGTATTCGGCGCCCAGCCGGTCCACCGCGGTGCGCAGGCCGCCCGAGCGAGGGCCGTAGAAGTTGGCGACCTGTACAACGCGCATAACGTGAGGACACGCGGCGCGCATGTGCAGTCACCGATGGGGAACCGACGCGTGCCTGAACAGTCCGTGAAGAAATCGCCTCACGGTGCGTGACGGCGGGCGAGGATCGCGGCCGTCTCCCGGTCGGCGGGCAGAAACGCCTCCAGGCGCAGCTCCGACACGGTGACATCCAGCGCGGTGACGAACGTCGAGATCGTCGCCACCAGCCGCACGTCGCCGTCGGGGGAGCGCAGGTGCAGCGGCACCGCGAAGCCGAGCGATTCGATCGGTCGCCCGCCCGGCGCCGGCTTGCCGTAGCCCTCGAGTTCCTCGATCAGCGCGTCGATTCGTGGGTGGGGACCGCGGTCGCGCAGGCCGTGCAGGATGTGGCGCCGCCAGTCGTCGACGTTCACGATTCGCGCCGCCATGCCCTCGGGATGCAGCGCGACGCGCAGCACGTTGACCGGCGCCTCCAGCAGCCACCCCGCGACCCCGTCGGTCAGCAGCCCGAAGGCGCCGTTAGCGGCGACCAGTTCGCCAAAGCCGTCCATGACCATCGCCGGATAGGGCAGGTGCCCGTCGAGGACGTGCTGCAGCGCCTCCCGCACGGGTTGCAGCAGCGGCGCGTCCGGCGCCGACTCCGGATGCGCCGGCGCGAAGCCCGCCGCCGAGAGCAGCGAGTTGCGTTGCCGCAGCGACAGCTGCAGCGAGTCGGCCAGCCGGCTGACGATGTCGCGCCCCGGCGCGGATCGGCCCTGCTCTAAGAAGCTCAGGTGCCGTTGGGTGGTGCCTGCGTCGTTGGCCAGGTCGATCTGGCTCAGCCGTCGCCGGTTGCGCCATTCGCGTAACGCCGTGCCGAAGTCGCCCTGTATTGCCGTGGACATGAGAACAGTCAACCCATTCGCGGCGCTGGGCGCTATTCCCTGGCGGGAATTGCCCAGCGTCAGCTCCGGCGACACGATCACCGTATGAATCAGCCACTTCGCTTCGGTGTGATGCCGCCTCTGGCCGCCGAACCCTGGGCCGGTGCTGACCTGCGCCGGCTCCTCGACTTCGCCCGCGCCGTCGAGGATCTGGGGTTCGACTCGCTGTGGGCGAACGACTCGTTGGTGCGCCCGCGCATCGAAGCGCTGACGTTTCTCTCGGCGGCGGCCGCAGTGACCGATCGGATCACGCTGGGCACCGCCGCCCTGCAGCCGGTGCTGCGGCGACCGGTGCAGACGGCGCAGGTCCTCGCCTCCATCGACCGGCTGTCGGGCGGCCGGTTGGCGGTGGCCGTCGGCGCCGGCTTCCCCGGCCTGTCCGAGGTGGAGTACGCCGCCTCCGAGGTTCCCTGGCGCCGACGCTTCGCGCGCCTCGACGACACCGTCGCGCTGTGGCGTCAACTGTGGAACACCAAGGAGCCCAGTTCGTTTCACGGGGCCGTGTTGCATCTCGACAATGTCCCGGCCGGCATCACGCCGTTCTCCGCGTCCGACCCGCCGGTGTGGCTGGCCGCCGACACGCCGGGCGCGCGGGCCCGCGCCGGCCGCCTCTACGACGGGTGGCTGCCGTATCCTCCGACGCCGCAGGGCTATTCGTCCGGCCTGGCCGAGGTGCGGGCCGCGGCCGAGGGTGCGGGTCGCTCCGCCGACGTCGTGACGCCGGCGCTGTTCGTCACCGTGCTGATCACCGATGACGCCGACGGTGGCCGGGCTACTCTGGATCATTTCTGTTCCCAGACCTACGGTTTTGGCATCGACGCCGTCGAGCAGATCCAGACTTTCGCGGCGGGGACGCCCGACGCCGTCGCCGCCCGGCTGGCGAGCTATATCGATGCCGGCGCGCGGCATCTGGTCTGCCGGATAGCCGTCCTCGGCCCTGGCGGGTTCGTCGAGCAGTTGCGCCAGCTGCGGACCGTGGCGGAGTCGTTGCGATGACCACGATCGAGCGGCCGGGGCCCGATCGAGCCGCGACCTTTGCGGGCCTTGTCGACGAATACCGATGCTTCGCCGAACTCATTGGCGCCCTGGGTGCATCGGAGTGGGCGCGTGAAACCCGCTGCGTCGGCTGGGAGGTGCGCGACGTCGCCGGCCACGTGGTGGGCCAGGTGGTCGACACGGTCAGCGGCGCGATCGGCACCCGCACGCCCGACGATCAGGCGGCGGCGCTGCGTGTCGAATCCCCGGCCGCGCTGGCGGCGCGGCTGCGTGCCGCGGCGGATTCGGTTGCGAGCCTTGCCGCGGCGTTCGACGACGCGGCCTGGTCGGCGCCCAGCCCGGTGGCGGGGCTCACGCTCGGCCAGGGCGTGCACGCGCTGCTGAACGACGCGTACGTGCACGGCGACGACATCCGTTATGCGCTCGGTCTGCCGCACGACGACGGGCCGGGCCTGCGCGCCGGCCTCGACTTCGTGCTCGGCGCCCTGCTGCGCGATGACGCCGCCGCCGCGGAACCGGCGATTGCCCGGGTGTTAGGTGCCTCGGCCGAGCGGTTCGCCGAGGAGACCGGCATGGCGGCGCACGACTTTCTGCTCGCCGCCACCGGGAGGTGCGATCCCGCTCGCCTGCGGCTACCCGGCAGCGTCAACATCTTTCGCTGAGGGCCCGAACCACCTTTCGAGCGCGGCGCGCAGGCTTGCTTGCTCGTCTGACCCGAAATCGTCCGCCGCCCACGCAACGTATCCATCGGGGCGGAGCAGCAGCGCCGCGGCGGGCCGATCGGAGGCGGTCGCCTCGATGACGTCGACCCGATCCCGCCAACCGCGCGCCGCGCCGCCGACGCCGCCGTCGAGGTCGATTAGGACCGGGCGGGCGTCGTGCAGCAGCTCGGCCACGCGCCGGCCGTCGTCGAGGGTGAGTTCGGGCACGGGCCAGCCAGAGAGCGGGTGGCCGTCGCCCACGTCGTAGCGGACGTCGTTGCCGGCCAGCAGTTTCGCCATGTGCCGGGCGGCGTCGGGGATGGCGAACAGTTCGCCCAAAAGCGTTCGCAGCGCGGCGACTTCGGGCCCTGGCGCCATGAGGGCGGTCTGGGCCATTGACTGCATCATCACGCGCTCGCCCACCGGGTGGCGCTCGGACTCGTAGGTATCGAGCAGTGCGGGGGGAGCCCACCCGTTGAGCTGCGCGGCGAGCTTCCAGCCGAGGTTGAGGGCGTCCTGCAGCCCGAGGTTCAGGCCCGGCCCGCCCATGGCGCTGTGCACATGGGCGGCGTCGCCGAGCAGCAGGACCCGCCCGTCGCGGTAGTGCTCCGCCAGGCGCGTGTTCTGCCCGTTGATCCGGCGCAGGGCATGTGGCCCAGGGCCTTTGGGTTCGCCGAATGGGACGTCAACACCGAGGACCCGGCGCGCGCTTTCGCGGAGCTCGGCCAGGCTCATCGGTTCGTCCTCGACCGGCGGCGAGAATTCGATGGTGCCGAACAGCGAGCGGCCCGGTTCGAACTCGGCGTAGATCACCCCGCCGGTGTCCAGCCGTGTGTGGCCGAACCGGAGCATGCCGAAGCCCGGGATGTCGATGCTGCCGTCGGCGCGGCGCAGCTCGTCGGGGATCTGCACGTGCGCGAGCCGGCCGACGGTCTCCGACGTGTGGCCGGGAAAGTCGATGCCCACGGTCTTGCGCACCAGGCTCCGTCCACCGTCGGCACCGACCAGATACCGCGATGCGATGCGGTACTCGCGCTCGGGTGAACTCACCCCCGCCTCAACGGATTCGGGCTCCTGGCGCAGACCGGTGAGCTCGTGCCCCCAGCGCAGGTCCACCCCAAGGTCGCGCGCCCGCTTCTCCAGCATCCGCACCAGTCGGGGCTGTTGCATGGGCAGCGCATACATCGGGTTGTCTGGCATGCCGAGGAAGTTCAAAGTCATGGCCGCGAAGATCCAGCCGTAGGCGGGTTGCGGGGGGTTCTCGTCGCCGGTGAACTCCCGATACAGCGCACGCATGTCGAGCATCCGAACCACCTGCCCGACAAGGCCGTTGGCCTTCGGCTCGGCGCTGGGCCCGGGCAAGCCGTCCAGCACGACGGGCCGGACGCCGGCCAGCGCCAGCTCGCAGGCCAGCATCAGGCCGTTGGGGCCGGCGCCCGCGATGACGATGTCGGCGTTCTCGTCAGCCACGGCGGGCCTCCTTGCGCTTGGCGGGCTCGGGCAATCCCGCGGCGACGGCAGCCAGGCCGTCGCGGATCAACTTCGTGATGGCGACGGGCGGGTCCGCCCGCACGTAGGCCTCGGCCGCTGCGTCGCCGACGGCGCGCACGACGGCCACCACCAGCCGGGGGTACAGGTCGCGTTCGGGGTCGGTGCCGGTGCGTTCGGCCACGGCGGCGAGCCACTCGTCAAAGAGGTCCTGCGGCAACGCATTACGTACCTGCGGGTTCATCAGCAGCTTGCGGACCTCGACGAGACCGCTGCGGTTCGGCGCTTGACTTTCGGCGCCGTAGAAATCGTCGAAGTCCTCTTCCAGCGGTGTGAGCACCGCGTGGGTGAGCGCCGTCCACAGCGGTTCGTCGGCGGGGCGCTGGCGAAGCGTCTCGATGCCGCGGCGCATCCGTTCGGTCTGCCGGTAGGCCAGCGCCTCGTACTTGCCGCTGAAGTAGTTGTTGAACGTGCGCAGCGATACCCCGGCCAGGCCGGCGATCTCGTCGCGCGTGACGTTTTCCAGCCCGCGTTCGAACGCCAGGTTCAACGCGGCGTCGCTGAGCGCGCGCCGGGTGTCGGCCTTTTTGCGCTCGCGCAGCCCGGGGGACGGGGCGGTCATGGGGACCAACGTACGGGAAAATTGCCCAGTGGGCAAGATTGCCTGGCGGGCAATTTCTAACGCCTTCCCCAGGCTCTCGCCCGCGGACTCAACGCCGCAGCCCTAAAGCCAGAATCTGATTGTGCCGTCACGCAATTCGGATGTCATCACCCGCTCCCGGGATAGTGAGGCGGCTCGGCTCGCGAGACCGCTTCGGAGTTCGTAGCCTGAGATGTCGCGGCCGGATGCCATGATCGGCATCAGTCGGATTCGCGTTGGAAGGGGACGACGCCATGGAGGTGCAATTCATCGCGAGCGTTGCAGTGATCACCCCTGAGCCGGCCGACAGCCGCAAGTTGTACGTGGACGCGCTTGGCCTGCCGCTGACCGCGGAAGGAGACGGCTACCTCCACAGCGAAGACATCGGCGGTTGCAAGTCCTTCGGCGTTTGGCCCCTGACCCAGGCTGCGCAAGCGTGTTTTGGCACGCCCGACTGGCCAGTTGAGCGACCGGTGCCGCAGGCCAGCGTCGAGTTCGAGGTCGCGGCGGCCGACACCGTCCAGGTCGCAGCGGACGAGTTGAAGCAGAAGGGCTTCACGCTGCTGCACGACGCACGCACCGAGCCGTGGGGACAAACCGTCGCTCGACTGCAGTCCATCGAGGGCACGATCATCGGCATCTCTTATGTGCCAATGATGCATTCGTAAACGAGAAAGCGCTTCCGCAGGTCGTAGCCTTTGTCGTCAGCGCTTGCCCCATTCCCAGGGCGGGGTCGTCAGCAGGCCCTGGCCGACGATGCGGGTCTCGCCCCACTCCTTGTAGAGCTCGATTTCGACGGTGTCGTCGCCGGTGGCCTCGAGCAGCGCGCGCGAATGGGTGACCACCACAACCTGCGTCTGCGCGGCGGCCGCGCGGATCAGCGAGCCGAGCGGTCGCACCAGGTCCGGGTGCAGGGAGGTCTCGGGTTCGTTCAGCACCATCAGCGAGGGCGCCTGCGGGCTGAGCAGCGCGGCGGCCCAGAGCAGGAATCGCAATGTGCCGTCGGACAATTCGGCCGCCCGCAGCGGGCGCAGCATGCCGCGCTGCCGAAGCTGGAGGTCGAACACCCCGTCGTGGGCGGCGACCGAGACGGTGGCGCCGTCGAATGCGTCGGCGACGGTGCGGGCCAGGTCGTCGAATCCCGCCTCGATGATGGTCTGGATCGCGGCGGCCAGGTCGTGGCCGTCGTCGGACAGCACCGGGGTGCGGGTGCCGACCTGTGGCTGCCGCGCGGGCGCTCCCGCGTCGACGCGGAAGCCGTCGTAGAAGCGCCAGCCGCGCAGCCGCTCGCGCACGGCCGCGAGTTCGGGCAGCGCGTGCGGGTTGGCGTACTCGGCCAGCACGCTGCGATACGACGGCAGCGAGCGGCTGAGCTCGTCGAACCCGCGGCCCGCGCTGACCTCCGCGAGATTCCGGGTGCGGCGCACCAGGGTGGTCGCGGCCCTCGGCACAGGCCCGGCGAACACCGCTTCGCGCTTGATCTCGGGATCACGGCCGAAGGCCGACTGAATTCCCGCCATCTGCGGGATGCCGAGGTCCACGAGGTAGCCGAAATCGTCTGCCGCGAAGCCCATTTCGAGCGAAATTGGCCGGGTGCGCACCGTGCCCTGCGCCTTGCCGGTGCGGCGGGCGCCCCCGAGTTGCTCGGGACCGGCCCACAGCACCGATTGCAGCCCGCCCTCACGGGCGAGCGAGCCGATCACCTCGCCGCGGCCGCAATCGGCCAGCAGCCGCAGCGCGCGGTACAGCGACGACTTCCCGGCGCCGTTGGCCCCGGTGACGATGGACAACCGCCCCAGCGGCACGATCACCTCGCGGAGCGACCGGTATCCGCGGATGGCGACGGTCTGCAACACGAGGCGCCTCTACTCGTCGTCGGCGGCGTCGAGAAGTTGGACTTCCTCGAGGTCCATCTCGTTCTGCAACTCGCGCAGCACGATGTCGTCGATGAGGTTCTGGTTGCGCATGCCGGTGATTTCGCGCCGCTTGTGTTCGAGCACGCCCAGGCGCACCTGCCGCACCTTTTCCTTCTTATTGATGAGATGACTGTCGGCCGAATCACCCTCGGTGGCCAGCGTGAGCGCGGCCTTCTCTTCGTATTCCTTCTCCAGCCGTCGCCGCAGCTCATCGCTGATGCCGACCTCGTCGGCGACCGTCGGCAGCGCGGCGAGGGCGGCTTGACTGCCCCGGCATCGGGCCAGTTCCAATTCCTGGACGTACGTGAGGTCGTCGGGCATCTTGGCCCAGCGAACCACCGCGGGCAGTGTGCTGCCCTGGACTAGGACGGTGACCAGGATTACGAAGGTCACGATAAAGATGAGCAGGCTGCGGTCCGGGAAGGGTTTGCCGTTCAGTGTGGTGGCCGGGACGGCCAGCGCCGCGGCGAGCGACACGGCCCCGCGGAAGCCCGCCCAGGCGATCACGAAACGCTGGCGCCAGGGGGCGCGGCGCTGGCGCTGGGCCTCGCGGCGGTCGATGAGGCGAATCAGGCCGGTGGTGATTTCACCCCACACGATGCGGGAGGCGATCACCACACCGGTGACGGCCAGGGCGATGTAGGCGGCGTGGCGAAGGCCCCCGTCGACATGGGAGATGCCGTGCAGCGCGCCCGGAATCTGCACGCCGACGAACACCCACAGCGAGCCGTTGAGCAGGAACGTCGCGATGTCCCAGAACCCGAACGCCGCCAGGCGGGAACGGGCCCGGATCACCACCGGCCCGGCGTAGGCGAGGACCAGGGCCGACACCATGACCGCGACCACGCCGCTGCAGTCGAACGCCTGGGCCAGCAGGAACGCCGCGAACGGCGTCAGCAGGCTCATGGCCCCTTCCTCCTGCGGCGCGTCGATTCGCTTGCGCGCCAGCACCACCAGCCCACCGACCAACAGCCCGGCGACGATGCCGCCGAGGTAGGAAAGGACGAATCGGCTGCTCACTTCGAGCGGGGTGATGGCGGACCCGCCGACCGCCACGGTGACGCTGCCGGCGAACAGCACCAGCGCGGTGCCGTCGTTGATGAGGCTCTCGGCCTTCAGGACAGTCAGCTGCCGGCGCGGCAGCTTTTTCGCCAGGCCGGCCACAGCGGCGGCGTCGGTGGGGGACAGCACGGCGCCCAGGACGCCGGCCGCGTGGGGGTCCATGCCCAGCGATCGCGCCGTCCACGACACCGCCGCCGCGGTGGCGATCACCAGGGCGATGCTGAGCAAGACGATGACACGCGCGTTGGCGCGGATCTCGCGGAAGCTGGTGTTCATGCCCTCCCAGTAGAGGATCGCGGGCAGGAACAGCAGCAGCACGACCTCGCCGTCGACGTGCACGTGGCCGAAGCTGGGGATGAGGCCCAGCAGCGCGCCGAGCGAGATGAGCAGCACGGGGGGACCCACGCGGTAGCGCCGGCCGATGACCGTCCCCACGATGACGGTGGAGACGAGCGCGACGATCAGGACGAGGCCAAACACCTGCCCAATCCTGCCGGACGGGTACGACTTGCGCCGGTTGGGGTTTGGGTCACACCCGTCCCACGGCCACCTTCAGCGGAAGGCGAACGTGGCCGGGCCCACCTAACAATCGCAGCAGCAGTCGTCGCAGCAGCAGTCGCAGCCTTCGCAGCAGCACCAGCAGCCCGAGTCGCCGCCGCCCTTCTTGCGTTTCCCGGGGTTAGGGGTTTCGCCCTCGTCCGTCGGCTCGAAGGAACCGGGCTGGTTGCCGAAGTTGATGGGTTCCTGCTGGCCGCGCGGCGTCCCGCTCTGCGCGGTGTAGCCGGCGTGGCTGAAGGTGCGCTTGATGGCGCGGCGCACCTCGCCGGTCAGCAGCCGATGGGGCAGGCGCCCGTCGGTGAATTCGACGTCGGCCAGCGCGAGCTCGATCCCCAGGGCCGCGTCGTCGCACAGGGCGCGGGCCGCTTCGATGGGGGTTGCGCTGGCGGCCAACGGGTTCCACTTGCCGTGCGCGACGTCGTCGCGGTAGTCCTCGACGGCGTCGAGCAGGTGCGCCACCCGGCCGAACAGCTGCCCGATCTCGCGCAGCGGGGCGGCGTTGCCGGGGCGCCCGGCCAGCACGGCGGTGTGCGCGAAGGCTTCGGCGACGGCGGTCTCGGTGGGCTCGGTCACCGCCAGCAGCGGGCTGCCCGGGCCGGCGGACGCTTCGAGCGCGGTCTGGCGGTCGATCGCCGCGACGAGCACGCCGGTGTCGAAGCCCAGGGTGTGCCCGGCGTCGGCGCCCTGGCGCACCCAGCGTTCGGCGATGCGCCGCGCCGCCGGGCGAACCCCGGCCGCGCCGACCATGCCGTCGCGGTCGTCGACGTGGTCGCGCACCTTCGCGGCGGCCAGGGCCAGCGAGACCACCGCGGCCAGCCGCACGCAATCACCGGTGGCGACGTCGGCGCGCTTCATGCCGCGCAGCGGGCATCGGCCGGCCTTGCGGCGCGTCGGCTCGGCGGCCGACTGCGCCTCGACCAGCAAGGAGACCACCAGCCCGTCGTAGTTGGTGGCGATCCGCGCGACCTGGCCGTAGTCGTCGCGCAGCGCCAGACACAATCCACACAACTGGGCTCGCCAGGCGTCCGCGAGCTCGCCGCCAAGTCGGTGACGGCAGGGCCGGATGATGCCAAACATGCACAGAAGCTACCCGAGGTTCAGCAAACGCGCGCCGCAAAACGCCGTGCCACGGGTTCCACCGCCGCGTGGCAGTCTGGCAGGGTGACCGACGTCGCGCAGGACTTCGAGTCCCAGCGGCCCCGCCTGTTCTGGCTGGCGTACCGGCTGCTGGGGTCGGCGAGCGAGGCGGAAGACGCGGTGCAGGACGCGTACCTGCGACTGCACGCCGCCGACGCGGAGGCAATCGAATCGCTGCCGGCCTGGCTCACCACGGTGACCACGAACCTGTGCCTCAACCGGCTCACGTCGGCGCGTGCCCGCCGCGAGGTCTATCCGGGCCCGTGGCTGCCCGAGCCGGTGCTTACCGACGAGCGGGCGCTCGGCCCGCTCGAGACCGCCGAACAGCGCGAGTCGGTGTCGATCGCGCTGCTGAGCCTGATGGAGCGGCTCGGCCCGACCGAGCGCGCGGCGTTCGTCCTGCGAGAAGCGTTCGGCTACAGCCATTTCGAGATCGCCGAGATCCTGCAGACGTCGGAGGCCAACGCCCGCCAGCTCTACCGGCGGGCGAAGGAGCGGCTGGGCGAGCCCCGGCGGCGGTTCCACCCGGACCGGGGGCAGTGGCGTCGCCTCGTCGACCGCTTCTTCACCGCCGCCCGCGCCGGCGACGTCGACGGGCTCGTCGAGATCCTGACCGACGACGTGACGTCGACGGCCGACGGCGGCGGCAAGGTCGGGGCGGCCCGGCGCGTCATTTCGGGCCGCGACCGGATGGCCTACTACGTGGCGCGCGTGTTCAGCAAGAACATGGGGCCGACGTCGATGCGCCTCGAGGTCGCCGAGGTCAACGGCGAGCCGGCGATGCTGGCGTTCGACGGCGACGGCCTGGCCGGTGTCCTGTGCTTCGAGATCGCGGGGGAGCGGATAGCGGCCCTGCGGGTGATGGCCAATCCCGACAAATTGCGATTCCTCGCCGAGCAGTTGTCACATCCGGCGGGCCTGCCCGGTTCATAGGGGCATGGCGAATCGAATTCTGGTAACCGGCGGGACCGGGACCGTGGGGCGCGTCGTCGTCGACCGTCTGACGGCGGCGGGCAAGGAGGTCCGCGTGGTGAGCCGCGGCCGACGGCGGCACCAGCGGTCCGACGTCGAGCATGTCGTCGGGGATGTGCAATCCGGCGCGGGGCTGGACGCGGCGGTGGACGGCGTCGACGCGATCGTGCATTGCGTCTATCCCGCCGAGGAGCTGGTGGCGGCGGCGAAGCGGGCGGGCACGCCGCATCTGGTTTACGTCTCGATCGTCGGAATCGACCGCATTCCCTTTGCCCTCTATCGCACGATGCTGGCCAACGAGCGCACCATCGCCGAGTCGGGCGTGCCGTGGACGGTGCTGCGGGCCACCCAGTTTCACGACCTGATCGCGTTCCTGTTGCGCATGCTGTCGAAACCGCCGGTGCTGGCGCTGCCGTCGGGCCTGAGGTTCCAACCCGTCGACGTGCGCGACGTGGGTGCCCGGTTGGCGGACCTGGCGCTCGGCGAGCCGATCGGGCGGGCGCCGGATTTCGGCGGCCCGCAGCCGCGCACGCTCGACGACCTCGCCCGCGGCTACCTGACGATCGCCGGCAAGCGCCGGCCCATCGCCCCGATTCGGTTGCCCGGCAAGGTGTTCGGCGGGATCCGCGATGGCGGGCTGCTGGCTCCGGAGCACGCCGACGGCACGATCACCTTCGAGAAGTACCTGCGTGAACACATCGCCGCCGGCGACCTGCCGTACCGCGACGCCATCCGCGCGTACTTGCCGCGCGGGCTAACGTTCGTCTAATAACGTTCGCTCGGCGGCGGGTCATAATGGGGGGCGATGACCGTCGTGAAGATCAGGCTTTTGGTGACCGTCGCGATACTCGTTTCATCGACGTTGATGGGCTGCCATTTCGCGTCCCGCAACCCTCCGACCAGCCACACCCTCGAGGTCGCGATGGGCGACGTGCTGAAGCAGAACGCCATCACGCAGGACGTCACGCTGGGGGTCGGCAACACGCTGACCGTGCGGTTGGGCTCGAACTACACCACCCCGTACCGGTGGGCGATCAACACCAAGATCGGCGATCCGACGATCGTGAAGCAAACCAGTCACGCGTACGTGCAACCGACGTCCGACGCGCTGGGGGCGGCGGGCACGGAGGTGTGGACGTTCACGGCGCTGAAGCCCGGGAAGACCACGATCACCACCGCGTACTCGAGCATCGTCGGCAAGGACTCCAAAACGGCGTGCACTTACACGGCCAATGTGACGGTGCAGTAAACGTCGCTGGCAAACAAGTGCGCGTCCCGCTACGGTCTTGACTGTGTTTGGCTTTCTTCGCAATTGGTCCGAGATCGGCAAGCTGCCCGCGCCACTGCGCGAAGAACTCGACGCCGAGGGCGTCATCTTCACCGCCGGCAAGGTCGGGGTAAGCCGGCACTTCAGCGGCCACGTGCCGGGCGTCTTTTCGGCCACCGGCGTGGCCCGCTACACGGGCGGCTTCGGCTTCAGCAACGCGCGGGTGGTCGCCACGTTCCCGGTTCGCGCGGACCCCAACCTGCGTTCCATCGATTGCTCATGGGACAGCGACAAGGGACCGGCGCGGGCGACCATCACCGAGAAAGGGCTGCGGATCGAAATCGACTTGCACGGAGTCGATCCCGCCTTTTCCGGCTCGATGAAGCTGAACTATCGGAAAAAGATCCCCGCCGATGTGCTGGAAAAGCTGCCCACCACGTCGCTGCGTTTTCGGGTCGACCCGATATTCGTGTACCGCGCCGCCGGGGTGCGTCCCAAGCCTTAGCCGGCCCGCCACCCACGGAAGGTGACGGGTCGACCGGGATCAGCAGTGGTTACTGCACCGAGGTCGCACCAGGCGGCACGTTGGCCCGTCGGTCGTAGAAACCGTAGTCGGGCTTGGTGTACTGGGTGAGCAGCTTGCCGTGTGCGTCGTACACCGAACAAATTTCTTCCCGGTCGTTGCCGACTCTTTTCGTGCTGTAGACGCCGCGCACCCCGCCGGCGGCGTACGCCCCCGGATTGGTTGTGCAGGAGTGCTCGATCGTCTCCGCCTGGGCGGCGGGTGAAAATCCGATCGCGGTGATGGCTAGGGCGCCGGCCGCGAGGGCGAGCGTGGTGAGTGCCGCGGGTCGTGCGGTGCTGATGCTGGTCATGTTCTCCCCTGGTGGTTGAAGCCGCTCCGGATGAGCCGCTGTCATAGGTAGGAGCGCGAACCCACCTCGGGTCGGACACTTTTTTGGTCGCGAGTTTCGCGGAACAGACCAAATGCCCTATTCGCCGGCTTGCGGTCGGCTGAGGATCGGGGTATGAGCGTCAGCCATGCCGATTCGACCGACATCGACAAATGGGATCGCGGCCTGACCGAACACGTCGTCGCGCTGACCCGCCCGATCGTCAAGCACTATTTCCGATCCGAGGTGCGCGGCCTGGACAATATCCCGGCCGGCCCGTCGCTGGTGGTGTCGAACCATTCCGGCGGCCTGACCTCGTTCGACCTCTCGGTGTTCGCCGTCGACTATTACGACAAATACGGTTACGAGCGTCCGCTGTATGCGCTGGGGTTCGACACGTTATTCGGCGGGGTCGCCGGCGAATTCCTCAACCGCACCGGGGTGATTCGGGCGACGCGCGAAAACGCCGCCAACGCATTGGCGTCCGGCGCCGTCGTATTGGTGTTCCCGGGCGGCGATTTCGACGTGTACCGGCCGAGCATGCGCGAGAACGTCATCAACTTCGGTGGCCGGACCGGTTATGTCAGCACGGCCGTGGAGGCGGGGGTGCCGATCGTCCCGGCGGTATCGATCGGCGGGCAGGAAGGCCAGCTGTACCTGAGCCGCGGCACCTGGCTGTCGCGGCTGCTGCGGCTCGCCAAGTTCGAGCAAAAGCACTTCCGAACCGACATCCTGCCAATAACTTTCGGGTGGCCGTTCGGGCTGAGCGTCCTCGCCCCGGTCAACGTTCCCCTGCCCACCAAGATCGTCACCGAGGTCTTGGAGCCGATCGACGTCGCCACCGAATTCGGCGGGGCCGCCGACGTCGAGCACCTCGACGCGCTGGTGCGCGGGCTGATGCAGAAGGGCCTCGACGCGCTGGCGGCCAAGCGCCGCTTCCCGATCTTCGGCTAGGCCTTCGTGGGCTGCAGCATCCGGCCGGCCACGCGCGCCGAGATCGAGCTCGGTCCCAGTCGCGCGAAGGTGGACGTGAACCGGTTGCGCCACCCGGGCACGACGACGGCGCGCCCCTTGTCCAAGGCTTTCAGCCCGGCGGCGACGACGGGTTCGGGCGCCGCGAGGCGCCGATAGACCGCGGTGTGCGAGACGTCCTCGCCGAGCGCATCGACGAACCCGGTGCGGGTGGCGCCGGGGCACAGCGCCGTCACGGTGACACCGGATTTCCGGGTCTCGGCCCACAGAGCCTGGCTGAGCGACAGCACGAACGCCTTGGAGGCGCCGTAGGTGGCCTGATACGGACCGGGCTGAAAGGCGATGGTGGAGGCCACATTCAGGATGCCGCCGCGCCCGCGGGCCAGCATGCCCGGCAGCACGGCGTGGGTCAGCCGCACCAGGGCGTCGACGTTGACGGCGACCAGCTCGTGCTCGCGGTGCGCGTCGACCTCCGCGAACGGGCCGTAGGTGCCGAATCCGGCGTTGTTGACCAGGATGTCGACGTCCTTGCCCGCCAGGCGGGCGATGAGGTCGTCGGTGCCTTCGTCGGTCCCGAGGTCGCCGACGACGAGTTCGGCGTCCCCGTTGATGCGTTGCGCCACCGCCTTGAGGCGGTTCTCGTCGCGGCCGGCGAGCACGAGGCTGTGGCCGCGTTGGGCGAGTTGGTCGGCGAAGATCGCGCCCAGCCCGGAGCTGGCGCCGGTGATGACGGCGATAGACATTGCTAGACACCTTTTTTCGTGATCGGGCGGACGGCCAGGGCGTGGCTGACGAAGCCGACCGCGGTCCCGAGGATCGGCCAGATCGGCCAGAAGTATGTCACGCCCGTCGCCGCCCAGATGGTGAGAACGACCGTAGTCATCGCGACGAACGCGGCGAGGTGGATGCGCACGCTCGCGCGGGCCATTCGCGCGGCGGCGGCGCGGCGGCGCGGGTCGGCGCGCCGGATGCGATGCAGCGGCAGGTCGGCGACGAGCTGCCTGAGCTCCCCGGCGGTCCGGGTCTGATACGCGGTTTGCAGCCGCCGGTCGTACTCGTCGAGCTCCAGGTAGCCCTGCGCGAGCGCCTGGCCCAGGTTCGTGGCGGTCCTCTGCCGGTCGCGGTCGCCGGCCCGGGCGATGGTGGTGGTTGTCATGGTTCCGGTCCTTCGTGGGGATGTGAATAGCATTAACATAGTACGGAATGTTAATGTCGTCAACATGGCACGTTCGAGCACTTCTGCGCGGCGCGACAGCTACCACCATGGCGACCTGAAAAGGGCGCTGACCAGCGCCGCGCTGTCACTGGTGGCCGAGAAGGGGCCGAAGGGCTTCACGCTGACCGAGGCGGCGCGGCGCGCCGGCGTCAGCGCCGCGGCCCCGTACCGGCACTTCGCCGACAAGGCCGCGCTGCTGGCCACCGTCGCCGAGCAGGGCTTTCGCGAATTGCACGCCGCGCTGGTCGCGGTGCCCGAAACGGAGCCGAAGGCCCGCGTGGTCGAGCTCGGCCGGACGTATGTGCGCTGGGCCGTCGCCCATCCGGACCACTACCGGGTGATGTTCGGCGCCGACATCGGCAAGGCGGACCACCCCGGTTTGGCGATCGCGGGCGAGCAGGCGTTCGGCGACCTGGTGGACGCGCTCACGGGGGTCGTCGACGGTGCCGATGCGCGTGCGGTTGCCGCGCCGCTGTGGTCACTGGTGCACGGCGTCGCGTCGCTCGCCATCGGCGGCGAGCTGAGCGCGGTCGGGATTCAGGAAGATCCGGCGGCCATGGTCGCAGGAGTGGTGGCCCGGGTGCTCACGTAGACCTCGGCCAGGAACTGCTCGACGGCGACCGCGGCGTGCACCGCGCGGGCCGAGCCGAAGATGTCGAAAGCGTGCTGGGTGTAAGGCAATTCGGCGTACACGACGGGCTGGTTGCTGACTTCGCGCAGCTTGCTGGTGAAGTCGCGGGCCTGCTCGACGAGGGCCAGCGAGTCGTTCGTGCCGTGCAGCACGAAAAACGGTGGAGCATCGGGGTTTACGTGGTGGATCGGCGATGCGGCCTTGTATGTCTCGAGATGCGTCGAGGGCTTTTGCTTGATGATCGATTTGATGAGCAGCCCGGGCATCATCGCGTGCAGCGAGTCGTCGAGGCGGGTGAAGTCGTAGATCCCGTAGAACGGCACGGCCGCCTGCACTCGGGTGTCGGCGTCCTCGAATCCCGGTTGGAACTCGGGGTAGTTGGGTGTCAGCGCCGCCAGGGACGACAGGTGGCCGCCGGCCGAACCGCCGGTGATGGCAATGAAATCGGGGTCGCCGCCGTATTCGGCGATGTGCTGCTTGACCCACGCGAGGGCGCGCTTGACGTCGACGATGTGGGCGGGCCAGGTGTTGCGCGGGCTATGCCGGTAGTTGATGGCCACGCAGATCCAGCCGAGCTCGGCGAGGTGGCTCATCAGCGGATGCGCTTGCCCGCGTTTGTTTCCCGTCGTCCAGGCGCCGCCGGGGATCTGGAAGAGGACCGGCGCCTTGCCGTTCGGGTCGAGGTCGGGGCGTCGCCAGATGTCCAGGTGGTTGGCGCTGCCGAATTCGCCGTAGCTGATGTTGGAGTCGTGGGCGTAGTCGCGGTAGACCCGCATCATGCGCAGCAGCCCGGGCGCCTTGGCGATGCCGGGGCCTTTCGGCCGGCGCCACAGGTCGGCCGAGTCGGTGCGCCTGTTGGGTCCCAGGCCGGCGTCGAGTGCCTTGGACAGCGGGATGTTGGCCTGGTGGCCGGCGCGGCTGAAGTTCAGGAGGCCGAGGGCCGAGACGGCCGCCGTGAGCCAGGCAAGGATTCGGACCGGCCGGTTCAGGCGGCGGGCCGTGAGCGCCAGCCCGCCGAGCTGGCTGGCCATCGTCTGCAGCGGCAGCTCGGTGACGATCATGCCGAACAACCACGAGTACAGCGACAGGAAACCCTTGCGCGCCAGCGGGCGGTAGGCATTGAGGGTGGACGTGGCCGTTACCGCGGTGACCACGAGGGACGCTGCTTGCCGGAGGTTGTCGGCGAGTCGAGCCTTCTGCATTTCGTCACCATAACCGCTCGTAAACTTTGGCTTCGTGGGTGACGTCCCGCTGGATGCGCAAGAGCGCCGTGAGCTGTGCGATCTTTTCGACGAGCTCGGGCCGTCGGTCCCCACCCTGCTCGACGGGTGGACTTCTCACGATCTAGCGGCTCACCTGGTGTTGCGGGAGCACGATGTCGTCGCCGGCCCGTGCATGGTGCTGCCGGGCCCGTTCGAGCGGTTCGCCGAGCGGCGTCGCGCCGCGTTGGCGGCGCGTTCGGACTTTGCGGGGCTGGTCGCGCGGATCCGGTCCGGGCCGCCGATTGGGTTCTTTCGCGTGAAGTGGGTGCGCGAGATGGCGAACCTCAACGAATGCTTCGTGCACCAGGAGGACGTGCGGCGGGCCAACGGGCTGGGGGTTCGTGCGTTGGCGCCCGCCCTGGATGTCGGGCTGTGGCGAAACGTGCGCCGCGGGGGGCGCTTTTTGAGCCGTCGGCTGCGGGGGTGTGGGCTCGAGGTGGAGTGGGTGGGTGGTGATGAGCGGGTGACGGTTCGGCCCGGCTCGCCGTCGGCTTTGCTCAGTGGGCCGCCGGGGGAGATGCTGTTGTATCTCTTTGGGCGGCAAGCGGCGGCACAGGTCGAGTTGGGCGGGCCACCCGAGGCGGTTGCGGCGGTGCGTCGCACGCACTTTGGTATGTGAGGGGCGCGCTGAGTCACATCAGCCACAGGCGTCCCTGAAAAAGAGGCGGCACCCTTTGTGCCCGCCTCGTAGCGACAAATCCCGGCGACGCCGTCGGTTGTCGCTGAGAGGCGGGCACGGTGGCATATCCCTGACTTCTTGTGACGCATGGGATTTGGAATCAGATCCGCTCTTTTGCTGGTTGGCGCACCATAATGGCGCCATGCCTAGGGTGCAGATTAAAGACGTTCCGGAGGACACTTACCGAGTTCTGCGTGAGCGGGCCGCCCGCGCGCACCAGTCCCTGCAGGAATACCTTCGAAGCCGTCTGATCGCAGAGGCGGGCCAGCCCACGCTGGATGAAGTTTTGGATCGTGTCGCCGGTCACCGTGGCGGCCGGGTTTCCTTCAAGGGCGCTGTTGAGCACATTCGGACGGAACGTGGGTTGTAGCGCGAGGCTGGGGGTCGTACTCCTCACCGCCGATACGCGCCTTTCACGTGCCTCGGGCCTGCATTGTGGGATCGAGATCGTCCGCTGACGCGCGTTATCTGCGCCCTCGATTCGGGAATCCTGGTCCAATGTTTACGCCGTATCGCCGCACGCGGGTTGGCACCCGGTTCGGGCCCTACGAGCTGCGATCACTGGTCGGCGCGGGCGGAATGGGCGAGGTGTACCGGGCCTACGACACGAGCAAGGGTCGGATGGTCGCGCTCAAGCTCTTGCGCCCCGAGATGGCGGCGGACCCGGGTTTCCAGCAGCGCTTTCGGCGAGAGTCCCAGCTGGCGGCGCGGTTGCAGGAACCGCACGTCATCCCGGTTCATGACTTCGGCGAAATCGATGGGGTGCTCTTCATCGACATGCGCCTGGTCGACGGCGGCAGCCTCAAGGATCTGCTGCGCGAGCGGGGTGCGCTCGACCCCGGTCAGGCGGCGGCGATCACGGCACAGGTGGCGTCGGCGCTGGACGCGGCCCATGCCGAGGGCCTGGTGCATCGGGACGTGAAGCCGGAGAACGTGCTGCTCACCCGCGACAACTTCGCGTACCTGGTCGACTTCGGCCTCGCCCAGGCCCACGGCGATCCCAGCCTGACGGCGGGCGGACCGTTGATCGGGTCGTGCGCCTACATGGCGCCCGAACGCTTCGACGGCGCCCCGGTGGGACCGCAAACCGACGTCTACTCGCTGGCGTGCGTGCTCTACGAGTGCCTCACCGGTCACGCGCCGTTCGAGGGCGCGGAAATCCCGCAGCTGATCGCCGCGCACCTGCAGATGCCGCCGCCCCGGCCGAGCATCATGCGCCGGGGGATCGACAAGGCGCTCGACGACGTCATCGCCCGCGGGATGGCCAAGGATCCGGGCGCGCGATTCTCGTCGGCGGGTGAACTCGCCAGGGCGGCTTTCGGGATGGCGCCGTCGATCCCGGAGCCGTCGCGCACCCGGGCGTTCTCGACGGTCTACCCGAACCCGGACGACACCGGTTACAGCCCGTATCCGCCGCCCGCGCCGCAGCCCCAGCGGCCGGGCAACCGGGCGCCCGCCCTCGTGGCCGGGGCGGCGGTGGCCCTCTTGGTTGTCGCGGCGGTCATCGCGGTGACGCTTGTGCTTTTCGGCGGCACGCGCAACAGTGCGTCGCCTCAAACGGCGGCGCCCCCGACCTCGTCGACGACGAAGACGCCGTCGCTCTCACAGCCCGTGCAGGGCGCCGACGGCCTGGGCTTCGTCGGTGAGACGGCGCGGTGCGACCCGGGCAACCCTCCGGCGGCGGTGGTGCGAACCGCCCAGTCGCTCGCGGTGGTGTGCCAAACCGCGAATGGCAGTTTCTACTACCGGGGTGAGCGCATCCGCGACGGCGCCCACATCGAGCTGACCGACGCGGTGCGGTCTTCCGACGGGTTCGACGTCACCAATCCGGAAAATGGGGTTCGCTATGAGGTGCGCCCGGAACGGCTTCGGATCATCAGCAACGGCCACGTCGACTCGTCGGAGCCGGTGCTCCAATACGCAAGCGCCACTTAGGTTTCCCCGAACAAGACGTCGGGGTTGAGGATGCCCGCTGGGTCGAAGCTCTGCTTGATGCGACGCATGAGGTCGACCTTGACGGGGTCTTCGAGTTGTAGGAAGTACGGGGTCTTGGCGCGGCCCAGGCCGTGTTCCCCGGAGATCGCACCGCCCAATTCCATTGCCAGCGCCAGGATGTCGGTCATCAGCTGCTTCTTTTTGACCGGGTCCTTGCAGATGATGGCCAGGTGCACGTTGCCGTCGCCGGCGTGTCCGCAGCCGGCCGCCGCGCCGCCGGCCGTCGCCGCCAGTTCGCGCGCGGCGGCGAGGAACTTCGGCATCGCCGAGCGCGGCACGACGGTGTCGATGATGTCGTCGGCGCCGATCGCCTTGGCCGTCCAGAACGCCTTTTCCCGCGCCTCGATCAGCTTGCGCGCCGAAACCCCTTCGAGCACATAGGCGTCGACGGCGCCCAGCTCGACCACCAGTTCGCCGGCCCGCTCGACGTCCTCGTCGAGCCGCTCCGCCGTGCGGTTCTCAAGCGCCACAACGAGATACGCCTGGCAGCTGTCGCGGACGTTATCCGGAACGCCGAGCTCCAGGTTCTGGGTGTGGACGAGCGCGGCCATCGTCATGTTGTCGATGTATTCGAGGATGTAGGGCGCCAGGCCGCTGGCGAGAACCTGCGGCACCGCCTCCATGACCTGGTCGAAGTCGGCGAACGGGGCGAGCACGGTGGCGGCGTGGTCGAGGCGCGGGTGCAGCTTGACGATCACCTCGGTGGCCAGGGCCAGGGTGCCCTCCGAGCCGACGATGAGCTGGGTCAGGTCGTAGCCGGTGGAGACCTTGGCGATCTTGCCGCCGGTGCGGATGATCTCGCCGGTGGGCAGCACCGCCTGTAACCCGAGCACGTTGTGGCGGGCGATGCCGTACTTGACCGCGCGCATGCCGCCGGCGTTGGTGCCGACGTTGCCGCCGACGCTCGAGGACAGCTCGCCCGGCTGCACCATGTAGCTCAGCCCGGAGTCGACGGTCGCGGCGTCCAGCTCGGTGAGTGTCACGCCGGGTTGGACGACGGCGACCTGGTTGGTGGTGTCGACCTCGAGGATTGCGTTCATCCGCTCGAAGGAGATCAGCAGCCCGTCTGCGCGCGGGATCGCCGCGCCGGACAGGCCGCTGCCGGAGCCGCGGGCGGTCACCGGGATCTGGTGTGCGGTGGCGGTTTTCAGCAGCTCGGCGACCTCTTCCGCGGTGGCCGGTTTGGCGACGTACGCGGGTTTTTGCGGCGCCGAGGTCAACACCTCGTCGTGCCAGTAGTCCTCGGGGATCGCGTCGCCAGTGAGCAGGTTGTGCTCGCCGACGATTTCGGAAAACCGCGCCGTGATATCGCTCATCGCGATTACTCTAATAGGCGGTTACCGGGTGTCGGCGCTCCAGAGATGACCGCAGGCCGGGCACTGCAGGTGCACCACCCAGGCCCGGTTGCTCAGCAGGTACTGCCAGTGGTTCGTGCAGTTGCGTGGGCCGCGGCAGTCGTCGCAGTGCCTGGCGTGATCGCACTGCGGGCAGAGCAGCCAGGCGCGTCGGCCGCGGTCGGCGTGGGGATCAATCGGTAACACGGTTCGCCGTCCGATCCGGGAGTACTCCCGCAGCGACCAGCTCGTCGTAGATCCGCTGCTGGTCGTCGTCGAGCCCGCTGTACAGCAGGTCCCAGGCGCGCTCCTCCTCGGCGAGCACATGAACGGGATCCCAGTCGCCCCCGATTGCCTCGAGGACCGCCGCGCGCCGGCGCGCTTCGTCGAGCGTCAGGTCGTATGCGAAATCGCCTGGATTTTTGGACATGGGTCTCCCACGGATTGGAATTGTGATTCCGGCGCTGGCGCCGGGGCACCGGCCGATCGCGGCCGAGAGATTCCGCAGAGACTAACCGGGCGCGGCGGGTCCGGAAACTTGAACGCGGCCCAGATCACACGCGTTCGCGTCGCCTATGCGGTCGCAGCTGGGCGTTCCCGGCGTCGCTGTGCACAACATCACAGTCGCGACGGCTAATGAACGCGACAGTGGCCCGACGAGTGTTGTTAGTGCCGTCGTAAGCGGTGTACCGAAAGGGGAGGGCAGCCTGAGCGTCGCGACTGAGCGGCGAGAGTGCCAGGCGATCCAGCTGTCGTTTTCGGGGCGGTTCGGCTTCGGGATTGACCAGTGGGCCTGCCTGGGGCCGGCTGGCCACGAGCCGGTCATCCGCGTGGCCCACTTGACCGACGGCCGTGCGCGCGGCGACTACCGCATCGGAGACGGATGCAATCCGTGGGGAGGCTAAACGCTGTCCCGCACCGACCTCGCCGCTTTCGTTCTCGACCAATTGGAGACACCGGAGTGGATCCGCCGTACTCCGACACTGGCGTACTGACGTCTCACGGCTGGTCTAGCAACCGGATGGGGTGCAGGCCGTCGACCGCGCCGACGAACGGCGGGTGGACGCTGTAACCGATCATGCGTTGCAGGTCGGGCGAGAGCGTTCGCGCCATTTCGCGGGGGATCGACAGAGTGAAGGCCTCCATCGGGCGCAGCCACGGTTGGCAGTATTGGGCGGTGACGGCGAGCCGCGCGTGGTCGGTCGTGTTGGCGCCGCCGCCGTGCCACAAGGTTCCCACGAAAAAGACGCAGGAGCCGGCGGGCATGACGACGGGTAGCGCGGGATCGTCCGGCCCGGGCGGGCGCCTGCCCCAGCGATGGCTGCCGGGCAGCAGCACCGTGGCGCCGTTGTCGGCGGTGAAGTCGTCGATCGCCCAGATTGTCGCGGCTGCCAAGGGATCCCGGGGACGTGGGATCGGGTAGAACCCGTCGTCGTGGTGAGGCAGCTGGGGTGACTCGCCCGGCTGAATGTTGATGGCCTGCAACGCCGAAAGCAGGTAGTTGGGCATCAGCAGTCGATCGAGGACCGCCAGCACGCGCGGATGGTCGACGAGCCGGTCACATACGCGGGTCCTGCTCAGCACGCTGTAGATGCGCTGGGTGCGCCGTCCTTCGAAGGAGTTGCGTCCGGTGTGGCCGAGCCAGGGCGTGACGGTGTCGCGGATCTGCTGACACTCGTCGGCGCCGAGCAGGTTCTCCCAGATGACGAAGCCGTCTCGGTCGAGGGCAGCCATGTCGGCGTCGACGATCGCGGGGTCGACGGACGCGCCGCCGCTAGCTGTCCACTTGTGCCGGCCCGCCAGATCGCTTTTGAGGTCGTCCAGCGTCCTGACGGGTTCGTCGTCGATGCTCATATCCCGACCCTGAACCCAACTTCACTGAGGGTCAAGGTGCCCGAGTGCTTTCGCCGCCGTGGACACTTTCATGACCAAACGACGCTCGCGATTCCTGACCGGAACAAAGTGGTAATGCTCGTCGAAGGATTGCGCCTCGTCGTCTATCGCGTCAACGACGATGAGCCGGCCGCCGCCGATTTCCGATGCGGCGACGACTTTGCCTAGTGCGTCGAGAAGCAGCTGCTCGCCATATCCCTGACCTCGAAGCGATGAGTCGACCGCCAGGCGAGCAATCAAATATCCGGGTATGCGGGAAAAGCCGCCGGCCATGGATCCCGAAAGCCCGTCGTCGTTGCGTACAACCTCGGTGGGACAGATGGCGAAATAGGCGCGGACTTGCTGCTCGCCCACCGGGGTCCACACGTAGACGTGTGCAACTCCGCTGCTGTTCGCGCGACGGGCATGCGCGATGAGCCAGTTATTCAGCGATTCCTTACCGCAGTCGAATCCTTCCAACGCGTGGGCGTCAGTGAGTCGCGCGGACTCGAACATTGGTCAACGCCTTGTGAAGACCGCCGGTTTGCGTGCGGCTGCCGCCAGTCGCGGGGCGTCGTCAGCGGCATCGAGCGAGGACATCAGTTTGTCGAACTGCTCGGCCTCCATCACCGTCACCAACTCCTGACGCAGGACGTCTTCGGCCCGTTGCATCGCCGCTTTCCGCACGAATTCCGACGTCTGCTCATGAACAAGGTTGGCGGCATGCTGGATCCGGTCCAAGGTCGCTTGCTCCGCGCGAAGCTCGATGCGCTTCGTCTTGACTGCCACAGCGCCGCCTCCTCTAGGTAACTCGCTCGTCATGTGATTGTACGGCGAATGTACGTACATAGCTAGTGACGTGCAGCAAGGGGCTGGGGACAGCCCGAGTAAGTCAGCTCTTAAATGACAGTGCCCCGACGACGGGCGTTCGCGTCGAAGTAACGGCTGGTTACTCATCGGTGCGGGATGCTGGGCGGGTACCGAAAAGGGGAGGACGGCCGTGAGCATCGCGACCGAACAGCGCGAGGGCCAGGCGATCCAGCTGTCGTTTTCGGGCCGGTTCGGGTTTGGGATCGACCAGTGGGCCTACCTGCCGTTCGAGGTTCCGTTGGGGGTCCAGCGGATTCGGGTGAGCACGTCGCATGACCGCTTCGCGGTGGGCGGGCCGATCCGAAACGTGTTGGATCTTGGCATGTTTGGGCCGGCGGGGCACGAGCTGGGCAATGCGGCCGGATTCCGGGGATGGTCCGGCGGGGCCCGCGACGGCTTTGTGATTTCCGCCGGCCACGCCACGCCCGGCTACCTGGCGGGCCGCATCGAGCCGGGCCTGTGGGCGGTCGCGCTCGGTCCGGTGGTGCTGAGCCCGTGGGGAATGGCCTGGGAGGCGCGCGTCACGCTCGAGCGCGGGCAATCCGGTCCGGAAAGCGTCCCGATGGTCGCGTATCCGGCCCCGGTGGTCGGCCGAGCGGGCTGGTACCGCGGGGACCTGCACCTGCACACCGTGCACTCCGACGGCGAGCGCCATCCTGGCGAGCTGGTGGCGGCCGCGCGCGAGAGCGGACTGGACTTCATCGTCTCCACCGACCACAACACGAACTCCGCGAACCGGGTGTGGCCCGCGTGCCGCACCGGCGGGTTGCTGGTGATTCCCGGCGAGGAGGTCACCACCCGCCACGGGCACTGGCTGGCCGTCGGCCTGCCGCCGGGTGGGTGGGTCGACTGGCGATACGCGCCGCGCGACGGGGTGTTCCCGCGCTTCGCGTCTGAAGTCCGTTCGGGCGGTGGCTTGGTGATCGCCGCGCATCCCGCCGCGCCGGTGCCGGGGTCGTTGTGGGAGTTCGGCTTTGACCACGTCGACGGGCTCGAGGTGTGGAACGGCCGCTGGAACCTCGACGACGAAGTGTCGCTGCGCATTTGGCAGCGGCTGCTGTGCGAGGGTCGGCGCGTCGTGGCGGTCGGCGGTAGCGACTCGCACGCCCATCGGCAGCCGGTCGGTTCGCCGCAGACGGTCGTGCATGCGCGTGGGCTGTCGACGCCGGCGCTTTTGGATGGGTTGCGCCGCGGCCGCTCGTACATAGCCCGATCACGCGCTGTCACAGTGGAACTCACCGCGGCGTGCGCGGGCCGGGGGGCCGGTCTTGGCGAAACGTTGCCGGTGCCGCCCGATGCTCCGGTCACCGTCACCGCCATGGTCACCGGGGCCGCCGGGACGACCGCTTCGCTGATCACCGCGGAGGGTTGCTTCGGCCGGGCCGCGGTGCCCGGGCCGGCGCGGACCATGCTGCGTTGGGAGCTCGGCGCCGCGTCGGCACGCTTCGCGAGGTTGGAGATACGTGAGACTCAGCGGCGCCCGCTCGGCGCGATGGTCACGTTGACGAATCCG
The DNA here is from genome assembly GCF_059812845.1 of Mycobacterium sp. NGS34. Lineage (NCBI taxonomy): Bacteria > Bacillati > Actinomycetota > Actinomycetes > Mycobacteriales > Mycobacteriaceae > Mycobacterium > Mycobacterium sp. NGS34. Next base: position 36,835 of record NZ_JCALDM010000006.1, read on the forward strand.
GTGTGGCTGGCTACGAGCTCGCGCTGAGGTAGTTCTCAAAGCCCCCGAGGGGCTTAAGCGTGGAATTTGAAGCATAGACGCTTTGAAATCCTCGATGCTGACGCTGCAAGCTTGTTGTGCGTTCAATTTCAAGCATAAGGAGTCAAATGGTGGGTCCGAGACCTCGACGGTGTTTGGCGGCCCACGCCCGCCTATGACCTGCTTTGCACCCAGCCCTACACCCGCTGGCGAGACCCCATGGCGCTCAACCTCTATGGGCGCGCAAATCGCCTCACTCGCGCGGACTTCGTTGAGGCCGCCGAACGCCTCGGCCTACGTCCACGCGCCACCACAAGGATGATCGACGCGATCGTCGATGCCGCCCGGGATTGGCCGGACAAGTGCGGGGAAATCGGCTTCGACGGGCGCCAAACCAAGCTGCTTGCGCAGATGTTGCGCAGGCGAATCGAGAGCCTGCGGGCCTAATGGCGTGACCGCAGGCCCCATCCCGGTTGTAGCGGCGGCAGGTCGCTCAGCCCGGGATTGGGCGGCTCGGTGCTTTCGCCGTCGTCGTCGATCCAGCGCCGAGCGTACTGGTCGGGGATTGCGCCCCAGCCCCAATACGGAAGGGGGGACCGCGGCACAATTCCGAGCTCGGATTCCGGGTCGATCCGCTCGGGTGCCACCTCGCACAGGTGCGTCCAGCCGTCGCCAAGATCGAATTCATAGGCGAATTTGTCGCCCAGTGACAACGTCGACAGCTTCGTCGCGTCACCGTCGAGGATGCCCAGGTCGAAGTCGTCGAACTCGGGCCGGCCGATCACCCGACCGTCGGCCAGGTCGAATTTGTAGAGGTGCGCGCGGTCCCAGCGAGCGAACGCGGTGTCAATCGCCTCGGCGAGCTGGCTGAAACGATGAGACCGGGCCGCGGCGAACAACCGGCCCGGGCGTGGCCAGTAATCCTCGCCGCGGCCGCTGACCAAGTCCACCCGAATGGACAACCACGTCCGCGCCATGACTAGCGATCCTGCCTTGCAACGCGGGTGATCACCAGGGGTGTGAGGTGCTCCTGCCCGCCCCCGGGGTGAAGGTGACCGGCAGCTTGCCCAGCCCGGTCATGCTGGGGTTGCCCAGGTATTGATGGACGTTTTCGACGTCGACCTGGTAGTCGGGGATGCGGTCGAGCACCGCCTTGACCATCACCTCGGACATGAGGCGCGCCAGGTGCGAGCCGATGCAGCGGTGCGGCCCGAGCCCAAAGGCCAAGTGGCGGTTGGGTGTTCGGTCCAGGATGATCTCGTCGGGTCGATCGAACTCCTGCTCGTCGTGGTTGGCGGAAAGCCAGCTGATGACGACGCGGTCGTTTTTTCGCAGGTGTTGGCCGTTGAGCTCAACGTCTCTGGTGACGGTGCGGCTCAGGGTTTGGTTGACCGAGAAGTAGCGCAGGAACTCGTCGGTGGCGGTGCGGTAGAGCTCCGGGTGGTCGATCAGTTGTTGACGCAGCTCCGGGTGGGTGCCCAGGTGCAGCAGGGTCAGCGCGGTCTGCGAGGTGGTGGTGTCGACGCCGCCGGCGATGAGGTTCCAGAGAATGTTGAGCAGCTGTTCATCGGTGAGGCGCTGGCCGTCGAATTCGAACTGGATGAGGAAGCTGGTCAGGTCGTCTTTCGGGTTGCCGCGCCGGGCGGCCGCGAACTCGATGACTTCTTGCATCATGGCCGGGACTTGGGAGATGGCGTCGATGTACTCGGGGCTGCCCTGGGGGATGGCCATCATCGAGTGGAAGAGGTTGGCGTAGAGGTGCCAGTTGTCGTAGGGCAGGCCCATCAGCTTCATGGTGAGGATGGCCGGGACCGGGCTGGCGTAGTCGAGCACGAGGTCCATCTGGCCGTCGGCGATTTTTTGGTCCAGAAACCAGTGCGCCGATTGCTCCATGAACGGCTTTAGTTTCTGGACGGCTCCCGGCGACAGGAATGGGGCCAGGGCGTGCCGTAGGGCGAGGTGGTAGGGGCCGTCGATCTCGCCGATGCCGAGCGCCGGCTGGCCTTCGGGGCGCGGGACGCCCATCTCTCCCTGGTAGTCGACGCCGTCTTCGGCGTCGGGCTCGTACTTGTGGGAGAAGGTGTCGCCGTCTCTTGCCGCTTGGCTCACCGCGGCGTAGCTGCTCAGAAACCAGAATCCGTCGTAGTTCTCGTTCCAGGCGACCGGGCACTTGTTTCTCAGGTCGGCGTTGATGGCCAGTTCGTTGAGGTTGTATTCGTCGGAGTGATGGTCGAACTCGACGACTGCGTCGGGGCTGACGTCGGGACGGGTTGTCATCGGAAAGTCCTCCACCGCGGCGAGCTCGGCTTTTTGCACTATCTTTGCATTATTACGCGCTGGGGTTCCGCCAAGAAAGGCCGCGATGAGTAGTCACCGGACGACCTTCAACCATGTCGGATTGTGTGTCTCCGATCGCGAGCGGTCGCGTCGCTTCTACGAGAACGTGCTCGGGTTTCAGTTCTGGTGGGAGCTTGATCCGCCCGACGGCCCCACCGCCAAGCTCGTGCAGCTTCCCGAGCCGCTCGGGGTGCATGCGACCTACCTGGTGCGCGATGGGTTTGTGCTCGAACTCATGGACTACTCGATGCGTCAGGTTCACGCTGGGCCGGAGCGCGTCATGGATCAGATTGGGCTGACGCATATTTCGTTTTCGGTGTCCGACCTTGCAGGCGCGTTGAAGAAAGTCGAGGAGTTCGGGGGAGCGGTGGTCGAGGGGACGGTCAACGAGGCGATGGCGATGATCCGCGATCCGGATGGGCAATTGTTGGAATTGCTTTCCGATGGGTGGTTGTCGGCGCTGCCGCCCCGGCCTTAGAGCGCGTTTCCTTCACGGCGGTGAGCAGGTAGGCCGTGCCTAAGGATTCATGATCCGTTGGTCGCGGGGAAGACGCTTTGGCCAGGACGAGGAAGATCTTCGACCTGTCCGAGGCGCCCGACGGTGCTCTAGGACGCAGCGACTGCCCTCGAGTGCTTGACCTGGCCGAGACGCTTTGGCCTGGAATCAGCGACGTCGAGCTGGTGGATAAGCTGCAGCGCATGTCCGGAAATGCGCCAGAAACACGCCGGTACGGCACACGGTCTTGGCGAGTAACGGCACCTCTAGCCTGACCGGCGACGCCCACCTTCCGTGCGGGTTGAATGCAGGGTCCCTAGTGCTGTACGGCCTCTCCTTGGCGCACAGCAGTCCTTCCGGCGGGGTTTGAGTGCGTCTGCGGCATTTTGTCGTGGCGCCCTTCTAATCTGGGCGAGTGGGTTCGAAACTTGATCCGTGGGATGCAGCGGTCGGTACGTTCGGTAAAGCATGTGCCGAGAAACTGGCTGGCCCTGGCGATCCTGAAGCGGCCATCCGTACGCCTCTCGCCAACATGGTTTCACAGATGGGACAACTGTGCGGACGTCCCGCAGTCCTCCATGACGAGGTCCGGGACGAGGAGCGGCGTGTACGTCCGGACTACGGGGTGTCGATCAAAAAGACGATGATGGGGTACATCGAGGTCAAAGCACCGGGGCGGTCGATAGATCCCCAGCAAATGACGGGTCACGACCTTGAGCAGTGGAACCGACAAAAGGATCTCCCAAACCTCATCTACACCAACGGGACTCAGTGGCGGCTCTATACCGACGGCAATCTGATCGAGCAAGCCACCCTTTCCGAAGCTGCCCTTGCCGATGCGGGTCCGAAGCTGCGGTCCAACGCGAAGTTCGAAACGGTCATCCGCAAGTTCCTTGATTGGAAGGCTGCGGACATTACTTCCGTGCAATCCCTCGTCCGTGCGATCGCACCACTAACGCGGCTTCTCCGCGGTGACGTGCTCGATCAACTCACGGCCGAGCATCGGAAAGTGAAGTCTGGAGCCTCGGAAGACGATCAGCCATTTATGGGGCTCGCACGCGACTGGAAGCGTCTGCTTTTCCCCCAAGCGGGCGACAAGACATTCGCCGACGGTTATGCGCAAGCCGTCACGTTCGCACTATTACTTGCTCGCACGACCGGAATTGATGTTCAAGGACGCAGCCTGCACGATGTTGGCAAGGAATTGCTTGTTCAGCACTCCTTGATGGGACGTGCATTGCAACTCCTTACGGAGGACGTTGCCGCGGACTTCAAAGTCGCCTTGGACATTTTGACGACCGTGGTCGGCGCCGTACAGTGGGACAAGATCCGCAAAACCCGTCGCGACTTATACCTCTACCTATACGAGGAGTTCCTCGCTGAGTACGACGACGAACTTCGCCAGGCATCGGGCACCTACTACACGCCACACGAACTGGTAAAAGAAATGGTGAGGCTCACGCAAGATGCCGTGGTTTCACACCTCGGTGTGCAAGCTGGATTCGCCTCGCCTCAAGTATTCACCGTCGATCCCGCGATGGGGACCGGCACGTTTCTCCAGTCGGTCGTCGAAACCGTCAGCCAGTACGTTAAAGAAGAACAAGGCGCAGGTGCAGTGGCTGGTGCATTGTCCGAATTGGCCGGACGCCTAGCGGGCTTCGAGATACAGATGGGTCCGTTCGCTGTGGCGGAGCTACGCATTTCCGAACTCTTGGCTGACGCGAACGCCACCATCCCTGCCGAAGGTCTAAAGCTATATGTGACTGATACCCTCGATGACCCGACCGCCGACGTCACACAGATTGCCTATAGCTTGATGACAATCGCGAAGTCCCGTAAGAATGCCAATGCGCTAAAGCGCAGCCAAAAAGTCAACGTCGTCATTGGAAACCCGCCGTATCGCGAATTGGCCGCAGGTCAAGGAGGTTGGGTCGAGCGGGGTAGCGGTGCAGCCGGCCATGCTGATGCGATCCTCGATGATTGGCTTGTGGGGGTACCTGGACGTATTGCAGCAAAGCTAAAAAACCTCTATGTCTTCTTCTGGCGGTGGGCGACCTGGAAGGTTTGGGAATCCATACCCGCAGACGAAACTGGCGTTGTTTGCTTCATCACGACATCGGGTTACCTGACGGGTTCAGCATTCACCGGCATGCGCAAATACATACGAGAACGCGCCGAGACCGGCTGGATCATCGATCTCACTCCGGAGGGTCAGACCCCTGACGTACCAACGCGAATCTTTCCTGGTGTGCGCCAACCGCTCGCAATCGGCATATATCTGCGGGGCCCACACGCCTCATCAGAAATTCCCGCCGACCTGAGCTACATTGCGTTGCACGGCAAACGCGGCGACAAGTTCAAGGCGCTGCAAGAACTTTCGCTCGATGCGCCAGGGTGGCGTCCAGTTCGGACAACCTGGACCGCACCGTTTACCGCTGCAGCCGACACGGCGTGGGACGAATGGCCCACTGTGGATCAACTTATGCCCTGGTATTCTCCGGGGATTTTTCCTACCCGGACATGGGTCTACTCACCCTCGGACGCAATCCTTAAGGAGCGCTGGAACCGACTTGTGGGTGAGTCAGATCTCGACGTTCGGCGTGTCCTTATGAAAGACACAACGGGAGCCATGCAAACACAATTCAAGGACTTGCCTGGCTACGAGCATGAGAATAGGCTTCCGCCGATCGCGACACTCGAAGCCAACGCCGCCATGGAACCCATTGTGACAGTCGGTTTCCGTGCGTTCGACCGACAGAAATTGATTGCTGACCCGCGTGTCATCCATCGTGCGCGTGCGGGGCTTTGGGCGGCGTGGGGGTTAGCCAACCAGGTGTATGTGGTTGAGCAACACAGTGATTCGGTTTCGGATGGTCCTGGATTGCTGTTCTCACGCTTTATCCCCGACTTCCATCATTTCAACAATCGTGGGGGCAGGACACTGCCGTTCCTTCATCCCGACGGAAGTGCCAATCTTGCACAGGAGCTTGTCGCGGTGCTGACGGCCGAATTCGGTGAGGAAGTCACAGCCGAGGATGTCCTCGCCTACATGGCCTCAGTGACAGGACACCCAGGCTTCACGCAGACGTTCGCCGACGAGCTTGAAACTCCGGGGATTCGCATACCCATCACGAAAGATCCATCCCTCTGGGCACAGGCGGTCGAACTCGGCAAGAGTGTCATCTGGACACAGACGTACGGCGGTGTGTTCTTCGATACCAGCAAGAGGCCCCGTGGAAACATTGCTTTTTCTAAAGAAGACCCACGCCGCATCGGTAACCACAAAGCGGTCAAGGAACTTCCGACGGGATATACCTACAATGAGGTAACGAAAGAACTCGAGATTGGCGGGGGCACGTTCGGTCCAGTAACACGTGACGCGGTCGACTACGAAGTGGGGGGTAGAAACGTTCTTAAGTCATGGGTTGACTACCGCGGCGAAAAGCCTGCAGGGAAACGGACCTCTCCGCTAGACGACATCAACCCTGCGAGTTGGGAACATTCCTGGACTCAAGAGCTCAACGAGTTACTTACGTTGCTGACCCGCTTAGTCGGTCTCGAGTCGCAACAGGATGACATATTGCGGTCAATACTGGCTGGACCACTCTTCACCGCATCCGACCTATCAAACGCTGGGGTCGCATGGCCTACCCAAGACAAGGACCGAAAGCCAAGATACGACACTGGCGGCCTTTTTTAGATCCGATCAATCTCGTTGTCGGGTCGATCGGGTCATCACGGAGCTTAGGGCAAACCGCTCATCGGTGCATTGTCATGCCTAGGGGTTCGTTCCGTAGTCCGGCCGCGATTGAACAGCATCAGGTTCGTACCGCAGCCATGGGTGATGGCGGTAGGGCTAAGCGCGGCCAAACACGGCGCCTCACTCGCGGCCCGCCGTACGCGTCCATTGTGGGCTCCACCGCGGTTGGGCGCGCCTCGAGCGCGGCGGAAACCCCGACTCTGATCCGCACCCTTCCATGATGCGCCGCCTCCGCTAGCCTGACGTTGGTTCGCGACAAGTCCACCAGGGGAATCGATGAGCGCAACGGGCGAAACCGCCATCGAGGTGACCTGTTTGCATCCCGTCGGGTGCGGCGTGGAACGCCCGGAACACGTTGTGGTGGCTGGCGATGGTCGTGTGTTCGCCTCCGATAAGGCCTCGGCTGTGGCAGAGCTCGTCGATGAGAACACTGTTCGGCGCATGGGCCACGCGGGCGGCGAGCCGAACGGGATCGCGATCGACGGAGACGGCCACTTTTTGATCGCGAATTTTGGCTCGGGTGTTCTGCAGGACCTCGACCCGGTGACCAGCGCGATCACGATAGTGCTTGGCGGACAACTCGACGGAAGCCCGCTGCGGTGGTTGAACTTCGTTCTGGTGGATTCCGTTGGAGCGCTCTGGTGTTCGGTGAGCACGATCGCAGACGACCTCATGGAAACCATCGCGCGCGACACCGCGGATGGGTTCATCTTTCGGGTCGCACCAGATCGCCAATCGGCGCAAGTGGTCGCCGATGCAGTGAACTTCCCGAACTGCATGGCGCTCGATCCCGACGAGGACTACGTGTATGCGGTCCGCACGGTCGCCGCCGACGTGGTGCGGTTTCCGATCCAAGGCGAAACACTCGGGCCGCCAGAGCGATTCGGCCCGCCGCTGGGCGGCCGGCGCCTAGACGAGTTCGGCCCGGACGCGGGTCGGTTCCTGGCCGACCCGGAGGTCAGTCGCCGGTGGGGGATGGCCGACGGATGCGCGTTCGACGCCGACGGAAACCTCTGGGTCACACTCGTTCTCGCCAACAGGCTCGTGGTGATCAGCCCGGACGGCCGGGCCACAACCGTGATCGAAGACCCCGACGGCACCCTGTTAAGCGGCCCCACCAGCGTCGCCTGGGGCGGACCGGACATGCGCGACATCTACATCGGATCGATCGCCACCCCCTACGTCCTCAAGGGCAGAAGCTCGGTTCCGGGCCTCCCGCTAATCCACCAGCGCTAGACCGACGGCCCGGGCCGCATGAAGTCCGGCAGCGCCTCGTCCGGCTCCGAAGGGATCATCGATTCCGGCAGCCCCCACAGCTGCCGAATGGTCGCCCCGCCGTCGACGACGAGCGTCTGACCGGTAATGCGGGCGGCCAGTTCCGATGACAGGAACAACGCGGCGTTGGCGATGTCGTGCGCGCGGGGCGCGGCCAGCGGGTTAATTCCGTTGACGGCGTACTCGTTTGGCGGCTGGTCCTCGTTGCCGGTGCCCACATTGCCGGGCGCGACCGCGTTGGCGCGAATGCCGTACCGCCCCAGTTCGTCGGCGAAGGTCTTGACCAGCGAGATGACGCCGGCCTTCGCGGCACCGTAAGCGGCGTGGTAGGTCGCCGCCGCGATGCCGTCGACCGAGGCGATCGCCACCAACGACCCCCCGCTGCGTTGGGCGATCATGTACCTCCCAACGGCTTGGAAGAGGTAGAACACCTGCGTCAGGTTGTAGTGGATCGCCGCGTCCCACAACTGGGTGCTGGTCTCCTCGACCTTCGACCAGGTGGCGCCGCCGATGATGTCGACGCACACATCGACCCCGCCCAACACCGCGACCGCATCGTCGACCGCCCGACCGACCTGCATAGCGTCGGTCATGTCGGCGACGATCGGCACGGCCTTGCCTCCCCGGCCGGCGATCTCGTCGGCGATGCGATGCGCGCGCTGCTCGTCGATATCGATACACGCCACCGAGGCGCCCGCCTCGGCGAGGGCCAACGACGTGAACCAGCCATGGCCCGCACGCTCCGGGATGTAGCCCGCACCCGACACCACGGCGCGCTTGCCGGACAGCCCCAAATCGATCATGGCCGACCTCCGTTTCGCCCCCACCAGTCAGCGTCGGCCATACCCGTTGGAAGAAGGCATTGTTGCGCAATTGTGGTCATTGCCTGTTGCCGCTCATTGAGGGTGGCTGATAGGTCGACAGATTGGAGCTGAACCGTAATTCCGGCAACGTGCAGCTCGGACACTGGCGGAGGCTCCGCGAAGATAAGGGCGACTCGATCGAGCCCGTACCGAGTTGCGTAAGCGACTGCTTGGTAAACATCGTCGGGCAACAGCTTGTTTGTTGATGGTCGTTTGTACTTGATGTCTGCGACGGCCGCGACCGAGCCGGACGCGTCACGCACAACGATGTCCGGCTGGATGCCAACAAAGCGGTTGTAGTCGAGGTGGTCGATGTGCTGAAGGAGGACCCGCAAGCCAGTTCCCTCGAGGATTCTTTGTAGCCCAAGGCCGACAACGTCTTCGAATACTTTGTTCATATCGACGAGAAAGGCGTCGCTGGAAGATGTCGGATTGCCGTCGATGTCCAGCGAGGAGCTCTCCAGGATCAAGCGGGCTAGGGTAATTACGGGTCTGTAGCGTTCATTTAAGCGCGTCCACGCCACTCGCGGCGGCGACGGTGATGGAGGTGTCCGGTGAACTCCGTCAAGCTGAACCTCAAGGCGCCGAAGGCGACTGACGAGCCCGGGGGGAAGGCCACCCAAACGGAGGAGCACTATCCCGGCCCCGAGCAGCAACTGGTTCTCTAGGATGTCGATGGTGTAGTCGTCATATGTGACCTCGACAGGTAGTGGAAGACCACATCGACGAGACAGCTGCCTGCCCATGTCAATGCGTCCTCGTAAGCCAAACATCGACTCCTCAACGCTGCGGTAACCCTGCAGAACACCGCGCCGTACGACCTGCTCGGCTCGGCGAGCAAATGACGCTGCGACAATGCGAAGTAGGTCATCGGATTCGCCGAGAGCGACTTCTTGCTCATCCCAGGAGATTCGATCAAGCGATGTGCAGAGCAGCTCGAGCAGCCGGTGCACCCCTACTTTCGGCACTACTTTCAATTGAAGCTCGCCGACGCGCGCGACACCGACATAGCTCGTCGCACTCAGCCGCCAACGCTGGCTGGCGCCGGGGCGCGGCTGGGGCCGGAGCTCGAACCGATTGCTGTTGGCTAGCGTCTCAACTTGGGCCGCAGTCAATTCCAGGTCGTCCCTAAATGACCACTCGTGGAGAGTGATCATGGGTTTTCTTGCTGTAGTGCTGCCCGGATCGCATCTAGTGAGAAACGCTCCAAGCTCTGTCCGGTCCCGTAGAAGCGTTCCTCAAGCAGGGGGAGTATCGCGTGCTGCCAAATCATTTCGAGGCGCCCTGGCTTCCCGATATCGTCAGTCATGAGATAGGAGGGGCCGATTGCGGCCTCTGGCTCATCGAGTCGCCTGTTCAGTTCGGCGAGCAGTCGGCTTGGGGTGTCGTCCATGCATCGGTCCTTTAGCCAACGGGAAAGAAGCTTGTCGATTGGCTCTTCGCCGGGGACCAACTTGACGAAGTAAAAGCGTCGGCGCATAGCGGCGTCCACGAGTGCGATTGAGCGATCCGCAGTGTTCATCGTCCCGATTACGAATAGGTTCTGTGGGAGCGTGAATTCTTCATCGGAGTACTGAAGTGCAATCGCGCGCTCCCTGTATTCGAGAAGGAAGTAGAGCTCACCAAAAACCTTTGCGAGGTTCGCTCGGTTGATTTCATCGATGATGAGTACGAACGGTGATGCGCTGTCCTTCCGCGCCGCGTCGGCGATCCGGCGCAGCGGTCCTGGCTTGATCTCAAACTGGACGCCACCGCCTATCGAAGGAACCGGTCGGTAGCCCTCGAAAAAGTCTTCGTAGGTGTATGACGGATGGAATTGCACGAGCTCTGCAGTCCCGCCGTGGCTGTTCAAGTGCTCCGCCAACGCTTGGGCCAGAAAGGTTTTGCCGGTGCCCGGCGGTCCGTATAGAACAATCTGGCGCTTCTCTTGAAGGAGACCGATTACGTGGTCGAGCCACGGAACCCGGAGGTTTAGCTCTTGTTCAAGCTGCGGTGTAGCACGCGGAAGCGAAGCTGAGGGCGGGGCAACCGGTGGGACGATGACCTTGCCGCGCTCGCTGACCCACCGTTCGAGTTCGTCGATGTCTTCAGTGATGCGGGAAAGGGTCAGCAGTGTTTTCATCTTCGATCGAAGGCTGTCGGAGATCTCCCGCCGCGGCATCGGTTGATCGGCGTTTAACCACTCGACGGAGCGGGAGGTTTCTTTCCGGACCTTTCCCATCACATCGCGGGCGTCGGATTCCACTGTGCCTAGGTAGACGTGCTGACCATTGACCGTGACCAAGTAGTCGCCAACTTCCACCTGATTGACGAACCGCCACAGCTGGCTGAGGTAGTGGTTGAACCCACCGGCAGTGATGTCGACTCCGGCCTCTTCAGCTTGTCGCCGCAGCTCCTCTCGCGGTGCCCCCTTCTCGATGGCGAACGGGAAAGAGTCGGTGAAGCCGACCGCGCAGATGCCGCGCTCTAGCCAGTCTGGAACCGCGTCGCCGCCCCATCCGCGGATGAGCCAGGCGCCGCGGTCCGGCGCCGTCGCCTCTATTTGGATGTCTGCGAGCGTCTCGACCAGTTCCTCGTCCGGTTGCCACAACTTGCGGACCTCAGGGGAGTAGAAGCTGAAATCGCGCCCGAATTCTTGGCTTAGCCGCTGCCGGACGTTGGCGATGGTTCGATCGTCGTTTTCGGCTACCTCGCTGTCCTCGGCGAGTTGGGCCATCTCGCGCTTGTGGTATTGGCTGACGGTGTCTTCAAACGCGTCCGGGTGTATCAGGTGAAGCAAGGCGTGGCGTTGTGTTTGATCGGCGACTCCATCCAGGGCAAAGACCATCTCGCGGAATGCCCATGGATCGGCGAGCCAGACGCAGCGGGACTCGCCGGATGCACTAGTCCACCGCTCCGCGAAGCGGATCAGCAACCACAACTGGTTTGGACGGCGGGTGAAGAACGAGGTGCCAGGTGCTACGAGGCCCTGATGCAATGCCTCGTCGAACACGCCCGACGGCCCGGTTGCGCCTTTGATTGCGGCAATGTCATCCAGCAGTTGGCGCTTCGACGCATAACCATAACCCTCCGGCCAAGACACCACGACGTATAACCACGCCAACTCGACCAATAGCTGGACCGCCTCTTGCGATGACTGAGCCAGCTGGTCGCGGAGCTTTTCGATGAATGTCCGCTTGCTGGTGTCGGGCTGATCGATGAAACGATCAACCAGTTCCGCTGCCGAACGAGCGGTCCACACGTCCGTAACGTGCGGATCATCGGGCGAGAGGAAAGCCGATCGGAGCCCCGCGAGACACGTGTGACGGTACTGGTCTAGAGCAAGATAGATGCCACTCGTTTTGGGGTTTATCACGTCGGCTCTCACGTCGTGCCTCCCAAGTTCCATGGCCAATGTCTGTGACAGTTGCGTCTTGCCCGTCGCGCCGGCGTAGGAAACCTCATTGTGGCCCGCAATAGCACGGTTTTGTAACTATTGATTTCCACCCAAGCAGGCGCTGGCCGTCGATCTTCTCGGTAATCAGCGGGCGCGGTTCGCCGCAGTGCGCCGTAGCACCTGAACTGTGGCGAGTTGCTGCGAGGTGCATCTAGCGGGCGAATCTGCTTATCGCGGGCGGTAGCGTCCACGCCGCGGCAAATTGAGGGCTGTCCGCCCAGCTGCGGATGTGGAACCATTTGGCAAATGAAGGACGACGATCCCGAAAAGCGGATCCGCGAGTTAGAACGTGAGCTTGCCGACGTCACGCGGCCCCCGCAGACCCCGCCCCCGTACACCGGCGGCGAGGCCTACACGGAGAACCCTCCGCCCTACACAGGCGGCGCGACCTACACAGCCCCTCCGACCTACACAGCCCCTCCGACCTACACCAGCGGCCCGACCTACGGCGGCGGCGCGTCGTACCCCTGGGGCGCCCCGCAGCCGCGGCGCAGGTCCTACCCCTGGTACCTCGTCCTCGTGCTGCTGGCGGTCGTGGTGCCGATCATCATCAGCCTGGTGATGATGTTCACCAGGTCGTCCATGGGGAGTTCGATCTCGAGGGGCGGCGCGGGCCGGACGACGTCCAGCGGTCCCACCGCGGTGCCGTGGGGCGGCGAGCTGCGCGTCAGCGACAACTCGCAGGCCAGGACCATCTCCTGCAACAACGGCAAGCTCACCCTCGCCGCGTACGACAGCAAGTACGTGATCACCGGGCACTGCGCCAGCCTCATCGTGGGCGGCTATGACAACAACGTCACCGTCGACAACGCCGACGCCATCGAGTCGACCGGATACAGCAACGTGGTCCGCGTCGACACCTGCAACGACGGCAACCTGAAGATCTCCAGCTACGGCAACGAGTTCAACGTCACCGGCCACTGCGCCGGCCTCGCGATCTCCAGCTACAACAACAAGGTCAACCTCGACAGCGTCGACGCAATCACCGTCTCCGGGTACGGCAACAACATCACCTACCACACCGGCACGCCGAAGGTCACAAACTCGGGCTACGACAACAACATTCAGCGGGGCTGAATCGCCGGCGGTCCGTCGGCCGCTGAAACGGGACCCACGCTAGGTCTCGGCGCAGCGCTGGCGTACCGTTGAGAACGAGCTTTTCGTTGTCAGCGCTGCTCATCCACGGATGGCATCCACAGGCAATGCGATTCCTCCGTCGCCCCAGCACCCCGGGGCGGTCGATGCCGACCGTGAAGGAACTGCCCGTGGACACCGCAGTATCAATGCCCCACCTCCGGGGCCGGCACGGAACCAACCCGATCCGGGTGTGCGTGGCGCGCGAATTGGGCCACGACATCGACGGCGCGTGGTGGCCGCGCGTGGACCGCATCGCCAATGAACTGCCTTCGCTGGTCACGGTGCTGACCCCGCTGCTCGGCGACATCAAATCCATCAACGTCAACTGGTCGCCGCTGCAGCGACCGCCGGACCTGAACTGGCCGGGATGGGAGCAGAAGCGCCAGCATGTGATCACCTTCAACGGCTGGGATGCGTGCGCCAACCTGCTGATCGTCCCCTACGCCACCAACACCGCGCTCGCGCTGATGGTGCTGCGCCTGGCCGCCGATCTGCCCATCGACACCGCGGACCGCAACAAGCGTGCCTTCGTGAACGCCGGGTCGATTCTGTGCGCGGCCCAGCGGCAGTGCGACCTGGCAGCGCCGACACAGGCCTGATTGAGACAACCCGTAGATAACAGAGCGGCCGCTCTGTTATTCTGCTGAAGTGCCCCGCCCACGCGTCCACGACCAGGATCAGATCCTTGATGCCGTCGAGCTGTTGGCGGCGCAGTCCGGGCCTACCGCCGTCACGATCCGCGCGATCAGCGACGCGACCGGCGTGTCCAACGGCGCGCTCTACCACTCGTTCGGCTCGCGCGCGGGCCTGGTGGGCCGCGCCTGGCTGCGGGCCGGGCACCGATTCCTCAGTACGCAAAGCGAATTAATTGACGCCGCGCTCGACGGCGACGCCGCCGAAGCGGTGGTCGCCGCGGCCGAGGCGCCGGCGGTGTTCGCCGAACAGCATCCGCACTCCTCGCAGCTGATCCTGACGGTGCGCCGCGACGAGCTGTTGGGTCCCGAGACGCCGACCGAGATCGCCGCCCAGTTGCGCGATCTGGATCGGCTGCTGGTGCAGGCGATGATCCGCTTGGCCCGCGCCCTGTGGGACCGCAAGGACGCCACGGCCGTCGACGCCATCACCATGTGCATCGTCGACCTGCCGACCGCAATCCTGTTAAACCGCAACCGGATCCACGATCCCGACGCGCGAGAACGACTGCGCGCCGCGGTCCGCGCCGCGCTGGCCGTCGGGCCACCGCCGTTGCGACGCAGAAGCACCGAAAGGAACAAGAAATGACACCCACACTGGCCTGGGACGACAAGATCGCCGTCGTCGACCTCGGCGAGGACGAAAACCGGTTCTCGCCGGAGTTTCTCGACGCCATCAGCGCCCACCTGGACGAGATCGAACGGGCCGGCGCCCAGGGCCTGGTCACCACCGGGCGCGGCAAGTTCTACACCAATGGGCTGGACCTGGATTGGCTTGGCGCCCACGGCGACCAGACGCAGTCCTACGTCGGGCGGGTGCAGGCCCTGCTGGCCCGCGTGCTGACCTTCCCGACGCCGACGGCCGCCGCGGTCACCGGGCACGCCTTCGGCGCCGGCGCCATGCTCGCGATGGCCCACGACGTGCGCGTGATGCGCGCCGAGCGCGGCTACTTCTGCTTTCCGGAGGTCGACATCCGGATCCCGTTCACCGACGGCATGGCCGCGTTGATCCAGGCCAAGCTCACCCCGCGGGCCGCGATCGCGTCGATGACCACCGGGCGGCGCTTCGGCGGGCCCGAGGCCGTCGAGTTCGGCATCGTCGACGCCACCGCGGGCGAGGGCGAGGTGGCCGCCGCCGCCATCGACCTGTTGCGCCCGTTGTCCGGCAAGGACCCCGGCACGCTCGGCGCGATCAAGCAGACCATGTTCCGCACCGCGGCGCAGGCGCTGACGAACGTCTGAAATCTATTCGCCGGAGAACCGCTCCCACGCGGACTGCCGCGTAATGCCCAGCGTCTGACCGATTTTCGCCCAGGTGGTTCCGCGGCGGCGCAGCTCGCGCACCCAGGCGCGCAGGTCGGCCTCGACCTGCTGGGCCACCACCGCCATGCGGGGGATGTGGTCGAGCATCTGCTGATCGCTCCACGACTCCCAGATCGGCATCCGCGGCTCGTTCGGTTTGTCGCGATACTTGTCGATGATGGCCTGGGACAGGTCGATGCATTCGTTGCAGATCTGCACGCCCGGCCCGGCCACGAGCTTGTCGACCTCGGCGTTGGACTTGCCGCAGAACGAACACCAGATCTTTGCGGTCTGCTTGCTGGTAGGGCTCATTAGGACTTCCCGGTTGTCAGGCTGTGCCTGAAAAGGGTCCCTCGGGCGCTGGTGAGCAGACGCAGAATCGCACGCGCGCGGCCCGCGCAGTGCGATTCTGCGTCTGCTCGCGCAATGGGGCCGAGTTATGTCGCCGAGCGCCTTGTGATTTCGCTCGCGCCAATGAACCGGACCCACTTGGGATCCGTCTGCATGGTGTCCATCAACGCTTGGAGGTTTGGTGACCAAAGACGGCCCGCACGGCGAGTCAGCAACGACCCTTATTCGGCAAATCGGCGCGCTAGAACGGCTTTTCTACCGCTACGGCGAACGCAACCCCGACCATTTCCTGGTGGTCGCGGAGTTCGGCGAAGTGCTCACCGCGGACCGGCTGAAACGCGCGCTGGCCGCCGTTCAGCGGCGACATCCCCTGTTGTCAGTACATGTTGAGGATCGCCCGGGCACACGCCTGGGTTTTTATCGCGCGGCGACCGTCGCACCGATCGAGCTGACCATCCGCCGCGGGGTCGGGTGGTCGTGGCACGCCGCCGCCGCCGAGGAGCTCAGCCGGCCGTTCGATCGGTCGCGCGCGCCGCTGATGCGGGCGTCGTTGGTGCAGGGATCGGCGAGCAGTGCGCTGTTGCTGACGTTTGACCATGCCATCGCCGACGGGATCTCGTCCGTACTGGTCCTCGAGGACGTGATCGCCGCGCTCAACGGCGAGGCGCTGCCGAATTTGCCTGTGCCGCAAGCTCTGGAGCAGATCATCGCGGGCACGCTGGGGGACACCGATCCGTTCGATCCCGACGAGCTGCCCGACGATCCGAGGATGCGAACGCCCAGTGCCATCCGCTACTTCGATGGCGCCTTGACCAATGTGCACACGATGGCGATCGGACCCCTGGAAACCGCGAGGTTGGTTGGGCGCTGCCGCGCGGAGCGCACCACGGTGCACGCGGCGTTGGTGGTGGCGATGTGCCGGGTGCGCGCCGCGCTGTGCAGCGAAGACTTTGTGCGCGTGCTGAATCCAATCAACATCCGGGCGCTGATCGGAGTCGAGCGGGATTGCGGGCTCTACATCCAGGCGACGTGGACGGGATTGTCCCCGTGGGACGGGGTTGCGTTCTGGGAGCAGGCGCGCGCGACGACCGCCCACCTCGAGATGGCCAGGTCGGCGCGCGGGATCCGCACGTCCTCGCTGGGCATCGAGCAGGGGGTGCCTCTCGACGCCGAAGTTCACGACGCCGAGGAGCTTTTCACCCAGATGTTCCCGTGGGAAATGCTCGTCTCCAATCTGGGTGTGCAGAACCTGGACGGGGCCGGCCCCCTGCGGCCCACGGCGGTGTGGGGACCAGTCGTCCAAAGCCAGACCGACGGCGAGTACGTCACCGGGATCACCACCTACGAAGGCGCGCTGCGGATGGTGACCTGTGGCTACAGCGTGCCGACCACCTTCCTGAAGAGCGTCTGCGCCGCCCTGCTGGCCGCCGTCGACGAAATCTAGAAGTTGTTACCATCGCGCGGGTGAGCCAACGGCCCGTTTCACGGCGCGATGCCCTGAGGTACGCCGGCGTCGCCCCGGCGCTGCTCGGCGCCGCCTTGGCCTCCGCGCCCCGCGCGGGCGCCGGCATCTCCGGCATGGGCGTCTTCCTCGACCCGGGCCACAACGCCGTCAACGACGCCTCGATCAGCCAGCAGGTCCCGAACGGCCGCGGCGGCACCAAGGAGTGCCAGACGTCGGGCGCCGCCGCGGACGACGGCTACCCCGAGCACGCGTTCACCTGGGCCGTCGTCGGCCTGATCAGCGGCTCGCTCAACCAACTCGGCGTGCGCACCCAGCTGTCGCGCGACAACGACAGCTCCGTCGGCCCCTGCGTCGACGCGCGTGCGGCCGCGGCCAACGCGATGCACCCCGACGCGATCGTCAGCGTCCACGCCGACGGCGGCCCCGCCTCCGGCTCGGGATTCCACGTGAACTACTCCAGCCCGCCGCTGAACGACGTCCAGGCCGGCCCGGCCGTCCAACTCGCGCGCACGATGCGGGATGCCCTGGTGCAGGCGGGCTTTCACCCGTCGACGTACGCCGGCTCGGACGGCCTGTACGGCCGCGCCGACCTGGCCGGGCTCAACCTGGCCCAGTACCCGGCCGTCCTGATCGAGCTGGGCAACATGAAGAACGCCGACGAGGCCGCCCGGATGCAGAGCGCGGACGGTCAGGCGAAGTACGCGGCCGCCGTCACGCAGGGGATCGTCGCGTTCCTGAACGCCAAGGGCCCGTCGTAGCTCAGGCGCCGAACCCGCCGGGCGTCCTGGCGTCGCCGCCGAGATGGCTGGCCGCGAAGGCCGCGCCCTTGTCGATCATCGCCCCGTCGGAGGCGTAGGTGTCGTGCGCGGCGAAGTTCATGCCGTCCGAGCACACCGGGTCCTCGGGCGCGCACACCTTGATGGTCTTGCCCTGATACAGCGGGCCGATGGCGACCGGGGGCTCGTTGAGGAAGTTCATCGCGCGGACGTTGGGCATGCCGAACAGCACCACCGACGAGACGTGGTCGGCCACGGCGGGATCCATCGGCTTGGGCACGGTCGCGGGGTCGACCCCGTCCGGCACGGCGGACGAGGTGACGAAGCCCATCACGGCCGCGCCCTGCGAGTAGCCGCCGAGCACCATCTTGGTGTTGGGGCAGGTCTTCGCCATGTCCTCGACGTGGAAGCCCGCATCTCTGATGCCGTCGAGGCCGGTGCCCCAGTCGTTGCTGGCGGGGTAGTTGACGGCATAGACGTCGAGCGACTTTCCGCCGATGCGCGAGCGGAGGTTGTCGACGAATGCCTGCCCGGTCGGGCCGAGGCCGGGGTCCTCGCCGGTGCCGCGGGCGAATACCACCTGGGCGTCCGGACATTGGGCGGAGGCGACGGGGAGGGCGGGCCCGACGACGGCGGCGCTGACCGCCGACGTCGCGGCTGCCACGGAAACAGCGAAGCGAGTGATGTGACGTGCAATCATGCCAAGTTATTAGCCAGTATAGGCAGCGCCCAAACCTGGGAGTTTCCTTGAACTTTCATAAATTTTCTCTGGCATCGCAACGCGTCAATCGGCGTCGAGGAATTGATTCACCGCCTGGACGAATTCCGTGGGGCAGTCGCGCACGAGCCAGTGCCCGCAAGGGTCTAAGACTCGCACCTGCCCATCCTGCACGAGCCGCGCAGCGCGAATCGAATCCGCGACCGGCACGAGCCGGTCATCGCGCCCCGCCAGCACCAGCGTCCTCGCCGTGATCCGGGGCAGCCTGGACACCAGCGACAAGCCCTCCGGTCCGGCGCCGAACGCCCATCGTTGGGTGGCGGCGAACGCTTCGCCCGCATGCGGTCGCTTGCCGCTGATGATGACCGCGTCGATCAAGTCGGCGGACAGAGCCGAGGCGTTCTGCATACCGAGGCTGGCGCGCAGCTGCGCGCGAAGAAGCCTGCGGCCCAGGCTCACCGACACCCTGTTCATTCGGTTTCCCAGCCGCGGATGGTTGGCGACCCACTGGGCGGTGCGCATGAACTTGTACTTCTCGGTGATGCCGCCGGGATTGATCGCGATGATCCGGCGCACCACATCGGGGTTCGTGATGGCCACTTCGAGGGTGATCCAACCCCCGAGCGACAGCCCCCCGAGATCGACTCGATCGAAGCCATAACTTCGAATCAGGTCTTTGACCCAGTCGGCATACCAAGGGATGGAAAACGACGAGTCCGGGAACTCGGTTTCGCCGTACCCGGGCAGGTCTGGAGCGATGACCCGCCGGCGTTGGCCGAGCTCGGCCAGCGCCGAACCGAACGACACCAGGGCCGAGTCGAGGCCCCCACCGTGCAGCAATATCAATGGGGTGACGCGATTGCGGGGGTCGACCTCGAACACCCGGGTGCGGATGCCTTGAACGACGATGTCGCGGGCGTCCACGCCGGGGGGTGCAGGCGAGGTCTTCACTGGGCCTCGTCCGTGCTCTGGTGCAGCCACACAAATTCGTGGATTCCCGTCAACCGCAGCATGATCCGGGAACCGATCGGCCACGACCGCATCGCCTCCCGCCCGGAAATGAGCTCGGGCCGCTCGAGCCGATAGGTGCGGCCCCGCCACGCGAGCCTGCCCGTCCCGGCGGCCATCAGATTCCTATACCAGTCGGTCTGCGGGCCGTACCCCAGCGGCAGCAGGAATCCGTCGCCGAAGGGATTCGCGCCGAGCGGCGTCTGATAGACGCGCCCGCTGCTGCGCCCCTGGTGGGTCAGCAGCCCCCATGAGGTTCGCTCGGTTCCCGCGATCTTGCGGGTCTGGCCGTTGTAGGTGGTGAGGAACTTCTTGAACCAGCCACGGTCGAACAGCACCTCGCGGTTGCGCCGGATGATCCGTGGCATCAGCACAAGCCAGGTCAGGACCAGACCGCCGACGGCGAGAGCAAGGATTCGTGGACGATTGGTCATGGGCATCCCCTTCAATAGACCAGCTGGGCGATCATCGTGACGACGATGAGCACCAGCACGGCCGCCCCGATGCCGTACACCTGCCGGCGCGGGGTGACCCGCTCCGGCAACGGGTTCCGCTGCAGCGCGTGTTGGCGTTGCAACGCGATCAGGTAGGTGCCCAACGCGACCACGGCGGCCAGAAAGGCCGGGACCAACTGCCACGGCCCGACCGGGCCGTGCAGGTTCTTGACCATCAGCAGCGCGCCGTTGGCCAGGAACGCGAAGGACGTTCGGGTCCAGGCCAGCACCGTCCGATCGGCCGGCTCGTTGGGCGGCGCTGTCGCCGTGGGGTCGCTCAACCCATGACCGCCTTGGCGATCACCAGCCCGATCGCGACCAGCCCCACCACGCTCAGCCCCACCGCCAGGTAGGCCGGTGTGGGATGGCGGGGCAACGGATCACCGTGGCGCATCGCGTGGTCGGCCTGCCGCCAGCGGATCAGCCCCATGCCGCTGGTGAGGGTCGCCAGCACGGCTAGCCCGATGCCGAGCGCGCGGCGCGCCCCGGGGACGGTCAGCTCGGGAACCAGCTGCACCAGGGCGACCGCCGCGGCGAGCAGCCCCAGCGCCGTGCGCTGCCAGGCCAGGAAGGTCCGCTCGTTGGCGAAGGTGTAGCGGTAATCGGGCTCGCGCTCGTCAGGTTCGGCCACGAACTACCCCGCCTCGGCATGGAAGGTCAAGCGTTTCGACGCCGCAGATCTTAGCCTGCATGATGGGGCTTGTGGTCAAGGCGCTGTTGTTCGACGTGCAGGGGACGGCGACGGATTTCCATTCGACCGTGTGCGACGAGGCGGCGCGGATTAGCGCGGGGCGCCACCCGGGCGTCGACTGGCCCGACGTGGTGCGGCGTTGGCGCGCAGGCTACTTCGCGGCGCTGGAGGGGTCGCAGGGGAGTGACTGGGTGTCCGTGCACTCGGTGTACCGCCGCGCGCTGGACGCCGTCCTGTCCGACGGCGGCATCACGGGCTTTTCGGACGCCGAGCGCGAGGAGCTGACCCTGGCCTGGCAGCGGTTGCGGCCGTGGCCGGACGTCGTGCCCGGGCTGACGCGGTTGAAGCGCGCCTACACGCTGGCCACACTGTCGAATGCCGACGTGTCAGCGGTGGTCAACATCTCCAAGCGCGCCGGCCTGCCGTGGGATGCGATATTCGCCGCCGAGATGGCCGGGGTGTTCAAGCCCGACCCGGCGATCTATCGCATGGCCGCGACCTACCTCGGCTTGCAGCCCGCCGAGATCATGATGGTGGCCAGCCACAAGTACGACATCCGCGCGGCGGGCGCGCTGGGTTTCGCGACGGCCTTCGTTGCGCGGCCGCTGGAGTTCGGGGCCGGCGGCGACGTCGACGTGGCCTACTCCGACGAGTTCGACGTCAACGCGGCCGACTTCCTGGACCTGGCAGCACAACTCGGCTGCTAGGCGGAAGTTAGTGAGGGGTCGGGCTTTTCCGACGACATCGACAGGAAGCCGCGCACGCAGCGTGCGGCCAGCCACCAGTTCGCCGGCTTCTTCATGTCCAGCCCGCCCAGCAACTGCTTGATCATGGTCAGCGTGTCGAAGTAAATACGTTCGCAGACAAGCGTTTCGGTGTCGTCGAACACGAAGTAGGCGTTCATGCGGACCCGGAACCGGCTGCCGGTGGGCGGGACCTTGCCGAGATACCCGCGGTGGGTGCCCATCAACCAGAACTCCACGATCACCGCGTCGGCGCTGTGCCGCAGCGCGATGATTTCGTGGTCCTGGTCGGGGAACGCGGTCCGGGTGTAGACGTAGTAGCCGCGCACCGCCTCGTCGCCGTCGTGAACGATCATCTGCGGGATCAGCTCGTAGCGCGGGTGCGGGAACGTCGCCAGCACGTCGTCCCAGGCCTGGCGGACCTCGTCGTGGAAGTGGTCGAGCACGAGCTTCTCGCGGGCGGCGAGCACCTCTGCAGGGGGAAACGCGGGAATGGTCACGATGTTTAGGATAAACGGGCGCTTCGTAATTCAGACTGCATCGACGAATGAGTGCACGGCGAAGCAGCGCCGCCCGTTAAGGAGGTCAAGGTCCTCTGTCGGCGGCGCATGACGCCACGTTCAGCGCCAATTCATCGGTGGGTGCGGTCAGATAGCGCTGCACTGCGGGCCCGACCAGCGCGACGACCTCTTCGGAGCTCAACGACGACAGCGGCGGCACGCGCATGACATACCGGAGCATCGCCATGCCGACGAGGTTCGTCGCCGCGAGCATCGCGCGTAACTGCGCCTCGTCACCTCCGCCCAGCGCTGCGGTCACCGTGGCCATCACATAGCTTTGTAGAAATTCTCGAAAGGCCTCGTGGGCATCGCTGTTCGACGTCGCCGACTGCAGCATGGAGACCATGCCGGCGGCCGTATCGGGCTGCTCCCAGATGCCCAGGTAAGCCCGGACAATGCGGCACCCTAAGTCGCCATCGGTCCCGGCAAGCTGTTCAGTGATGACATTGGGATCGAGCACCAGCTTCAGCGACTCGCGAAACAGCTCCGCCTTCGAGCCGAACAGGTAGATCAGCATCGCCGGATCGACACGAGCGTCCTGAGCGATCGCACGCAACGTCGTCTTCTCGTAGCCGTGCTTGGCGAACTGACGCTTGGCCGCGCGCAGGACTGCGTCGCGCGACACCGGTTCGCCTTGACGCCTACCGCGGCGCTTCTCCATCGCGGCACGTGACGGCATGTTACGACGATAACATTTCAATAGTCATTGAAATAACTCCCTGCATAAATTACTCTGCTGCCATGATTTCAACAGATATTGAAAAAATCGTCGCCCATGGCGCGGAGCCATCGGCTGGGCGGCAACGCGATGAGCAGTGTTGGCGCCCAGGGTCCGCTGAGTCGGGGTAGGCGAATCGCGATGTCGTATCTGGTGGCGGTCCCGGAGATGTTGGCTTCGGCGGCGACGGATTTGGAGAGTCTCGGGTCGACGATCGGCGCGGCCAATGCGGCGGCGGCGGCCCCGACCACCGCGGTGGTGGCTGCCGCGGGTGATGAGGTGTCGGCGGCCATTGCGTCGCTGTTTTCTAGCCACGCGCAGGCATTTCAGGCGCTGAGCGCGCAGGCGGGGGCGTCCTATACCCAGTTTGTGCAGGCACTGAGCGGTGCGGGCGCCTCGTATGCTGCCGCCGAAGCGGCTAATGCGTCGCCGTTGCAGACCCTCGAAGACGGCGTGCTGGGCGTGATCAATGCGCCCACCCAGCTGGTGTTGGGGCGCCCGCTGATCGGCCCCGGCGCCGACGGGGCACCGGGCACTGGGGCACGCGGCGGGGCGGGCGGGATTTTGTGGGGCAATGGCGGTAGCGGTGGGTCGGGTGCGCCCGGGCAGGCCGGCGGGGCTGGCGGAGCGGCGGGGTTGATCGGTACCGGGGGCACTGGCGGGACGGGCGGGTTCGGCGCCTCCGGTGGTCGCGGGGGTAGCGGGGGATGGTTGTGGGGCAACGGCGGGTCCGGGGGTGCGGGCGGGGTCGGGGGTAGCGGCGGGGCGGGCGGTAGTGCGCTGTTGCTCGGTAATGGAGGCTCAGGGGGTGGGGGCGGGGACGGCGCGGCCGGCGAGCTCGGGGCCCCGGGCACGCTGGGCATGCCCGATGGCGGTCAGGCCGGTAGCGGCGGCGCCGGCGGTAACGGTGGGCCCGGCGGTAACGCCGGATTGTTGTACGGCGGTGGCGGGGCCGGCGGCCCAGGTGGTGCGGGTGGAGCCGGCGGGGAAGGCGGGCTCGGCTACAGCTACGCCGGCACTGGCAGCGGGGCCGCTGGGGGTGCCGGCGGCCAGGGCGGGGCCGGCGGGGCGGCCGGGGCCGGCGGCGCGGGCGGGGCCGGCGGCTTTGTGGGCCCGCACGGCAGCGTCGGCCACTACGGCAACGGCGGTCAAGGTGGCCAGGGCGGGGCCGGCGGCCAGGGCGACACCGGTAACGGCAGCGCATTCAGCGTCGGCGGCCAGGGCGGCATCGGCGGCCACGGCGGCGCCGGCGGCAGCAGCGGGGCGGGCGGCGCGGTCGGCCAGGGTGGCGCCGGCGGGACAGGCGGTGACGGTGGCAACAACACCGCAACCGCGGCCTCGAGCAACGTGATCTCCGGCGGCGGCGGAGGGGGCGGCGGTGCCGGCGGCGGCGGCGCCGCGGGCGGATCAGGCGGCACTGGCGGCACCGCCACCACCACGGATTCCGTCGGCGTTGTCGTTGCCACCGGATCAGGCGGCGCCGGCGGCCAAGGCGGCGCTGTCTCCGACGGCACGGGCGGCACGGGCGGTGCCGGCGGCGGTGGCGGCACGGCCTTCAATAGTGTCGCTGCCGGCGGCGGCGGAGGAGGAGGCGGAGGCGGCGCCGCCGGAATAGGCGGCGCCGGCGGACAAGGAGGCGGTGCCAGTGGCGGCGGCGGCACGTTCTCCGGTGGCGCCGGCGGGGCAGGCGGCAACACCGGCACCGGCGGTGGGGGCGGCGGAGGCGGCGCCACCAACGGCGGCGGCGACGGTGGCCCCGGCGACGCCGGCGGTGTCGCCTCCGGCGGAGCGGGCGGGCCGGGCGCTCGCCTCAACAACGGAGGCGGCGGTGGCGCCGTCGGCGTCGGCGGCACCGGTGGCGCCGGCGGCGTCGGCATTAGTGGCGCCAACGGCAGCGGCGGCCAGTCGGGCTAACACCGACTGGTGGGAGTCCACCAGCGCGGCGCCGACGGCTTTAGATAAACCCGCGAGCAGACGCAGAATCGCACTCCACGACGCGAAATCGTGCGATTCTGCGACTGCTCGCGAGGAGAAGGCGAGGGGCTACCAGCGCACCAGCGAGAAGGGGTAGATGTTCACCCCGCCTGGCGAGCCGCCGCAACCGGTGGCGAACGTCGACTCCACCTGGCCCTGCAACGTCACCGCATCCCAGGAGTACACGTCATGCGAGGGAAGAAACTGCACCACGCAGCGCACGCCGTCGGGGACGTCGACGGTCAACGTGTAGCGGCCGTCGACCAGAAAGGCGTTGCCGTCGTAGGGCGCCGCCTGCCCGTTGGGCTGCGGAACCGCCGAAACGTGAACGCATCCCGCTTGGCCGTCCACGCACTGCCGGACCGACCACATCCAGATGTGGCCGGGATCGCGGTTGGTGTCGACCTTGTAGTTGCCCAGCGTCATGCCCGCGTGAGCGCTCGGCGCCAGCGCCACCGCGGCGATGGCGAACGCGGCGCTTGCCGTGAGTCTCTTCACCGTTCAGCTCCTCGGCGTCCACGCGACCGGCAACCTCTTGATGCCGTGGATGAATTGCGACAACAGCATCGAGGGTTCCTCGACGGCGACGATGTCGGGGATCTCGCGGCGCAATTCGTCGAAGACGACCCTGATCTCGCGGCGGGCCAGGTTGGCGCCCAGGCAGAAATGCGCGCCGCCGCCGCCGAAACCGAGATGCGGGTTGGGGTTGCGCGCCACGTCGAACATCCACGGGTTGGCGAACTTTGACTCGTCGCGGTTGGCCGAGTTGTACCACAGCGCGGCCTTGTCGCCGGCCCTCAATTGGACGCCGCTCAGCTCGACGTCGCGGGTCACGGTGCGGCGCATGTAGACCACCGGCGAGGCCCACCGCACGATCTCCTCGACCGCGGTGGGCGCCAGGCCGTCGTAGTCGGCCCACCACTTGTTCCGCTGTTCGGGGTAGCGCGACAGCGCCAGCACCCCGTGGCTGATCGCGTTGCGCGTCGTCTCGTTGCCCGCGACCACCAGCAGGATGAAGAACGACGCGATCTCCTGCGACGTCAGCCGCTCGCCGTCGACCTCGGCCTCGACCAGGCTCGTGGTCAGGTCGTCGTGATGGTTGACGCGGCGATCCTCGGCCAGCGCGGTCGCGTAGGCGCCGATGTCCATCGAAACCTGGGTGAACTCCTCGAAATCGGTCGACAGGTCGGGGTCGCCGAACCCGAGAATCACGTTGGTCCAATGGAATACGCGCTGATGGTCGTCCTCGGGGATGCCCATCATGTCGCAGATGATCTGCAACGGCAGGGGACCGGCGAGCTCGCTGACCAGATCGGCCTCGCCGTCGGGATGATTGGCGATCAGCCCCGCCACCAGCCGGTGCGCCCGCTCGCGCACCGACGCCTCGATGCGCGCCACCACCTTCGGCGTGAACGCCCGGCTGACGATCGAACGCAGCCGCTGGTGTCGCGGGTCGTCCGTCACGATCATCGAGCCGAAATACTCGGCCAGCTCCGGCATCTGGTCGCCGATCGTGATGCCGCCGGCGGAGCTGAAGACGTCCGGATGGCGGCTGGCGTAATGCACGTCGTCGTGCTTGGTCAGCGCCCAATACCCGTTGCCGGCCTCGAACCCCTCGTACTCGACCGCCGGCCAGAACGAGAGCGGCGCCTCGCGGCGCAGGGTGGCGAACGCACCGTCGCGATAGTCGTCGTCGTACCCCCAGAACTCGAGCGACTCGAGATGAATGTCGGCCAGCGGGATCTCGGGCGGCGGCGCCCCATTCGCGCGAGTCGCGATACCTGTCTTAAGTGACACGGTCGGCCGCTATCAGTGCGTACACACGGTTCTGGCCGGCGCCCCCGTCGTCGCCGTCGCGTCGCTGACCACGTTGCCGTCGAGCTTGATCTTGCACGAGATGGGACCCGGCCCCTGGGCGCTGAGCGCGAACACCTCGCCGCCGAATCCGGTGAACTGGGTCGACCAGGGCAGCTTGACGTTCACCGCGTGCTGCTGGCCGTTGTCGGACTGGTAGGAGATGTATTCGGCGACGCCGGGGCCGCTCACCTCGTAGACGACGCGGGGGTTGTCGGGCACGGCGCCGGCCACGCCGCCCGCGTTAGCGAGCCCGACGCCGATCGCCAACAGGATCGAGGGCCCGCGCAGATGACTGGTCATGGTTTCACATCGTGTCACCACAAACATCGCCTGGTCTATAGGGTGAACCGGGGGCTTGAGGCTCAGGAAGGTGTGTATGTCGGGACACGACCCAAAGCGCGTGGTGGTCTGGGGCACCGGATTCGTCGGCAGCATGGTGATCGCCGAGATCGTCAAGCACCCACTGTTCGAGTTGGTGGGCGTCGGCGTCAGCAACCCCAACAAGATCGGCCGCGACGTCGGCGACATCTGCGGGCTGCCCGAACCGGTGGGCATCATCGCGACCGACGACGTCGACGCGCTGATCGCGCTGCGGCCCGACGCGCTGGTGCACTACGGCCCGACGGCGATGCACGCCGACGCCAACATCGCGCTGATCACCCGGTTCCTGCGGGCCGGCATCGACGTCTGCTCGACCGCGATGACGCCGTGGGTGTGGCCGACCATGCACCTCAACCCGCCCAACTGGATCGAGCCCATCACCGAGGCGTGTGAGCTGGGCGGATCGTCGTGCTTCACCACCGGCATCGACCCGGGTTTCGCCAACGACCTGTTCCCCATGACGCTGATGGGCGTCTGCTCGGAGGTGCGCCGGGTGCGCGCGTCGGAGCTGCTGGACTACACCAACTACGAGGGTGACTACGAGGTCGAGATGGGCATCGGCCGCGAGCCCGAATACAGCCCGATGCTGGAAAATCCCAGCGTGCTGATCTTCGCGTGGGGCGCCACCGTGCCGATGATCGCGCACGCGGCGGGCATCATGCTCGACGAGATCACCACCACCTGGGACAAGTGGGTGACGCCCACCGAGCGCACCACGGTCAAGGGCATCATCAAGCCCGGGCACGTCGCGGCCGTCCGGTTCACCATCAACGGGATCTACAAGGGCGAGACGCGCATCCAGCTCGAGCACGTCAACCGGATCGGCAACGACGCCGCCCCCGACTGGCCGTCGGGCCACGACAACGACGTCTACCGGGTGGACATCGAGGGCACCCCGAGCATCTTCCAGGAGACCGCGTTCCGGTTCACCGACGGCTCGGGCCGCGACCCGGCGACGGCCGGGTGCCTGGCCACCGGGATGCGGGCGCTCAACGCCGTGCCGGCGGTCAACGACCTGCGCCCCGGCTGGGTCACCCCGCTCGACCTCCCGCTGATCGCGGGGGCCGGCTCCATTCGCTGACGGGGCGACATAGCGACGGCTGCGCCGTTATACAGCTCACGCATAGCATGCGCAGAGACTGGCTATAGGTTCTGGCGGCACGATCTAGATGCCGCTTGAACGTGGGGATTGATACATGGTGGATAGTGCTAGGCCCGGGCTGGGCTTGTCGATCGGTTCCACCAACCTCGCGGCCGCGACCGCCAACCTCGCGATCACGCGCAAGCCGGTCCTCACGCTCTATCGCCAGCGCGCGCCCGAGGTGGGCGTGCCCTCGGAAAACCCCAGGCTCGACGAGCCGGGCGTGGTCGTCACCGGCTTCGTGGGCCGGATCGGGGACCCGGCGGGAATCGTGGCCGCCGACGGCTCGGTGCACCGCAGCGACGCCTTGATCGCCGACGCGATGCGTGCCCTCGCGTACGCGGCCACCGCCGGCCGCCCGCTGCCCGACGGCGTCGCGGTGACCTATCCCGCCCACTGGTCCGACCACGCCGTGCACGCCCTCGGCGTGGCGCTGGGCGGCGTGTCCGAATGGTCGGATCCCGCGAAGCCGCTGGTGCTGATCCCCGATGCCGCCGCGACGCTGTTCGCGGTGCGCGCCAATCCGGGCATTCCCGCGCGCGGCACCGTGGCCGTGTGCGATTTCGGCGGCAGCGGCACCAGCGTCACGCTGATGGACGCCGCCGGCAACTACCGGGCCCTCGCACCGACGGTCCGGTATCCCGATTTCTCCGGCGACATGATCGACCAGGCGCTGCTCACCGCCGTCCTGGCCGACGCGCCGAGCGTCGGCTCGCTGAGCCCGCTGCGCAGCGGCTGCCGCGGCGCCAAGGAGCAGCTCTCGTCGAGCACGGAGACCGCCCTGAACGTCAGCGACATCCGGCTCACCAGAACCGAACTCGAGGACGCGATCCGCGAGCCGCTGACCAACTTCGTGGCGGTGCTGGATGACGCGTTGCGGCGCAACGGGATTCGCGATCTTGCCGCGGTTGTCTCGGTGGGCGGTGGGGCGAGTATCCCGGCGGTCACCACGACCCTGTCGGGGCATTTCCGGGTCCCGGTCATCACGACGCCGCGGCCCCAGCTGACCGCCGCCATCGGGGGCGCGTTGCGGGCCGCGTCGGATTCTTCGGACAACACCGCGACCGTGCTGATCCCAGCCGCCGCGCAGGCTGCCCCGGCGACGGCGCCGGCACCGGCGACCGCGCGAGCCTGGCCGGGTCGTCGCATGGGTGGGACCGCGACGGCGACGGCCGAGGCGCCCGCGTTGAAAACGTCGCCGGCGATGGCCTGGTCGGACGCCACCGGCGCGGGCCCCACGTCGGGGAGCCCGGCGCCCGCGCAGTCCGAGCCCTCGCCCGCGGAACCCAAGAGCTCTGGCCGTCTGTGGCGCCGGCTGGCGTTGGTGGTGATCATCGGCGCCTTGTTGACGATCGCGCTGGTGGGCGCCGCGATGGCCATCGGCCTGGGGTCCAGCAGCAAGCCCGCCCCGACGCCGGGCAACACGACCCCGGCATCCCCCGCGCCGTCGCCGCCGCCGCCCGCGCCGACGACCCAGGCGCCGCCCCCGCCTAGCGTCGAACCCGCGCCGCCGCCCCCGACGGATGCGCCCGCACCGCCCGCGGCTCAGGAGCCGGTTCCGGCGCCGGCCGCCCCGCCCGCGCCGCCGGAGCCGCCGCCCGCGGCGGCCGCGCCGCCCATACCGCGGATCCCGCGACTACCCGCCATTCCCGCCCTGCCACCGATCCCCGGGATCAACGAGCCGATCCCGGGCTTCCCGGAAATCCCGACGCTATTGGGCGAGCTCGCTCCGCGGCTGCACTGAATCAGCTTCCGGTTGGGCGCTTTTCGCCCTTGTTCTCCTCGGCCGCGGCCTTCTTCAGCTCCTCGTTGAGGGCCTTGTCCTTTTCGACTTGCTCCTTGTAGGCCTCGCGGTCCCTGCCTTCGTCGTCCTGCTGTTCCGAGCCGGCTTGTGAGCCGCCGTCGTCGGGCGTCTCGCTTTTCGGGTTGCCGTCGTCGTCCAGCCAATCGTTGACCGCGGTGCCCGTCACCATCGCGGCGGAACCCGGCAGCACCAGGGTGGGGCGGTCCTCGTAGGCCGTCATCATCTCGGCGGCCTTTTCCTTGTGTTCCTCGTTCGGCTCCGGCTTTTCGGTTAGCGGCTGCCGGTCGTCTTTTTCGCCCGACTCCTGGTCGGTTGCCCGCTGGTCTTCTTCCTGGCCAGTCTCTTTGTCGTTCTGCACGCTCATGGACGTACCCCCTCGGAGTCGCAGCGACTATCCCCGGGGGTTACCCGCTCTGGTGTCGTGTCGAAACTCTCGTCACTGCGATCGGCCGCGCTTGACCAGCACCACCGTGGCGATCGGAATCCGCATGGCCTGCGGCGCGCTTGACAGACGTCCAGCAACGGCGCTCTCCAGCTGCTCGACGAACGCGGCCGCGCGCGGGTCGCCGGCGCCGCCGTTTAGGCCGCCCACCAGGGCCGGGAAGAGCGCGGCCCGCGCGAAGGCCGCCCATTGCGCGCCGAAAGCATTTGCGTCGTCGTCAATTTGGAGGCGGGCCCAGAATCGGTCCTCGGCGTTGAACATCTCGAGATGCTCGATCGTCAGGCCCTCGAACCGCCCGCTCGGCGCGAACGGCGCGCGAAAGTCCTTCTCGCCGCGGGCGAACGTGGGGATGGCCATGCGGCGCCGCTCGTCCTCGTCGAGCAGGCCGTCGCGCGCCTGATCGGCCAGCGCCGCGACGATCGCGTCGAGCAGCGGCCGGAACCCGGACGTGCCGTCCTCGTCGACGCCCGACGTCATCACCACCAGCCGCCCCTCGGGAACCAACTCGCGGCCCCGGAACGCGACGAAGTCGTTCCAGTCGACCGCGGCCTGATTCGCGTAGGCGGCGCGGGCCGCCTCGTCGCTGCTGTAGCCCACGTGCACGTGATCGTGTAGCTCGCAGGGGATCCGGCTGACCCACTGGGTCGCCCACGACGTCCAGCCGAGGTTGACCGCGTTCGACGGCAGGATCTGGCCGTAGAAGGACCGGCCGATCGCCGAGGCGAAACTCGTTGTGTCCGTGTGCAAATAGCTGTCCGGGTCGTCGGACAGGGTCCGAAACAGCGCGGTGAAGTCGTTGTCGGGCACATCGGTGTGCGCCACCAGGATCGCGTGGTCGTGCCGGGTCCGCCGGCGCAGCACCGCGATGCCGGCCGACATCGGCTTCAGCGAATTGTGCCCGTTGGCGGCGCCGTAGTCGGCGATGACGATCGGCTGGGGCGCCGCGGGGATCGGCACCTGCTCGGCGGCGCGCTCGAACAGCGCGATGCCCTGGGCCAGGCCGGCGGCCTGCAGCCGGGATGACTGGGTGTATGTCGCGCTGTCCGTCGGCTCTGGCCGGACCACGATGCTCGACTCGGGCAGTCGCCGTTCCGGCCTCATGCACCAACGATAGTCAGTCGGCCTTCTAGTAGCTGACTCCGGTGAGCTGCTCGGACAACTCCCACAGGCGCCGGCAGTCGTCCTCGTTGCGGGCGAGCTTGGGCACCCGGGCCAGGGCGACCCCGCCGCCGGCCAGCTCCTGGAACCCGCGGGGCCCGTAGAACGCGCCGCCCTCGGCGTGCGGTGCGGCGGCCGCGTACAGCGCCGGCAGGATGCCCGCGTCGATCTCCTGCCACAAGAACGGCGTGAAGCGCCAGGACGCCTTGTACAGCCGCTCCATCAGCGCGGGCTGTTCGCGGCCGTGCGAGGGCCCGGCGATCTGCAGGTTGGTCTTGGTCAGGCCGGGGTGCGCGGCGTTGGACACGATGCCCCAGCCGCCCGCGCGGCTGCGCCGGTCCAGCTCGAGCGCGAACATCAGCACGGCCAGCTTCGACTGTCCGTAGGCCGACATGGCGGCGTAGGACTTCTCGAACTGCGGGTCGTCGAAGTGGATCTTGCCACTCTGGCGGGCCGCGAGGCTGCTCAGCGAGACGACGCGGGCTTTGTCGGCGGCGCGCAACAGCGGCAGCACGTGACCGGTCAGCGCGAAATGCCCGAGATGGTTGCTGCCGAACTGCAATTCGAAGCCGTCGGCGGTGGTGTCGCGTTCGGGAGGCGTCATGACGCCGGCGTTGTTGATCAGGATGTCGATGGGGCGGCCCTCGGCGTTGAGCTGTTCGCCCAGCGCGGCGACCGAGGCCAGCGACGACAGGTCGAGCGCCTTGATGGTCAGCTTGGCGTCGGGAACTG
This sequence comes from Mycobacterium sp. NGS34, assembly GCF_059812845.1. Taxonomy (NCBI): domain Bacteria; kingdom Bacillati; phylum Actinomycetota; class Actinomycetes; order Mycobacteriales; family Mycobacteriaceae; genus Mycobacterium; species Mycobacterium sp. NGS34. Next base: position 69,164 of record NZ_JCALDM010000006.1, read on the forward strand.
TGGCGTGGATTTCTTCGATCGCCTTTTCCCCTTTGGCGCGGTTGCGGATCGCCATCACGACGTCGGCGCCGGCAGCCGACAGGCGCCGGGCGAGTCCGAAGCCCAGGCCGCTGTTGGCCCCGGTGACGATTGCCAGCTTGCCCGACAGGTCGGGCACCGTGGCGACGAGATCGTTGGCCATGCGTATCACTCCTTGGTCGGTGTCAGCCCCGTCCTAGTCTGCTCTTTGTGTCGCGGTCAGCGAACCCCTGCGGCAATCTGATCGCCGCGTTGGTGCTCGGCGCGCTGCCCGCGCTCGCCTTCCCGGCGCCGACGTGGTGGTGGCTGGCCTGGGTCGGCCTGGTTCCGCTGCTACTGCTGGTGCGCGCGGCGCCGTCCGCGTGGGCGGGGGCGGTGCGGGCGTGGTGCGGTGTCGCCGGGTTTGTGCTGGCCACCCAGTACTGGCTGGTGACCAGCGTCGGCCCACTGCTGGTGCTGTTGGCAATCGGGGTGGGTGCGCTGTGGCTGCCCTGGGGGTGGCTGGCGCAGCGGTTGTTGTCCGGGCCCGTCGGCTTTCGGCGAACGGTCGGGGCCGTGGTGGTGTTGCCGAGCGCGTGGGTGTTGGCCGAGGTCGTGCGGTCCTGGCCGCCGCTGGGCGGTTCGTGGGCGCCGCTCGGCGCGTCGCAGGCCGCGCAGCCCGTGACGCTGGCGTCGGCATCGCTGGGCGGGGTGTGGTTGACGAGTTTCCTTGTGGCCGCGTGCAATACGGCTGTCGTGGGCGTGCTGGTGCATCGCGGGTTGGGCCGTGCGCTGGCGTTGGGCTGTGCGGTGGCGTGCGTCTCGCTCGGCCCTTTGTGGTATGTGCTGGGCCCCGCGCCGGCCGGCGGCGCGACGGCACGCGTGGCGCTGGTGCAGCCCGGTGACATCGCCGACTCCGGCTCTCGCGAGGCGGCGGGCGAGGCGCTTACCGCGCGGCTCGCCGGCCAGCGGGTCGATCTGGTCGTCTGGGGGGAAAGCAGCGTGGGATCCGACCTTGGCGGCCATCCGGAGGTGTTGGCCCGGCTCGCCGACCTGTCGCGGCGGGTGGGCGCCGACCTGCTGGTCAACGTCGACGCGCCCGCGCCGGGCGGCGGGATCTACAAGTCGGCCGTCCTCGTTGGCGAGCGCGGAGTGTTGGGCAGCTACCGCAAGACCCGGCTGGTGCCATTCGGCGAATACGTCCCGCTGCGACCGCTTTTCGGCTGGATCACCCGGCACAGCCGGGCCGCCGCCGAGGATCGGCAACGCGGGACCGGCCCGGCGGTGCTGCGCGCGGGCGACCTGCCCATCGGGCCGCTCGTCAGCTACGAGACCCTGTTCTCCGACCTGGCCCGGCGGGAGGCGCAGCTGGGCGCCGGGTTCCTGGTGTATCAGAGCTCCACGTCGTCGTTCCAGGGCAGTTGGGCGCAGCCGCAGCTGGCTGCCCAGCCCGCGGTGCGCGCCGTCGAGGCGGGCCGGCCCGCGGTGCACGTCGGATTGTCCGGCGACAGCTCTGCCTTCGACGCGCGGGGCCACCGCCTGGCCTGGTGCCCGTCGGGATTCCGGGGCGTGACCGTCGTCGCGGTGCCGTTGGGATCGACCGTCACGCCCTACCAACGGCTCGGCGACTGGGTGCCGGTGCTGGCGTTGGTGATCCTCGTTGGCTTTGGGCTTTTTCGCTGGCATCGCCTGGCCCGCGATGCCACACTGCGTGGATGACCAGCAGAGGGCTCGCGAAGGCTTCGCTGTCCGCCGCCGTCGTGCTGATGGTCGTGTCGGTGGGCGGCTTCATCGTCGCGCTGGTGCTCAACGCGTTCTTTCTGGACAAATACAACGCCTACGGCGAGGTGCCGATCCCGGGGTCGAACAGCCTGTACCTACCCGCCGGCGAGGTCACCGTCAGCCTGCACGCCCTGGTCGTCGGCAGCTCCAACGGCGGCCTGCCGGTGCCGCCGCTCGGGGTCACGATCGCGCCGCCCGAGGGGGTCGCGCAGCCGGCGGTCAGTGAAAACATCGGCAGCACAACGACGGTCAACAACGACGCGCACGTGCGGGTGTGGGTGGCCCAGATCCCCGTCGCCGGCACCTACAACATCACGACCGACGGTCAGGTCAACGGATACATCAACCCGCGACTGGCCTTCGGCCACAAGAGTTCCTACGGCTTTCTGGTGTGGCTGTTCGTCGGCCTGTTCGTGGTGGGACTGGTCGATTCGATCCTGTCGGGCATGTGGCTGTCCCGCACCCGGCGCAAGGCGGTGGTGGCGGCCAACCCGTTCTACCAACCGCCGGCGCCCGTGTCCGCGCCGATAGAACCCGGCGACGAGGGCATCCGCCTCGAGCGGCTCAAAACGTTGGCGGCGCTGCGGGATTCCGGCGCGTTGACGCCCGAGGAGTTCGAGGCCGAGAAGCGCCGCATCCTCGAGGGGCATTGATTCGTGCGAACCCTAGGATGTTCGTTCCGGCCGCGCTACGATCCTGGCAGCTGGGCTGGGAGGTAGCTCATGTCGCACGTGACCGCCACGCCGCACATGTTGGCCGCCGCGGCCGGGGACTTGGCCTCGGTCGGGTCGACGATAAGCGCGGCCAATTCGAGCGCAGCCGCGGGGACCGCGGGAGTTGAAGCTCCCGGCGGCGATGCGGTGTCGGCGTTCGTGTCGGCGCTGTTCTCCGCGCACTCCAAGGCCTATCAGGCCGCCGGCGCCCAAGCCGCGTACTACCACAACCAGTTCGTGCAGGCCCTGCGCGAAAGCGCGGGAGCGTATGCCGGTACCGAAACCGTCAACGCCTCACCGCTGCAGAAGGTGCAGGAAATGATCGGCGCGGCCAGCCAGACTCCCGCCGGGCACCTGATCGGCAACGGCGCCCACGGGGCGGTGGATGCCGCGCAACACGGCGGCACGAACGCGCCCCTCACCAGTGGCGCCGCACCCGCGCCCGTCGCCGGCAACCACGCGGGCGCCGGGGTCGGCGCAGCCGGCGGCGACGGCCACGGTGCCGCGGCCGCTGGCCCGCAAGCCGGCAATGCGGGGGGCGGCCCTAACGGCGCCACCGCGGGTGACGGCGGCGCCGGTGGCGGCGGCGGGGGCGGGTCCGCCGGGTCCGCCGCGCCCGCCGACCAGGGTGGCGTTGGCGTCGTGAGCGCCGGCGGAGCCAGTGCCGCGGCGGCCGCCCCGGCCGCTTGGGCACCGGCGGGACCGGCCGCGCCATTCGTGCCGGGCGCTGCGACGGCGCCGGCGGCGCCCGCCGCCATGGCGGCCGGCTACCCGGTTTCGCCGATGTTCGCGGGGCTGGGCGCGGAGGGCGCCGGCGGCCACGCCGCGGCCGTCGGCGGCCTGGGTGAACCGGTGGCACCGGCCGCCTCCGCCGCGGCGCCGGCGCCGGCCGCCCCGCCCATCCCGACGGCCCCCAAGGCGCTACACCAGGGCGGCCCGGCGCAGCCCGGCGACCACCCGAGCGACGCGGACCGCGACAAACCGGCACTGCCCATTCCCATACCGCCGTTGCGGATACCGCGCCTGCGGGGGTTGCGCGGAAAGCTGCGGTTGGGGTTGCGGGACAGGGAAGAGTGGCGCAACGAACTTCGCGAGGCCGCGATTAGCAAGCCGTGGGGGCGCGAGGAACTCCTGGGCGCCCTCGGCCTTCGCCCGCCCGGGAATTAATGACTCGCTGAAGGGCGACTGTCTTTGTCGCGAGCCTAACCTCAGTGCGAAATCCGGCGCGAAATTTCGCACTGAGGTTAGGCTCGCGGGGTCGGGAAGGCATCAGCGCACCGCGGTGGCACGCAGCAGTCCGTGCAGCCGGGGAGCGTCGGCGCTGTACGCGTAGGCGCCGAGCCAGTCAGTGAGCTTGGCCGTGAGCTCGGCAGGCATCGACGCACGCCGCTGTGCCATGGTCTGCAGCGCCGTGTCGATCGCGGCGTAGCACTCGCCCGAACCGATTGCGGCGTAAATCCGGTTGCGGTCGCGGTCGGTGAGTAGCGAGCTGACCGCATCAGCGAGTTCCCACGCCAGGTCTGATTCGGCCCTATCGTCCACGCCCTCAATCTTCGTCGGCCCGAGCCGTTTCGGCGACTCAGAGCGTGACAAAGTCGGCCATCATGGCCATGTCCTCGTGCTCGAGGTTGTGGCAATGCACAAGGTACGTGCCGCGGTAGTCGGTGAATTGGACGACGACCTCCACCGCCCCGGACGGCGCGACATCGACGGTGTCTTTCCATCCGCGATCGTAGCGGCCCGGCGCCCTGTTGTTGCGCGACAGCACCTGGAAGTGGTTGAGATGCACATGGATCGGGTGGCGGATGTCGGTGATGAAGCGCCAGATTTCGACATCGCCCAGGCGCGGCGTGGCCAGCGGAACGCCCGGCTTATACGGCTTGTTGTTGATCGTCCAGATGCCGGCGCGGCCCTGTCCGAACAGGAAGGTGCGGGTGGCCACCGCGCGAGCGGGCTCCAGCGGCGCGTAGCTTTCGCTGAGTTTCTCGGGAATGGTCGTGTCGTCGGATCGGTCGGAGCCGACGATGTCGAAGCGCATGATCTCCGAGGCGGACTGTGTCCCAAGCGCATTGGTGAGCCGCACCCGGGTTCCCGCCGGGTAGCGGGAGAAGTCGACGACGAGGTCGAACCGTTCGGCTGGGGCGATGTCGACCGCGTCGTGGTTGATCGGTGCGCGCAGCAGGCCGCCGTCACTTCCTATTTGGGTGAACGCGGACCTGCCGGGCGGCGGCGGGTCGAGCTGCAGCCGGTACCGGCGCGCGTTGGAGGCGTTGAGCACCCGGAATCGGTACCGCGCGGGGTCGGTTTCCAGCACCGGCCAGGGCGCCCCATTAACCAAGACGACGTCGCCGAGCACGCCGTTCATGTAGGGGAGGGCGACGTCGCCGTCCTGTGTGGTCGGGTACTGGAACGAGCCGTCGGCGCCGAAGGACCGGTCGGTGATCATCAGCGGTATGTCGCGGCGGCCCCTCGGCAGTGGCAGCGCGTCCTCTTCGTCGTCGCGGACGATGTGGAAACCGGCGAGTCCGCGCCAGACGGCCTGACCGGTGTAGCCCATGCGATGGTCGTGGTACCAGAGGGTGGCCGCGCGTTGCTGCGTCGGGTAGACGTATTCACGCTGCCCGACAACGGAATCGCGCGACATGTTGGGCATGCCGGGGTGGCCGGCGGCGGCGTGCGTCCCATGCGGCTCGATCAGGTCGAGCGGGTACCCATCGCTGTCCGGTGGGGTGTGACCGCCATGCAGGTGCACCGCGACGGGAACCGGCAGCGCATTGTGATGGCGGATCGCGGTCCGCCGGCCCGACCGCGACTCGATGGTCGGTCCGGGAAACGTGCCCCCGTACGTCCACGCTTGCGTGGTCAGGCCGGGCAGGATCGCCAAGTCGGCGACCCGCTGGGTGATGGTGTAATAGTCCATCGTGCCGTCGGTTTCGTGGGGGGCCAGCCGGGCCGGTATGGGCAGCGGCATCTGATAGCGCGGCGGCAGCGGCGCCCGGCTCGCCAGCAGCGTGCCCGGCTCGGCGGGCCCCAGCGCCGATTGCGCCGCCGGCAGCGCGGCGCCGACGACGCCCACACCCGCGGTGAGCAGGCCCGCGCGCAGCACGGCGCGGCGGTTCATCGCGTCGCCTCGACGCCGGCGACGGCGCGTCGCGAGGGCAGGGGGATGCGCCAGATCATCGTCACCAGTTGGACGATCCCGGCGACCAACAGCACACCGAGCGGGATGTGCAGGGCGGTGAGGCGCAGCTCGCCGGTCGCGAACTCGGCGACGAGCAGCAGGGTCTGGACGACGCCCGCGAAGAACGGGCCCCGTCGGCGGGTGCCGCGCCAGACCCAGGCCAGGATCAGGATCTGCGCCGCCGAGGTGATGGTGATCGCTCGGGCGCCGAGCGCGTGCAGCCGCAGCGCGTCGTATTGGCCGCCGAGGAAGTTGCCCGCCAAGATCGCCTGCGTGAGCGCCCAGGCGACCATCAACGCGGTGCTGAACCGCGCCAGCAGCAATGGTGCACGCGCGGCCATGTCACAAGACCCCCGGGTGGGCGGCGATCGCGGCCGTCAGGGCGGCGCAGTTGAGCGCGAGCAGGAACGCGCCGAACATCATCTGGCCGGTGATGTCGTGGGCGAGCACGTGGGTGTAGACGGCGCAGACGAAGAAGATGACCAGTCCCGCCGCGGCCGCGATGCCGATCGCCGGAACCCACAGGCCGACAACGAGTCCCACGGTGCCCAGCGTCTTCAGCGTGCCGATGGGAAACCTCAGCCACGAGACCGCCACCCCCGCGCTTGCCATCCCCGGAAGAATCGGCGCGAAGTGAACCAGCGCCGCGACGCCGGAGAATCCATCGAAGGCGATCGCGGTGAGCGTTACCACGAGATATGCGGTGTGCACGTCGCTCTCCTATCGGAGTAATTAATCACTAATTATGATCATCATAATATGTGACAATAATGCGCGACGCCAGACCCCTGGCCATCCGAATGGTGGGGCGCTCGGTGGTCAACCCAACCGCGGGTGAACTCCCGGGATGAGCCCCGCCCCGGCGGCGACTCGCTGTAGGAGTCCCCGCAGCGTGGCCCGCTCCTTGGCGGACAGCGGCGCGGCGATCTCGTCTTCGAGCTCGCGGCCCTGGTCGTCCAGGGCCGGCAGCAGGCGGCGGGCCTTGGCGGTGAGCGTCACGGCCACCGCCCGTCTGTCGTCGGGATGGGTCAGCCGTTTGGCCAGTCCGCGTTGCTCGAGGCCGTCGATGACCATGACCATGGCGTTGCGGTGAATGCCGAGGCGCTCGGAAAGCTCGCGCTGCGACTGCCCGTCGGAACTGGCCAATGCCAGCAGCACCGCATACGTGCGCGGGTCGGCTCCGATCGGCGCCAGCCGGCGCTGGAAATCGCTGCTCACATGCGCGCCCAGCTGCGAAAGCAGAAACGGGATCCGTTCGTCGAGTTCGGTGATGCCGGAGCCCTGTTCAGTCATCGGCCAAGGCTAACACCGGCCGGGATTGTCAAGCGTCAGGATAATCAGTACGCCACGCCGAGCGGCTGCCGGAATGTCCGCGCCGATCCCAGAGCGTCGAGCATGGAGTGCGCGACGTCCGCCCTGGAGATGGCCGAGCCGCGGGCCACGTTGGCGCCCACCACCGTGCGGTAATTGCCGGTGAGGGGTTGGTCCACGAGCCGCGGCGGACGCACGACGGTCCAGTCGATCTCGCTGTGCTGCAAGAGGGATTCCATCTCGGCGAGGTCGGCATAGACGTTTCCCAGCACGGTTTTCAGCACCGGAAGCAACACCCAGCGCGTCATCAGGCGCTCGCCGTCGGCCGTCGGGCCCACGGGGAGCGCGCTGACGGCGACGAATCGCTTTGTCGAGCAGGCATTCATCGCCGCCAGGATCGCGCGGGTGCTGCTGCTCACGACGGGGCCGTCTTTTCGTCCACGCGGGCCGAGCGCCGACAGCACGGCGTCGCTGCCGCGGATCGCGGGGATGAGGGTACCTGGATCGTCCAGCGCGGTGACGGTGACGACGTCCAGCGCTGGGTCTGTCACGCCGAGCCGGCCGGCATCGCGGACGACGGCGGTCACGCCGTAACCGCGTCGCAGCCCTTGCTTTACGAGCTCGCGGCCGACGCCGCCGGTCGCCCCGAACACGGTGATCTTCATGCTCCGCCTCCTCGTTGCCGACGCAAGATTATCACCAATCGTGACAATACACGAATATGACGGAATTGATCGTGACCTAGTGGCCCCGGGCCACCCACTCCTCGTAGTGCACGATCTCGTCGCCGATGGTGGTGCTGTCGCCGTGGCCGGTGTGCACGACGGTGTCGCCGGGCAGCGTGCCGAGGCGTTCGGAGATGGACTGCAGGATCGTCGGGAAGTCGGAGTACGAGCGGCCGGTCGCGCCGGGACCGCCGGAGAACAGGGTGTCACCGCTGAACACGACGCCCAGGTCATGCGAATACCAGCACACCGATCCGGGGGAGTGGCCCGGGGTGTGCAGCGCCCGCAGTTCCGTCCCTCCCACGCTCAGCGTCAGGCCGTCGGAAATCGAGCGGAAGCCCTTGTCCGGGTGCGTCATTCGCCAGAGCACCTCGTCGGCTGGATGCAGCAGCACGGGCGCGTCGAGCGTCTCGCCGAGTTCCGGCGCGACCGTCACGTGGTCATTGTGCCCGTGCGTGCACACCACCGCGACAACGTGGCGGCCGTCCACGGCCTCGACGATCGGCGCCGCGTCGTGGGCGGCGTCGAACACCACGACATTGGAATTGTCGCCGATCAGCCAGATGTTGTTGTCGACTTCCCAACTGCCGCCGTCTAATTCGAACGTGCCGTGGGTCACCACCCGATCGATACTCACCATCAGAGCAACACCACCGAACGCAACACCGTGCCGCCATGCATCTTGTGGAACGCCTCCTCGACGTCGTCGAGCCCGATGCGCTCGGAGACGAACTTGTCCAACGGCAGCCGGCCCTGCAGGTACAGGTCGATCAGGGTGGGGAAGTCGCGCTCGGGCAGGCAGTCGCCGTACCACGACGACTTCAGCGACCCGCCGTGGCTGAAGAAGTCCACCAGCGGCATCTCCAGGCGCATGTCGGGCGTCGGGACACCAACCAGCACAACGGTTCCCGCAAGGTCGCGGGCGTAGAAGGCCTGTTGCCAGGTTTCGGGCCGGCCCACGGCGTCGATCGCCACGTTGACGCCGAAGCCGTCGGTGAGGTCCTGGATCGTCTTCACCACGTCGAATTCGCGGGCGTTGATCGTGTGGGTGGCGCCGAACTTGCGGGCCAGGTCCAGCTTCGTGTTGTCGGTGTCGACGGCGATGATCTGCCGGGCCCCGACCAGCGCGGCCCCCGCGATTGCGGCGTCGCCCACACCGCCGCAACCGATCACGGCGACGGTGTCGTCGCGGGTCACGGCCCCGGTGTTGATGGCGGCGCCGATGCCGGCCATCACGCCGCAGCCCAGCAGGCCGGCGACGGCGGGGTCGGCCTGCGGGTCGACCTTGGTGCATTGGCCGGAATGCACCAGCGTCTTGTCGGCGAACGCCCCGATGCCCAGCGCCGGCGTCAGTTCGGTGCCGTCGGTCAGCGTCATCTTCTGTTCGGCGTTGAACGTGTCGAAACACAGGTGCGGGCGGCCGCGCTTGCAGGCCCGGCACTGCCCGCACACGGCGCGCCAGTTCAGGATCACGAAGTCGCCGGGCTCGACGGCCGTCACGCCCGGCCCGACCGCTTCGACGCGGCCGGCGGCCTCGTGGCCCAGCAGGAACGGATACTCGTCGTTGATGCCGCCCTCGCGGTAGGTCAGGTCGGTGTGGCAGACCCCGCAGGCGATGACGTCGACCACCGCCTCACCGGGTCCGGGGTCGGGGACGACGATGTCGACCAGCTCGACGGGTTCGCCCTTCTTGCGTGAAATCACGCCGCGCACTGTCTGACTCATGGGCACCAACCTACTGTTGGGCCCGCCGCGCGGTGTCGTCGAGTCTGCGCTGAGATCGCCCGTCCCGCCGAAATGCACGCGCTGAGCGCAGACTCGGCGCCCGATTGCGCGGGTGTAGCGTCGCTCAGCGTGACGGCTAGCGAAACCACCGAGGAATTCGCCGGGCGAATGGTCGCCGCCATCGACGGCGCGAGCCTGACCCTTCTGCTGAGCATCGGGCACCAGACCGGCCTGCTGGACACGCTGGCCGGGCTGCCGCCCGCCACCAGCGCGCAGATCGCCGAGGCCGCCGGCCTCAACGAACGCTATGTGCGGGAGTGGCTCGGCGGCATGGTCACCGGGCACGTCGTCGAGTACGACCCGGCCACCGCCACCTACACGTTGCCCGCGCATCGGGCGGCCGCGCTGACGCGTGCCGCCGGCCCGCACAACCTTGCCCTGGTGGCGCTGTTCATCCCGCACCTCGGCGAGGTGGAGCAGAAGATCGTCGACTGCTTCCGCGCGGGCGGCGGGCTGCCGTACAGCGAGTTCCCGCGCTTCCACGCGCTGATGGCCGAGCAGAGCGCCGCGGTTTTCGACATCGCGCTCGTCGACGTCGTGCTGCCGTTGGTCGACGGCCTGCCGGACCGCCTGCGCGCCGGGGCCGACGTGGCCGACTTCGGCTGCGGCAGCGGACACGCGATCAACGTGATGGCGCAGGCGTTCCCGGCGAGCCGTTTCACCGGCATCGACTTCTCCGACGAGGCGATCGCGAGCGGCGTCGCCGAGGCGGCCCGCCTCGGCCTGACCAACGCCTCGTTCGAGGCGCACAATCTGACCGACCTGGACAAACAGGACGCCTATGACGTCATCACCACGTTCGACGCCATCCACGATCAGGCGCAGCCCGCGCGGGTGCTGGCGAACATCTACCGCGCGCTGCGACCCGGCGGCGTCTTCCTGATGGCCGACATCAAGGCGTCGAGCCGGCTCGAGGAGAACGTCGACGTCCCGATGAGCACCTACCTCTACACCGTGTCGTTGATGCACTGCATGACGGTGTCGCTGGCGCTAGACGGCGTCGGGCTGGGCACCGCGTGGGGGACGCAGCTGGCCACCTCGATGCTCGCCGACGCCGGGTTCGACGACGTCCGGGTGACCGAGGTCGAGGGCGACCCGATCAACAACTACTACATCGCCCGGAAGTGATGGCGGCTCTCGAGCGCATTGCCGACTGGCCGGTGACGGCCGCGGCCGCCGCGGTCGTCGGGCCCGGCGGGGTGTTGGCCAGTTACGGCGACACCGGGCGCGTCTTCGAGCTGGCCTCGGTCACGAAGCCGCTGGTGGCCCGGGCCGCGCAGGTCGCCGTCGAGGAGGGGGTCGTCGAGCTGGACACCCCGGCGGGCCCGCCCGGCGCCACGGTCCGGCACCTGCTGGCGCACGCGTCGGGCCTGGCGATGCACAACGATCGGGTGCTTGCCAAGCCGGGCACCCGCCGGATGTATTCAAATCAGGGCTTCACCGTGCTGGCCGAGACGCTGGAGGCGGGGTCGGGGATCGAATTCGGCCGCTACCTCGCCGAGGCGGTGTGCGAACCGCTCGGCATGGCCACGACCCGGCTGAACGGCGGCGCGGCGGCCGCCGGGTTCGGCGTGACGTCCACGGTTGCCGACCTGGCGGTCTTCGCTCGTGAGCTGTTGCGCCCGGCCACGGTGTCGCCGCAGCTGCACGCCGAGGCCACGACCGTGCAATTTCCCGGCCTGGACGGGGTGCTGCCCGGCTACGGGGTGCAGCGGCCCAACGATTGGGGCCTGGGTTTCGAGATCCGGGACGCCAAGTCGCCGCACTGGACGGGGTCGCGCAACTCGGCGCGGACGTTCGGGCATTTCGGCCAGTCAGGCGGGTTTATCTGGGCGGATCCGGAGGCGGAGCTGGCGCTGGTGGTGCTCACGGACCGCGATTTCGGCGAGTGGGCGCTCGAGCCGTGGCCTGCGCTTTCAGATGCAGTGATATTTGACCACTCCGCACACTAGCGCAACAGGGGCATCAGAGGGCACAATAGACACGCAGGACACAAAAAATTAGATGCATCCCGCTTACACGGGTCCACCAGGTCGTTGGGGAAGACGTCCCTCGTGGAACCGAAGGAGCAGGAGATGCGTGCGTCGAATCAATTTGCCGACGTGACGACCGGCGTGGTGTACGTCCACGCCTCGCCCGCGGCGGTGTGCCCGCATGTCGAGTGGGCGTTGTCGTCGACCCTGCAGTCCAGGGCCAACCTGGTCTGGACGCCGCAGCCGGCGATGCCCGGGCAGCTGCGCGCGGTCACCAACTGGGTGGGGCCGGTGGGTACCGGCGCCCGGTTGGCCAACGCCCTGCGCTCCTGGTCGGTGCTGCGGTTCGAGGTCACCGAGGACGCGAGCCCGGGGGTCGACGGGCAGCGGTTCAGCCACACCCCGCAGCTCGGCCTGTGGAGCGGGTCGATGAGCGCCAACGGCGACGTCATGGTCGGCGAGATGCGGCTGCGGTCGATGATGGCGCAGGGCGCCGACTATCTGGCCGCCGAGCTGGATTCGGTGCTGGGGACGGCGTGGGACGAGGCGCTCGAGGTGTATCGCGATGGCGGCGACGCCGGCGAGGTGACCTGGCTCAGCCGGGGCGTCGGTTAGACGACCGGCGGGCTAAACGGGGTGGCGGTCACGGGCATTTCGACACTGCCCTTGCACGCGCCGTTCAAGATGTCCATGTGAAGCACGCCGGTCAGGCTGCCGTCGGGGCTCGGCGTCAGAGCCGTTATGGACCTCGCCGCGTCGTGTTCGACCATGCCGCCGAACAGTGGGCAATCCCATTGCCGGTTGATCTGCTGCACCCACTGGGACCCGTTCCAGGCGTACTGGACCGATTGCTGCATGTAGGGGTTCTTGGGTGCCGGCGGGTTGCTGACCGCGGCGACACACACGCCCGTTGAGCAGCTCGAAGTGAAGGAGTAGCTGGCCCGTTGGGCGTATTCGGGCTGGCGGGCCGCCAGACTGGTGCCGACTTTTTGGTTGGCTGAGAAGGTCATCAGATAGGGCCCGTCCCAGGACGAGGCCGCGCCGGCGAAAGCCGTAGGTGCAACAGCCAGAGAAAAGCCCAGCGACGCAGCCCCCAACGCGAGCAGCGCGGTCTTGCGGTGTCCCAACATCTTTTCTCCCCGATGAGCAGGTATATCAAGATGTCGCTTTCGGTGTCCGAGTTGTTACAACGCCGTGATCCCGCGATCAGAGGTCGGCAGGATTGAGGAACGGCACCGATTGGTGAGTGGAATCACTCGGACCGACCGTCGCGATCGGCCACGTCAGGCGTTAGAGTTTATACATACATGTTTGTGAAAATTACGTTAGGCACGAGACGGCATGTCCGACAACGAACTCCGCGTATCCCAGGTCCAAAGTGGTAGTGCTGGCGGGGACGCCGATTCGTCCAGAGTCGCCGCGGGGTACCGCACAGAGCTGCGGCCAGCGGAGAACGTCGTCAATCCGGAGACATGGGCCGGCGGCATCGAGGACAAGCGGGCCATCGTGCCGCGACTGCGGGTGGGCCGCGATAAGTGGTTAAACGTGCTGTGGCTGATCCCCATGGGTGTCGCCGTACTCGTCGTGGCGGTGGCCGCGGCCAAAGGCCTGCACGACATCCCGGCAGTGCGGGCGTTCATCCAGCGTTATCCCGGAACCCATGTGCCTTCCGGCGTGAGCCCCGGCATACCGGCGTGGGTCGGGTGGAGCCACTTTTTCAACCTGTTCCTGATGACGTTCATCATCCGTTCCGGTATTCAGATCCTCTGCGATCATCCGCGGCTGTACTTAAGTCGCAACGCCACGCCGGGCAAGGACGAGTGGCTGCGAGTAGCCAAGCCGGTGCCGGATGACCCGCTGTGGACGGCCAAGGACGACTCGGTTGGCCTGCCCGGCCAGTTGGGATTGCCCGGGATCCGCCATTCCATCGGGCTGGCGCGATGGTGGCATCTCGGGGTTGACGTTCTGTGGCTCCTCAACGGCGCGGTCTTCTATGCGCTGCTGTTCGCTACCGGTCAATGGCGACACATCGTGCCGACCAGCTGGGACGTCTTTCCCAATGCCGTATCGGTTGCGTTCCAATACCTGTCGCTGGATTGGCCCACCGACAACACGTGGGTGGCCTACAACGCGCTGCAGTTGTTGACGTACTTCACGACCGTCTTCATCGCGGCACCGCTCGCGGTCATCACCGCGCTTGGCATGTCCCCGGCACTTTCGATGCGCCTCACCGTGATCAGCAAACGGTTGAGCATTCAGCACGCACGCTCACTGCACTTCCTCGTCTTGGTGTATTTCGTGATGTTCATCGTCATGCACGTCACGATGGTCTTCGCCACCGCTGCCGTCCGCAACCTCAACCACATGTTCGCCGCCCGCGATGACAACAGCTGGGCGGGTTTCTGGGTCTTCGTGGCGGCCATGGTGATCGTGACCGTCGGCTGGGTGGCCGCCACCCCGTTCACCTATCGCCACCCGCGAGTGGTGCAGCGCGTCGGCGACGCGCTCATCGGGCCGCTGCAGCGGCTGTTCGAGCACACCAACCCGCGGCCGGGTGCGTTCACCGAAAGGGACATCTCGCCATACTTCTGGCACAACGGCACTTACCCGGAAACCGTCGAGTACAAGGAGTTGGAAAAGCACAACTTCGTGGATTGGCGGCTGCGGGTCTACGGCCTGGTCGAGAACCCCACCGAGTTCTCGCTGGCCGACCTGCGTGACTTGCCCTACCACGAACAGATCACCCAACACTTCTGTATCCAGGGCTGGTCGGGTGTGGCCAAATGGGGCGGCGTGTCGATGCAGACGATCATGGACATCGTCAAACCGCTGCCCACTGCGAAATGGGTGGTGTTCTACTCGCTGGGCCCCGGCGCGGACGGGGGGATCTACTACGTCGCGCACCCGATCGCCCAGATGCGCCATCATCTGACGATGCTGGCCTACGACATGAACGGCGAACCGGTTAGCTACGGTCACGGGGCGCCACTGCGGCTGCGCAATGAATTGCAGCACGGATTCCGGCATGTGAAGTGGCTCAAGGGCATTGAGTTCATCGCGCACTACTCCGAGGTGGGTAGCGGTTACGGCGGTTACAACGAAGACCACGAATTCTTCGGGCGACATCAGACCATTTAGTACTGGAGGTGTGTCATGACAATGAAAGGCGTTGAAACCCCCCGAATCGAAGCACTCGGAGACCACGATTACCTGGTGCGGGTCGGCCAGGGCGACGAGCTCGTCACCATCCGGATGCGAGCCACGCCAGAGGTCGTGGCACGCATCGCCGGACCCGACGCCGACGAAACCCGCGTTGTCGGCGCTACCATCGCCTACCTGATTGCGCGGCAGCGCCCCGATGACCTACCCGAGCAACTCGACCTCGACGACGTCATCGCCGCGTACGACGGTTACCTTGATGACCTCCACAACCGGATCGGCAGCCCGTGATGAACGGCAGCCAGACGGCACTCATCGCCCGGTTCGCAGGATCCGCGCCGCGGCGGGAACCGCGGAAATCTCGGCGGGCAGCGCGCAGGCGAAGTCGCCGTCGGCGTAGACGTTGATGCCCGGGCACTCGACGTGGATCGTCTTGGCGCGCGCGGTGGTCACCTCGTCGAGGTCGACGTGTGTGCCCTTCATGACGGTGGGGAACAGGCGGACCAGCTTCGTGCGCGACGCCGAATGCGCCATGGTGATGTCGAGCAGCCCGTCGGTGGGGTCGGCGTTGGGACAGATCAGCAGGCCGCCGCCGTAGCTGCGGGTGTTGCCGAAGGCCGCCAGCGTGATGTCCGCGTCGATCTCCCGCGTGCCGTCGAGCACCATGCGAAACGGTAGGAGCCGCAGCTGCGACAGCTCGGCCAGCATCGCGATGTAGTAGCGCAGCCGCCCGTGCGGCCAGGTCATCCGGTTGGCGCGGTCGGTCACCAGGGAGTCGAACCCGGTGGCCGCGACGGTGCCGAACCACTTCTCGGTGTCGCCCCATCGGATCCGGCCCAGGTCGATGGTCTCCGTGCAGCCGTCGACAACGACGTCCGCGGCGGCCTCGGGATCCTTTGTGGGAATGCCGAATTCGCGGGCGTGGTCGTTACCGGTGCCGGCCGGGATGATGCCCAGCGGAACGTCGGTGCCGGCCAGCACCTGCAGCGCGTTGGAGACGACGCCGTCGCCGCCGGTGACCATCACCGCGTCGGTGCCCCGTTCGATTTCGGTGGCGACGAGGTGGCGCGCGTCCTCGGCGTCGTCGCCGATGATCTCGGTGACCTGCACGCCTCGTTCGTGCAGCCGGGCGATCGCGACCTGCGCGGCGCGGATCGCGGCGCCGTGACCGGAGACGGGATTGGTCAGCGCGGTCACCTTGCCGATCTCGCGCTTGGCGTTCACGGAATCAGCTTGCCGGGGTTGAGGATTCCCGCCGGGTCCAGCGTCGCCTTGACCGCGCGCAGGACCTGCACGCCCAGCTCGCCGACCTCGTCGCGCATCCAGGGCCGGTGGTCGGCGCCGACCGAATGATGGTGGGTGATGGTTCCGCCGGCGGCGACGATCGCGTCCGAGGCGGCCGTCTTGGCGGCCCACCACTGCTCGATCGGGTTGCCGCGCTGCCCGGCGACGATGGTGAAGTAGAGCGAGGCGCCGGTGGGGTAGACGTGCGAGATGTGGCACATCACCAGCGCGGGTGTGCCGGATTCGGCCAACGCGCTCGTAAGCGCGTCGGTGACAGCGGCTTTCAGTCTCGGAACGTTCGACCAGTCGGTGGCGGTCTCGAGGGTCTCGCAGAGCGCGCCGGCGGACAGCAGCGAGTCGCGCAGGTACGGCGCGGCGAACCGCCCCCGCTCCCAGGCCTGTGCCGGCGCCTCGCCCAGCGACGTGCCGCCCGTCGCCGCCAAGAGTGCGCTGGTTTCGGCGTGCCGGCTCTCGACGTGCTCCTTGGTGCCCTCGAACACGGTGATGCCCAGGCAGCCGCCGGTGATCTGGCTTTCGCCGATCGCCTCGGTGGTGGCGAGGTTGACCCCGGTCTCCACCTCGTCGGAGAGCCGAATGACGGTGGGGCCGGTGGCATTTTGGGTGACGGCGCGCAGGGCCGCGGCCCCGGTTTCGAAATCGGGGAACGACCACGCCTCGTAGCGCACGGCCTCGGGGATTCGGTGCACGCGCAGGCGCACCTGCGTGATGACGCCGAGCGTTCCCTCCGAGCCGAGCAGCAGCTGGCGCAGGTCGGGGCCCGCGGCCGATTCCGGCGCGCGGCCCAGGTCCATCGTGCCCACGGGCGTGACCATCCGCAGGCCGCGAACCATGTCGTTGAACCGGCCGTAGCCCGCCGAGTCCTGACCGGAGGACCGTGTCGCGGCGAAGCCGCCGATGGTGGCGTACTCGAAGCTCTGCGGGAAGTGCCCGAGCGAAAAGCCGCGTTCGCCGAGCAGGCGTTCGGCGTCCGGCCCGGTGACCCCGGCCCCGAAAACGGCCTGGCCGGACACCTCGTCGAGCTCGATGAGCCGGTCGAGGCGGCGCAGGTCGAGCGATACCACGGCGCCGAATTCGCCGCGGCTGGGGTCGAGACCGCCGACCACGCTGGTGCCGCCGCCGAACGGGATCACGGCGATGCGGTGCTCGGAGCAGTAGCGCAGGACCGCGCCGACGGCGTCGTCATCTCCTGGCAGCAAGACGGCGTCGGGCGCGTCTTGTACCCCGGTGTCCTTGCGGCGCAGCAGGTCAAGCGTGGACTTGCCGCCCGCGCGCAGCAGCCGGTCGCGGTCGTCGGTGCGGCAGTACTCGGCGCCCACGATGCCGGCCAGCGCGTCTTTGTCGGCGGGCGACAACGCCGAGGGGCACAGCCTCACCTGGTCGGCGTCGATCTCGGCTTGGGCCGAATCCTGCAGTCCCACAGCCTGTTTGAGCAGTGAGCGGATGCCCTCGGAGAGGGGCTTGGCCGCGGCGGGGTCCCCCCACGCGTTCCATTTCATCGGCGGGAGGAGTTGCTCAGCGTGCGTCATGCGTTACAGTATTACACATGCTGTCAATCAGTAACGCTGCGCCGGACACCCGGGACCGGATCCTGTCGGCGGCGGCCAGCTGTGTGGTCGATTTCGGGGTGGACCGGGTCACGCTGGCCGAGATCGCCCGGCGGGCCGGGGTCAGCAGGCCCACCGTGTACCGGCGCTGGCCGGACACCAAGTCGATCGTCGCGGCGCTGCTGACCCAGCGCATCGTCGGCGTGATGCGCGACGCCCCGCTGCTGGGCGACGACCGGGAATCGCTGGTGCGACAGATCGTTACGGTCGCCGACCTGCTTCGGCACGACGAGCTGGTGATGTCGGTGATGCACTCCGAGCTGGCGCCGATCTACATCACCGAGCGCCTCGGGGCCAGCCAGCAGATGCTGATCGACGCCCTGGCCGAGCGGCTGCGCGCGGCCCAGCGCCACGGCAGCGTCCGCGCCGGAGACCCGCTGCAGATGGCCACGATGGTGCTGCTCATCGCGCAGTCGACGATCCAGTCCGAACGGATCGTCCGCCCGATCCTCGACGCCGACGCGCTGGCCGCCGAACTCGCCTACTCGCTGAACGGATACCTGTCGTGACCGCCCTGAACGCCGCGCACCGCGCCGCCGATCTGACCGCCCTGGCCGACGGCGAGCCGCTGGACGTCGTCGTGATCGGCGGCGGCATCACCGGGGCCGGGATCGCCCTGGACGCCGCGTCGCGGGGGCTGCGGGTGGCGCTGGTGGAAAAACACGACCTGGCGTTCGGCACCAGCCGCTGGAGCTCCAAGCTGGTCCACGGCGGTCTGCGCTACCTGGCGACCGGCAACGTCGGCATCGCCCGGCGCAGCGCCATCGAGCGCGGAATCCTGATGGCGCGCAACGCCCCTCATCTCGTCCACGCGATGCCGCAGCTGGTGCCGTTGTTGCCGTCGCTCAGTCACACCAAGCGCGCGTTGGTGCGCGCCGGGTTCCTGGCCGGCGACGGGCTGCGGGCGCTGGCGGGCACGTCGTCGTCGGTGCTGCCGCGCTCGCGCCGGATTTCGGCGGGGCGCGCGGTGGAGATGGCACCCACCGTTCGGCGCGAGGGCCTCGACGGCGGCTTGCTGGCCTACGACGGGCAGCTGATCGACGACGCCCGGCTGGTCACGGCGGTCGCCCGCACGGCGGCGCAGCACGGCGCGCGCATCCTGACCTACGTCGCGGCCTCGGAGGCGTCCGGCACCTCGGTGCGGCTGACCGATCAGCGCACGGGACAGTCGTTCGACGTGTCGGCCCGCGCGGTCATCAACGCGGCCGGGGTGTGGGCGGCCGAGATCGACGAGTCGCTGCGGCTGCGGCCCAGCCGCGGGACGCACCTGGTGTTCGACGCCGAGGCGTTCGGGAATCCGACTGCGGCCCTTACGGTTCCGATTCCCGGCGAGCTCAATCGGTTCGTGTTCGCCATGCCCGAGCAGCTGGGCCGGGTGTATTTGGGCCTGACCGACGAAGACGCGCCCGGCCCGATTCCCGACGTGCCGGAGCCGTCCGGCGACGAGATCAAGTTCCTGCTGGACACGGTGAACACGGCGCTGGGTGTTGCGCTCGGGACGGGCGACGTGATCGGCGCATATGCCGGGCTGCGCCCGCTGATCGACACCGGCGAGGGGCGCACCGCCGACGTCTCGCGCGAGCACGCCGTTATGGAGGCGCCGTCCGGCGTCATCAGCATCATCGGCGGCAAGCTGACCGAATACCGCCACATGGCCGAGGACGTCCTGGACTTCGCCGTCGGCCGGCGGGGGCTGAGCGCGGGCGGCTGCCGGACCCGCGACCTGCCGCTGATCGGGGCGCCGGGCAATCCCGGGTCGGGCGATCGGCTTTGCACGGATTTGCCCGCGTCGCTGGTGGCGCGGTACGGCGCGGAGGCGCCCCACGTCATCGCGAGCGCGGGCTGCGAGCGACCCACCGACCCCGTCGCCGAGGGCATCGACGTCACCCGGGCGGAGTTCGAGTACGCGGTCACCCACGAGTGCGCGCTGGGCGCCGACGACATCCTGGACCGGCGGACCCGGATCGGGCTGGTGGCGCGCGATCGCGACCGGGTGGTTGATGTGGCCGAAGAATTCGTGGCGCACTTCGGCTGAGGATACCATCGAACGGAACTAGCCCGTATCGTTAGGAACGTCATGAAGTCCGAAAGTGGCGCGTCGAGCCGGACCCGAAGCCCGGGACGCCTGGATCGATCGCTGGACGCGGCCATCCTCGACGCGACCTTGGCCGGCGTCGCCGACGTCGGCTATGACCGGCTGAGCATGGACGACATCGCGTCGCGCGCCGGCGTCGGGAAGGCGGCGATCTATCGTCGCTGGCCGTCGAAGGAGGTGGTCGTCGCCGATGCGATCGCGCATTGGAGGCGGCAACTGGGACCCATCGAACCGCCCGACACCGGCAGCCTTCGCGGTGACATAGACGCGCTGGCTGCGGCCACTCCCGACCTGAATGACGCTGACACGCATATGATTCGGGTGGTGGTCGGGGTGGCGACCGCGGCCATGCACAACCCCGTCCTGGCGGCCGCCCTGGACGACCTGGTGCTGTCGACGCCGCGGCAGGTGGTCCGCGCGGTGCTCGACCACGCGGTGGCCCGCGGGGAAATTCCGGCCGACCGCGACCTGAGCTTGATCCCCGACGTCGCGCTGGGCCTCAACGTGCTGCGGGTGATCACCGGACGGCCGATCGACCGGGTCTACGTCCGGCGCATGCTCGAAGACGTGATCTTGCCGATGGCCGGGGGACCGGCGCCGTAGTTGTTGCGCATACCGCCGCGCCGTGGCACATTGGGGTCTAGACGGAACTAATCCGTTCCGTCTAGAGGGGAGACTAGCGATGAACGTCACGCATGTCCCGGTGCTGATCGTCGGCGCGGGAGCCGCCGGCCTGGCCACCTCCGCGTTGCTCGCAAAACACGGTGTTCGTTCGCTGGTGGTCGAAAAGCGCGGTGAGGTCTTCATCTACCCCAAGGCGCGCAACCTGAGCTTTCGCAGCCTGGAGATCCTGCGCGGTCTCGGATTGGCCGACGAGGTCCACGCGATCGCCCACGGCGTTTCCGACATGCGCAGCAGGCCGACGCTCAACAGCTCCGAAGAGCGTCAGGCGCTCGACGTCAACGCGATCTTCGCGCCGTTCGAGGATCTGAGCCCGGAACCCGGCGGCCAGTACTGCCCGCAGAGTGCCTTCGAACCGATCCTGCTCACCCACATCCGCCGGCACGGTAGCGAGGCGCGCTACAACACGGAGTTGGGCTCGTTCGACCAGGACGAAAGCGGCGTCACCGCGGTCATCCGCGATCGCGAGTCGGGCGCGACCGAGGCGGTACGCGCCGACTATCTCGTCGCCGCCGACGGCGTGCACAGCCCGATCCGCGACGCGCTGCGCGTGACCACCTCCGGCTACGGGGCGCTGCCGATCTATGTCGTCTTCGTCTACTTCCGGGCGCCGTGGCGACAATTCGCCCGCGACCTCGGCCCGGGCGACGGCATCCAAGTCAAAAACCCGGACGTGGAGGGCATCTTTCTGCCGGTGCGCGACGACTTCGGAATGTTCATCAACACCTACTTTCCCGCCCGCGGTGAATACGCCGAACAGTTCACCGCGCAGCGGTGCCGCGAGATGCTGACGAAAGCGATCGGCGAGCCGATCGACGTGGAAGTCATCGACGTCGCACCGTGGCAGCCGTACGAGCGGGTCGCCGACCAATTCCGCTGCGGCCGAGTGTTTCTCGTCGGCGATTCGGCCCACACCATGCCGCCGTTCAAGGCCGGCGGAGCCAACACCGCCATTCAAAGCGCACACAACCTGGCCTGGAAGCTGGCTAGCGTCTTGAACGGGACCGCCGACCCGGCGTTGTTGGGCACCTACCACGCCGAGCGGCACCCGGTCGGGCGCTTCAACGCGCACCAGTCGCTCACCGGGCCGTCGCTGGCCTTCCTGCGGTTGGACGACGACCGGCCGCTATTGCCGCCAGACGAGGAGGCGCCCATGTTCGCGCTGCTGATCGGCTACCAATACCGTTCGGCCGCAGTGGTTTCCGACGATCCCGTTCCGGCGGAGTCCGATGCTGTGTCGCTGGTCGAAGAATTGCGCGGGCAGCCCGGCACCCGCGTCCCGCACGCCTGGGTGGGCGAGGGCGTGTCGACGCTCGACCTGATCGGGCCCGGATTCACGCTGCTCACCGGAGACGACGACTCCGCATGGTCGGACGCGGCGGCCTGCGCGTCGAAGGCCGCCGGCGTGCCAATCACCGTGCGGCGCATCGGAACCGCGCTCGACGCCGACGGCTCGTGGGCCGCTACCACCGGACTCGCGCCCGACGGGGCGTTGTTGGTGCGCCCCGACGACTTCGTCGCCTGGCGCGCCGACGAACTCCCGCGCTCGCCTAGGGACGAGCTCGGCCGGGCGCTGTGCCGGGTCCTCGGCCGCGCGCCATGACCGACCCGCCGCGATGTGAAACGGTGGCCTGCCTGGGCTCGAGCACCACCGCGTCGCGGGGAACCTACAAATGGATCGACGAGCTGCAAAAGCGGCCCCACAACAGCCGGTTTCGCTTCGTCAATTTCGGCGTCGGCTGAGATACCACCGCGAGCAGACGCAGAATCGCACTGCGCGTGCCGCGCGCGTGCGATTCTGCGTCTGCTCGCCATCGTTAGCTGGCTTTGCGTGCACGGTCCAAATGGGTGGCGATGCGCATGGCAAGTCGCTCGGGTTCGCGTCTTACATCGTGGACGACGATAGGAATGATCGTCCATCCTAGTTCCTGGATGCTGCCCGATCTTATTTTGTCCCGGAGCATCTCGCTGCGTCCCGCATGCCACTCGACACTTTCGTATTCAGCCGCTAGGCGCATCTCCGGCCAGGCAAAGTCGACTCGCCACAATTGACCGTCGCGACCAAGGATTGGGTATTGAAGTTCTGGGAGCGGGAGCCCGTGGTCGATCATCACAAGCCGGGCTTCGCTTTCCATCGCGGATTCCGCACGTCCGTCGGCGAAGGGAAGAAGTCCCCGCACGGCCACAATCCCGCGGCGGCCCCGCTGCTCGGCGACCGCCCGTTCGAGTTCTGCACGGCTGCAACGCATCGAACGCAATGCGGCGTCGAGTGTTGCGATTGCCCTGGGACGTGGCAACTGCCTCGCGACTTCGACAGCCGTCCAGGCAGGTCCGGTCGCGAGACGCCCTGCTATCCGTTGCAGTGGGGCGCCAGTGCGTTGGTGAACCATCAGGCCGACTGTGGGACGCATCCGTACGCCCGGATCGAGTATGTGGATTGCGGTCGCGTTTTCCGTGTCGAAGCCGTACAGGGCGGCGGCTGTGCTCATGCACACAACGGCGTGCTGCCCCATGAAGATGTCCAACGCGGTCAGGCGACCTGAAAGGTCTGGCTCCTTAGCGGCGTAAACCCCATACCAGACGCGTTTGAGGCCACCGTTTCGCACTTGGACATCGAGCTGCTGCCGGGTCATTACCGTCAGCAACTGCGCGGTAGTGGCGAACCCGCCGGCCTGCTGTAGGACTGCGAGCGCTCCAGCATGCACCGCCAGAGCATGCGAGGAGCACGCCGTATTGGCGAGTCACCGCTGGGGATAGATGGCGAGCAGACGCAGAATCGCACTGCGCGTGCCGCGCGCGTGCGATTCTGCGTCTGCTCGCGGTAAGAAGGTGAGCTACAGCGGGATGTTCTTGTGGCGTCCGCGGCGCGCCGGCGCCTGGGCCAGCGCCTCGGTGATCTTGCTGCGGGTGTGCGCCGGGTCGATCTTCTCGTCGACCACGCCGATTTCGATGGCGCTGTCGACACCACCGGCGATCCGCTCGTGCTCGGCGGCCAACTCGTCGTGCAGCGCTTCGCGTTCGTGGTCGGCCGCGGCGGCCAGCTTCTTCTTGTGCAGGATGCCGACGGCCGCCTTGGCGCCCATCACGGCGACCTCGGCGTCCGGCCACGCGAACACCTTGGTCGCGTTCAACGAGCGAGAGTTCATCGCAATGTAGGCCCCGCCGTAAGTCTTTCGGGTGACCAGGGTGACCCGGGGGACGGTCGCCTCGCCGAACGCGTGCAGCAGCTTGGCTCCGCGGCGCACGACGCCACCCCACTCCTGGTCGACACCCGGCAGGTAACCGGGCACGTCGACCACCACGATCAGCGGGATCCCGAAGGCGTCGCACAGCCGCACGAAACGTGCCGCCTTCTCGGCGCTTTCGGAGTTCAGGCACCCGCCCAGGCGCAGCGGGTTGTTGGCCAGCACGCCGACGGTGCGGCCGGCCAGCCGGCCCAGCCCGACCACCATCGACGGCGCCCAGTGGCCCTGGAACTCGTCGAACGCGGTGTCGGAGTCGAGGAGCGCGGTCACGATCGGATGCACGTCGTAGGCCCGCCGCGCCGACTCGGGCAGCAGCGCGTGGATGTCGGTGTCCCCGGCCTCGGCCTTGCTGCGGTCGAAATGCCCTTGCTGGCAGAACAATCCGACCAGCCGGCGGCCCCGCTCGTAGGCGTCGAGCTCGTCGTCGGCGACGATGTGGCACACCCCGGACTTCTTGTGGTGCGTCTCCGGGCCGCCGAGCGACGCCATGTCGACGTCCTCGCCGGTGACGCTGCGCACCACGTCGGGCCCGGTGACGAACACCCGGCTCTCGGGCGCCATCACGACGACGTCCGTCAGCGCCGGCCCGTAGGCGGCGCCGCCGGCGGCGAAGCCGACGACGACCGAAACCTGCGGAATGTAGCCCGACGCGCGGATCATGGCCTCGAACACCAGCCCGACCGCGTGCAGCGCCCGGACCCCCTCGGCCAACCGCGCCCCACCCGAGTGCCAGATGCCCACGATCGGGCTCTGTTCCTCGATGGCGGTGTCGTAGGCGTTGACGATGTGCGTGCATCCCTCGATGCCCATCGCGCCGCCCATCACGGTGCCGTCGGTGCAGAACGCGATGGTGCGCAGCCCATTCACGGTCCCCGAGGCGGCCAGCACGCCCGAGCGGTCACGCTCGTGCAGGAGCTCCACGCTGCCGTTGTCAAAGAAATTGCTCAGACGCAGCAACGGGTCCCGGGGGTCGAGCGACTCACCAACCGACGCGGGGGCCATGATTGTCATCGCAGGTCTCCTGTTCCGAGTGTGCCCGACCTATAGGGCGGGATTAGTACCGCCCGAAGGCGATAGCCACGTTGTGACCGCCGAATCCGAACGAGTTGTTGATCGCGTACTGGTAGTTGCCCGTCCGCGGCTTGCCCGCCACCACGTCCAAATCGATCTCCGGATCGAGGTTTACGAGGTTAAGTGTCGGCGGGACCACCTGATCGCGCAACGCGAGCACGGTCAGGATCGACTCAACGGCACCGACCGCACCCACCGAGTGGCCGAGAGCGGACTTGGGCGCGTACACCGCGGGCTTGTTGCTGCCCAGGGCGTTGTTGATCGCCCGGCCCTCGGCCAGGTCGCCGACCTGGGTCCCGGTGGCGTGGGCGTTGATGTGGTCGATGTCGCCGGGGGTGAGGTCCGCGAGCTGGATTGCCCGCGTTATCGCATGCCCGGCGCGCTCGCCGTTGGGGTCCGGCGCCACCATGTGAAAGCCGTCCGAGGTGATGCTGGCCCCCATGATCCGGCCCAGGATGTTGGCGCCACGAGCCTTGGCGGTCTCCTCGGTCTCGATCAACATGAGCGCCCCGGCCTCGCCGAACACGAAGCCGTCGCGGTCCTTGTCGAACGGGCGGCACGCACCGGGCGGGTCGTCGTTGTTGGTCGACATCACGATGCGCATCTGGGCGAACCCGGCGATGGGCACCGCCTCGATCCGCGTTTCGACACCACCGCAGATCGCGGCGTCGGCCTCACCGAGCACGATCTGCTGCCACGCCCGCGCGATGCCCTCCGAACCTGACGCGCACGCCGAGATCGGCGTCATCACACCGGCTTTGGCGTGCCGTTCCAGCCCCACCGCCGCGGCGGCGCCGTTGGGCATGTACTTCTGGACCGCGAGCGGCGAGACCGCCCTCATTCCGCGGGCGCGCATCTCGTCGTAGCTGAAGACGAGCTCCTCAGCCGAGCCGAGCCCGGTCCCGATGGACACCGCCAACCGGTTGGTGTCGAGCTCGGGATTACCGGCGTTCTCCCACAGGCGCCGGCTCAATACGGTGGACATCTTCTGCAGGTAACCCATCCGGCGCAGCTCGACCCGGGTGAGCTGACTGTCGAAATCCTCCAAGAGGTGCCCGCCGATGCGGACCGGCAGGTCGAACTCCTCGACGAACGGGTCGTCGAGGGTGCGGATCCCACTTTGGCCGTCAAGCAACAGCTTCCACGTGTTCTCCGCGTCGGTTGCGACTGCGGTCGTCATGGCAACGCCGGTAACCACTACATTGGGGAGTGCTTTCCCCGTAACCAGCTCCGTCATGGCTTTAGCGAACGTTCCTTTCGTGCTGCGTCAGTAGCGCCCAAACGCAAGCGCCACGTTGTGACCACCGAAGCCGAACGAGTTGTTGATCGCGTAACGGAGTTCGCCGTAGCGAGGTTCGCCCGCGACCACATCAAGGTCGATCTCGGGATCCGGGGTTTCGTAATTCAACGTGGGCGGTATGACGCCGTCCCGAAGGCTCAATACCGTCAATACGGATTCCAGCGCGCCGACCGCGCCGATCGAGTGGCCCAGCGCCGACTTTGGCGCATACACCGCGGCGTGCTCGCAACCGGCGACACGGAGCGCGTTGGCCTCCGCGGCGTCGCCGATCGGTGTCGCCGTCCCGTGCGCGTTCACGTGGTCAATGTCCTTGGCGGACAAGCCCGCCAGCTCCAGAGCCCGCGTCATCGCACGACCGGCACGAACACCGTCCGCGGCGGGCGCCACCATGTGGAAGGCGTCCGAGGTGATACCGGCACCCAGCAGCCGGGCCAACGGCTTGGCGCCGCGGGCCCTGGCGTGCTCCTCCGTCTCGATGAGCATGAGCGCACCGGCCTCGCCGAACACGAAGCCGTCACGGTCCTTGTCGAACGGGCGCGAGGCGCGTTCGGGCTCGTCGTTGCGGGTCGACATGGCCCGCATCATCGAGAACGCCGCGATGGGCAGCGCCTCGATGGGCCCCTCGACGCCACCGGCGACGGCGACGTCGGCATCCCCCATGACGATCTGGCGCCACGCGTGGGCGATGGCCTCCGAGCCCGACGAACACGCCGAGACCGGGGTCATCACGCCGGCGCGGGCCCCGAGCTGCAGGCCGACGGTGGCCGCGGCGCCGTTGGGCATGATCATCTGAACGGCGAGCGGCGACACCTTGCGGGGGCCGCCCTCGTTCATCAGGTCATAGCTCTCGACGATCCGCTCGGCGCCACCCAGGCCCGTGCCGACCACGACCGAGAACCGGTCGGGGTCGACCTCGGGGCTGCCGGCGCTCTCCCAGAGCTGACCGGACAGCAGCTTGCTCATCCGCTGGACGTAGGACATGCGGCGCATGTCGAGCCTGCCCATGTGGATGTCGACGGGCTCCTTGAGGTGTCCACCGATCTTCACCGGCAGGTCCCACTTGGTGACGAACTCGTCCTCGAGTACGTGGATGCCGCTCTCGCCGGCCAACAAACCCTTCCACGTGCTCTCGATGTCCGGCGCGATAGATGTCGTCGCCGTGACGGCGGTTACCACAACGCTGGGGTAACCGCCATTAGCAGTGGAAGGCTTACTCACTTGCTGTCCGCTTCCATCCTCGCCTTGACATTGGCAACCGCGTCGGGGTTCTCGGACTCGATCTTGGCGCGCAGCGCGGCGGCGGCCTCGGGGTCCTCTTCCTCGAGCTTCTGGATGTAGGCGACGACGTCACCGACGGTGCGCAGGCCGGCGAGGTCCTCGTCGGGGATCTTCACGCCGTACTTGTCCTCGGTCTGCACCGCGATCTCGACCATCGACAGCGAGTCGATGTCCAGGTCGTCGACGAACGACTTCTCCGGGGTGACCTCGGAGGGCTCGATACCGGTCACCTCTTCGATGATCTCGGCGATACCGGCGATGATTTCTTCCTGAGTGACGGCCACGGCCTATTCCCTTCGTAATGTGTTGTGTGCAAATCGGATTGACGTTTGCAGTATTTATTTTTCTGGCGAGAAGCCGGCGTTTAGAGGCTTGCCAACTCGTCCAGATCTGCGGGTGACTTCACGGCACGGGCCGTAACCCCCCGAAGTTCGCGTTTGGCGATGCCGGTGAGCGTTCCCGCCGGGGGGAACTCCACGATCGCCGAAACATCATGCGCACGCAGATACTCGGTGCACAGGTCCCAGCGCACCGGCTGGGTCAGCTGGGCAACGAGCGTGTCCATCGCGGCCGCCGCCGAGGCGACGGGCTTTCCGTCCCGATTGGACAGCAGCGTGGCGGTCGGCTCGGCGGTCGCGACGGCGGCCGCCGCGGCGGCGTAACCGTCCAGGGCCGGAGCCATGTACTTGGTGTGGAAGGCGCCGGCCACGCCGAGCGCGCGCACGCGCGCCTTGGCCGGCGGGTCCCCGGCGAGCTTCTCCAGCGAGGTGAGCGGGCCCGCGGCGACGATCTGCCCGGGCGCGTTGCGGTTGGCCGGGAACAGCTCGAGGTCCTCGAGGCGGCTCAGCACCTCGGCCTCGTCACCGCCGAGCACCGCGGACATGCCGGTGGGCTCGATGGCGCAGGCCTTGGCCATTTCGGCGCCGCGGGTGGCGGCCAGCGCGACGGCGTCGTCGGCGGCCAGCACGCCGGCAATGGCGTAGGCCGCGATTTCCCCGACGGAGTGGCCGGCGACGATGAATTCTTCACCGGTCAGCAGGTCGCGCCGGGTCAGCTCCTGGTGCGCGAGCAGCGTGGCCGCGACGATCAGGGGCTGGGCGACCGCGGTGTCGGTGATCTCCTCGGTCGATGCGGTGGTCCCGAGCCGAACCAGGTCCAGGCCGCTGGCCTTGGACCACAGGGCCAGCTGGTCTGCGGCGCCTGGCAGCTCCAACCACGGCGACAGCATCCCCTCCGTCTGCGAACCCTGTCCGGGCGCAAGCAATGCAATCACGTGTTTAAGAGAACACTGTGGAAACGGTTTTGGCGGGTGTAACAGATTATGAACCTCGTCTTAGGTTTTTGTATGCATCTTACAAAACCGCTCTCTAAGCTACGGTTTTGATACCGCGCCGCGATCTGTTGGCTGGATCACTATCGCTCGGACGCGCGTGCAGCATCACTCCTGGCCGGTAGGGGGACCGGCGTCAGGGTGCTGGTGTCGATGCCAGACGGCTGCGCGGGATAGTTCAGCTGGCCCACCGTCGAGGCCACACGCAGCACGTATGCGTCGCGCGGCTGGGTGGGATCGCGCCCGGTGAAGTCGGTGATGCGCTTGAGCCGGTAGCGCACCGTGTTTGGATGAACGAACAACTTTCTGGCACACGCCTCAATCGCGCCGCCACAATCCAAGTACGCGTCGAGGGTTTCGATCAGCGTCGGCCCGGCGTCGGCCAGCGGCCCCATCACGTCGGTGTGCAGCGCCACGATCGCCGACGCGTCGCCCATCAGGGCGCGTTCGGGCAGCAGTTCCCGGGCCAGCACCGGCCGCGGCGCCCCCCGCCAGCCGGCCACGGCGTTCATCCCGGAGATCGCCTCGCTGGCGCTGTGGTAGGCCGCGGTCAGCATGGGCGCCGTCGGCCCGATGACCACCGGGCCGTCCGACAAGGCGTTCAACAGGTCGCCCAGGAATTTGTCGGTTAGTGATAGTTGACCGGACACGATCGCCACCAGCCACGTGCCGTGCACGTCGGTGAGCGCCGCCCGACCGTGCTGCGCGGCGACGTCGCGGACGTCCTGGCTGGCCCGCTGGCTGCCGCCGTCGCCGTTCGCGCCGTCCCGGACGGGCGCCGGGATCCCGACGACGACCGTCGCCGGGGCCGTGGTGTCCCAGTTCAGCGCCGCGGCGCGGGACAGCAGTTCCGGTCCGGTGTCGCCGCGAACGACCGCGTCGACGACGCTGGCCTCCATCCGGCTGTCCCAGGTGCCGCGCGCCTCGGCCGCGTTCGCATAGGACGAGGCGGCCGTGAACGCCAGGTCGCGGCTGTACTTCAGGATGCCCACCGTCAGCGCGGTCAGCTGCTCCTCGGAGCGAGCCACCAGAGGCACGACCTCTTCGAAGAACTCCATGGTGACGCGGGCCAGATCCACGGTGTCGCGCAACGCGATGCGGCGGGCCAGGTCCTGGGGCACCAATTCGAAGGCCTGCGCGGTGTAGCTGACATCGCTGTGCGGGTCCTTCATCCACTCGACGAAGTTGTTGATGGCCGTCTGCACCACCAGCGCCACGCTGGCCCGCTGCGACGCCTCCAGGCCGGCGAAGAACGGCAACCGATCGCCCATGATCGACACCGCCTCGGTGGCCAGCCGGCCGGAGTACTGCTTCAGCCGGCGCAGCAGGGATTCCGGCACCGTGTCCAGCAGCTCCAGCGGGGAACGCGGGTGCTTGGCGAACGGCCCGGCGAAGGGGTTGTCATTCACGCCTAAAACCTACGCCATTTTTTGGAAGTATTCGCCAAAGGTGTGCCCGCGTCGGCCGAACGTGCGGCTGGCCGCACCGTCGACGCCGAGGGTGCGGCTGGCCGCACGCTCGGCAGGGAGGCGGCCGGACTCAGGCCACGCCCGGGTCCGACGTCTGCTCGGGCGCGGCCATGACGTCGTCGATCCGGTACTGGCGAGCGGCCGCGACCGGCACGGACGGGTCGATCTCGCCGTCGCGCGCCAGCGCCTCGAGCACCGCGACGACCTGCGACTCGGCGTCGGTGTTGAAGAAGCGCCGCGCGGCGGGCCGGGTGTCGGAGAAGCCGAACCCGTCGGTGCCCAGCGTGACGAAGGTGCCCGGCACCCATTGGCGGATCTGCTCGGGCACGGCGCGCATCCAGTCCGACACCGCGATCACGGGCCCGCTGGCATCGGCGAGGGCGCGGGTCACGTAGGGGGTGCCGGCCGGCTGGTCCGGGTGGCGCAGCCGGGCCCGCTCGACGGCCACGCCGTCGCGGTTCAGCTCGCCCCAGCTGGTCACCGACCACACGTCGGCCGCGACGTCCCACTCGGCGGCCAGCATTTCGGCCGCCTGCAGGGCCGACGGCATGGCCACCCCGGAGGCCAGGATCTGCGCCTTGTTCGCCCGCTGTTCGGTGGCGACGCGATAGCGGTAGATGCCGCGCAGCACGCCCTCGGGATCGAAGTTGTCCGGCTCCGGCGGCTGCGGATACGGCTCGTTGTAGATGGTGATGTAGAAGAACACGTTCTCCGGGTTCTCCCCGAACATGCGGGCCAGCCCGCTTTCCACGATGTAGGCGATCTCGAACGCGAACGCCGGGTCGTAGGACACCGCCGCCGGATTGGTGGCGGCCAGCAGCAACGAGTGGCCGTCGGCGTGCTGCAGGCCCTCGCCGGTCAGCGTGGTGCGCCCCGCCGTGGCGCCCAGCAGGAAGCCGCGCGCCATCTGGTCCGCCGCGGCCCACAGCCCGTCGCCGGTGCGCTGGAACCCGAACATGGAATAGAAGATGTAGATCGGGATCATCGGCTCGTTGTGCGTCGCGTACGACGTGCCGGCCGCGATGAACGAGCCCACCGAGCCCGCCTCGTTGATGCCCTCGTGCAGGATCTGGCCGACTTCGCTTTCCTTGTAGGCCAGCATCAAATCGGCGTCGACGGCGGTGTACAGCTGGCCGAGGCGGTTGTAGATCTTCAGCGACGGGAACCACGAGTCCATGCCGAACGTGCGCGCCTCGTCGGGAATGATCGGCACGATGCGCGGCCCAACCTCCTTGTGCCGCAACACTTCCTTGAACGTCCGCACCGTCGCCATGGTGGTGGCGACCTCCTGGTGGCCCGACCCCTTTTTCAGCGCGGCGTAGGTGTCGCGGCCGGGCAGCGAAAGCGCCTTGGCCTTCGTCCGGCGCTCGGGGAGGAAGCCGCCCAGCGCGCGGCGCCGGTCGAGCAGGTAGCGAATCTCCGGGGCGTCCGGGCCGGGGTGGTAGTACGGCGGCAGGTAGGGATCCTCTTCGAGCTGGGCATCGCTGATCGGGATCCGAATGGCGTCGCGAAAGTCCTTGAGGTCTTGCAGCGCAAGCTTTTTCATCTGGTGGGTGGCGTTGCGGCCCTGGAAGTGCGCGCCCAGCGAGTAGCCCTTGATGGTCTTGGCCAGGATCACCGTCGGCTGCCCCTTGTGGTCGACGGCGGCGCGGTAGGCGGCATAGACCTTGCGGTAGTCGTGGCCGCCGCGCTTGAGGTTCCAGATCTCCGAATCGGTCATCTGCTCGACGAGCGCCTTGGTGCGCGGGTCGCGACCGAAGAAGTGATCACGCACGTAGGCGCCGTCGTTGGCCTTGTAGGTCTGATAGTCGCCGTCGGGCGTGGTGTTCATCAGGTTGACCAGCGCGCCGTCCTTGTCGGCGTGCAGCAGGGCGTCCCACTCGCGGCCCCAGACCACCTTGATGACGTTCCAGCCGGCGCCGCGGAAGAACGACTCCAGCTCCTGGATGATCTTGCCGTTGCCGCGCACCGGGCCGTCGAGGCGCTGCAGGTTGCAGTTGATCACGAAGGTCAGGTTGTCCAGGCCCTCGAGCGCCCCGACGTGCGCCAGGCCGCGGCTCTCGGGCTCGTCCATCTCGCCGTCGCCCAAAAAGCACCACACGTGCTGGTCGGAGGTGTCCTTGATGCCGCGGTCGTGCAGGTAGTGGTTGAACCGCGCCTGATAGATGGCGTTGAGCGGGCCCAGGCCCATCGACACGGTCGGGAACTCCCAGAAGTCCGGCATCAGCCGCGGGTGCGGGTAGGAGGGCAGTCCGCCGCCGGCGTGGCTGTGCTCCTGGCGGAAGCCGTCCAGCCGCTCCTCGCTGAGCCGGCCCTCGAGGAAGGCGCGGGCATAGATGCCGGGGGAGGCGTGGCCCTGGATGAAGACCTGGTCCCCGCCGCCGGGGTGTGACTTGCCGCGGAAGAAGTGGTTGAAGCCAACCTCATACAGTGCCGCCGACGAGGCATAGGTCGAAATGTGGCCGCCCACGCCGATTCCCGGGCGCTGGGCGCGGTGCACCATGATCGCGGCGTTCCACCGGATCCACGCCCGGTAGCGACGTTCGACGTCCTCGTCGCCGGGGAACCACGGCTCCAGCTCGGTCGGGATGGTGTTGACGTAGTCGGTCGACGTCAGCGACGGGATGGCCACCCGCTGGTCGCCCGCGCGCTCGAGCAGCCGCAGCATCAGGTAGCGCGCCCGCGCCGGCCCCGAGCGCTCCAGCATTTCGTCGAAGGACTCGAGCCATTCCGACGTCTCGTCGGGGTCGATGT
The DNA here is from genome assembly GCF_059812845.1 of Mycobacterium sp. NGS34. Classification (NCBI taxonomy): domain Bacteria; kingdom Bacillati; phylum Actinomycetota; class Actinomycetes; order Mycobacteriales; family Mycobacteriaceae; genus Mycobacterium; species Mycobacterium sp. NGS34. The sequence continues at coordinate 101,922 of NZ_JCALDM010000006.1, forward strand.
CGGGCAGATAGGACGCCACACCCTCGCGGATCACCCGAACGCGGTCGGGTTCGCTTGCGCTACTTGGGGTTTTCGCCAGATCGTGGCGCGCGAACTCGGTGGTCAACTTCCGCTCCTGTAGTCGGCGGGGCAACGGCTTTCGTCGTATCCCCCTATCGTGCCGCACCGACGTTCCGGGCGGGTACCCGCGGTGAGGATCCGGACCCGGTAACGTCTCCAACCGTGCTCATCGGATGGCGTGCCGTCCCTCGCATGCACCTGGGGGAGATCCCCAAGCGAGGCGCGCTGGCACTTGGCTGTGTCGCGGCGGTGATCCTCGGGATCGTGGGGTGTACCAGCGTCACCAAGGGGACCGCCACGCCCGATACGAATGTCGCCCCGGCCTACCGGCAATCGGTGTCCGCGTCGGTGTCGGCCTCGTCGGCCACCTCGCGGGTCCGCGAGTCGCAGCGCCAGGCGTCGCTGACGACCCGGGCGGTGCGCACCTCCTGCGACACGCTGGCCACCTCCGCCAAGGACGCGATCGACCGGGTGAACGACTACGTCGCGTCGTTCAACGCGGGCCGCAACACCGGCCCGAACGAGGGCCCGGCGATCGGGGCGCTCAACGACAGCGCCACCACGGTGTCCAACAGCTTCAGCGATGCCCTGTCGCAGCAGCTGAAGGACGCCTTCAACGCCTACGTCGACGCGGCGCGCGGGGTGGCCAATGCGATCGGCACGCACGCGTCGATTGCCGAGTTCAACAGGCGGGTCGACCAGCTCAATGACACCAAGACGAAGGCGCTGAAACTCTGCCTGGCATCCTACTGAGACGCCTGGTGAGGCACGGGTATGGACCGCGTCGCGGCTATGCGACGATAATCCCCATCACACGGCGCGCAGATAGCTTAAGGAGGCTCCACGGTGGTCGCGGCGGATGACGCCCCGAGCTACGCTCGCAAACTCGGCATCCATCGAGACCAAGTCGTCCAGGAGTGGGGCTGGGACGAAGACACCGACGACGACATCCGCGCCGCGGTCGAGGAGGCCTGCGGCAGCGAGCTGCTCGACGAGGACAGCGACGAGGTGATCGACGTCGTGCTGCTGTGGTGGCGCGACGGCGACGGTGACCTGGTGGACACCCTGATGGACGCGATCAGCCCGCTGGCCGAGGACGGCGTGATCTGGGTGCTGACGCCCAAAACCGGCAAGCCCGGTCACGTGCTGCCCGCCGAGATCGCCGAGGCGGCCCCCACGGCCGGCCTGATGCCGACCTCGTCGGTGAACCTGGGCGACTGGAGCGCCAGCCAGCTGGTGCAGCCGAAGTCGCGGACCGGGAAGCGTTGATGCTGCCCGTCGGCACCGCCGCCCCCGACTTCACATTGCGCGACCAGAACCAGCAGCCCGTCACCCTGAGCTCCTACCGCGACGCCAAGAACGTGCTGCTGATCTTCTTCCCGCTGGCATTCACCGGGATCTGCCAGGGTGAGCTCGATCTGCTGCGCGATCACCTGCCGGAATTCGAGAACGACGACAGCGTGGCGCTGGCGATCTCGGTGGGTCCGCCGCCGACGCACAAGATCTGGGCGCTGGAGAGCGGGTTCACGTTCCCCGTGTTGTCCGATTTCTGGCCGCACGGCGCGGTCAGCCAGGCCTACGGCGTGTTCAATGCCGACGCCGGCTACCCCAACCGCGGCACCTTCGTGGTCGACCGGTCGGGGATAATCCGATACGCCGAGATGAAGCAGCCGGGCGAGTCCCGCGACCAGCGGCTCTGGCTCGACGCGCTGGCGGCTTTGCAGGCCTGAATTTTGGGTGCTCGGCCCGTCGGCGTGTAGCCTGCTGCGGGCATAAGGGCGCGTAGCTCAGTGGTAGAGCTCTGGTTTTACACACCAGCGGTCGGCGGTTCGATACCGTCCGCGCCCACCAGGGTTAGTGGCTTCAGACGTCGAGTCGGTCGATGCGCCGGACCAGTTCCGCGCGGGTGTGCACGTCGAGCTTGCGATAGGCGCGGGTGAGGTGCACTTCGACGGTCTTGGGGCTGATGAACAACGCGGCGGCCACCTCCCGGTTGGTCATGCCCGACGCGGCGAGCTCGGCCACCCGCCGCTCGCCAGAGGTCAGTAGCTTGGCCGGGCCCGCGCTGACCTCGAAACGGGCCAACGACGCACGAGCTTTTGCCGACCACAATGGAGTGTCCAGTTCGTCGAACACCGACAGTGCGGCAACGACGTTGGCGCGGGCGGCGTCGCGCTGGCGTTGGCGGCGCTGCAGCTGGCCGAGCAGGAGCTGAGTGCGGGCCCGCTCGAACGGCATTGGCAGCCGGTCATGTTCGGTCATCGCGGTCTGGGCGGCCGCGGTCGCCGCGGTCAGGTCACCCCGTGCGGCCAACAGCGTCGCGCGGCAACGGGCGCCGACTGCCAGCATCCAGGCGCGGTCCAGCCGACGGCCGTTTCGTTCCAGCGCGGCGACCAACGGGTCAGCCTCGTCGAAGCGGCCCAGGGCGATCAAGGCCTCAACGGCATCCGGCAGGAAACTGGCGACCGAAATCTCCGTCCCGCCGGGTCCGGTGTTGAACCCGGATAGCAGGGGCGCAAGCGTTTTCAGCGCGTCGGCATGGTTGCCCAGTGATACCTCGAGGAAGCCGAGACTGACGATCGGCCACTCCGCCAGCACGTGTGCGCCGCAGCGTTGGCTGGCAGCCAGCGCCGCGGCGGCGTCCTCGCGGGCCCGCTGCTCATCGCCGGCGTAGGCGGCGAGGGTGGCGCGCATCGTCAGGGCCGTTCCGAGTGCGAGATCGCCGCCGAGCTGACGGGCCGATTCCACGGCATCGTCGGCGAGGTGGTTCGCTTGGGTGAAATTGCCCCGCCACACTTCGATCTGAAAGGTGTTGAACGCCACGTGGATGAGCTCGCCCTCTTCGCCGCGCTCGTGACAGCGCCGCCACCAGGAGGTCATCTGCTCGTAGGCGTGGCCGAGGTCTCCGCTCCAACCCAGGAGCAAGGCGTTCTGCACACCCGGCCGCAACGCCGCCGGCATAAATGCCTCGCGGTCTTCAAGTTCGAGTGCGCGTTGCAGGCAGTGTTTGTCGAGGCCGTCACCGCGGCGGAAGTGCAGGTGGACGCTCATGCTGAGCGCCTGGCTCAACAGCTGTGGATGACCCAGTAGCTCTGCGGCGGTGACGGCCTGGTCGACGGCGGCGAGTGCGGCGGTCATGTCGCCGACATTGAGGAGCGTGAATGCCAGCGTGACCAACGCTTGCACACGCAGTGGGAGATGATCGCCCACCTCATCCAGGGCACGCTGGAGCAGGTCGGCGGCCTCTACGAAGCTATCGTCATACAGACTGACGACCGCTTGCATGTGCAACACTTCGGCGCGCAACCCGCCAGGCGGCAGGGCAGAGAAGGTCTCCGTCAGCAACGTCCGGGCGCGTGCCGAATCCCCGGCATCCAAATGGTTACGCGCCGAACGGATCCGCCGTTTGGCAGTGTCGCCACCAAGTCGGATCGCCATGTCGAGGAACTCGGCGGCGGCCAGCGGTGCGCCGCGCCGGCGGGCCCTGCGGGCGGCGGTGTCGAGGGCATCCAGAGTTTGCGGTTCGCCGGTGGGATCGGACAGGGCGAGGTGGCGGGCGCGCAGTTCGGGCTCGGTCACGAGTTCGGCCAGGCGGCGGTGCATCGCGCGGCGCTGGGCGGGGGTGGCGTCGTCGTAGCAGCCTCGGGCCAGCAGGGGATGGGTGAAGTGGACACGGTTGCCTGCAATCTCGACGATGTCCTGTGTTTCGGCGACTTCGAGCAATCCGACGACGTGGTGGGCGTCGTCGTCGATTGCGTAGGCGATGTCACCGATAGTCGGCGCACCCGCACATGCCATGGCCAGCAGCGCTTCCCGTACCCCCGGGTCGAGCGTGCCGACGCGGTGGTGCACCAGATCCATCAGGGTGGCCGGCATCGACATCGGCGAGCCCGGAGGCTGGTCGAGCAGTGTGCGGGCGAGTTCGATGGCATAGAAAGGGTTTCCGGCCGAAACCTCGTGGATGCGCGATATTTGGGGCCGTGATAACGAGCGGCCGAGACGCCGCGACACCGCGCCGTGAATGGCGCCAATGCTCAAGGGGCCCAGTCGGATCCGTGCCAATTCTGCGGGTGGGGGTGGCGCGAACCACGATGGAGGATGGTCGCGGTGCCTGTTGGTGCGGAAGGTGGCCAGCAAGCCGACGTGTCCAGTGGCTCGCCGTGCGGCGAAACCGATCGCGTGGGCGCTCGAGGTATCCAGCCACTGTAGATCGTCGACGGCCACCAGCAATGGCGACGCCTCGGCAAGAATCTCGATCGCCGAGACGAACGCCGCGGCCACCGTGCGCTGATCGGTAGGCTGCCCTTCGGTACTGGCGCGCAGCAGGATCCGATCGATGGCGAGACGTTGCGGATCGGGCAATGGCGTCTCATCGAGCCCGGCGTCGGCAAGAAGGTCGGCCAACGAGGTGTAAGCCAGGACTGAATCGGTGGCCGAAGCCCGCGCCGCCAGCACCGCAAAACCGCGTTCGCGGGCCTGGTCGAGTGCCGACAACCACAACGTCGTCTTGCCGATGCCGGGATCACCCTCGATCACCAACCCAGACGGTGCAGTTGCCGCCGAGGTGAGGAAGTCCTCGACGACCCGAGCCTCAGCCGAGCGGCCCGGCCCGCCCATCACGAGCGGGCCGGTGTCGTCACCGTCGGTGCGACTTGTCGATGACATCGGGGATTCGCGAATTCCTCGTGCGGGCTCCAGCAAATGCCCAGCCTAAGCGCCGACGCGCCGAATGGCCAGGTTCCTGAAGACTCCATGCGCTGAACCACCTTTCGCTGTCCGACTCTGACAGGCGTGGCCGGCCGCTGACACGAGTAGTCGGCTACGCCAATCCAACGAACTTTGCAACGCGACTGCCCAGCAACCCAGCCGTCGCATGGTCATGGAAATAGGGGAAATCCCTGATGTCGCCGCGGTTATCGACACGTAGCGTCTCGGCGATGAGCGGTCGTGGGCAGGGCACGCGGTACTTCCTCGCGGAGTGGTACCGCGGCGAGCTCGACCAAGACGAGATCGACCGGATCGCCGCCACGCTCGACGAATCGTCGCAGTCGGTGTCGGCCGGCGGCGCATCGGTGCGACGCGTGCTGACGATGGCGGTTCCCGCCGGCGAATGGATGTTCGGGATTTTCGAGGCCGACTCCGCGGACACCGTGGAGCAGGTCTGCCGGCGCGCGGGCATGGAGCCGCAACAGCTCAATCCCGCAGTCGAAGACCGCGTTCGCGGTAGCTGGTACCGGGACGACGGCGCCCCGTCGGTGAACGACTAAGCGCGCTGCTCGACTGCTATCCACCGCCGGCGCACTCGGCCGCACCGGTAGGGGCGGGGCAACGTCGAAAAGAGTAGGGAAATCCCTTATTTCTCCGTCGCTCGAAACGGCATAGCGTCGAATCCGCCACTGAGCTGCGGTTTTGGGGAGATGAGTAGGCCGCATCCGTTTCGGCAGCATTGGAGACATCGCATGACCAAGCAATCGTCGACCACATTGAGCAGCCGCAGCCTAGCCGCGGCCTTCCTCGGCGCGGCCACGCTGAGCGTAGTGGGGGGGTTGGCGTCGAGCCCGCTCACCCAGGCGGCCCCGCCGATGCCACTGAGCCCCGCGTGCTCGCAGTGGCAATACAGCGGGAACATGCCGATCAGCCAGGGCAACGGTCAGCGAGCCGACATCCCGTGGCAAGGAACTCGGGTAGGCGGCGCCATAGCCAACGTGTTTCAGGGCAACCAGAAATTTGACGTGGGCGGTGACCCCGAAGGAGGAGTGAACGGAAACAACATTGATTTCACTGTCAACTGGACGCGTGGGCTAGGGCATTACACAGCCAGCATCAATAACGACGGCGCGGTGGTGTTAGGTGTCACAACGGACAGCCAAAACCACCGGGCCGATTGGCACACCGATGTCAAATTCACCTGTGCGGTGACTGCGGCACCGCCCCCGGCTGCCCCCCCGCCCGCCGCCCCGGCGCCGGTTCCGGCCGCTCCGCCCGCCGCCGCGCCGGTGACCAACGCGATCCAGTTGTCGTTCGGTCCTCCGCATTTGGGCAGCATCACGGCCACGGTTACGAACTCGTCGGCCCTGACCGCGAAGTGCACCTACGACTCGACCCCGTTCAATACCCACCGCGACTTCACGGTCAATCCGAACGGGAGTAAGGATCTGACCTTCAACGGTGTGAACACGAATACCAACTACCACGTGGTGGTCTCGTGCCACGACGCCAGCGGAAAGCAGACTCAGGAAATCGGTCACCAAGAGACGAATGTGGCGTTCTAGGCAAGGAGTTGCGATGTCGCGTCTCAGCATCGGCGATAAATCTGGATTGCTCTGTGCTGCAACGGCCCTCGTCGCGGCAGGGCTCCTGTCCGTCCCGTCGCTGGCAGGAGCGCGGCCGCCGCTGCCGCTCGACCCGGTGTGTGACCGGTATCAGTTCATCGGTGATTACTCTTTGCGCCAAGCCAACGGCTTTATCGTGCAATTCAGGTCGACCGGCCCCAGCGCCAGCGGCGGCGCGAGTGCGTTGGACTCGTCGGGCAAAACCGCAATGAAGGGCACGGTCAGCGGCGGCATCGACCGCACAACCATCGACTTCACCATCCGCTGGGACAGCGGACCCCGCGGTCACTACACCGGCCAGATCAATGGCGACGGTTTTGCCCGCGGTACGACCGTGGACGAGGCGAATCACGGACCGATCACCAACTGGGGCGCCACGGTGCCGCTTGGATGCGCGACACCCGCACCGACAGGGCCTCGACCCGGCCCCAGCAACGGCCCGATCCTCGCGCCCACCACCACACCACCTGCCCCGTCCGCCGGTCCCAAACCCACGGCGCCCACCCGCCAACCGTGACCCTCAGTGGGTCACGTGCCGTTTGTCGATTTTCCCGCCATGGCGTTACGCGCGTGCCGCCCTTAGGGCTTATCGCCGTTGCATTCGGACGGTTGTGCGGGTTGACTGAGCGGGCTTCGGCAGGAGGCAACGCATGGCGACGCTGGTTTCGGTAAATGTCGGCCCACCGCGGGATATTCCGTGGAACAACCGCACCGTCTACACCGGCGCCTTCAAGGATCCGGTCGCCGGCCCGCGGATGGTCCGACGGCTCAACGTCGACGGGGACGCGCAAGGCGACCTCGAGGGCCATGGCGGCGAAAACCGGGCTGTCATGGTGTACCAACTCGACTCTTATCGGCACTGGGCGAAGGAATTTGGCCGGGACGACCTCTCCCCGGGCTGCTTCGGTGAGAATTTCACCGTCGAAGGGTTGGCCGACGACGAGGTGTGCATCGGTGACCGTTACCAGATCGGCCGGGCGACCTTCGAGGTCACCCAGCCGCGCGTGACGTGCTATCGCGCCGGGCTGCGTATCGGCGAGCCGCGCATGGCGGCGCTGCTGGTGTCGCATCGACGGCCGGGGTTTTACTTCAGGGTGATCGCCGAGGGAGAAGTGGAGGCCGGGCAGGAGATCGTCAAGGTCGCGTCCGGTCCCGAACAGGTCACCGTCGCCGAAATCGACGCCCTGCTATACCTGCCCGGACATCCGCGTGCCGCGCTGGAACGGGCCCTTCGGATACCCGCGCTCAGCGACGGGTGGAAGGCGTCCCTGCAGAGCCTGGTTCGGCAGGCCGACGACACGTCGACACCAGCGGGCAACGTCGGCCTGACGGCGGCCGCGAGCAGTCCACCGCCGGCATGGCAGGGGTTTCGTCCGCTGGAGGTGACCGCGACTCACGACGAGAGCGCGCACGTGCGCTCGGTTTTCCTGGCCGATCCCGCCGGGTCGAGTTTGCCGACGTGGCTGCCGGGTCAATCGATAACGCTGCGGCTACCGGCCACGGCCGACCGGGGGGCGCTGATCCGCAACTACTCGCTGTCGAACTGGCCCGGCTCCGATCGATACCGGATCAGCGTGAAGCGCGAACCACACGGCCTGGCAAGCCAATACATTCATGCCTCGGTTCGGGCGGGCGACGTGATCGACGTCGCCGCGCCGCGGGGAACCTTCTTCCTCACGGATCAGGACGCCCCGGTCATCCTGCTTTCCGCCGGCGTCGGCGTAACCCCGGTGCTCTCGATGCTGCATCTGCTCGCGTCGACGAATTCGGATCGTGAGATCTGGTGGTTGCACGGCGCGCGCAACGGCGACGAACACCCCTTCGCGCAGGAAAGCGCTGCGCTGCTTAACCAATTGCCGCACAGCCGAACCCACGTGTTCTACTCACGGCCGAACTCCGGTGACCGGGCGGGCATCGACTACGGTGTCCGCGGAAGGCTGTCGGTCGAGGCGCTCAGCTCGCTCGGCCTTCCAACCGACGCCAGCGCATATCTCTGCGGCCCGGCCGATTTCATGACCGAACTGAGCGCCGCGCTGGTGGCGTGCGGTCTCGGCGCCGGGCGCATCCACATGGAAACATTCGGGGCGGTGGCCGCGCTCACCCCGGGAATTACGCAGACCCTGGTGCCGCCCCACCTCCCGTCGGGTCCGCCGGGGCCCGGCCCCAGGATCGAGTTTGCGCGCAGTGACATCTCGGCGCCGTGGGGACCGGGTTACGGGAGCCTGCTCGAGTTCGCCGAGGCCTGCGATGTCCCCACCCGATGGTCATGCCGTACCGGTGTCTGTCACAACTGCGAGACGGCACTTCTGTCCGGGCAGGTCCAGTACGACCCGATGCCGCTTGAACCCCCTGCGCCCGGAAACATTCTCATTTGCTGTGCGCAACCCACCGAGGCCGTCACCGTCGACCTATAACTTCGACCCCCGGTTTACTCCCGGTTGCCCGCACGACACTATGAACGGGTGAAGCCGTTTCGGATCGACGTTGCCGACGATGTTCTCGACGATCTGCGCTCGCGCCTGGCGCGCACCCGGTGGCCGGAGGCCGAATGCGTCGACGACTGGAGCCAGGGCATTCCGCTGGCCTACACCCGCGAGCTCGCCGACTACTGGGCCACCGAGTATGACTGGCGGTCCCGCGAGGCAGCGCTCAACCGCTTCGACCAGTTCGTCACCGAAATCGACGGGCTGGACATTCATTTCATCCACCAACGCTCGCCGCACGACGACGCCTTCCCGCTGCTCATCACCCACGGCTGGCCGGGCTCAATCGTGGAGTTCCACAAGGTGATCGAACCGCTGACCAATCCGGCGTCGGGGCGCGCCGCGGACGCCTTTCACGTGGTGTGCCCGTCGCTGCCGGGATACGGCTTTTCGGGCAAGCCCACCCGCACCGGATGGGGCGTCGAGAGGATCGCCGAGGCGTGGGAGACGCTCATGCTGCGCCTCGGCTACGACCGCTACGGCGCCCAGGGCGGCGACTGGGGCGCCGCCGTCACCACGCAGATCGGCCGAAATCGAGGCCATTGCGCGGCCATTCACCTGAACATGCCGATCGGGCGGCCCACCAAGGAATCGCTGGCCAACCCGACCCCGGAGGAGCAACGCGCGCTGACGTCGATGGCCGAGCACCGCCAGTGGGGCACCGGCTACTCCAAGCAGCAGTCCACCCGGCCGCAGACGCTGGGCTACGGGCTGGTCGATTCGCCGGTGGGGCAGCTGGCGTGGATCGTCGAGAAGTTCTGGGCGTGGGCCGATTGTGACGGGCACCCCGAGAACGTGTTCGCCCGCGACGAGCTGCTGGACAACGTGATGATGTACTGGGTGACCGCGACCGGCGCGTCGTCCGCCCGGTTGTACTGGGAAAGCTTCCGCGTCTTTGGCCAGCTGGACCGGGTCGAATTACCCACCGGTGTCAGCGCTTTCCCGGGCGAGCTGCTGAAGGCGCCGCGGAGCTGGTGCGAGCCCGTGTACAACATCACGCACTGGACGGACATGCCGCGCGGCGGGCATTTCGCCGCGTTCGAGCAACCGGAACTGTTCGTGGACGACGTGCGCGCATTCTTCGCGACGGTGCGCTGACCCGCCTTCGCCGAGCGTGCTTTTCACGACGCGACACGCCGTGGAAGCGTCGCCATTTGCACGCTCGACGGGGGCAAGTGGCGCGCTAGACGATGCGCCAACCCCGGCGCGCCCGAAAGCGCATGTCCCACAGGTAAAGCTGATAGCCGAAGACCCAAGCCCGGTGCGGGATGAGCCGGTCGGCCAGGCGCAGGGCGGTCAGCAGCCACTCGAATCGGCGCTGCTGGGCCTGCGACCAGTCCAGCTCCATCATCGCGCGGAACTCCGGGGCCAAGAATCCCGTCGTCGCGAACCGGTTGAGCGGCCCGCCCAGCGCCCGCAGCGGCAGCGGCAGAAACGCCATCGAGGCCACGCCGTGCAGGTGTTCGCGCACCGGCGGGTCGATGCGCAGCTCGTCGAGGGAACGCTTCCAGTACTCGTCGAACGCGGCCAGGTCCGGCGGCCACATGCGCTCGGGAACCTGCAGGGTGGTCCCCAGCCGTTTGGCGTCGCGATAGACCGACTCGGCGGTGGCGTCGTCCAGCGGACCGTGCAGGAACTCGTGCTGGTCGACGAAATAGCGGTACAGGCAAGCGGCCACCCACAGCTGCAGCTTCGGATCGAAAGCGTTGTAGGACACCGGGCTTGACGATGTCGAGCGAACCTGCCGGTGCGCGACGTCCACGGCGTCGCGGATCAACGCTCGGTCCGACTCGGACCCGATGGCCGCGACGGCCAGATAGGTCCCCGTGGTGCGGGCCCGCTTGAACGGATGCTTGTAGACGTTGCCGCTGTCCACCGGGCTTTCCAGCACCCCGTAGCCGACGCCGGGCAGGGACAACTGCATGATCACGTTCGCGGCGGGCAGCAACATCGCCGCCGGGTTCAGCAAATCCGCGATCCGGGTTGCGGGCCGCTTCATCGCGGATTACCCCTCATGGAGTCGAGTACACCACGGCAAACCGTTATATCCGCGGAAAAACGGGCAGACCTGCACGATGAGTACCCAACCCGGTAACCCCATCCGCCCGCTGCCGCGCGCGCCCAACCTGTCACCGACCGCCGACCCCGACGCATTGCTGTGGTGGGTGGTGGGCCTGCTGATCGTCGTGGTGATCGTGGCGGCCATTTTGGCCATCTAGCGCGCCGCCCCCGGTCGCGGCGGTGTGAGACGCTGCCCGGGTGTGTGCGACTCGGGCCCGAAGCGCCGGCGTGCTGGCCGGCTACCTCGCCGACCTCGCGCTGGGTGACCCCAGACGGGGCCATCCGGTCGCGCTGTTCGGCCGGGCGGCCGCGGCGGTGGAGCGCGGCACCTATCGCGACGCGAAGGTCGCCGGCGCGCTGCACGTGGGCCTGCTGGTCGGCGCGGTGACGCTGCTCGGCGCGGCCGCCGCGCGCCGGGGCGGGCCGCTGGCCACCGCCGCGGCGACCTGGGTCTGCCTGGGCGGAACGTCGTTGGGTCGCACCGGCCAGGAGATGTCGCGGTTGTTGGAGCGCGGTGACGTCGACGCCGCCCGACGGCTGCTGCCGTCGTTGTGCGGGCGCGACCCTGCCCGGCTCGACGCCGCCGGCCTGACGCGCGCGGCGCTCGAATCGGTCGCGGAGAACACCTCGGACGCCGAGGTGGCGCCGTTGCTGTGGGCGGCGGCGGGCGGGGCGCCCGCGGTGCTGGCCTACCGCGGCATCAACACGCTGGATTCGATGATCGGCCACCGCTCCCCGCGCTACCTCCGATTCGGTTGGGCCGCGGCGCGATTGGATGACGCGGCCAACTACGTCCCCGCGCGGGTGACCGCGGCGCTGGTGGTGCTGTGCGCACCGCTCGTCTCGGGCTCGCCGGCCGGGGCGTTGCGAGCCTGGCGCGCCGACGCGGCCCGGCATCCCAGCCCCAACGCCGGGGTGGTCGAGGCGGCCTTCGCGGGGGCGCTGGGCGTTCGCCTGGGCGGGCCCACGCAGTATCGCCACGAGCTACAGATTCGGCCCACGCTCGGGGACGGGCGGGCCCCCGAGGAGGCCGACCTGCGCCGCGCGGTGGCGCTGTCGCGGGCGGTCCAGGCGGCCGCGGCGTTGTCCGTCGGGCTCGTGGCCTATCGGCGGCGTCCGTAGCGGTCGGCGAGCTTCTCCTCGACGGTCGCCGGCGCGGCGGCGCTTTGTTGCTTTTCCCGGCGGCGCACCCGCAGCTCGGAGTAGACGAAATAGCCCAACCCGATGGGCGCGAGGATGCCGAACGAAATCCACTGGATGCCGTAGGACAGGAACGGTCCCGCGTCGAGGTGCGGCACGCCGATCACGCCCAGTCCGCCGGGCTGGTTGTCGACCAGTTGCAGATACGACGCGGCCAGCGGCACCTTCGTCAACGCCGAGACCTGTTCGGTGTTGATCGAATACACCTGCTGCACACCGTCTCTGACGAAGGGATCCTTGCCCGCCACGGTGGGTTCAGAGTCGCGCAGCCGCGCGGTGACGGTCACCGTCTCCGCCGGCGGGCGGGGGATCGGGGGGACATGCGATCCCGGCTCGGGCCGCACGTAGCCCCGGTCGACGAGCACGGTGGGGCCGTCGTCGACGACAAAAGGCGCGAGCACCTCGAACGCCTGATCGCCCTCGACCACCCGCAGGCGGGCCAGCACCTGCACGTCGGGCAGGTAGTGCCCGGTCGCCGTCACCCGGCGCCACTGCGCGCCCGGCGCCAACGAATCCTGCTGGGGCAGCAAGGTTTTCAACGGGACGGGCGGGGTGTTGAGGGAGTACTCGATCTGGTGGTTCTCCCGCGACGTCCTGGTGTTCTTCCCCAGCTGCCACGGCGCGAGCACCATGAAACACAGGTAGGTGAAGGCGATCACCACCACCGCCAGGGCTATCCAGCCCGGCCGCAGCAGGAACGCAATGCGCCGCATTAAGCGTGCCCGTTTTCCGCGAGCCGTTCGTCGACCCAGGCGTGCAGGCCGGGCAGGGCGGCCTCGATGACGGTGAAGACGTCCTCGAAGTCATCGTGGTCGCCGTAGTAGGGGTCCTCGACGTCGAGGGCGTGCGCACCCGAGCGCGGGTCGAACGACCGCAGCATCCGGATCCGGTCGTCCTGCACGCCCAGCTGACGCAGCATCCGAACGTGGTTGCGGCCCAAGGCCACCACCAGGTCGGCGGCGAGGTGGTCGTCGTTGAGCTGCGCGGCGCAGTGGGCGGTGGGATAGCCGTGGGCATGCAGCACGCGGGTGGCCCGGTCGTCGGCGCAACTGCCGACATGCCAGTTGCCGGTGCCCGCGCTGGTCACCCGGACCGCGTCGCCGAGGCCGCGCCGCTGCAGTTGGTCGGCGAACATCTTCTCGGCCATCGGGGAGCGGCAGATGTTGCCGGTGCAGACGAAGGTGACATGCAGGCGCTCAGACACCGAGGGCCCTCCGCAACTCCGGCACGGTCGAGGCGTGTGTCACGCCGGCGAGGCTGAAGCCCCCGTGAAAGTCGTCGCGGCCGTAGCCCCAGCCGACCACCACGGTGTCGATGCCGTGCGCGGCCGCGCCATGCACGTCGTGGCTGCGGTCGCCGACCATCAGGACCCGCTGGGGCAGCGGCTGGAGCTGTTCGAGGGCGTGGGCCAGCACCTCCTCCTTGCTCTTGCGCGAGCCGTCGGGGGCCGCGCCGGCGATCACCTCGAAGTACCCGTCCAGCCCGAAATGGGCCAGGATGCGCCGCGCCGTCGGTTCCAGCTTGGAGGTCGCCACGGCGAGCCGGACGCCGGCCGCGCGCAGGTCGGCCAGCAGCGGCTCGATGCCGTCGAACAGCGTGTTCATCGCCCAGCCGCGGGCGCCGTACTCGGCCCGGAAGGCCGTGATGGCGTCCTCGGCGGAGTCGCCGAACATCGTGCGGAAGGTGTCGTCCATGGGCGGCCCGACGATCTGCGCGGCCAGGTCGCCCTCGGGCACGGCGGCCCCGACGTGCTCGAGCGCGTGCAGGAAGCTGGCCACGATCCCTTCCGCCGAGTCGGTCAGCGTGCCGTCGAGATCGAAGATCACCAGCTCCGGGCAATCGGAGGTCGTGCCTGTCACCAGACCATTGTCCTAGATGGCCGCACGCCCTTACGGCGGCCCACTAGTGTTTCTCGGATGGCGACTCTGAACCCGAGCCCGCCAGCGGCGGCGCGCTATCACGGCGATCAGGCCGTGGCGCCCGGGATGCTCGACTTCGCCGTCAACGTCCGGCACGCGCAGCCGCCGGAGTGGCTGACGGGCCGGCTGGCCGCACGGCTGCCCGACCTGGCGCGCTACCCGGGCCTGCCGGACGTGCACCGGGCGCAGGACGCGGCCGCCGGGCGGCACGGCCGCACCCGCGACGAGGTGCTGCCGCTGGCCGGCGCGGCCGAGGGCTTCGCGTTGTTGCCCAACCTGTGCCCGGCGCGGGCGGCGATCGTGGCGCCGTCGTTCACCGAGCCGGCCGTGGCGCTGGGCGCGGCCGGGGTGCCGGTGCAGCACGTGGTCGTCGAGCCCCCATTCCGCCTGGACGGCGCGCGGGTACCCGACGACGCCGACCTCGTCGTGGTGGGCAACCCGACGAACCCCACCTCGGTGCTGCACACCCGCGAGCAGCTGCTCGCGCTGCGCCGGCCCGGTCGGATCCTGGTGGTCGACGAGGCGTTCGCCGACTCCGTTCCCGGCGAGCCGGAGTCGCTGGCCGGCGACCCGCTGCCCGACGTGCTGGTGCTGCGCAGCCTGACCAAGACGTGGGCGCTGGCCGGGCTGCGGGTGGGTTACGCCCTGGGCGCGCCGGAGCTGTTGGCGCGGCTGACCGCGCGGCGCGCGCACTGGCCGGTGGGGACCCTGCAGCTGACGGCGATCGCGGACTGCTGCGAGCCGCGGGCCGTCGCCGAGGCGGCCGCCGGCGCGCGGCGACTGGCGGAGCTGCGCGCCGAGATGGTGGCGGGCCTGGTCTCGGTGGGCGCCGACGTGGTCGACGGCCGGGGCCCGTTCGTCCTGTTCCGCCTGCCCAACGCCGATCGGATACGAAACGCCTTGGAGCGCAGGGGGATTGCCGTTCGCCGGTGCGACACCTTCGTCGGCCTGGACGACCGGTACCTGCGGGCGGCGGTGCGACGGGAGTGGCCACTGCTGGTCCAGGCCATCGCGGAGGCGGCCCGGTGAGCGTGCGGCTGGCCGACGTGATCGACGTGCTCGACGGGGCGTACCCGCCGCAGCTCGCGCAATCGTGGGATTCCGTCGGCCTGGTGTGCGGCGACCCCGACGACATGCTGGACTCGGTGACCGTCGCCGTCGACGCGACACCGGCCGTCGTCGGCGAGGTTCCCGACGGCGGGCTGCTGCTGGCCCACCACCCTTTGCTGCTGCGCGGGGTCGACACCGTGGCGGCCAGCACACCCAAGGGCGCGCTGGTGCATCGCCTGATCCGCACCGGCCGTTCGCTGTTCACCGCGCACACCAACGCCGACTCCGCCTCCCCGGGCGTGTCCGATGCGCTGGCCGACGCCCTCGGGCTGACCGTCGAGGCCGTGCTCGAACCGGTCACGGCGGCGGGCGATCTCGACAAGTGGGTCGTCTACGTGCCGCGCGAAAACGCCGAGGCGGTGCAGCAGGCCGTGTTCGACGCCGGCGCCGGCCACATCGGCGACTATTCACACTGCAGCTGGAGCGTGAGCGGCATCGGGCAGTTCCTGCCGCACGAGGGGGCCTCGCCGGCGATCGGCAGCGTCGGCAGCGTCGAACGGGTGCCCGAGGACCGGTTCGAGGTCGTCGCACCGGCTCGCGCCCGCGCAGCGGTGCTGGCGGCGATGCGCGGCGCCCATCCCTACGAGGAGCCCGCGTTCGACATCTTCGCGCTGGTGCCCCCGCCCGGCGACGCCGGGTTGGGCCGCGTCGGCACGCTGCCCCGACCGGAACCGTTGCGCAGCTTCGTTTCCCGCGTCGGCGCCGCGCTGCCGCCGACCTCGTGGGGCGTGCGCGCGTCCGGGGATCCCGACGCGCCCGTGTCGCGGGTCGCCGTGTGCGGCGGCGCCGGGGATTCGCTGCTGGCCGCCGCGGCCCGCGCGGACGTGCAGGCGTACGTCACCGCCGACCTGCGGCACCATCCGGCCGACGAGCATCGCCGGGCCTCGAGCGTGGCGCTGGTCGACGTGGCGCACTGGGCGAGCGAATTCCCCTGGTGCGAGCAGGCCGCCGGCATACTGCGGTCCCGGTTCGGGGAGGCGCTGCCCGTGCGGGTGTGCACCATCCGCACGGACCCATGGGACCTTGGCACTAACAGCGGGGAGAGAAAACATGAAAGCTGAGGTCACACAGCAACTGTCACTACTCGAATTGTCGAAGCTGGATGCGGAGCTGTCGCGCATCGCGCACCAGGCCTCCCACCTGCCCCAGCAGGAGGCGGTCGAGCGGATCCGGGCTGACCACAGCGCCGCCGCCGACCGGTTGGGCGCGCTGCGGATCGCGTTGGAAGACTTGGACGCCCAGGTGTCGCGGTTCGAGTCGGAGATCGAGGCGGTGCGGCAACGCGAGGACCGGGACCGCTCGATGCTCACGTCCGGTGCGACCGACGCCAAACAACTGTCGGACTTGCAGCACGAGCTCGAGACCCTGCTTCGGCGTCAAACCAGTCTCGAGGATTCGCTGCTGGAGGTGATGGAGCGGCGCGAGGAGTTGCAGGCCCAGCTGGACGGCGAGCAGCGGGCCGTCGAGGCGTTGGAGTCCGAACTCGCCGTCGCGCAGGAGGCTCTCGACGCCGCGGTCGCCGAAATCGACGAGGCGCGCCAGGTTCGTTCGACGCGACGCGACACCCTGTCCGCGGGGCTGGATCCCGACCTGTCCGCCATGTACGAGCGGCAGCGCGCCCGGGGAGGGCCGGGGGCCGGGCCGCTGCTCGGACATCGGTGCGGCGCCTGCCGGATCGAGATCGGCCGCACCGAACTGTCGCGCATCTCGGCCGCCCCCGAGGACGAGCTGGTGCGCTGCCCGGAGTGCGGCGCGATCCTGTTGCGGGTCAAGGGCTTCGACCAGTGAAGGTAATCGTCGAAGCCGACGGCGGGTCGCGCGGCAACCCCGGCCCGGCCGGCTACGGCGCGGTGGTCCGCACCGCGGACCGCTCGACGGTGCTGGCCGAGACCAAGCAGGCCATCGGCGTGGCGACCAACAACGTCGCCGAATATCGCGGCCTGATAGCCGGTTTGGACGACGCCCTGCAAATGGGGGCCACCGAGGTCGAGGCCTTCTTGGACTCCAAGCTGGTGGTCGAGCAGATGTCCGGGCGGTGGAAAGTCAAGCATCCCGACCTGATCGAGCTGCACGCGCAGGCCCGAAAACTGGCGTCGCGGTTCGACCGGATCTCCTACGCCTGGGTGCCCCGGGCCCAGAACTCGCACGCCGACCGGCTGGCCAACGAGGCGATGGACGCCGCGGCGGACATCGACGAGCCGGCGGAGCCCACCAAAAGCGTTGCGGCCGAGGCCAAGACGTCGCCCGGCTGGACCGGGGCGCGGGGCACCCCGACCCGGCTGCTGTTACTGCGGCACGGGCAGACGGAACTGTCGGCGGAACGCCGCTACTCGGGTCGCGGCAACCCGGCACTGACGGAGGTGGGGCGCCGGCAGGCCGGGGCCGCGGCGCGATACATCGCGGAGCGCGGCGGGATCGCCGCCGTGATCTCCTCGCCGTTGCAGCGGGCCTACGACACCGCGGCGGCGGCGGCCAAGGCGCTCGGGCTGGACGTCACGGTGGACGACGACCTGATCGAGACGGACTTCGGCGCGTGGGAGGGGCTGACGTTCGTCGAAGCGGCCGAACGTGATCCGGAGCTGCACCGGCGGTGGCTGCGCGACACCAGCACGACGCCGCCGGGCGGTGAAAGCTTCGACGCCGTGCTCGACCGGGTGCTTCGGGTTCGCGAACGAATCACCGAGTCACACGCGGGCGCGACGGTGCTGGTGGTTTCCCACGTCACGCCGATCAAGATGCTGCTGCGGCTGGCGCTGGATGCCGGGCCTGGCATCCTGTACCGGTTGCACCTTGATTTGGCGTCGCTGAGCATCGCAGAGTTCTACTCGGATGGGGCGTCGTCGGTGCGGCTGGTAAACCAGACGGGCTATCTGTAGCCGGGCTATAAGGGGGACATCGATGCAGCCGTCTCAACCGCCCGATCCGCCTTTGTCGGCGGAAGTCCGGGCGCGGGTGATGGACGCGGCGCTCGATGAACTGACCCGCTGGGGCGTCGAGCGGTTCAGCATCGAGGCCTTGGCGGAACGTCATCACCTCGATCCCGCGATGATCCACCGTCACTGGGGCACCCGGCAGCGACTCATCGTCGCCGCGGCCCTGGCCGATGCGGAGGCCTACAGTTCGATCGCCGACACCGGCTCGCTGCGCGGGGACCTGCTGGCGTTGGCGCGGAAGCTGGCCCATCGAATCAACAGCCGGGAGGGCCGCACGTTTATGCGGGCGCTGGTCATGGACCGTCGCGGACCGCACGACGAAGAGACGCGAATGATGGTGTGGGAGGCCCGTTTCGCGGTGGTGCGCGAGGTCGTCGACCGGGCCAGGAAACGCGGCGACTTGCGTGACGACGTCAACACCCTGGCCGCTGTACAGATCGTCCTGGCGCCGCTGAACGTTCGTGCCCTCTACTCCGACATGCCAGTCGACGACCGCTACTGCGAGGCGGTTGCCGAGATGGCGTGGCACGCGCTGGGGCGAAAATAGGCGCGGCTGGTCACGAGGCTTTGACCGTCTCGGTGTCGCGCCCGGACCGCAGCACGGTCCCGGGCAGGGCGCCGGTAGCTTCACCGTCGCGGCAGACCTCGACGCCACCGACCAGCACCGAGGTGATCCCGTACGCGTCGGCGACCAGTCGCGGCGCGCCGGCGGGCAGGTCGTACCGGGTCCGCTCGGGCCCGTGGTCGACCGTGGCCGGGTCGAACAGCACCAGGTCGGCATGCCAGCCGGGCTCGATGCGGCCGCGTTCGGTCAGCCCGTAGAACCGGGACGGCACGTCGGTGATCAGCCGGACCGCCTCCTCGAGCGTGACAACCTGATGCTCGCGGACGCCGCGGCCCAGCAGCGATGTCGTATAGATGGCGCCGCACATCATGTCGAGGTGGGCGCCCGCGTCCGATCCGCCGATCACCGCGCCCGGGTGCTGCCACACCTCGGCGCGCGCCCGCCAGTCCGCCGCGTCGTCACCGGTCAGCGGCGGGGACAGGCCGGTGCGCAGCTCGTCGGCGATCACGATGTCCAGCAGCGTGTCGAAGGGCTCGCCCCCGCGGGAGGCGGCGATTTCGCCGACGCTGCGGCCGGTGGCGTCGGCGTTCTCGGGTGCGAACGTCTCGACGATGACGAGCCGGTCCCATTGCGCGAGGCCGCGCAGCATGCCGGCCTCCTTCGAGGCGGCGCCCTCGGCGAGGCGGCGGCGTACCTGCGGATCGGCAAGCGCGACAAGCCGTTCGGGCACCGGCAGGTGCATCGTGTCGCGCCAGCCGGGCAGCCCGTCGAGCACGAAGCCGGACAGGAACGACAGCCGGATCTTCATGGCTTGCGGCAGGGTCAGCGCCACCACCCGGCCGCCGCGCTGGGCCGCGGCGTCGTAGGCGCGCAATTGCTTTTCGTGTCCGGTCGGGTTGGCCGCCGAGACGCCGAGCAGGTTCCAGTTCAGCGGGCGGTCCGCGGCCACCGACATGTCGGTGAGCAGTGCGATATCGTCGTCGGTGAAGCCCGAAAGGCAGCCGGCGATGATGGCCTCGAGCGTGGTGCCCGGGTGGTCGCGGAGCGCGGCCGCGAGGGTCACCAGTTCCTGTCGTGATGCGCTGCGCGACGGCACCGGCCGCCCGGCGCCGTCGTTGTGGGTGGGCGACTGCGAGGTCGACAACCCGAGCGCGCCGGCCGCCAGCGCGTCGTGCAGCACCGCGACCATCTTTTCGATGTGTTCCGGTGTCGCCTCGCCGCCGACGCCGTCGACGCCCATCGCGGCGAGTCGCAGCGCCGAATGGCCAACCAGGAAGCCGGCGTTGACCGCGGTGCGCCCGTCGAGGCGGCCGAGCCAGTCGCCGAACGATGCCCAGTCCCAGTCCAGGCCGGCTCGCAGCGCGTCCAGCGGCATCCCCTCCACCCGCGCCAGCATCCGGGTGAGGTAGTCGTGCTGGTCGGGCGTTGCGGGCGCCAGCGTGAAGCCGCAATTGCCGCCGAAGACGGTGGTGACGCCGTGCTGCACCGACGGGCTGGCCGTCGGGTCCCAGAACAGCTGCGCGTCGTAGTGGGTGTGCAGGTCCACGAACCCCGGCGTCAGTGTCTGCCCTTGGGCGTCAACGGTTTTGGCGGCCATGTCGTCGATGTCGCCCACGGCGACGATGCGCCCGTCGCTGACGCCGACGTCGCCGTGGCGGGCGGGTGCCCCGGTGCCGTCGACGATCTCGGCGTCGCGGATCAACAAATCAAGCACTTGCAGGCCTCCTACGTTCTGGCGAGCCACCCCTCGTCGGGCAGCGGGTGGCGGAACAGCTGCGCCGCGTTGCGGTGGGTGATCCGGGCTGCGTCCTGTTCCGACAGGCCGGCGACGTTGCGCGCCACCACCTGCTGGGTGTCGGGCCACGTCGAGTCGGCGTGCGGGTAGTCGCTTTCGACGAGGATGCGGTCGGCCCCGATCGCGTCCAGCGTGCCGAAGGCGTGCGGGTCGTCGATCGAGCAGAACCAGAAGTTGCGCCGCAGCACCTCGCTGGGCAGCAGGTCGCTCTTCCACGCGCCGCCCTCGTGGCCCGAAGCGGAGTGCGCCAGAACGTAATCGGCGCGGTCGCCGAGCATGGCCGCCCAGCCGAGACCGCCCTCGGCCAGCGTGATGTTCAGCCCCGGGAAGCGCACCGGGATGCCCGACCACAGCATGTCCGCGCACGCGACCAGAGCGTTCACCGGGAACAGCGTGGTGATGGTCTCGAAGGGCGTGTCCGGGGCGGGGATTGGGGCCCACTGCGCGGATCCGGTGTGCAGGCAGACCACGGTGCCGGTCTCCTCGCAGGCGGCGAAGAACGGATCCCACGCGCCGCTGTGCAGGCTCGGGATTCCGCATTGGGCCGGCAGCTCGGGGAAGCTAACGGCCTTGAAGCCGCGTGCGGCGTTGCGGCGGACCTCGTCGGGCGCGAGTTGCGGGTCGGCCAGCCACGGCAGCTGCAGCGGGATGATCCGGTCGGGATAGGCGCCGGCCCACGCCTCGAGGTGCCAGTCGTTCCAGGCCCGCAGGGTGGCCAGGCCCAGCTCCAGGTCGTCGCTCTTCCAGAAGACGGTGCCGGCGAACCCGGCGATCAGCGACGGGAAGTTCAGCGATGCCCAGATGCCGGCGAGGTCCATGTCGGCGATCCGCGCGTCGACATCCCAACAGCCGGGCCGCATTTCGTCGAACCGGGCGGCCTCCATGCTCCATTCCTCGCGGGGTCGTCCGATCACCGCGTTGAGGCCGATGTTGGGATACTCGCGACCCTCGTAACGCCACACCTGGCGCCCGTCGTCGGTCTCGACGACCTTGGGGGCGCGGTCGGACAGCGCCGCGGGGAGCCGGCCGATGAACAGATCCGGCGGCTCGATGACGTGGTCGTCGACCGAGATCACGACGTGCTGTCGCTGCCGGGGATCGGGGTCTGGCAGCAGCGCCATACCTGATGACTATCGTCGGTTTTGCCGCGCTGTCAATGCTATCTATGCAATGAATGTGAAGTTGGCGGTGCGGGCGCTTTCGTGGGAACCCAGGGCGCCACTCGTGCACACGCGACGCCCTGGGCGCACACTCAAAGCCACCACCAGCGGAAGGAATCCGGGCAGATGGCCAAGACACGTGCCGAAGCGGCGCAGTACCTCAGGGATGCCGGAGGCTTGAAGCTTGTCGTTTTCGGTGCCGACGGGCGCGAGGTCGCGGCGATGTTCGTGCAGGGGTCGGTGACCTACGACCAGGAGGCGGCGCGCTTCATTGCGGTTGCCGAGGACGGCCACGCGGTTGGGGAGCTGTTCGTCGACGAAACGGTCGGCTACGACGAGAGCACCGACGCCTTCGTCATTCGCACCGCGCGATAGCGATCAATGCCCGGGATCGAATTGGATGGGCAGCGTCATGGGTCCGCTCAGCCCGGTGAGGGGTTTCCATGGAGCCGGGCCGGTGCGGCGCGGGTTGGGCATGCGCCGGGTCATGATCGCCAGGGCCTCGGCCAGCTCCAGTCTGGCCAGGTTGGCGCCCAGGCAGTAGTGCATGCCGGCGCCGAACGTCTGCATCGGCGGGGCGCCTTCGCGGGTGATGTCGAGGCGGTCGGGCTCGGCGTAGACGGCGGGGTCGCGGTTCGCGGCGGCGGTGTTGGCGATGACCAGTGTGCCGACCGGGATCAACACCCCGGCGATTTCGACGTCCTCGAGGGCGACGCGCAGGGTGGCGGCCGCGATCGGGGAATGGCGCATCGTCTCTTCGACCGCTTTGGCCGCGAGTTCGGGATGCCGGGCCAGCAGCTCCCACTGGTCGGGGTGGTCGCACAGGGCGTGCACGGAGGCCGCCAGCTGGTTGCGGGTGGTGTCGGTGCCGGCGATCAGGAGGCCGGCCGCCAGCATCCGTAGCTCGTCGGCGCCGAGGTGATCGCCGTCGTCCTCGGCGCGGATAAGCTCCGAGATCAGGTCGTCGGTCAGCGTGTGGCGCCGCTGGGCGACCATCGCGTCGGTGTAGGCGTCGAGTTCGTCCCACGCGGCCAGGATGGTCCGCTGGTGAGCCGCGACGTCCCAGCTGAACGCCTTGAAGACGTCGTCGGTCCAGTCCGAGAAGAGCTGCCAATCCTCGGCCGGGGCGCCCAGCAGCGCGCAGATGATCGGAATCGGGTACTGGCGGGCGATCTCGCTCACCACCTCGCAGTGCCCGGTTGGGGAGTGGCGGTCCACCAGTTCGGTGATCACGTCGACGATCGTCGCGCGCAGCCGCTCGGTGGCCCGTGGTGTGAAGGCCTTGGACACCAGTCGTCGCAGCCGGTGGTGCTCGGCCCCGTCGAGGCTGATCAAGTTGGTTGCGACGCGCTGCCATAACGGGCCGCTGGTGATGCCCTGGGAGGCCAGGAACATGCCCTGCGGCAGGCGGAATCGGGGGTCGCGCAGCACCGTTCGGACCAGGTCGTAGGTCAGCAGCTCCGGCCCGTGCGGGCCGAGCGCGATCGGCGCCCGGCGCCGGGCCCGATGCAGGATCTCGTGCGCCTCTGCCGGGCTCTGGCAATGGTCGTAATCGATCGTTGGCAGCCCGGCGGCGAAGACGCTCGGGCAGGTCGGCGCATCAACCGCGATGGTCATGGTGTTCCCCAGGGGTCGTCGGTGAAGTGCTTTCACCAGCAAGTCTTGGTGGCGGGGGACCGCGTCACACGCGTAGTCGACTACCCCAGTTTTCGTTGACGGAGAGTGTGCACTCAGGGCTTTGAATGTGAGTCCAGGGCGCCCTGGGTGCACTCGGCGCGTAGCCTCGCCGTATGCGAAGGACTTTCGTCGTCACGCTCGCGTTCGGGGTTATCGTCGCGCTATTCGGTCTGATCTGGGCGCTCCAGGGGTTCGGTGTGCTCCTTGGTAGCCCGATGAGCAATACGACAACCTGGTCGATCATCGGTCCCATCACCGTGCTGATCGGCATCGCGATCGCGGCGTTCAGCTGGCGGAAACTCTCGTCGAAATAACGATTCACCGCTCCGACACGGTGAAGTCCACCGTGTGCCAGCCGGTGGCCCCGTCGGGGACGCTACCGACCTCATCCGGCGTTTGGGTGGCTCCGGTGTTGTCGGTGGCGCGCACGGTGATGCTATGTCTCCCAGGCTTTTTCGCCTGCCAAGGGAAGCTCCACAGCCGCCACGTGTCGTTGGAATAGCTCGTGCCCTGCTCGGCGGGCTGCCACCCGCCGTCGTCGATGCGAACCTCCACGGCCCGCACTCCGCGGTTCTGTGCCCACGCGACGCCGCCGAACACGACGGGCCCCATCGGGACCTGCTGGCCGCCTTTCGGCACGTCGATCCGCGACTCGGTCTTGATGGGTGCGCGCGGCGCCCAGCCCTGCCGCGTCCAGTAGGCCTTCGCCCTGTCGAAGCGGGTCAGCTCCAAATCGACGACCCACTTGGTCGCCGACACGTACCCGTAGAGCCCGGGCACCACCAGCCGGGCCGGGTAGCCGTGCTCGATCGGCAGCGGCTGACCGTTGAGGCCGACCGCCAGCAGCGCGGCGCGGCCGTCGGTGAGCGCCTGCACGGGCGTGCCGGCGGTGAACCCGTCGATCGACGTCGAGAGCACCATGTCGGCGTCGGCGTGCACGCCGGCCGCGGCCAGCAGGTCCGCCACCCGGTAGCCCGTCCAGAGGCCGGTCGAAATCAGGCTTCCGCCAACGGGATTCGATACGCAAGTCAGCGTCGTCACGGTTTCGACGATGTCGAAGCGGGCCAGGTCGTCGAAGCGGTAGGTGGTTTCGCGGTCCACCATGCCGTGGATGCGCAGCTGCCAGTCGCCGTGGCTGAGCTGGGGAACGGTCAGCGCGGTGTCCACGCGGTAGAAGTCGGCGGCCGGCGTGATAAAGCTCGGCAGCGCAACGCCGTTCGGTTGCACATCGGCGGGTATGGGTGGCGCCGGCGTGCGCGGGTGGGGGAGCGCGAAGCCGGTGCGGTCGGCGGCCACGGAATGCACCAACCGCGTGACGACCGCGCCCGCCACGCCGCTTACGACGCCGAATCCGAGCAGTCCCAGCATGACCAACCTGCGCCTGCCCGCGTCCGGATCGTCGTCCGAATCACCGGGGCTCGACCCGATCCGGCGGGTGAGCAAACGAAGGGTCGCCACGCCACAGGCGGCGCCGGCGAGCGTCGGGATCGTGTCGAGGGCCGCCGCGCCCGGCCGCGACAACACGGCGAGGCAGCCGAGGACGCCCGCCGCGGCGATCGTGGCGCTGCCCAGGGGGCGGCGCGGGGTCTCGAGGGTCCCGGCGATGGCGGCGATCGTGGCGATCGCCACCAGGACGACGATGGCCACAAACGGCTTGTCCAGGGAGCCGAGCGTCTGGATCGCCCACTCTTTGACGGGTCCCGGTGTCACGTCGACGGCCACCGAGCCGATCGCGGCGCGCGCGTCGGCCCGCGCGCCGAACGGGATGCCCACCAGCTGGGCTACCCCGAGCGAGACGGCCGCGGCGGCGACGCCGGCGATCATCCGCTCGTTCGACGGGGCGACGGCCATCGAGCCACTCTACCCGCGTTCGCCGCCCCATCGGGGGCCGCAAACACCTTGCCGTGCAGGAAAACCGGTGAACCGGCCGCACGGCTAGTCTGGAAACAGCCGAAATGCCCGCTTCGGCTTGCAGATATGAAAAAAGTGATTTAGCCTCCGACACCCTGTATATCCGCTTATCTTGGGCTTTGTAGGCCCGGGGGACGCATGGGAGCGTAAGACTTGACCGCGACCCGCCGAACGATGCGTTCGTCGATTCCGGTTGTCTTGAAGCGCTTGGGGTTTGGTGATGCGCCGTGACGCGCGCGACGGCGGCCGAGCAGATCGACAGCGAAAACCCATGGCCGGGGCTCGAGTCGTTCGACGAATACGCTCGCGCGTTCTTCCACGGACGTGGCCACGAATCGACGACACTGCTGAGTTGCGTCCTCGACGCCCCGGTCACCCTGTTGTACGGGCGCTCCGGCCTCGGCAAGACGTCGTTGCTGCGTGCGGGCCTGTTCCCCTTACTGCGCGACAACCACTTTCTGCCGGCCTACGTGCGCTTCGACCTCGCGCCGGGCGCCGCACCCCTCACTCATCAATTGCGGCAATCGGTCTACGACTCGATTCGGGCCGAGGTGCCCGATCCGGTGCTGCCTTCGGAGGATGAATCTCTTTCGGAATATCTGCATCGCGACGACTTCGAGCTCCGAAGCGAGCGGGGCGAGCAACTTACGCCGGTGATCGTCCTCGACCAGTTCGAGGGACTCTTGACGCCCGCTCAGCGGGTTGCCGACCTCGTTCGGGAATTCAGGAATGAGCTCGGTGAGCTGGCCGAACGCACGGGCAACCACAAGCTGCTGATCAGCGTTCGGGAGGAATCTGTCCCAGACCTCGAAGCGTGGCGCCAGCTCATGCCTTCACTCGGGCAGTCGCGGATGCGCCTGCTGCGGATGGGGACGAGCGAGGCGGTCGACGCGGTCCACAAACCGGCGGAAGAGATGATGCCCCGCTCGCTGGCGCGCCGGGTGGTGGCGATCGTCGCGGGCGAGCACCTCCATCGCGCCCGGCCCGGCTTCGATGATTCGGGAGCGCTGGAGGTGGAACCCGCGCTGCTCAGCTTGTTCTGCCGCGAACTCAACGAGGAGCGGAAGCGGCGCGGCCAGAGCCACTTCGACGAGCTGCTGGTCGAGGACGCCAAGCGGGAGATCCTGTCGAACTACTACCTGTCGTGTGTGCGCGATCTTCCCCCGCGCGTCGCCCAATTCATCGAGTCCGAGCTCATCACCGAGAAGGGATTCCGCGACAGCTATGTCCGCGAGGAAGCGGTGCCGTCGCGGCTCACCGACGACGAGCTGACCCGGCTGATCGGGTCGCGGCTGCTGCGCCTCGAGGAATACCACGGCGCGCAGCGCATCGAGCTCGCGCACGACGTGCTCACCGATGCGGTGCGAGAGCATCGGGACCGGCGACGCGCCGGAAAGGTGAACGGCGCCTTGACATCCCGCGCGGACGGCCAGCAGGCCGGACTGGAAGCCGCCCAGCGACGCGCGGTCGCCCTGCGCAAACGCGCACAGATCCTCGTCGCCGCGTTGGCGGTCACCGCCGCCGTCGCCCTCGTCGCCGTGATGCTCGGCGTGCAGGCCGTCCAAGCCCGGCACGAGGCGCAGCTGCAGCTGCACCAGAAGCTGCTCACCCAGCGCCAGATCCTGATCGCCGAGGCGCAGGACATGCTGGCTGGCACCCAGCCCGGCGGCGACGCCCGGGCATTCCAGCAGATCCTCGCCGCGCGCGCCCTGCTCACCCCCTCCGACGACGGCCCGCTTTACACCGCGGTCGCCCAACGGGCCAGCACCCTCAAGATCATCACCGGCCACACCGGCGCGGTGAACGGCGTGGCGTTCAGCCCCGACGGGCACCGGCTCGCCAGCGCCGGCCTCGACAAGACCGTGCGGGTGTGGAATGCCGACACCGGCCAACAGGTGGGCGCGCCCCTGACCGGTCATCAGGACAACGTGATCGGGGTGGCGTTCAGCCCCGACGGGCGCCGGCTGGCCTCCGCGAGCATGGACAAGACGGTCCGGATATGGGACGCCGACACGGGCCAACCGGTCGGCGCCCCGCTGCGCGGCCACACCGGTTCGGTGCTGGGCGTGGCGTTCAGCCCGGACGGGAACTGGCTAGCCACCGCGAGCAGTGACCGGACCGTGCAGCTGTGGGACGTCCGGACCGGCTACTCGCCCGGCCCCCGCCTCGTCGGTCACACGGGCTCGGTGGTCAGCGTGGCGTTTCGCCCCGACGGGCAGCGGCTGGCGACGGCGAGCGACGACCAAACGCTGCGGCTGTGGGACGCCCGGACCGGCCAACCGGTCGGCGGCCCCCTGGTCGGCCACATCGGCCCGGTGCTCAGCGTCGCGTTCAGCCCGGACGGGCACCGGCTGGCCTCCGCGAGCATGGACACGACGGTCCGGATCTGGGACGCCGACACGGGGCAGGGGCTCGGCGGACCGCTGACCGGCCACAACGGACCGGTGCAGGGCGTGGCGTTCGGCCCCGACGGCCACCGGGTGGCCAGCGCGGGCGCCGACCAGACCGTGCGGCTGTGGGACGCCGACACCGGCCGCGACCGCGGGTCGGCGCTCGTCGGGCACAGCGGCATCGTGAACGGCGTGGTGTTCAGCCCCGACGGGCGCCGGCTGGCCACCGCCAGCGCGGACGCCACCGTACGGCTGTGGGACGCCGGGCAACCGTTCGGCGCGCCGCTGGTCGGCCACACCGGCAAGGTGAACAGCGTGGCGTTCAGCCCCGACGGCCGCCGCCTGGCCTCGGCCAGTGAGGATCAGACGGTGCGGCTGTGGGAAGCCGGCACCGGCCAACCCGTCGGCGTGCCCCTGCGCGGCCACACCGGCAGGGTCAACAGCGTGGCGTTCGGCCCGGACGGGCGCCGGCTGGCCTCGGCCGGCGACGACGGGACGGTGCGGCTGTGGGACGCGGGGACCGGCCAGCCGCTCGGCGTGCCCCTGCTGGGTCACTCCGGCGCCGTGCTCAGCGTGGCGTTCAGCCCCGACGGCCGCCAGCTGGCGTCGGCCGGCGACGACCGGACGGTGCGGCTGTGGGACGCCGCCACCGGCAAGTCGATCGCGCTTACCGGCCACACCGGCAAAGTGGACGGCGTGGTCTTCAGCCCCGACGGGCGCCGGCTGGCCTCGGCCAGCGTCGACCAGACGGTGCGGCTCTGGGATGCGGGCACCGGGCACTCGGTCGCCGTCATCGATGGCCACGCGGGCCCGGTATTCAGTGTCGCGTTCGGTCCGGACGGGCGCCGGCTGGCCACCGCGAGCGGCGACCAGACGGTGCGGCTGTGGGACGCGGGAACCGGACAACCGGTCGATGACCCTCTACGAGGGAACGGCGACACCGTGAACGCTTTGGCCTTCAGCCCCAACGGGCAGCGGCTGGCCACCGCGGAAACCGAAGGGACGCTGCAGCTTTGGGACGCCGCCACCGGCCAACCGTTCGGCGCCTACCTCGAAGGCCACTCCGGTCCGGTGCTCAGCGTCGCGTTCAGCCCCGACGGGCAACGGCTGGCCTCCGCGGGCGCCGACACCACGGTGCGGCTGTGGCCCGCGGACGCCTCGCCGGAGATGCTGTGCGCCAAGCTGACCTCGAACATGAGCCGCCAACAGTGGCGCGACTGGGTGTCGCCCGACATGGGCTACGTCAAGCTTTGCCCCGGGCTGCCGATCGCGGGCAGCGGCTAACTCGGCGCCGGATGGCGGACGAAAGCCCGCGGCTGGGTGAACGCCCGGATCCCGTCGACGCCGAGTTCCCGGCCCAGGCCCGACTGGCCGCAGCCGCCGAACGGCAGACGCGGGTCCTGCGCGGCCAGGCCATGGCAGTTGACGCTGACCGTGCCCGCGACGAGCCGGGCCGTGATCCGGTCGGCGAGCGCGTCGTCGCCGGTCCAGACCGACGCGGTGAGGCCGAATTCGGTTGCGTTGGCGGCGGTTACGGCGTCGTCGACGTCGTCGTAGCCGAAGATCGGCAGCACCGGGCCGAACTGTTCCTCGGTGGCCAGCCGCGAATCGGGGGCGAGGCCGGTGACGACGGTCGGCAGCGCGAAGTAGCCACCGGAGCCGGCGTCGGCCTCGCGGATCACCCCGGCCGTGCGCACCGACGCGCCCTGGGCCGCGGCGTCGCCGACCAGCGCGGCGACCCGGTCGCGCCCGGCGGCGGTGTGCAGCGGGCCGAGCGTGGTCTCCTCGGCGAGGCCGTCGCCGATCACCTCCCGCTCGCAGCGCGCGAGCATCGCCTCGGCCAGTTCGCCGACCCGTTCGGCGGGCGCGTACAGCCGCTTGATCGCCATGCAGACCTGGCCGCCGGTGGTGTAGGTCGCCGTCACCAGCCGCTCCAACAGCTCGTCGGTGACCTCGATGTCCGGCGCGATGATCGCGGCGTCGTTCCCACCCAGCTCGAGCAGCACCGGGGTGAGGCGCGGCGCGGCGGCCGCCATGACGGCGCGTCCGGTGGCGACGCCGCCGGTCAGCGAGATCAGGTCGATGCCCGGGTGGGTGACCAGCGCCTGGGCCAGCTCGCTGCCCGGTCCGGACAGGACGTTCACCACGCCCGGCGGCAGCGCCGCGGCCAGCGCCCCGGCGAGCCGCAGCGCCGCCAGCGGGCAGCTCGGCGGAACCTTGGCGACGGCGGTGTTGCCCGCCGTCAGCGCCGACGCCAGCTTCGTCATCGTCAGCGCGAGTGGCCAGTTGAACGGCAGGACGACCGCGGCGACGCCGAACGGCTCCCGGTGCAGCCGCGGGTAAACCGAGCCCGGGTCGACCTGTTCGGGCGCCAGGGCCGCCTCGGCCATCGAACCGATCAGCGCGGTGAGCCCCGGCCCGGTGCTGATCTCGAAGTTCGCCTCGCTGAGCACCTTTCCGTGTTCGCGGGTGTACAGCCGCGCGCCGTCGCGCGCGGCCAGCTGTTCGGCGGCCGTGGCCGCGGCGACCGAGAGGGCGGCGACCCGCTCGGCGACGCCCAGCGCCCGCCAGCCCGCCGCCGCGTGCCTTGCCGCCGACACCGCGGCGTCGAGTTGGGCGCGGTCGGCGGCGGGCGCGTGGCCGACGATCTCGGCCGGCCGGGCCGGGTTGTGCACGGGATAGGTTCCGGCGCCGCCCCGCTGCGGCTCGCCGCCGATCGTCAGGACCGGCCCGTCACCGGCGGTTTGGCTTTCGCGCGTGATCGTCGTCGATCCCGTCATGACCCGTCTCCCTTGACCCGGCCCCGTTGTCCCGCCATCGTAAGTCGCTATGACGCCGATCACATTTCTGGCCCGATGAAAGCCGTCGTCCTGCGCGAGGTCGGACGGCCCACGGCGGTGGAGGAGCTCGCGCTGCGGCCCCTGGGCGCCCACGAGGTCCGGGTGCGGCTGCACGCCAGCGGCGTGTGCCACAGCGACCTGTCGTTGCGCGACGGTGCGATCCCGACGCTGCTGCCGTCGACGCTCGGGCACGAGGGCGCCGGGATCGTCGCCGAGGTGGGCGCCGACGTCACCACCGTCAGCCCGGGGGACCACGTGGTGCTGACGTGGAACGTGCCCTGCCGCTCCTGCCCGCACTGCCTGCGCGGCGAGGCGCAACTGTGCGTGCACGGCTACGACCACGCGTACGGCGGCCCGTATGCCGAGGGCGCCGGCGCCCCGGTGTGGCCAGGGATGGGGGTCGGGTCGCTGGCCGAGGAGACGCTGTTGCCGGCGGCGGCGGTGGTGCCGGTCGACGAGTCGCTGCCGCTCGACCTCGCGGCGCTGCTGGGCTGCGGCGTCACCACCGGGGTGGGCGCGGTGATGCGCACCGCGGCCGTGCGTCCGGGGGAGAGCGTGCTCGTGATCGGTTGCGGCGGTGTGGGTTTGGCCGCGATCCAGGGTGCGCGGCTGGCCGGTGCGGCGCCGATCATCGCCGCCGATCGGGCGGTCGGCCAGCTTCCGGCCGCGGTGGCCAACGGGGCAACCGACACCATCGACGCCGGCGAGGCCGACGTCGTCGCCGCGGTGCGCGATCTCACCGGGGGACTCGGGGTCGACCACGGGATCGAGGTGGTGGGCAAGCCCGCAACCATGCGCCTGGCCTACGACGCCACCCGCCGCGGCGGCAAGGTGACCCTGGTGGGCGCCGCCGGCGTCGCCGAGGAGGTGACGTTTCCCGCGCTGTCGTTGATGGCCGACGGCAAGGCGATCCAGGGCAGCGTCTACGGCGCCAGCGACCCGGCGCGCGACATCCCGGTGCTCGCCGCGCTGGCCCAGCGCGGCAAGCTCGACCTCGAAGCGTTGGTGACTCGGCGGATCGGCATCGACGACGTCGAGGCGGCGTTCACCGACATGACCGCCGGCCGCGGCGCTCGCAGCGTGGTGTGCTTCGCGTAATCCTCAGGGCGACAGCGTGATTGCCTGCTCCGGGCAGTTCTGCTCACCGGTCTTGGCCTGCGCCTCGAGGTCGCCCGAGACTTCCTCGACGAGCACGACGCAGTGGCCCACGTCGTCGGCGTCGAAGACGTCGGGAGCCAGGGTGTAGCAGCGCCCATGCCCGGTGCAGCGGTCGGGGTCGACCGACACTCTGCTCACGACGCCGGGAACACCAACGGCAGCGACTCCACCGACCGCAGCGCCGCGGTGTAGGTCAGCTGTGTGCCGGGCTTGACCTCGTATTCCGGTATGCGGCGGTGGAATTCGCGCAGCGCCACCCGCAGCTCCATGCGGGCGAGGTGGGATCCCAGGCAGCGGTGCGGGCCGCCGCCGAACGCGCGGTGCCGGTTGGGGTTTCGGCTGAAGTCCACGACGTCCGGATCGGGGAATTCGGCGGGGTCGGTGTTGGCCGCGCCGAGCAGCGGGCTGACGCGTTCGCCCTTGCTGATGGGGCACCCGCCCACCTCGGTGTCCTGGATCGCGACGCGGGCCACGCCCGGCACGGGCGTCTCCCAGCGCAACAGTTCCTCGATGGCGCTCGGCAGGATGTCGGGCTGCTCGACGAGTTGGCGACGGTGCTCGGGGTGGCGGGCCAGGAACACGAAGAAACAGTCCAGGGAGTCCGTCACGGTGTCCAGCCCGGCGATCAGGAACAGGATGCAGATGTCGAGCAGCTCCTCGCGCGTCAGCGGTTTGCCTTCCACGTTCGCCGCGATCATGGCGGACAGCACGTCGTCGCGCGGGCTGGCGATGTGGTCGTCGATGGCGCGCTCGAAGTACTCGTAGATCTGTTGCGCCGTGGGAGCGCCGGACTCGTGACGGCGGTCGAAGCCCGCGTCGCCCTCCGGCCGGATGATGCCGTCCTTCCACTGAAGGAACTGGTCGAGATCCTCCAGCGGCAGGCCGAGCAGCTGCAGGAAGACGGTGCAGGGGAGGGGAACCGCGAACTCCTCGTGGAAGTCGCATTCGCCCCGCCCGGCGAAGCGGTCGATCATCTCGTTGACCAGCTGGCTCACTTGGGGCTCGCGCCGGGCCATCTCCCGCGGGGTGAACAGCGGGTCCAGGACGCGGCGGTACTTCGCGTGATTGGGCGGGTCGATTTGCAGCGGGATCATCGGCCGGACGTTGCCGAGGTCGACGGCGTCCATGTTCGACGAGAACAACTCCGTGTGTTTGAGGGCCATCTCGATGTCGGCCAGCCGGCTAAGGACCCACGCCGACGGCGAGCGGAATACCGGGGTGGTTTCGCGCAACGCCTTGTACATCGGCTGCGGGTCAGCGAGCCCCGCGAACGCCTGATCGACATACCCTTCGGTTTCTGCCATGGGGTCAATGTGACACCAACATCGCTATTTAGGCAATGATTAGGTAATTGCGGACGCGGCCGAATGCCGCTGGTCAGCAGATTCCGCGGCGAGTACCGTGGACCGTCGCGGACGAGTTGGCCGGGCGGCCGCGGCTCGCGTGTCGAGTCGAGGAAAGTCCGGACTTCACAGAGCAGGGTGATTGCTAACGGCAATCCGAGGTGACTCGCGGGAAAGTGCCACAGAAAACAGACCGCCACCCTCGCGGTGGTAAGGGTGAAACGGTGCGGTAAGAGCGCACCAGCATTCCGGGTGACCGGAGTGGCTAGGCAAACCCCACCCGAAGCAAGGCCAAGAAGGCCGCACCCGGTGCGGCTGCGCAGGCGTTCGAGGGTTGCTCGCCCGAGCCTGCGGGTAGGCCGCTCGAGGCACCCGGCAACGGTGTGTCCAGATGGATGGTCGCCGCCCCGCCGCCGTTGCTTATGCCGCGGCGGCGGGGAACAGAATCCGGCTTACAGGCCAACTCGTCCGCCCACCGCGTTAAGGCTCAGCGCACCGCCTTGGCGAGTTTGCGCAGCGCGTCGTCGAGCTGCTGGCGGCACCGCTCGGCGAGGTCGGCCTCCTGCTGGTACAGCAGCCCGTAGGTGAAGGTGTCCTCGCCGGCGGTGTGCGCGGCCTCGGCCTGGTGACCCAGGTGTTCGCGGCTGACGACGCTGTCCTGGTGATCGCCCAGCAGCGTCTGGATGGCCTTCGCCTGCTCGGACACCTGCGTGGCGCCAGTGGCCGCGGCGGTGTAGCGAAGCCGCTTGGCGCGCTTGCGAATTCGATGCAGCGCCAGGTCGTGTTCGTGCTCGTCGCCGGATTCCAGCTGGGCGGCGGCCCTGGCGGCCTTGCGGACCTTGCGGTAGGCGGCGTCGAGGGTCACCGGCGCCGGCTCCACGCCCTCGACGGCCGCGGGAGCCTCGGCCACCCACGCGTCGAGGGCGTCGAGCAGCCGGAAATACCGCTGTGAGCGCATCGCGATGAGCGAGCGTCGCAGGCCGGTCTGGTAGCGGCGGCGCGCCCCCTCGACGAGGCGTTCGCGGACGCGTCCGCGCACCAGCTCGGCCGGCAGCTTGTCCAACGCCTGCTCGTAGCGCTCGGCCAGGACCTCGGCGTCGCGGGCCGCACCCAGCACGTTGCCCAGCTCGCGGAGCTCGTCGAGGATCCACGCGTCCTCGGACGGCCCGGGAGACCCCTGGGAATCGGCCAGCAGGCTGCGGATCTTGCGGATGGTCACCCGCATCTGGTGCACCGCGTCGTAGGCGTCGGCGCGCACCGCCCGATCCCACACCAGCAGCTCGCCGACCTGCTCGGCCACGGCCCGGTGGACCGGGTCGGCGGGCAGTGCCGCGCCGTCGGGACGCGCCGGCGAGCCGAGCACGCGGGCCAGCTTGGAGGCGTGACCGGCCGGTGCGGCACCGGCGTCGAGCAGCCGATTGCTCAACCGGCTCAGCAGCTCAGTGTCGGCCGCGCCGTTGCCTTCGGCGAGCTCGAGTTCCCATTCGCGCCACTCCTGTTCGGCGGGTTGCGCGTCGGAGTCCCCGGCCGCCCACGCGGTGACGTGGTCGTTGCTGAACTCGGCCAGCGCCGCCCCGTCGGCGCCGTAGAGCACCTGCGTTTCGCGCTCGGTGCTGATGCGGGCGACGGGTTGCAGCGGGCGCTCTCTCACGATGGCCAGCACCACGTCCCGCAACTCGTCCGGCACGGTGTCGGGCTCCGACGCGTCCAGCGGCGCGCGCACCTCGGTGCGCGCCTCCGGGCCCGACGGCAGCTTCAGGTGCCAGCCCGCGTCGTGGCCGCCCGTGCGGCGGCGCAGGGTGATTTTGTTGCGCGCCAGGTCCTGCGTCGGCGTGTCGAAGTACGTCGCGTCGAGCGATTCGACCGGCGACTTGTCGACGTGAGCGACCGCGGCGATGCCTTCGAACGACGGTGACACCGTGGACTCCACCACGTCGAACTTGCGCTCCACCTCCAGATGACGCGAGGTTTTCGGCGCTTTCACAGGCATTCTCGGCTCCATTGCGGCGGCGGATTGAGGCGGCGGGTGGGCAACCCATAGGGTGCCACATCGCGGTAAAGCGCTACCCGTTGAGATGCATCGCCCCGCCGGTCAGCTGACGGATCGTCTGGATTTCGCTGTCCTGAAACGGCCGCCCGTCGGGTTGCAACAGGTCATGGAACCACACGTCGGGAATCGAGGGGTACGGGTGATCCCACGAATCCCACGGGAAGTACGTCTGGGTCTTTCCCGCGACGAGGCCCCAATTGATCGCACCGACCTTGTGGCGCTTGGCAATTGGCAGGATGTCCGCGACGGTGCTGCCCAGGGGCCGGGCCAGGTACTCGGTGCAGAGAATCGGCCGATCTTGGGACGCCAGCTCGTTGATGCGGTTCTCGAAGTCCGCCGGCCCGCCGTAGGAGTGGAAGGTCAGGAAGTCGGAGTTGTTGAGCTGAATGGCGGCGATCGCGCCGGTGCTTCCGGCGTCGGGCCATTCGCCCTGCCACACGGCGCTCGTCAACGGCTGGGCGGGATCAACCGCGCGGGCCCACCCGAACACCTGCGGAAGCAGCTCGGCGACCAGCTGCTCCTTGTCCGGCCTCTCGACCGACGCGTAGTGGTGCGAGGGATTGTCGGGCTCGTTCCACAGGTCCCAACCCAAAACCCGGTCGTCGTTGCGGAATTGGGTCAGCACCGCCGTCACGTAGGCGCGCATGGTGTCGAGGTAGCCGCGGTCGCCGAGGCGTTCGGCGCCCGGGCTCTGGACCCAGCCCGAGTTGTGGACGCCGGGCGTCGGGGCACGCTGCGGGCCGAGCTTGGGGAACGGGTCCCAGCAGGAGTCGAACAAGACGAACAGGGGCTTGATGCCGCGGTCGGCCGCGATGGCGACGAACTGGGCAAGGCGGGCCTGGAACCCGCGCTGATCCTGGGTCCAGAGCTGGTCGTGCAGGAACACCCGCACGGTGTTGAATCCGGCGGACCGGGCCCAGCCCAACTCCACATGGATGCGCAGCGGGTCGAAGGTGTCGGGCTGGAACATCTCCAGCTGGTTGATGGCGTTCGACGTGACGTAGTTGGCGCCGACGAGCCACCCCTGCGCCCGGTACCAATGGTCGGCGCGCTCGGGTGACCACCGGCTCGCTTCCGGCGGACCGGGGGACGGTTGTGCGGCGGCGCGAGGCACTCGCGCCAGGCTAGCGCCTCCTGCCAGTAGCAGCGGCAACTTCAAGACCGTTCGGCGGTGCACGAAGCCACCACGAGTGCCGATGTGTTCAACCCCCCGCCACGGAGTCACGACTGTTTACAGAAGAAATCGTACTCCCTGTCACGCAACGGATTTCAGCAAAAACTTGTCTGGACAGGGTCGACTCTTCAACCGGGGAAAAGGCCCGGGCGCGGGCCTTCCGGCTAAGCGGCCTCTAGAAGCAGTGCTCCTCGGCGGGGAAGGAGCCCTCGGCCACCTCTTGAGCGTATTGCGTTGCGGCCTTTCGCAATTCGGCGCCGATGTCGGCGAACCGCTTGACGAACCGCGCGGGCTTGCCGCCGCTCAGGCCGGCCATGTCCTGCCACACCAGGACCTGGGCGTCGCAGTTGGGACCGGCCCCGATGCCGATGGTCGGGATGGTGAGCTTGCCGGTGATCTGGGTGGCCAGCTCGGCGGGCACCATCTCCATCACGACGGAGAACGCCCCGGCCTCGGCGACCGCGATGGCGTCGTGCACGGTCTGTTCCGAGGCGTCGCCGCGGCCCTGCACCCGGAAGCCGCCGAGGCTGTTCACGCTTTGCGGCGTGAAGCCGATGTGCGCCATCACCGGGATGCCCGCGGCGGTCAGGCAGGCGATCTGGTCGGCCACCCGCTCGCCGCCCTCGAGCTTGACGGCGTGCGCGCCGCCCTCCTTCATGAACCGGGTGGCGGCGGCCAGCGCGGCGGCCGGGCCGGCCTCGTAACTGCCGAACGGCAGGTCGGCGACGACCATCGCGTGCTCGGCGCCGCGCGCCACGCCGCGCACCAGCGGGATGAGCTCGTCGATCGAGACGGGCACCGTGGTGTCGTAGCCGTACACGACGTTGGCGGCCGAATCGCCGACCAGCAGCACCGGGATGCCGGCGTCGTCGAAGATCCGGGCGGTCGAGTAGTCGTAGGCCGTGAGCATGGCCCACTTGTGGCCCTCGGCCTTCATTTTCTGCAGGTGGTGGGTGCGGATCCGGGTCGGCGGCTTGGCGGACGCAGGCGGGTTTGCACCGTAAGGGTTCTGCTCAGACATCATTGTCCCTGGTAGTGGTCGGATCGATCCTCGTGGCCGTTAAGGTCCCCGGGTTCGCTGACTCCCGCCATTCTGCCATCTCCGATGCGCGGTTGCACCGCCCGTGTGATGTGAGACATACCATTGGCGGCCATGCAGCGGCTCAGCGGTCTCGACGCCAGTTTCCTCTACCTCGAGACCCCCGCGCAGCCCATGCATGTCTGCTCGATCATCGAGGTGGACACCTCGACGATGCCGGGCGGCTACACCTTCGACCGGCTCCGCGACGCGCTGACGCTGCGCCTGAAGGCGATGCCGCAGTTTCGCGAGAAGCTCGCCGACAGCGCGCTGAACCTCGATCACCCGGTGTGGGTGGAGGACGAGAGCTTCGACGTCGACCGCCACCTGCACCGCATCGGGTTGCCGCCGCCGGGCGGCCGCAGCGAGCTGTCGGAGATCTGCGGGCACATCGCGTCGCTGCAGCTGGACCGGAGCCGGCCGCTATGGGAGATGTGGGTCATCGAAGGCGTGGCGGGCGCCGATTCCGATCGGGTCGCGGTGATGACCAAGGTGCACCACTGCGGGGTGGACGGGGTGACGGGCGCCAACCTGATGTCGCAGCTGTGCGGCACCGAGGCCGACTCGCCCGCGCCGGATCCGGTGGACGGCGTCGGCGGTGGCAGCGGGTGGCAGATCGCCGCGGGCGGGCTGGTCCGGTTCGCCAGCCGGCCGCTGCGGCTGGCCAACGTGCTGCCCCAGACCGTGTCCTCGGTGGTCGCGACGGTGCGCAAGGCCGTCGAGGGCCAGGCGATGGCGCGTCCGTTCGCCGCGCCGCGCACCGCGTTCAACGCCTCCATCACCGGCCGCCGCAACATCGCGTATGCGCAGCTGGACCTCAAGGACGTCAAGACCGTCAAGAACCACTTCGGTGTCAAGGTCAACGATGTCGTGATGGCCCTGGTGTCCGGGGTGCTGCGCCAGTACCTGGCCGAGCGCGACGCGTTGCCCGACTCGTCGCTGGTGGCGTCGGTGCCGGTGTCGGTGCGCGGAAAGTCGGATCGCCCGGGGCGCAACCAGGTTTCGGCCATGTTCTCCAGCCTGCACACCGAGATCGCCGAGCCGGTCGAGCGGCTGGCGGCCATCGCCGAGGCGAATTCGCTTGCCAAGGAGCACAGTTCGGCGATCGGCGCCTCGCTGCTGCAGGACTGGACGCAGTTCGCCGCGCCGGCGGTGTTCGGCATCGCTATGCGGCTGTACGCCCGGACCCGGCTGACCGAGAG
Source organism: Mycobacterium sp. NGS34 (assembly GCF_059812845.1). Taxonomy (NCBI): domain Bacteria; kingdom Bacillati; phylum Actinomycetota; class Actinomycetes; order Mycobacteriales; family Mycobacteriaceae; genus Mycobacterium; species Mycobacterium sp. NGS34. Next base: position 140,363 of record NZ_JCALDM010000006.1, read on the forward strand.
CATGCCGGTGCACAACCTGGTGGTCTCCAACGTCCCGGGCCCCCAGGAGCCGCTGTACTTCCTGGGCTGCGAGGTCAAGGCGATGTACCCGCTGGGGCCGATCTTCCACGGCTCGGGGCTCAACATCACCGTGATGTCGCTGAACGGCACCTTGGACGTCGGGCTGACCTCGTGCCCGGAGTTGCTGCCGGACCTGTGGGAGATGGCCGACGACTTCGCGGTGGCGATGGAAGAACTGCTCGCGGCCGCCGGATAGTTCGCCGCTGGAGGCGCTCATCAGAATCTCAGGTTGGCTCTGGCAGCATATGTGGACATGGGGTTGTCTCGCCGCGACAAGGTCGCGCGCACGCTGCTGATCTGGACGGCGATCGCGGCCGTGGCGATGCTGCTCGCCGGTTGCCTCCGCGTGGTCAATGGGCGCGCCGTCATGGCGGGGCCCAAGCTGGGCCAGGCGGTCGAATGGACGCCGTGCCGCTCGTCCAACCCCAAGACCAAGATCCCCAGCGGCGCCATGTGCGGCAGGCTGGCCGTGCCCGTCGACTACAACCACCTCGACGGCGACGTGGCGACGCTGGCGATGGTCCGGTTCCCGGCGACGGGCGACAAGATCGGCTCGCTGGTGATCAACCCCGGCGGTCCCGGCGAGTCCGGCATCGACGCCGCGCTCAGCGTCGTCCAGACGTTGCCCAAGCGCATCCGCGAACGCTTCGATCTGGTCGGCTTCGATCCCCGCGGGGTCGGGTCGTCGCGGCCGGCCATCTGGTGCAACTCCGACGCCGACAACGACCGTCTGCGCACCGAGCCGAACGTCGACTACAGCCCCGCCGGCGTCGCCCACATGGAGGACGAGACCAAGGAGTTCGTCGGCCGCTGCGTCGACAAGATGGGCAAGGACTTCCTGGCGAATGTGGGGACGGTCAACGTCGCCCGCGATCTGGACGCCATCCGCGCCGCGCTGGGCGACGACAAGCTGACCTACCTCGGCTACTCGTACGGCACCCGGATCGGCTCGGCCTACGCCGAGGCCTACCCCACGAAGGTGCGCGCGATGATCCTCGACGGCGCCGTCGACCCCAACGCCGACCAGATCGAGGCGGATCTGCGCCAGGCCAAGGGATTTGAGGACGCGTTCAACGACTTCGCGACCGACTGCGCCAAGCAGCCGACCTGCCCGCTGGGCACCGATCCCGCCAAGGCCGTCACCGTCTACCACAGCCTGGTCGACCCGATGGTGGACCCGAACAACACGATGGTCGGCCGGCCGATACCCACCAAGGACCCGCGCGGGTTGAGTTATGCCGACGCCATCGTGGGCACCATCATGGCGCTGTACTCGCCGTCGCTGTGGCACCACCTGACCGACGGCCTGTCCGAACTCGTCGACCACCGCGGCGACACGATGCTGGCGCTGGCCGACATGTACATGCGCCGCGACCCGCACGGCCACTACAGCAACGCCACCGACGCCCGGGTGGCGATCAATTGCGTTGATCAGCCGCCGATTACGGACCGCGCCAAGGTGATCGACGAAGACCGCCGGTCGCGCGAGGTGGCGCCGTTCATGAGCTACGGCCAGTTCACCGGGGACGCGCCGCTAGGCACCTGCGCGTTCTGGCCGGTGCCGCCGACCAGTAAGCCGCACGCCATCACGGCGCCCGGCCTGGCGCCGACGGTGGTGGTGTCGACCACCCACGACCCCGCGACTCCCTACAAGGCCGGCGTCGACCTGGCGCAGGAGCTGCGCGGCTCGCTGCTGACCTTCGACGGGACCCAGCACACGGTGGTCTTCCAGGGCGACAGCTGCATCGACGACTACGTGACGCAGTACCTGATCGGCGGCGACACGCCGCCGAGCGGCGCCAAGTGCTAGGGCCGTCGTCTCGCCGAGACTGCGCTCAGCGCGAGAAATCCGGCCATTTTCAGCGCTGAGCGCAGTCTCGGCGCAGCAGTGGCGACGCGCCGACGCGAGACCAAGCCGTGACCGTTTCGCGGCCCGACGGGAATACGCGGCTGCAAACATTGACAGCCATGTCGCGCCTGAGAACGCTGAGCTCGGCGCTGCTGTCGTTCGGGATTTTCGTTGTGGGACAACCGGTGCTGCCCGTGGCGGGCGCGACCCCGGAACCGGGTGCGGGCCAGACCCCGACCCCGGCTCCGCCGGCCGCCGCGGTGCGTTCGCAGAACTGGGGCGGCTGCAGCCAATTCCTGACCGACACCAGCGACGTCCCCACCGCCCAGTGCACCACCGTGTCGGTCCCGGTGGACTACGCCAATCCGGGTGGCGCGCAGGCCAAGTTGGCGGTGATCCGGGTGCCCGCGACGGGCCGCCGGATGGGATCGCTGTTGATCAATCCGGGCGGGCCGGGTGCGTCCGCGGTCGACATGGTCGCCGGCATGGCGTCGGACCTGGAAAACAGCGACATCACCCGAAACTTCGACCTGGTCGGGTTCGACCCTCGAGGGGTGGGCCACTCGACCCCGCAGTTGCGCTGCCGCAGCGACGCCGACTTCGACGCGTTTCGGCGCGAACCGATGGTCGACTACAGCCCGGGCGGCGTGGCACACATCGAGCAGCTCAACCAGCACCTGGCCCAGCAATGCGCCGGCCGGATGGGCAACGCGTTCCTGGCCAACGCGGGAACCGCGTCCGTCGCGCACGACATGGACATGGTCCGCCAGGCGCTGGGCGACGATCAGATCAACTACCTCGGCTACAGCTACGGCACCGAGCTGGGCACCGCCTACATCGAGTCGTTCGGGGAGCACGTGCGCGCGATGGTGCTCGACGGCGCCATCGACCCGACGGTGGATCCGGTCACCGAGAACATCAACCAAATGGCCGGATTTCAAACGGCTTTCAACGACTACGCCAAAGACTGCGCCCGCTCGGCCGGCTGCCCGCTGGGCACCGATCCGGCGCAGTTCGTCAACCGCTACCACGCCCTGGTCGACCCGCTGGTCGCCAAGCCGGGCCGGACGAGCGACCCGCGCGGCCTGAGTTACGCCGACGCCACCACCGGCACCATCAACGCGCTTTACACCCCGCAGCACTGGAAGTACCTGACCAGTGGCCTGCTCGGGCTGGCGCGCGGCACCGACGCCGGCGACCTGCTGCTGCTGGCCGACGATTACGAGGGCCGGGACAAGAACGGGCACTACAGCAACGACCAGGACGCGTTCAACGCGGTGCGGTGCGTCGACGCCCCGACGCCGACCGACTCGGCGACGTGGGTCGCCGCGGATCAGAAGATGCGCCAGGTCGCCCCGTTCCTGAGCTACGGGCAGTTCACCGGCAATGCCCCCCGCGACCTGTGCGCGCTGTGGCCGGTGCCCGCCACTTCCAGGCCGCACGCCGCGGCGCCCGTCGCGCCCGGCAAGGCCGTCGTCGTCTCCACGACGCACGACCCCGCCACCCCGTACCAGGCCGGCGTCAACCTGGCCCGGCAGCTCGGGGCCCCGCTGATCACCTACGACGGCACCCAGCACACCGCCGTGTTCAACGGCGATCAGTGCGTGGACACCGCCGTGGTGCGCTACTTCGTGGCGGGCGCGCTGCCGCCCGCGTCGTTGCGGTGCCGGTCCTGACCTAAACCGCGCCCCTTCCCTCGGGCCTCCTGTTACGTTGCATGCACCTGACGGGTGGAGGACCGCCGGGCTAGTGACAACCGGGGCTAGCTGGTAGGTGGACCGACATGTCGTTTCTCATCGCGGCACCGGAATTGATGGCGGCGGCCGCGTCGGATCTGGCCGGTATCGGGTCGACGCTCGGCGCGGCCCGGGCGGCGGCGCTCCCGACGACGGGGGTGCTGGCCGCGGGGGAAGACGAGGTGTCCGCGGCCATCGCGGCGCTGTTCTCCGCCCACGGCCAGCAGTTCCAGGGACTCGGCGCGCAGGCGGCCGTGTTCCATGACCAGTTCGTGCAGGCCCTGCGCGCGGCGGCGGGGGGCTATACGGCGGCCGAGGCGGCGAATTCCTCGCCGCTGCAAACCGTTTGGCAGGACGTGCGGGGTGTGATCAACGCGCCCACCGAGTTGTTGTTGGGGACTCCGCTGATCGGCAACGGCACCAACGGTGCGCCGGGAACCGGGCAGGCCGGCGGGCCGGGCGGGCTGTTGTGGGGCAACGGCGGCAACGGCGGGTCGGGCCTACCGGGGCAACCCGGCGGCCGCGGCGGTAATGCCGGGCTGCTCGGCAACGGCGGCCAGGGCGGGACCGGCGGGGCCGGTGCCACCGGCGGCGTCGGGGGAGCGGGCGGCACCGGCGGCGCCATCTTCGGCAATGGCGGTGTCGGCGGCACCGGAGGCGCAAGCACCGCGGGTGGCGGTGTCGGTGGCGCCGGCGGGCCCGGCGGCGCGGGCGTCGGTCTGCTGAGCGCGGGCGGGACCGGCGGTGTGGGCGGGACCGGCGGCACCGGGTTGGCGGGCACCGCCGGCTCGATCAACGGCGGGGACGGAGGCGCCGGCGGTGTGGGCGGTGCCGGCGGCCCGAGCTCGGGCTTGTTCGGTGAAGGTGGCACCGGGGGCGCCGGCGGCGATGGCGGTCCCGGCGGCAGCACCACCTTCAGCGGCGGTGTCGGCGGCACCGGTGGCGTTGGCGGTAACGGCGGAATCGGCTTGAACGGCGGCCATGGCGGCAACGGCGGTGCCGGCGGCCAGGGCGTCCTCACCACCGCCAGTGGCGCCATCGCCGGCGGGGGTGGTGGTGGCGGGGGCGCCGGAGGCAGCGGCCAATTGGGCGGCTTGTTCATCACCGGCGGCACCGGTGGCACCGCCGGAGCCGGCGGCCCCGGCGGCGGTGTGGAACTGATCGATCCCAGCCTCAGCCTCGACCTGACCAGCGGCGGCGGCGCCGGAGGACAAGGGGGCGGCTCGAACTTGCTGATTACCGGCGGCACCGGTGGCGGCGGTGGCGGTGGCGCCGCCGTCAACGTCGGCGCCACCACCATCACCGGTGGCAACGGCGGCAACGGAGCTGGTCCCGGCGTCTTCGTCCTCAACGGCGGTGGCGGCGCCACCGCCACCGGGACCACGGCCTCCTCCGTGGAACTCGCCGGTGGCGGTGGTGGCGGTGGTGGCATCGGCCTTAGCGGCACCGGCGGCGGCGGTGGCACTGGCGGCGGCGTCGGCGGCGGCACCGGCGGCAGTGGCGGCAGCGGCGGCACCGGCGGCAGCGGCGGCGCCAACGGCCACAGCGGCACCGGTAGCGGCGGCGGCACGGCCGGCGCCGGCGGCGTCGGCGACGTCCTCAGCGGCGGTGGCGGCGGTGGCGGTGGCGGCAGCGCCGCCGTCATGGGCACCGGCACCGGCACCGCGACCGGCGGCCGCGGCGGCACGGGCCTCTAGCCCGACCCATTTCGGCGGCCGATCGACGCAACGGCACAGCTTAAAAGCACCTCGGTAACACAAAATTAACAGCCGTTGCCTACTGTTCGAGTTATGGATCGACAGAAGGAATTCGTCCTCCGCACTCTGGAGGAGCGAGACATCCGCTTCGTTCGGCTCTGGTTCACCGATGTGCTCGGCTACCTGAAGTCCGTCGCCATCGCCCCGGCCGAACTCGAGGGCGCCTTCGAGGAGGGCATCGGCTTCGATGGCTCCTCGATCGAGGGCTTCGCGCGCGTCTCCGAATCCGACACCGTCGCCAACCCGGACCCGTCGACCTTCCAGGTGCTGCCCTGGGCCACCTCGTCCGGCCACCACCACTCCGCGCGGATGTTCTGCGACATCACCATGCCCGACGGCTCGCCGTCCTGGGCGGACCCGCGCCACGTGCTGCGCCGCCAGCTGCAGAAGGCGAACGACCTCGGCTTTTCCTGCTACGTGCACCCGGAGATCGAATTCTTCCTGCTGAAGCCCGGCCCCGACGACGGGACGCGTCCCGTCCCCGTCGACAGCGCCGGCTATTTCGACCAGGCGGTGCACGACTCCGCGTCCAACTTCCGCCGCGACGCCATCGAAGCCCTTGAATTCATGGGGATTTCGGTCGAGTTCAGCCATCACGAGGGCGCGCCCGGCCAGCAGGAGATCGACCTGCGCTTCGCCGACGCGCTGTCGATGGCCGACAACGTGATGACGTTCCGTTACGTCATCAAGGAGGTCGCGATCGAAAACGGCGCGCGGGCGTCGTTCATGCCCAAGCCGTTCGCGGAACATCCCGGCTCGGCCATGCACACCCACATGAGCCTGTTCGAGGGCGACGTCAACGCCTTCCACAGCACCGACGACCCGCTGCAGCTGTCGGACGTGGGCAAGTCGTTCATCGCCGGGATCATCGAGCACGCCTCGGAGATCAGCGCCGTCACCAACCAATGGGTCAACTCCTACAAGCGGCTGGTGCAGGGCGGCGAGGCGCCCACCAACGCGTCGTGGGGCGCGGCCAACCGGTCGGCGCTCGTGCGGGTGCCCATGTACACGCCGCACAAGACGTCGTCGCGGCGGATCGAGGTGCGCAGCCCCGACTCGGCGTGCAACCCGTACCTGGCGTTCGCGGTGCTGCTGGCCGCCGGGTTGCGCGGGGTGGAGAAGGGCTACGTGCTGGGTCCGCAGGCCGAGGACAACGTGTGGGACCTGACGCCCGAGGAACGCCTCGCGATGGGCTACCGCGAGCTGCCCACCAGCCTGGACGCCGCGCTTCGCGCCATGGAGGCCTCCGAGCTCGTCGCGGAAACCTTGGGGGAGCACGTGTTTGACTTCTTCCTGCGCAACAAGCGCACGGAGTGGGCGAATTACCGCAGCCACGTCACGCCCTACGAGCTGAGCACCTACCTGTCGCTTTAGGCGGCCTGCGCTACGGTCGTGGGCGTGACCAAACCCGCGACGGAGCGCCCCCGGCTGCCCAGCGTGGGCCGGCTCGGGTTGGTCGACCCTCCCGCGGGTGACCGTCTGGCGCAATTGGGTTGGTACGAGCGCGACGACCCGAACTACATCGACCGGTTGTGGGCGTTGTCGCGCGCGCCCGACCCCGACGCCGCGCTGCGGGTGCTGGTCCGGCTGTGGGAGAACCCGGACAGCGACTGGGACGAACTGAGCGCCGCGCTGCTCACCGAGCGCGGGCTGCGGGGGCGGCTGTTCGGGGTGCTGGGCTCGTCGCTGGCCTTGGGCGATCACCTGGCCGCCAACCCGCAGTCCTGGAAGCTGTTGCGGGGCAAGGCCCACCTGCCCTCGCACGACGAACTGCGCACGACGTTCATCGAGTGCTGCGACGAGGCGCTGGGCGCCCCCGGGTCGGCGGTGGAACGCCTGCGCATCCTGTACCGCGACCAGCTGCTGGTGTTGGCGGCCCTCGACGTGGCCGCCACGGTCGAGGACGAGCCGGTCCTGCCGTTCACCGTGGTGAGCGCCCAGCTGTCGGACCTGGCGGACGCCGCGCTAGCCGCCGCGCTGCGCATGGCCGAGGCCACCGTGTGCGGCGACCGGATGCCGCCGCGGCTGGCGGTCATCGCGATGGGCAAATGCGGTGCCCGCGAACTGAACTACGTCAGCGACGTCGACGTCATCTTCGTCGCCGAGCGCGCCGACGCGCAGAGCGCCCGCGTGGCCGGCGAGATGATGAAGGTGGCCTCCGAGGCCTTCTTCCAGGTCGACGCCGGGCTGCGTCCGGAGGGGCGCAGCGGCGAGCTGGTCCGCACCGTCGAATCGCACGTCGCCTACTACCAGCGCTGGGCCAAGACATGGGAGTTCCAGGCGCTGCTGAAAGCCCGGGCGGCCGTCGGCGACGCCGAACTCGGCGAGCGCTACCTGGCCGCCCTGACGCCCATGGTCTGGGTCGCCTGTGAGCGCGAGGATTTCGTCGTCGAGGTCCAGGCCATGCGCCGCCGGGTGGAGCGGCTGGTGCCCGCCGAGGTGCGCGCTCGCGAGATCAAGCTCGGCAGTGGCGGACTACGGGACGTGGAGTTCGCGGTGCAGCTGCTTCAGCTGGTGCACGGCCGCAGCGACGACTCGCTGCACGTGGCCTCCACGGTGGACGCGCTGGACGCGCTGGGCCAGGGCGGCTACATCGGCCGCGAGGACGCGGCGAACCTGACGGCCTCCTACGAGTTCCTCCGGCTGCTCGAGCACCGGCTGCAGCTGCAGCGGCTCAAGCGCACCCATCTGCTGCCGGAGCCCGACGACGAGGAGGCGGTGCGCTGGCTGGCGCGCGCGGCGCACATCCGGCCCGACGGCCGCCACGACGCCGCGGGGGTGCTGCGCGAGGAGCTCCGGCACCAGAACGTGCGGGTGTCCGGGCTGCACGCCAAGCTCTTCTATCAGCCACTGCTGGAGTCGATCGGACCCGCCGGCCTGGAGATCGCGCACGGCATCACATCCGAGGGCGCCGAGCGGCAGCTGGCGGCGCTGGGCTACGAGGGGCCGCAGACCGCGCTGAAGCACATGTCGGCGCTGGTCAACCAGAGCGGGCGGCGCGGCCGGGTGCAGTCGGTGCTGCTGCCGAGGCTGCTGAACTGGATGTCCTACGCGCCAGACCCCGACGGCGGGCTGCTGGCCTACCGGCGCCTGTCCGACGCGCTGGGCGGGGAGAGCTGGTACCTGTCCACGCTGCGCGACAAGCCCGCGGTGGCCAGGCGGCTCATGCACGTGCTGGGGACCTCCGCCTACGTGCCGGATCTGCTGATGCGCGCGCCCCGGGTGATCCAGGACTACGGTGACGGCCCGGGCGGCCCCAAGCTGCTCGAAACCGACCCTGCGACGGTGGCCCGGGCGCTGATCGCCTCGGCGGGCCGCCACCCCGACCCGGTGCGGGCGATCGCGGCCGCGCGCACGCTGCGGCGCCGCGAGCTGGCCCGCATCGGTTCGGCCGACCTGCTCGGTTTCCTCGAGGTCACCGACGTGTGCAAGGCACTCACCTCGGTGTGGTTGGCCGTGCTGCAGGCCGCCCTGGACGCGATGATCCGGGCCAACCTCCCCGAGGACGGCCGGGCTCCCGCGGCCATCGCGGTCATCGGCATGGGCCGGCTGGGCGGCGCCGAGCTGGGCTACGGGTCCGACGCCGACGTGATGTTCGTCTGCGAGCCCGCCTCCGGCGTCGACGACTCGCAGGCGGTGCGATGGTCGACGACGATCGCCGAGCAGGTGCGGGCGCTGCTGGGCACGCCCAGCGTCGACCCGCCGCTGGAGGTCGACGCGAACCTGCGGCCCGAGGGCCGCAGCGGCCCGCTGGTGCGCACGTTGAGTTCCTACACCGCCTACTACGCCCAGTGGGCGCAGCCGTGGGAGATCCAGGCCCTGCTGCGCGCGCACGCGGTCGCCGGCGACGCCGAGCTGGGCCAGCGGTTCTTGGTGATGGCCGACCAGACGCGCTACCCGCCCGACGGCGTGTCGGCGGAGGCGGTGCGCGAAATCCGCCGCATCAAGGCCCGCGTCGAGTCCGAGCGGTTGCCGCGGGGGGCGGACCCCAACACCCACACCAAGCTCGGGCGCGGAGGACTGGCCGACATTGAATGGACCGTGCAGCTCACGCAGCTGCGGCACGCGCACGAGGTGCCCGCGCTGCACAACACGTCGACGCTGGAATCCCTGGACGCCATCGCCGCGGCCGGCCTGGTGCCCGAGGAGGACGTCGACCTGCTGCGGCAGGCCTGGCTGACCGCCACCCGGGCCCGCAACGCGCTGGTGTTGGTCCGCGGCAAGCCCACCGACCAGCTGCCGGGGCCGGGGCGCCAACTCAAGGCGGTCGCTGTCGCCGCGGGCTGGTCGTCCGACGACGGCGGCGAGTTCCTGGACAATTATCTGCGAGTGACGCGCCGGGCAAAAGCGGTGGTGCGCAAGGTGTTTGGAAGTTGAGTCAGGAGGCCGGCGCGTTGGACGCCACATTCGAGGTGCTCAGCGCGGCGGAAGCCCAACGCGTGACGGCCCTGTACACCCCGCTGGCCGACGCGGTCCGGGAACTCATCGACGCCACGATCCGCACCGAGGCCGACGACGCCGTCGTCGCCGACGCGCGCGCCGCGATCGAGGCCGTCACCGAGTCGCTGCGGCAACGGACCCGGCCGATGGGGGTGACCTACCGCGTCGACGGCGGCCGCCCGCTGACGATGGGAAACGCCGCGATCGGCCTGGGCAACCCGATCGCGCCGCCCGTGATCGTCCACCACGACGGCGGCGGCCGCTGCTGGAGCGAGTTCGTCCTCGGGACGGCCTACGAGGGCCCGCCCAAGCTGGTGCACGGCGGGGTGAGCGCCCTGGTGCTCGACCACATGCTGGGCGAGGCGGCCAGCGAGGGGCTGTCCAAGCCGCGGTTCACCGGGACCATCACCGTGAAGTACCTGCGCGGCACCCCGCTGGGCCCGCTGCGCTCCGAGGCGTGGATCGACCGCAAGGAGGGCGTCAAAGTCTTTGCCCGCGGCACTATTTCGGACGCGCATGGGGTCACCGTCGAGGCCGACGGCGTCTTCATCGAGCCGTCGTGGGCGAGGGACGCCGAATGAAGTTCTATGTCAGCAGCGCGTTCTTGAACACCCGTGAGATCGTCGAGATCGCCAAGGCGGCGGACGAACTCGGCTACGACGGGATCGGGATCCCCGACCACGTCGTCAACCTGGAGACGCTGGACACCCCGTACCCGTACACCAAGGACGGCCAGCGGCGCTGGCAGCCCTTCACCGACTGGCCCGACCCCTGGGTCCTCGTCGGCGCGCTGGCCCAGGTCACCACCCGGCTGCGGTTTGTCACCACCGTCTACATTCCCGCCATGCGCAACCCGTATTCGGCGGCGAAAGCCATTGGCACGGCGGCGGTTTTGGCGTCCGGCCGCGTGGAGCTCGGCATCGGTGTCGGCTGGTGCCGCGAGGAATTCGCCTTGATGGGCGAGCAGTTCGAGGCCCGCGGCAAACGCACCGACGAGATCATCGACCTGATGCGGGCGCTGTGGCGGCCGGGCTGGACCGAGTTCGACGGCGCGTTCTACCGCACACCGCGGCTGGAGATGGAGCCGACGCCGCCACCGATACCCGTGTACGTCGGCGGCCTCAGCGACATCGCGCTGCGCCGCGCCGCCCGCAACGACGGCTGGATCGGCGACCTGATCAAGACCGATCGGGCCATCGAGGCGGTGGGCCGGCTGCGCGAACTGCGGGCCGAACTCGGCCTGTCCATGGACGATTTCACGATCCTGACGCCGCTGACCGACTCCTTCACCACCGCCGACTACCGGCGCGCCGCGGACGCCGGCATCACCGGCATCATCACCATGCCGTGGATGTTCTACGCCGGGCCGGACGCCACGCTGGACGACAAGATCGACGGCATGCAGCGCTTCCGCAAAGACCTGGCGCTGGACGGCTAAACTTCGGGGGATGGCTTTCACGGTCGTTTTCAGCAACGGTGAACCGCGGGATTACGGCGCTTTCGACAGCTACGAGATCACCGACGCCGGGGTGTTGATCATCTCGATGCACCGCGAAGACGTCGAGCGGCATTACGTCGCGCCGGGGGGCTGGCTGGAGGTCGTGGAGATGGCCGAGGGCCAGCCGGTGCGGATGTCACGCGGGATCTTGGGCCGCCGCCCCGGTTAGGGTGGCGGCAGAGAAACTTTCACCGCCACTTTCACCGCCGAGCAGACGCAGAATCGCACCGAGGCGCGGCGCTGAGGGCGATTCTGCGTCTGCTCGCGACGATTAAATGGGCTTAAACGTCGAAGTAGAGCGAGAACTCGTAGGGGTGCGGCCGGATCTGGACCGGCAGGATCTCGTACTCGCGCTTGAAGTTGATCCACGTCTCGATGAGGTCGGGCGTGAAAACGCCGCCCTCGGTGAGGTATTCGTGGTCGGCCTCCAGCCGGTCGATCACCGCGGACAGCTGGGTGGGCGCCTGCGGGATGTTTGCGGCCTCCTCCGGGGGCAGCTCGTAGAGGTCCTTGTCGACCGGCGCCTGCGGCTCGATCTTGTTCTTGATGCCGTCCAGGCCGGCCATCAGCATCGCCGAGAACGCCAGGTACGGGTTGCCCGACGAGTCGGGGCAACGGAACTCGAGCCGCTTGGCCTTCGGGTTGCTGCCGGTGATCGGGATGCGCACGCACGCCGACCGGTTGCGTTGGCTGTACACCAGGTTGATCGGCGCCTCGAAGCCGGGAACCAGACGCTTGTAGGAGTTCACCGTCGGGTTGGTGAACGCCAGCAGCGACGGCGCGTGGTGCAACAGGCCACCGATGTAGTGGCGCGCCGTGTCCGACAGGCCGGCGTAGCCCGTCTCGTCGTACATCAGCGGGCTGCCGTCCTTCCACAGCGACTGGTGGGTGTGCATCCCGGACCCGTTGTCGCCGAACAGCGGCTTGGGCATGAAGGTGACGGTCTTGCCCGCCTGCCACGCGGTGTTCTTGACGATGTACTTGTAGAGCTGCATGTCGTCGGCCGCGTGCAGCAGCGTGTTGAACTTGTAGTTGATCTCGGCCTGGCCGCCGCTGCCGACCTCGTGGTGGCCCTTCTCGAGGCTGAACCCCGATTTGATGAGGTTCGACAGCATGTCAGCGCGCAGGTCGACGTAGTGGTCGACGGGCGCGACGGGGAAATACCCACCCTTGGGGCGGACCTTGTAGCCGCGGTTGGGGCTGCCGTCGCTCTCGTTGGGCTCACCGGTGTTCCACCAGCCGGAGATCGCGTCCACCTCGTAGAACGAGCCGTTGGTGCGCGAGTCGAAGCTCACCGAGTCGAAGATGTAGAACTCGGCCTCGGCGCCGAAGTACGCGGTGTCGGCGACCCCGGTGCTGATCAGGTAGTTCTCCGCCTTGCGCGCGATGTTGCGCGGGTCGCGCGAGTAGGGCTCGAGGGTGAACGGGTCGTGCACGAAGAAGTTCAGGTTCAGCGTCTTGTGCGCGGTGAACAGGTCGATCTGGGCCGTGGCGGGGTCGGGCAGGAGCAACATGTCGGACTCGTGGATCGACTGGAACCCGCGTATCGAGGAGCCGTCGAAGGCCAGGCCGTCCTCGAACACGCTCTCGTCGAAGAACGAAATCGGAATCGTGAAGTGCTGCATGATGCCTGGCAAGTCACAGAACCGGACGTCGACAAATTCGACGTTCTCGTCCTTGGCGAGTTTGAAGACGTCGTCGGGCGTCATTTCCGTCACAGAATTGCTCCTTTACTTGGTGATCCGCGGCCTGACGCTATGGAGCTTGTGTTGCCCGTCAGTCAACCCGATGTTGCGCAGAGGTTACGTGACCATGCTTCCCCGCACCAGAATCCGGGTCGCTGCAGGGTTCTATTGTGGGGCCATGGACGGCAGCATCGTATCTGGTCTGCAACACGGCCCCACGGGCGCATCCCGCCCCGGTTTCGGGCTTGCGGGGCAGTCCCGCCGGGCCCCCGGAAGCCGTCCGTGAGCGACGGTTTGCCGGGATCGCGATCGGCCTATCCGGGCGAGAGCCTCGGCCTGCCGCAGGGCGGGCCGGGATCGCTGGCGCCGATGGGCCGACGGCTGGTCGCGTTGATGATCGACTGGCTGATCTCCTACGGGCTGGGGGCGCTGGCCATGGCGTTCGGCCTGTTCTCCCAGCGGACGCTGGCGACCGCGGTGTTGGTGATCTGGTTCGTGCTCGGCGTGGTGGCGGTTCGGCTGTTCAGCTTCACGCCCGGGCAGCTGGCGCTGGGTCTGCAAGTGGCGTCGGTGGACGGGCGGGTGCCGGTCGGGCTCGGCCGGCTGGTGGCGCGCGGGCTGCTCATCGCGACCGTCATCCCGGCGTTGTTCACTGACTCCGACGGCCGCGGCCTGCACGATCGGATCACCGGGACGGCCGTGCTGCGGCGCTGACCTGATGGCGGCGGACCATGGTGGCGGCGACCCGCAGCGCCCGGCTTCGTCGCGCTTGCGATCGCCGCGGCGTTACCGGCGGCGCACCGTGCGCTGCACGCCGCGCATCTTGCCGGCGTTGGGCAGCGGCCCCTTCGGCATCACGCCGGCGCCGGCGCGGGAGCCCAGCGCGGCCAGCCGCGACTCCAGCGTGTCGATCTGCTTGGCGGTGATGTTGTTGGGCAGCCGGGTGAGGTGGCGTTCCAGCTTGCCCAGCGGGACCTCGCCGTCGCCGTTGCCGACCACGATGTCGTAGATCGGCACGTCGCCGACCAGCCTGGCGGTGCGCTTCTTCTCCTGGGCCAGCAGCGGTTTGACGCGGACGGCCGATCCCTCGCCGACCAGGATCACGCCGGGCCGGCCGAGCACCCGGTGCACGGCGTCGAAGTGGCCGGTGGCGGCGACGCCGGGGGTCACCCGCCACTTGCCGCGCAGGTTGTCCAGCACCCACGCGGCGGCGCCGGTCTGGCCTTCGGCTTTGCTGTAGACCGCGCGCTGGGCGCGGCGGCTGAAGATGATGAACGCCACCAGGACACCCAGCACCACGCCCAGCAGGATCAGCGTGATCATCGCCATCCCGCCGACCCAGATGCCGACGGCCACCGAGGCGCCGACGATCAGCACAAACGCGCCGATCATGTACGGCAGCAGGCGCTTGTCCTCCTTGCGCTGCATGTTGAACGCCTGCCAAAGCTGGCCGCGGCGTTCCTTCGCGGCGGCCTTGCGGGCGGCGGTTGCCTGGGCCCGGGCGGCCTTGTTCTCGGCGGCGGTGCGGGGTTTAGCCATAATGACCAAGGATACGTTCGGGCGGGTTATCTATGGTGCCGAGGCCCGGCCGCGAACGGCTTGGTCGTAGAGGCGCCCGGCCCGGTAGGACGATCGCACCAGCGGCCCGGACAACACCCCCGAGAAGCCGAGGTCCTCGGCGTGCCGGGCGAACTCGTCGAACTCCTCGGGCGTCACCCAACGCTCGACCGGGTGGTGGCGCGACGTCGGGCGCAGGTATTGGGTGATGGTGACGATGTCGCAGCCGGCGTCGCGCAGGTCCGCCAGCGCGCCGCGCACCTCGTCGGCGGTTTCGCCCAGCCCGAGGATGAGGTTGCTCTTGGTGATCAGGCCGAAGTCGCGGGCCGCCGTGAGCACGCCCAGGCTGCGCTCGTAGGTGAAGGCGGGCCGGATCCGCTTGAAGATCCGCGGCACGGTTTCGACGTTGTGGGCCAACACTTCCGGGCGTGGCTCGAAAACCTCCGCGAGCCGCGCGGGCTCGCCGTTGAAGTCCGGGATCAACAGCTCGACGCCGGTCGACGGGTTGAGCTCCTTGATGGCGCGCACGGTCTCGGCGTACAGCCAGGCGCCGCCGTCGGGCAGGTCGTCGCGCGCGACGCCGGTGATGGTCGCGTACCGCAACCCCATCGTCTGGACGCTTTCGGCGACCCGGCGCGGCTCGTCGCGGTCCAGCCCGGCGGGCTTTCCGGTGTCGATCTGGCAGAAGTCGCAGCGGCGGGTGCACTGGTCGCCGCCGATCAGGAAGGTGGCTTCCCGGTCCTCCCAGCATTCGAAGATGTTGGGGCAGCCGGCCTCTTCGCAGACCGTGTGCAGACCCTCGCGGCGGACCAGGCCCTTCAACTGGGTGTACTCGGGTCCCATCCGGGCCCTGACCTTGATCCACGGTGGCTTGCGCTCGATCGGGGTCTGCGCGTTGCGCACCTCAAGGCGCAGCAGCTTGCGGCCCTCGGGAGCGACAGTCACATCGTTGATGCTACGCGGGCGACCGGGTGGTCACGCACCGGAAGCGCGCCGTCCAGGGCGTCGCAGACGGCGACGGCGACGGCCGCCCGGACCTCGTCGACGGTGACCGTGCGCCGCAGCTCGGCGGACACCGACGTCACCCCAGCGTCGCTGATGCCGCACGGGACGATCGAGTTGTAGGCACCCAGATCGCAGTCGCAGTTCAGGGCGAACCCGTGCATCGTCGTCGCCCGCGACACCCGTACCCCGATGGCCGCGACCTTGCGCGCCGGGCGGCCGCCGCCGGCGGGGACCCAGACGCCGGACCGGCCGTCGATCCGGACGGTGTCCAGGCCCAGGTCGCCGCACACCTTGATCAGCGATTCCTCAAGGCGCCGAACGTATTTGACGACGTCGAGCGGCTCGGCGAGCCCGATGATCGGGTAGCCGACCAATTGCCCGGGGCCGTGCCAGGTGATCTTGCCGCCGCGGTCGGTGTCGACCACTGGCGTCCCGTCCACGGGCCGCTCGTGCGCCTCGGTGCGCCGCCCGGCGGTGTAGACCGCGGGGTGCTCCAGCAGCAGCAGGGTGTCGGGCCCGCCGGCGACCCGGGCGTCGGTCAGGTCGCGCTGCAGCTGCCAGGCGGTGCGGTATTCGACCGTCCCCAGTTGGCGGACGTCGATCGCGGCCGAACTCGACCGGATGGAATCACTCACTCCGCCGACGCTACTCGGCCCGCGCCCGACCGGCGACGCGACGCCAAGGCCGCGTGCGGCTAATCGTGCTCGCGGCGGGCGGTGGCGTAGGCGAGCGCCTCGCCAATGGTGTTGTGGTGGAACTCGAAACCGGCGCGTTCCAGCGCGGACGGGATGGCGCGCTGACCGATGAGCAGCCCCTCGTCGGCGAACTCGCCGAGCGCGGCCCGCACCGCGAAACCGGGCATCATCAACGGGGTCGGGCGATTGAGCGCGCGGCCGAACGCGGTGGTGAACTCCGCGTTGGTCACCGGCGCCGGCCCGGTCAGGTTGACCGGCCCCGACAGCGAGGGGTGTGAGATGGCGAACAGCAGCGCCCGCACCTCGTCTTCCAGGGTGATCCACGACATGTATTGACGGCCGCTGCCCAGCCGGGCGCCGAGTCCCGTCGAGAACAGCGGCCGCAACCGGCGCAGCGCGCCACCCGACCGGGACAGCACCAGCCCGGTGCGGGCCAGCACCACCCGGGTGCCGGCGTACTGGGCGGGCAGCGTGGCGGCTTCCCAGTCCTCGCACAGCTGGGCGAGGAAACCGCTTCCCGCCCGGGCGTTTTCGTCGACCACCCGGTCTCTCGTGTTGCCGTAGTAGCCGACCGCACTGGCGTTGATCAGCGTTTCGACGCCGGCGTCGGCGACGGCATTGGCCAGCACCTCGGTGGGAGCGATGCGGCTGTCGCGCAGGCTCTGCTTGAAGGCGCCCGACCAACGATGCTGCCCGATGTTGACGCCGCACAGGTTGACGACGGCGTCGACGTCGATCAGCGCGTCGGCGTCGAACTCGCCGCTCTCCGGATTCCAGTGCAGCTCTTCGGAATTCGCCGGCGTCCGGCGCACGATGCGCAGCACCGGATGGTCGGCGGCGCGCAGGGCCGCCGCCAGGGCCGAGCCGATCAGGCCGGAGGAACCCGCTATCGCGATGACCGGCTTGGGCACGTCGTCACAGCCCCAGGTCAGCCTCGAAGGCTCCCTCTTCGAGCCGGTTCTTGATCGTGGTGAGGAAACGTCCGGCGTCGGCGCCGTCGATCAGGCGATGGTCGTAGGTCAGCGGGAGGTAGCAGATCGAGCGGACGCCGATCGACTCGTTGCCGAACTCGTCCACGATCACCCGCGGCCGCTTGACGATCGCGCCGGTGCCCAGCATGGCCGCCTGCGGCGGAACCAGGATCGGGGTGTCGAACAGGGCGCCCTGGCTGCCGATGTTGGTGATGGTGAACGTGCCGCCGGACAGCTCGTCGGGCTTCAGGTTGCCCGACCGGGCGCGCTCGGCGATGTCGGCGATGGCCCGGGCCAGCCCGGCCAGCGACAGGTCGCCGGCGTTGTGGACGACGGGGGAGAGCAGTCCTTGGTCGGTGTCGACCGCGAAGCCGAGGTGCTCGGCGTCGTAGTAGGTGATCTCCTTGGTTTCCTCGTTGTAGCTGGCGTTGATGTTGGGGTGGATCTTGAGGGCGTCGATCACGGCGCGGGCGATGAACGGCAGATAGGTCAGGTTGACGCCCTCGCGCTCAGCGAACGCGGACTTGGCCCGGGCCCGCAGCCCCACGATCTTGGTCATGTCGACCTCGTGGGTCTGGGTGAGCTGGGCCGTGGCCTGCAGAGACTCGCGCGTCTTGGCCGCGGTGAGCTGCCGGATCCGGCTGGCCTTCTGGGTGGTGCCGCGCAGGTGAGCCAGCGCGGGGGCCGGGGCCGCCGCCGCGGCGGGGGCCGCCTTGCCTTCGGAGGCGGGAGCGGCTGCGGGCGCGGCTGCGGCGGCGGGCGCGGGCGCCTTTTTCGCCTCCTCCCTCTTCTGGGCGGCCGCCAGCACGTCCTGCTTGCGGATGCGACCGCCGACCCCGGTGCCGGCGACCTGCGCGAGGTCGATGTTGTTCTCGTTGGCCAGCTTTCGCACCAGCGGGGTCACGTAGGGCGCGCCGTCCGGGCTCGGGCCGCCGGCGGGCGCGGCCTGTGTTGGTTCGGGTTGGGGCGGCGGCGCGGGCGCCGGTTTCGCCGCCGCGGGCTCCGGCTTGGGTTCGGGCGTTGGCTCCGGCTTGGGCTCGGGTTTGGGTGCGGGCGGCGCCGGGGGGGCCGGCGCGGCGGCGTCCGCTCCGGCACCGATCCGCGCCAGCTCGCCGCCGACCGGGACGGTCGCGTCCTCCTCCGCTGTGATGCTGAGCAGGACACCGGCCACCGGCGACGGGATCTCGGTGTCCACCTTGTCGGTGGACACCTCCACCAGCGGCTCGTCGACCTGGACCGAATCGCCGACCTTCTTCAGCCAGCGGGTCACGGTGCCCTCGGCCACCGACTCGCCGAGTTCGGGCATCAGCACCGGCTTGGCGTCACCGGAACCGCCGCCCGACGCGGCCGGCTGGGCCGGCTGGGCCGGCGCCGCCGGTTCGGGCTCGGGCTGGGCCTGGGCCTGCGGTTCCGGCTCGGGCTCCGGCTCCGGCTGCGGCTCGGGCTCCGGCTGGCTGGGCGCCTGGGGCTGGGCCTGGGGTTGCTCACCCGCGTCGCCGATGACCGCCAACTCGCCGCCGACCTCGACCGTGTCGTCCTCCTGGGCGACGATCTTGGTCAGCACACCGGCGGCCGGCGACGGGATTTCGGTGTCCACCTTGTCGGTCGACACCTCGACGAGCGGCTCGTCGAGTTCGACCGTGTCGCCTTCCTGCTTGAGCCAGCGGGTGACCGTCCCCTCGGTGACGCTCTCACCGAGTGCCGGCATCTGGACGGAGAAGGCCATCTCTTCTGACTCCTCGATCGTAGGTCGGGGCGCGTCGAACATGTCGCTTGGCAGAACCGAAGTCGCTATCAAAACTATCCTGTCACCGCGCATTCGTCGGCACACATCCAGGGCGGACAGCGCTCGGGTGCCCGGTCGCCGCCGCCCCGCTTGCTACCGTGTGGCCACTGGCACAGGGGCCAGACAGAACGGGGAGGTTCGATGCCGGCGCTACCACAGGTACCCCAGCGGTTCGTCGACAGCAGCGACGGCGTGCGCGTCGCGGTATACGAGGAGGGCAACCGCGAGGGCCCGACGGTCGTCCTCGTGCACGGCTTCCCCGACTCGCACGTGCTGTGGGACGGCGTCGTCCCGCAGCTGACCGAGCGGTTCCGCGTCATTCGCTACGACAACCGCGGCGTCGGCATGACGTCGGCGCCTAAACGGGTCTCCGCCTACGGCATGGCCCGGTTCGCCGACGACTTCGCCGCGGTGATCGGCGAGCTCAGCCCGGGCGGGCCCGTGCACGTGCTGGCCCACGACTGGGGTTCGGTGGGCATCTGGGAGTACCTCAAGCGGCCGGGCGCGGCCGACCGGGTCGCCTCGTTCACCTCGGTGTCCGGCCCCAGCCAGGAGCAGCTGGTCCACTACATGTTCAGCGGGCTGCGCCAGCCCTGGCGCCCGCGGCGATTCCTGCGCTCGATCACTCAGGCGCTGCGGCTGACCTACATGGTGTTCTTCTCGATCCCGGTGCTGGCGCCCCTGTTTCTCCGGCTGACGCTGTCGATCCCGGCGTTGCGCCGCAACGCCGTCGACAACATCCCCGGTGACAAAATTCACCACTCGGACAAGCTGCCCTCCGACGCCGCGCGTTCGGTGAAGACCTACCCCGCCAATTACTTTCGCTCGTTCTCCATGCGCGGCCGGCCGCAGACCGTCGACGTGCCGGTGCAGCTCATCGTCAACACGCGCGACAAGTACGTGCGGCCCTACGGGTACGACGAGACCGCGCGCTGGGTGCCGCGGTTGTGGCGGCGCGACATCCGGGCCGGGCACTTCTCGCCGATGTCACACCCACAGGTGATGGCGGCCGCGGTGCACGACTTCGCCGACCTCACCGCGGGCAAGCCGCCGAGCCGGGCGATGCTGCGCGCGCAGGTCGGGCGTCCCCGCGAGTACTTCGGCGACACCCTGGTCTCGGTCACCGGCGCGGGCAGCGGCATCGGGCGGGAGACCGCGTTCGCCTTCGCGCGCGAGGGCGCCGAGCTGGTGGTCAGCGACATCGACGAAGCGACGGTCAAGGAGACCGCCGCCGAGATCACCGCGCGCGGCGGCGTCGCCCACGCCTACGTGCTCGACGTGTCCGACGCCGACGCGGTAGAGGCCTTCGCCGAGCGCGTCAGCGCCGAACACGGCGTCCCCGACATCGTCGTCAACAACGCCGGCATCGGCGCGGCCGGCGGATTCCTGGACACCCCCGCCGAGCAATTCGACCGGGTGCTCGACATCAACCTGGGTGGCGTGGTCAATGGCTGCCGGTCCTTCGGCCGGCGCCTGGTCGAGCGCGGCACCGGCGGCTACATCGTCAACGTGGCGTCGATGGCCGCCTTCTCGCCGCTGGGGTCGCTGAGCGCGTACTGCACCTCCAAGGCCGCCACCTACATGTTCTCCGACTGCCTGCGGGCCGAACTCGACGTGGCCGACGTCGGGTTGACCACCATCTGCCCCGGCGTCATCAACACCAACATCATCAGCACCACCCGGTTCAGCGCGCCGGTGGGCAAGGACGAGCAGGTCGACGACCGGCGCGGCCAGATCGGCCGGATGTTCGCGCTGCGCCACTACGGGCCGGACAAGGTCGCCAACGCGATCCTGTCGTCGGTCAAGAAGAAGAAGCCGATCCGGCCCGTCGCGCCGGAAGCCTATGCGGTTTACGGCCTGTCCCGCGTGGCGCCGCAGGCGTTGCGAAACGCCGCACGCGTGCGGGTGATCTAGTCCAATGGTGTCGACCCGCTTCGCCCGGCTACGCCGCGCTCGCGGTCGCCACTAGACCAATGGTGTCGACCCGCTTCGCCCGGCTACGCCGCGCTCGCGGTCGCCACTAGACCAATGGTGTCGACCCGCTTCGCCCGGCTACGCCGCGCTCGCGGTCGCCACTAGACGCCTGTCCGCCGCGCGCCCTGGCGTCCGACCACCAGCCCGCCGCCGACGGCGAGGATCCCGATGACGGCCAGCGGGATCGTCCAACTGCGACGGCCGTTGACCGACGACTGGCATTGAGCCACGTAGTCGGTGTGCGGGAGGACCTGGTTCAGGATTGGAATGTTCGCGCCGTTCTTGTCGTTGGCGCTGCGCGCGCTGGACAGGTCGGTGGCGATTCCGTTCCCGCATGACACGGAATTGCCGCTGCCGTCCGACACGGACACCGGTACCAGCAGCCCGATGATGCCGGCCAGCAAGAGCACCGCACCCACCGCGATAATCAACCGTCGCACAGTCACTATTGGCCTCCCGTCAAACACGAGTTTGGTAACGCCTTAGTAACCGCTGGCCGCGGTCGCTAAACGTCTGTCGTGGCCCGATACGGCGCGCATGGTTTGTGCCGACCCGGGTATCCGGACGCCATGACAATGGCTACAACCCGCGAGGTAAGGGCGTCCCGCCAGCAGATCTGGGACGCGATGGCGGACGGATGGACATATTCGCAGTGGGTGGTGGGTAACAGCCGAACCCGTGCCGTCGACCCGCAGTGGCCACAGCCCGGCTCCGCCATCAAGCACTCGATCGGTGTCTGGCCGCTGGTCATCAGCGACGGGACCGTCGTCGAAAGCTGCACCCCCGGAGAAGAACTCGTGCTGCGGGCGGGCCTCGGCCGATTGGGGGCCGCGCGAATAACGCTGCGGCTCACGGACACTCCGGACGGCGGGTGCCGCATCGACATGATCGAGGTGCCCGCCTCCGGGCCGATCAAGGTCATCCCAGATCGGCTGGCCCTGGCCGCCGTCTACCCGCGCAACCGCGAGTGCCTGCTGCGGTTGACCGCGCTCGCCGAACGGCTCGAGCCGAGCCAGGTCAAATAGCGCATGGCCGTGCGGCTCGCCCGCCTGTTGATCCAGCCGGCCAACACCATGGTGGACGAGCTGTTCGACGGCGATGCGCCGCGAATCCTGTTGCTGGGCAACGCGATGCACGCCGACGTGCCGCCGGACGCGCCGGTCAGCGGCCCCATGGGTTTTCTGATGACGATGCTGGCCCAGGACGGCGGCTGGCCGGTGCCCGTCGGCGGTTCGGGGCAGTTGACGGCCGCGCTGGTGCGGCGCACCGAGGCCGCCGGTGCGCGAATCGAGTGTGGCCAGAACGTGTCTCGCATCCAGGTGCGCGGCGGCCGCGCGGTGGCGGTGACGACCGCCGGCGGTCGCACGGTCCGGGCGCGCCGGGCGATCGTGGCCGACGTGACGGCGCCGCGGCTGTTCTGCGACATGCTGCCCGCGGATGCGGTCCCGGCCGCGTTGCGCCGCGCGCTGGCGCATTACATCTGGGATCCGCCGGTGGTGAAGGTCAACTACGCGCTGGACCGCCCCATCCCGTGGCGATCGGAGTGCCTGCGGGGCGTGGGCACCGTGCACCTGGGGGCCGACGCCGACGGGCTGGTGCGCTGGATGGCCGACCTGAACACCCGGGTGGTGCCCGAGCATCCGTTCATGCTGTTGGGCCAGACCACCACCGCGGACCCGAGCCGTTCGCCGAAGGGCACCGAAAGTGTCTGGGCCTACACGCGTTTGCCGCGCAACGTGGCCGACGACGCCGCGGCCGAGCGGCTGGCCAAGTCGGTGGATCACGTCATCGAGGAGCATGCCCCCGGTTTCGGCTCGGCGGTGATCGACTGGTTCGTGCAGCGCCCGTCGGACCTGGAGGCCAGCGACGCCAACCTGCACCTGGGCGCCCTCAACGGGGAACCGCGCAGCTGCAACAGATGGCGATCTTCCGCCCGGCGCCGGGGCTGGGGCGCGCCGAAACCCCGGTCGAGGGGCTGTACCTGGGTAGCGCGTCGGCCACCCCGGGGGGATCCGTGCACGGCGCGTGTGGGCGCAACGCGGCCAACGCGGCGCTGGCCGCGGCCCGCGTGACGGGCTGGCCGCGCCGCAAGGTGGGCCGGGCGGTCCTCAAGCGCCTGACGGCCTAGGGCTCAGCCCTTTTCGGCGATGTCCTCGAGCACCGCGAACATGGTGCGGGTCGGCACACCGGTGGCGCCCTTGGGCGTGTACCCCCACGGGCCGCCGGTGTTGTAGGCCGGCCCGGCGACGTCGATGTGCGCCCAGCTCACGCCGTCGGCGACGAACTCGCGCAGGAAAACCCCGGCCACCAGCATGCCGGCGAAGCGCTGGCCGCTGATGTTGGACAGGTCGGCCACGGTGGACTTCAGGTCGTCCTTGAGCTCGTCGGGCAGCGGCATCGGCCAGCCGTTCTCGCCCACCCGCTGCGAGATCTCGGCCACCCGGTCGCGGAACTCGTCGCTGCCCATGACGCCGGGGATCCGGGCGCCCAGCGCCACCGTCTGCGCGCCGGTCAGCGTGGACGTCTCGATCAGGTAGTCCGGGTTGTCCTCACACGCCCGCACGATCGCGTCGGCCAGGATGAGCCGGCCCTCGGCGTCGGTGTTCTGCACCTCGACGGTGATACCGCCGTACTGCGTCAGCACGTCGCCGGGGCGCTGCGCCGTGGCCGACGGCATGTTCTCGGCCATCGGCACCGTGGCGATCACGTCGATGGGCAGCTGCTGCTGCGCGGCCAGCGCAACCGTCGCGATCACGGCGGCCGCGCCACCCATGTCCGAGGTCATGTAGTGCATCGACGCCGCCGGCTTGATCGAGATGCCGCCGGTGTCGAACGTGACGCCCTTGCCGACCAGCGCGACCTTCTTGACCTGTTTCGATTTCTTGGCCAGCTTCGAGCCGCGGTGGGTGAGCCGCACCAGCCGCGGCGGGCGCGACGAGCCCTGCCCGACGCCGATCACCCCGCCGTAGCCGGCCTTCTGCAGCGCCTTGTCGTCGAGCACCTCCACCTCGAGGCCGACCGATTCGCCCAAAGCCTTTGCGCGCTTGGCGAATTCGGCCGGGAACAGGTGGCTCGGAGGAGTGTTGACCAGATCCCGGGCCGTTGCGACCGCGGTCGCGACGGCGGCGCCGTGCGCGCTCTGCTTCTTGGCGTCCTTGGCGGTGGCCAGCACGGTGAGTTTGCGCAGTCCCTTGTCTTTGGGGGCGGTCTTCTCGCTGCGGAACTCGGTGAACCGGTAGCTGCCTAGCACCAGCCCCTCGACGGCGGCGGAGCAGACGTCGTCGCCCGGTAGCTCGCCCAGCGTGGTGATTACCGACTCGGCGGTGCCCAGCGACCGGGCCGCCATGCCGGCGGCGCGGCGGATCGTGTCGGCCGGCCACTCGGGGCGCGGCTTGCCCAGGCCGATCGTCAGCACGCTGGACACCGGCAGCGACGGCACCACCAGCCGGTGCACCTGCTCACTGCCGCCGGTGGCCTCCAGCGCCCGCAGCCCGTCCTGGATCTCGGCGACGGCCTCGTCGGACAGGAACGCATCGGCCGCGGTGACAACCGCGCCCGGCTTGTCCTCGTCGCCGGTCGAGACGACCGGCACCAGCAATACCGTCGAACCCGCACCCCGCTTGGGTAGCGCCGTGGCGACGTTGACGGTGGGCGCGTGGTAGCCAGGTTCGGTGGTCACGGCAAACCACCCTAGTCAACCGGTGATGGGCGCAGATCGAAGGCGGTCACCGGCTCCTCGAAACCCTTGAGCGTCAAGGGCCCGTGGGCGACAGCGGACCAGCCCGGCAATTTCTCGTGCAGCTCGGCCGCGGCCAGGATCTGCCCCGGCGCCGCGGCCGCCACCAGCCGGGCGGCCAGGTTGACCGGGATGCCGAAGTAGTCGCCGTTGATGGCCAGCACCGCGCCGTACGCCAGGCCCGCGCGCACCTGCAGGCCCTCCTCCCGCGCCCGCGGGTGGTCGACCAGATCGAGCGCCGCCTTCGCGAGCCCCTCCGGCGACGAGCAGACCCACATCACGGCGTCGCCGATGAACTTCACCACCCGCCCGCCGTCGGCGTGCACCACGTCCGCGACGGTGGCCCCGAATTCGGTGAGCAAATCCGACAATTCCGCAGGTGTGAGCGCCTGCGTCAGCGCGGTGAAGCTGGACAGATCCGCAAAACCGATGCCGCACACCACGCTGGCCGACGTGTCCTGAAGGACGCCCTCGAAATAGGTTCGCGCGCTGGTCAGGTGATGACGGTGCACCACGTCGATCAGGGCGCCGATGCGGGGCACGAACTCGGCGACCGAGCGGTACGCCTGCGCCGTGGCGAGCTCATCGTGGGTGTAGTTCATCTGGATGTCCGGCGTCCCGGCGCGAATCATCGTCCCCTCGGCCTCCGCCAGCCGGGCCATCGCGGCGCCGAGCACCCGCAGCAGGCCGAACGCCCCGTCCTCGCCGACGACCGCCTTGAGCGCGAGCCAGGTCGACAGCGCGTCGACGTCGGCCTGGCTCAGCACGGGAACGTCGGGACCGGCGACGGTCAGGCCGAGCAACGCCCAGGCGTACGCCACGTCGTCAGCCGATATGCCGAGTTGCTCGCCGGCCGCCTGCAGCGTGTAGATCGGGCGCCCCGACCACGCCAGGACATCGCCGGCGAGCCCGAACAGCCGGCCGCGGCGTTCGGCTTCGACCATTTCGCTGGCGGTGAAGCCCAGATCATCCAGGTACTTGATCAGGTCGGCCCGCTCGCGGGGGTTTGTGACGCCCGCGGCCTCCAGCTCGTCGAAGTCCAGCGGATCGGACACCTGCCCAAGTGTGCCAGCCGTGGCGCCGATTAGGGTAAGGCGTCGTGACGGAGCTGCAGCACGGACCGCTGGACGACCGCCATCGTGACCTGGGCGCAAGCTTCGCCGAGTTCGGCGGCTGGCTGATGCCGGTGTCGTATGCCGGCACCGTCAGCGAACACAACGCCACCCGCAACGCGGTGGGCCTGTTCGACGTCAGCCACCTGGGCAAGGCGTTGGTCCGCGGGCCGGGGGCGGCCGCGTTCGTCAACTCAGCGCTCACCAACGACCTGGGCCGCATCGGTCCGGGCAAGGCGCAATACACGCTGTGCTGCACCGAATCCGGTGGCGTCATCGACGACCTGATCGCCTACTACGTCGACGACGACGAGATCTTCCTGGTGCCCAACGCCGCCAACACCGCCGCGGTGGTTGAGGCGCTACAAGCCGCGGCTCCGAACGGGCTGACCATCACCAACGAGCACCGCTCCTACGCGGTGCTGGCCGTGCAGGGCCCGCGATCGGCGGACGTCCTGGGCGAGTTGGGCCTGCCGACCGACATGGATTACATGGGCTACGCCGACGCCTCCTACTCGGGCGTGCCGGTGCGCGTTTGCCGCACCGGATACACCGGGGAGCACGGCTACGAGCTGCTGCCGCCCTGGGACTCCGCGGGGGTGGTGTTCGACGGGCTGGTCGCCGCGGTGCGCGCGGCCGGTGGCGAGCCCGCCGGCCTGGGCGCCCGCGACACGCTGCGCACCGAGATGGGCTATCCGCTGCACGGGCACGAACTTTCGCTCGACATCTCGCCGCTGCAGGCCCGCTGCGGCTGGGCGATCGGCTGGAAGAAGGACGCGTTCTTCGGCCGCGAGGCGCTGCTGGCCGAGAAAGAAGCCGGACCGCGCCGGCTGCTGCGCGGCCTGCGGATGGTCGGCCGCGGCGTGCTGCGCCCCGGGTTGACCGTGCTGGCGGGGGAGCGACCGGTCGGGGTCACCACGTCCGGGACGTTCTCTCCGACACTGCAAGTCGGCATCGCGCTGGCGTTGATCGACACCGACGCGGGGATCGACGACGGTCAGCGCGTCACCGTCGACGTCCGCGGCCGCGCCGCCGAATGCGAGGTCGTGCGCCCGCCGTTCGTCGCCGTGAAAACGCGTTAGCGCGCGCTCGGTGGCAAAAACCCGTTGGCGCGCGGATATAGAATCGGCCCCATGACCAGCGACTCGCCCGAGTTCACGGTTCTACGCGCGTCCAATCCGGCGACCGACACCGAACGTGAATCGATACTGGCCGACCCGGGTTTCGGCAAGTACTTCACCGACCACATGGTGTCGATCGACTACGCCGAGGGCCAGGGCTGGCACAACCCGCGCGTAATCCCGTACGGCCCGATCGAACTGGATCCGTCGGCAATCGTGCTGCACTACGCCCAGGAAGTGTTCGAGGGCCTCAAGGCCTACCGCTGGGCGGACGGCTCCGTCGTGTCGTTTCGCGCCGAGGCCAACGCGGCCCGGATGCGGTCGTCGGCGCGGCGGCTGGCCATTCCCGAGCTGCCCGAAAACCTGTTCATCGAATCGCTTTGCCAGCTCGTCGCCGTCGACAAGGCCTGGGTGCCGCCGGCCGGCGGCGAGGAGGCGCTGTACCTGCGGCCGTTCATCTTCGCCACCGAGCCGGGGCTGGGCGTGCGGCCGGCCAAACAGTACCGCTACCTGCTGATCGGCTCGCCGGCCGGCGCCTACTTCAAGGGCGGCATCAGCCCCGTCACCGTGTGGGTGTCGACCGAGTACGTGCGGGCCAGCCCGGGCGGCACCGGCGCGGCCAAGTTCGGCGGGAATTACGCCGCGTCGCTGCTGGCCCAGGCCGAGGCCGCCGAACACGGGTGCGACCAGGTGGTGTGGCTGGACGCCGTCGAACGCCGCTTCATCGAGGAGATGGGCGGGATGAACCTGTTCTTCGTGCTCGGCAGCGGCGGCTCGGCCCGGCTGGTCACCCCGGAGCTGTCCGGCTCGCTGCTGCCCGGCATCACCCGGGATTCGTTGCTGCAGTTGGCCATTGATGCCGGGTTCGCCGTCGAGGAGCGCCGGATCGACATCGACGAGTTGCAGAAGAAGGCCGCCGCCGGCGAGATCACCGAGGTGTTCGCGTGCGGCACCGCCGCCGTCATCACACCGGTCTCGCGGGTGAAGTACGGGGACAGCGAGTTCACCATCGCCGACGGGCAACCCGGTGAGGTGACGATGGCGCTGCGCGACACGCTGACCGGGATCCAGCGGGGCACCTTCGCCGACACCCACGGCTGGATGGCGCGGCTCGGATAGAAGTGGGTCGCATATCAGACGCTCGAGCGCGGCGAAATTGTGCAAGAACCTCGCGCCGCCGAAGCGGAGAGCTGAACCCAACGTTCGGCGGCAGCACGGTGGACTGCCGCTCGACAACACGAACGCCGGATTGCTGCTGACCAACGGCGACGTCAACGGCGAGTCGGCGCCATCGGTGTTCGCGCGTGTGGCGGCGTTTCGCGTCGCGGTGCTGGGTGACGAAAACGGTTGCATCACACGCTGGCCATGAGGCCGCCCCCACGGCCACGGCAAAACCCCTCCCGCGGCGAACTGCGCGTCGATATCCTTTGCCGATGAGCCGATGGCCAGGCGCGCGTTGCGGTGGGTTCCAATGACGCTGCAGCCGGGCCGCGACGACTGCCACCAATCAACTGAAAGCCCTTGGCGCGGCGCTTTTCCGGCAGCTGATGCCGACACCCGGCGTGCTCGGGTGAAGGGTGCGGCCCTGCGGGTCGCACAGCTAGCGCTACTGGTTGTCGCCGTCGGCCTCATCGCCTGCCTTGGACTGTTTGCCTCCAATTGGCAACGGAGGTGGTCCCGCTGGGTGCTGTGGCTGGCCCAGGGTGGGGACTGGGTGCCGGTGGTGCTCGTCAGCGCGGTCGTGGCGCTGTTGTGCGTCCTGACCTATCTGTTGCGGCGCGATCGCTCGTCGGTGGCCGTGCCGGTCATGATCGTCGCCGGACTGACCGCGACCAGCATCTACTTGGGCTTGAGCTCGTTCTGGAGATGCACCAACAACGACCATCCGACCCTCATCGGCCCGCTGCTGTGGACGGTCGCGCTGGTGAAGGGCGGCATCGGCGACGTATCCCTCGACAGCACGGGGATATGTCCGAAACCGACGCCGACCGCGCTGGAGGTCGCACGGCTGACGATCGTCGCGGCGATCTTCATCAGCCTGGCAGCTGTCATCGCCGCGGCTTTCCGCGCGCAATCCGACCGGTTGCGCGCCGCTTTGGCGCGATCGGTGACCGTCGTGGTGGACCTCGACGACGACTCGGCGTCGATGATCGGCCCCATCGCGCGCACGCTGTCCCCGGGCGGCGCCCTGGTCCTCATGGCCGACGACGTCGGCAAGGCCTGTGTGGCCGACGCGCGCAGGCAGGGCGCACGCGTCGTGCAAGTGGGCTTCGATAAACCGGAAACCCTTGTGACACAAAGGTTCTGGCGTCGGCTGAGCGCCCTGTATCTCCTCTCGGCCGATCCGTCGACGAACCTGCTGCGGCTCTCGGCGATCGGCCAACGGTTGGCGCCCGCAGCCACCAAGCGGCGGATCCCGCTGATCGTGCGCATCGACGACCCCTGGCTGGCCGGGGCGTGGCGAGCCCAACAGTTCGGACACCACGGGGACGGCTCCGATCACCTGTGGGCCGCCGACACGGTCTCAAAGTACGAGGCGACCGCTCGCCGGCTGGTCGAGGAGATCCTGCGCAACAAGTCGATTCGCCGAATCATCGTCTGCGGCAGTTCGCAGCTGACCCTCGCGCTGTGCGCCGAAATGGCGCTGCGGCATGCCGAACACATGTTCCACGCCCCAGCGGGCGATCCCGGGCTGCCGGCGCTGACGCTGATCGCGGCCGATTCCGACGAATACGTTCGCGATCACGAGGCGCGCCACAAGCGGAAGGGACTTGCCGGCGGCCCGCCACCCGTCGACCGGGTCGCCGCCAAGCCGTCCGCGGCGGTCGTCAGCAGGGTCGTCGACCAAACCGAAGGCGAGGCCTCCACTACGGCCGTGATCGTGGTCGACTCGACCGCTGCCGCCGATCCGATCTTGGGGACTCGGTTGGCCGCAAGCCATCCCACGATGCCGATCTTTATGTGCGATCCGGCCGCCCGCATCGACGCCGAGCGGTTACCGGTCGCGTGTGAGCTGCGCACCTACCGGCTCGGGATGGCGCTGTCGGACGGACACGCCCACGACAACTTCGAGCGCGCCGCCATGTTGATCCACGAGCGATACGCTTCGTCGCAGGCGGACCGCAGCAAGCCGTCGGCGCAGCCCTGGGAGAGGCTCAGTGGCTTCTACCAAGGCTCCAACCGTCGCCAGCTGCGAAACGCCCTCTGGATGGTCGAGAAGATCGCGGGTCACACCTGGAACACGGCAGATGCGTCGCGTCAACAATTTCCGCCGGAGCGCCTTCAGGAGCTGGACGCCCTTGGCCTCGGCGCAACCAGCCCGCCCGCCGATCCGGCTACCGCCGCGGTCGAGACGCTGGAACGACTCGGATTCAGCGAACCCACGATTCACTGTCTGGCACAAGCGGATTGGGAGAGGTGGAGCCGACACTTACGCGACCGCGGCTGGACCTGGGGTCCCAAGCGCGATATTAAGAATAGGCGGCACGAAAGGCTGGTGGAAAGCTGGGACGAGGTGCTGGCCGATCCCAAACTCAAAGGCGCGGCGCTGAAGAGCCTTGCGGATTCCCAAGTCGCGCTGGCTAAGCTGAAGCGGCTCGGCTTCAGCGAAGACGCCGCCTGTGCGATGGCACAGGCCGAATGGCAGGACTGGAGCCGATATCTGCGCAAACACGGGTGGTCGTGGGGCGACGAGCGAGACGAAGCGCACAAGTTGCACGAGAAGTTGGTGGACGACTGGGAAGCCACGGTCGCCGACCCGGAATTGAAAGCGGCGGCTTTGAAGAGCTTGGCCGGCACGCTCATCGAGCTGGCCGGTCTCGGTTACCGCTCGCAGCCGCTGTGGAAGACCTACGAACGCGCCGGGACCGTCACCGCGAAACGCCATCGCCGGCAATGGACGTGCACCACTGCCTCCGGCCAACGCCTTCACGCGTCGGCCGGTGACTGGGAGGTACGCGATGAAGGCAACGCATGGCCGGTGCGCGACGACGTCTTCCGCGGGTCCTATCGTCACGTCCGGCGAGACCAATGGGAACGCCGGGGCAGGGTGCTGGTGCGGTCGGCGCGGCCCGGCGAGACCGTCTACACGCTCGAGGGCCCCGTGATCGCCGAGGAGGGCGACTTCGTGATCCAGGGCGACAGGGGCGAACAGTGGCCGGTTGCGGCCGACCAATTCCGACGGCGCTATCGGGGCCCGGTGCCGGTCTATCGCGGCCCGGAATTCTCGACGGCCAGAGCGCCTGAACCTGCGGACGTGTGAGCGAAAGCGCAACGAAGCCAAGGTATTCCGATGGCTCAGCCGCCCGTGGTGTCGGGCGCCGGCGGCTTGCGGACGATCTGCAAGCCCACCGATGCCAGCAACCGGGGGATTTCCCGGACGAAGGTCCGATCGTAGTCCGCCACGTCGGCGGGCAACTCGTCGAACGGCACCAGGTACGGCGTCACCTTGCGGGCGGCGTCCTTGTCGCCGGCGGTCCAGCCGTCCTCGATGCGCTCGCTCACCCACCGGGCGTGTTCGGCGGCCGCCAGCGTCTCGACCTCCGCACCGGTGAAGGCGAAATCTCCGTGGTCGCCGGCGCTTAGCGGCGCGATGTCGCAGCCGATCGAGCCAAGCTTGGCGGGGATGTCCCGCGCCTGGGCGCGGCTCGACTCTTTACGCGATTCGTCCAGTTCTTCCCATGGCGGCGCCGGCTTTCCGGCCGCGATCTGCTCGCTGCGCCAGCGCGCGTGGATGGCCTGCGCAATCGGTTCTGCCGACCCATCCCACATCGGCTCAACGATACCGTCGCGCGGCGGGGACATGTGCGCTTCAGCGCGCGGCGTCGAGCGTCTCCTCGAGATCGGGGTCGGCCCAGCCCCGTATCCGCAGTGCGGCGCTGGACCGTTGGTTGTAAGGGCGGTCGAACACGATGTGGCGCCACGTCGCCCGGCCGCCGTTGGAGTCGACCTCCGGCCGGTCGTCGATCAGGGCCAGCCCGTCGTAGCGGTGCTTGTTCTTGTCGATGATCGCCTCGCTGATCACCGATTCGCCGAAGCGCGGCACGAAGTGGCGGCGCAGCCACGCGAGTTTGTTCTGCGCGGATCGTTTGTTTCGCCGCAGCGGCGCCGAACAGATGCGGGGCCGGTATCCGGCGTCGATGAGTCGTTGCCACCCGTGCAGCGCGTGGTCGACCAGCGGCAGATCGAGGAAGAAGTCCGGGTGGCTGGTGATGTATTCGACGCGGGCGACGTGCCGCGGATAGTCCAATGCGATGTGGAAATTCGTCCGCGCGACGCGCGCAATCGACGGCGGCAGCGCGTCGAGTACCGCGGCGTCGAAATCGGCCAGCACCCCGTCCATGTCGACCAGCACGACGTCGTTGCCGCCACGCCTTGCCATCTCGTCATTGTGGCATTGCGCGCGGCCGGACGGCGCGGCCCACGAACTCGCGCGCCTCCCGCAGCACCTCCTCGGTGGTCTTCGCCGTGGTGTCGATGTAGATCGCGGGGATGCCCGCGAACGCCGAAAGGGCCGGCAGACCGGTGCCGACGGATTCGTAGAAGCGCACCGTCTGCCGGTGTTGCTCGGTGATGAAGTCGAGCGTCTCGTACTTGTCCCCGTTGGCGTCGGCCATGATGCGGTCGAACGCTACCCGCGGCTCGGCGGTCAGATAAACGATCGCGGCGGGACGTTCCAGTTCCGAAGTCCGCAGCAGCGAATTGGCCTCCTCGTAGCTGACCCCCTGCACGGCCCCGAAGATGAAGTTGTCCATCCAGCCCCGCTGTGACAGCAGCAGCCGATGCGTTCGCCGCCAAGACCGGATCAGAACGTTGGTCAGCCGGGCATCCGTCGCGAAAAGCAAGCGGTCCGTGTGGACGTCGCCGAACGCCGACCCCCCTCCTGAAAAGTCGAGGAACTGGCGCACGAACGGGTGGTAGGGCAAGCGGAACTGAAATCCGCCCAGCTCCTCGCACAAGGCCCGCAGCAACGTCGTCTTGCCCGAGCCGTCCAACCCGGTGATCGTGATCCACGGAGCGAGCGGTTGGTTCACCACGGCGCCCGTCGGTGCCTCAGCCGATCTTGATCCGACACAGCCTTCATTGTGCGCCAGGGATCAAAGCCATTATGGGCATTCGGTGAGCTGATGGGTGCGGCCGCGCGGCACCGCCGGTGGGCGCATGTCCCGCGGCAGGTCCGGAAAAGTTACAAAGCTACCCGAAAACGCCTGCGACCTGGCAAACTTGGCGGCCGATCGCGCTTTCGGCCCCTCGGAGTCCAAGTGTTACGTATTTTCATGAGCCATTCCGGCAAGAACAACCGGGAGACCGTGGCCCTCAAACAGTGGCTGACCGAGCGCCGTCCCGAGCTCGCTACCGAGATCTTTCTGGACATCGACGACAAGACGGGTTTGCGGCTCGGCCGGCAGTGGAAGGAAGAGCTGTTACTTCGCAACACCGGCTGTGAGTGGCTGCTGTGTTTGGTGTCGCGCGATTGGATCGTCTCGAAGGAATGCTTGATCGAATACGAATTGGCGGACCGCACGGGCAAGGGCATCCTGATCGCGCGGCTCGAAGAGGTGAGCGACGCCGATTGGCATGATGCCGGCGAGCCCAAAGGCGACATCACCTCCCACTGGCAACGCTGCGATCTGTTCCGCGAAGGCCCGCAGACGACGGTCGAAATCGTCGCCGACCCGCCGACGGTTCCCGACGGGCCGCCGGTGTCGTTCAATACCGCGGCGCTGCACCGGATCTGTCGGCTGATCGAAGGGCCAGGGATCGGGCCCGACTCGTTTCAGTGGCCACCCCGCGACGATCCGCAGCGGGCCCCGTATCGCGGCTGGGAGCCATTCGAGGACATCGACGCGGGGGTCTTCTTCGGGCGTGACGCGGCGATCGCATCGGCCCGGAACACGCTGCGCAACATGCGTTTCCCCGCACCCGACCGGTTCCCCGGCCCCGAGTCGATGTTCGTGGTGCTCGGACCCTCGGGTAGCGGAAAGTCGTCATTCCTGCGGGCGGGGCTGATTCCGCGACTGCAGCGCGACGACGGCAACTTCGCGGTCCTCGGGTTCGTACGCGCCGGTCATGCCCTCACCGGGGAGCACGGCCTGGCCGCCGCCATCGACCAGGGACGCCGCGCTCTGGGGGTGAGCGCCACGTCGGTGGACGACATCGAGGACGCGTGCCGGACGGGCGACGCGGCCCGTATCTGCGAGTTGTTCTTGCGGATGCGCGCCGCGGCGGCCGCCCGTCGGGACCCCGCCGAGCTGGCGGACGAGCCGGGTGAGACCCGCACCGACGCGGCGCCGATGACCGCTCCCACCCTGGTCTTGCCGCTGGATCAGGCCGAGGAGTTGTTTCCCGCCCGCGCCGGTACCGAGGCCGCGCGGTTCCTCAAGCTCCTCGCGCAGCTGCTCACCCAGATGAACCTCACCGATGTCGGGCTGATGGTGGCCGCCACCATCCGCACCGATCGCTACGAGAGGATGCAGACCCATCCCGCGCTGCGCGGGGTCGGTGCGGTGTTGTTCAACGATCTCAAACCGATGCCGGCCAGTGAGCACAAAGAAGTGATCACCGGGCCGGCGCGGCGCGTCAGCGAGAAAACTCCGCTGACTTTCGACCCGGACCTGGTGCAGCAGTTGATGACTGACGCCGAGGGCGCCGACACGCTGCCGCTGCTGGCGCTGACGCTCGACCGGCTTTATCGGCGCTATCACCACAATCACCACTTCACGCTGGACAACTACCACCGCATGGGCGGGATGCGCGACGTGGTCAACAACGAAATCAAGCAGGTCGTGCCCGGCGACGGCCAGGAACGGGAGCGGGCCCTGGGGCTGCTTCGCGCGGCGTTCATCCCGTGCCTGGTGAACATCAATCCCGAGAACAACCGGCCGATGCGCCGCGTGGCGCCGGAGTCCGAGCTTCCGGAGGAGGCTCGCCCGCTGATCGACAAGATGGTGCAGAGGCGGCTGCTGGTCCGTGATCGCGACGAGCGGGGTCGGGTGGTCATCGAAGTCGCGCTGGAGAGCTTGTTCGAGCATTGGGACGACCTGAGGGGCTGGCTGGACGAGCAGCGCGAGGACCTCAAGAACGTCCACGACGTCGAGCGCAGCGCGGCCGGCTGGCGCGCGCACCGCAACCCGGACTGGCTGCTGCCCCGCACCCGACTGGCGGACGCCGAAAGGCTCGCGGAGTCAACGCAATTCGGGGCGCGGCTGGCCGATGTGCGAGAATTCTTGGCGGCCTCGCGGCAGGCCGAAGACGCGCGGACCGCCGACGCGGTGCGCATCGAGCGCGAACGCGCCGAAGCCGCCGAAGCCCTCGCCGAGGAGGAGCGCGCGCACTCGCGGAAGCTGCGGCGGGCGCTCGCCATCATCGGGGTCATCGCCACGGTGGCCGTGCTCAGCCTCGGCTTTGCGATCTATGCCCAGTATCAGGCCACGCAGCAACGGAACGTCGCCCGCCAGAAGTTCTTGGGGGCCACCGCGGAAAAGGTGGGCGCAGATGCGTTGGGCATTCTCAACCGCGACCGTCCCGGCAGCGACGCGCGGGCGATTCAGGAAATGCTTGCGGCGACGGCACTTTCGCCGGCGACTACCGCCGACTATGCGGTCGCGGCCGCGGTCAAGCTGTCCTGGGCGAGCAAGCTGATCGCCTCGGGACCGACGTCGACGGCGGCCTACAGCGGGGACGGCCGGCGCATCGCATCCGGCGGGTTCGACTACACAGTGCGGATCTGGAACGCCGACTCCGGGGCGCAGATCGGGCGGCCGTTGCTGGGTCACCACGGCACGATCACCGGCGTGGCGTTCAGTCCCGACGGCAGCCGCCTGGTGTCGGCCGGTAGGGAC
Organism: Mycobacterium sp. NGS34; assembly: GCF_059812845.1. NCBI lineage: Bacteria > Bacillati > Actinomycetota > Actinomycetes > Mycobacteriales > Mycobacteriaceae > Mycobacterium > Mycobacterium sp. NGS34. The sequence continues at coordinate 176,185 of NZ_JCALDM010000006.1, forward strand.
GGCGAACTGCGCTTGTGGGATGCGGACAAAGGCGAACCGATCGCCTGCATGACCACCGCGGGGTCCGAGTGTCCCGCCAACCCCGATCCGTTCGGCGGGAATCCCGGCATCGAGGCTCTCGCCTACAGCCCCGACGGCAAGTACCTCGCGACCGGCGACACCGATCACAATGTGCAGCTCTGGGACCCCGGAACGCTGCGGTTCAGCCGGCCCGCGCTGAAGGGCCACACCGAGAGCGTGTCCAGCCTCGCGTTCAGCGCGGACGGCCGCCGGCTCGCGTCGGGCGGCCTCGACAAGACCATCAGGCTGTGGAACCCCGAAAACGGTGCGTCGCTTGCCGGGCCGCCGCTCACCGGGCAAGGCGATTCGATCCTGTCCCTGGCGTTCAGTCCCGACGGTCACCGGCTCGCCTCGGGCAGCTACGACGGCTCCATCTGGATGTGGAACGGGTTCGAGGCCGCACGCCCGGTGGGTGCCGAGCTGCTGGACAAGGCCAAGCCGCACGCCGTTCACACGGCGCCCGTCAACGCGGTCACCTTCAACCCGCGAGGCGGCCTGCTGATGTCGGGCAGCCAGGACGGCACCATCCGGTGGTGGGACGTCGGCGAGGGGTCGTCCTCGTACGGATACAGCCTGCTGCTTCCCTCGACCCGCCGCGGAGACCCGGTCCAATCCGTCGCGTTCAACCCGGTGCCCTGGTGCGACCTGAACGGGAACTGCGCCTCGGGCGGCAAGCTGGGTGCCATGTCCAGCAGCCCGGCGGGCGGCATCCAGGTGTGGGACAACGTGTCCAAGGCGATTCCGCTGGACGGCCACCATGGCCAAGTGAACGTGGTGGCGTTCGATCCCGCCCTGCCGGGCGTGATCGCATCGGGCGACGCCAAAGGCCATATCCTGGTGTGGGACCCCGATTTTGACTACCGGCCCATCCGCAACTTGGCGCCGTGCGGCGAGGCCCCCGACTGCAAATCCCCGGGCGTGAACTGGCTCGCCTTCAGCCCCGACGGTAAACGCGTCGTCTCGGCCAACGACGACGGCAAGCTTTACATCTGGAACCTCCACGATGGCAAGCTGGCGAATCCCGGTGTCGTTCCGACGGCCACGCCGTCCGTTGCTGCGGTGGCCTACAGCCCCGACGGGCAACGCATCTTCTCCACCGGTGACGACGAGAAGACGAAACAGTGGGCACTGCAGATCTGGGACGCGCACACCGGCGCCCAGATCGGAGGGTCCCTCACCGGTCACGGTCCCGGTATGGAGAGCCTCGCCGTCAGTCCGGACGCGTCGCTGCTCGCCGCGGGCGGGGACGACAACACCATCCGGCTGTGGGACGCCCGCACCGGCCAGCCCAAGGGGCAGCTGGCTGGCCACACCGACATCGTCTACAGCGTGGCGTTCAGCCCGGACAGCCGGATGCTGGTCTCCGGCAGCTTCGACGGCACGGTACGCCGATGGGATGTGGAGCGGCTCAACCAGATTGGGCCGCCGCTGACGGGGCACGTGGGCCGCGTCAACGTGGTCACGGTCTCACCGGACGGGCACTACATCGCGTCCTCCGGCCAGGACGGAACCGTGCGGCTATGGAACGTCGACAGCGGCGACCCCGTCGGCGCGCCGCTCAGCGCCAGCACCTACGCGGTGTACGGCGTGGCCTTCAGCCCGACGGGCACCACACTGGTCGGTGGCGGCAGCGATAAGTCCCTGCACACCTGGCCTTTTCCGTTCAACGCGCAGAACGTCCTCTGCGAGAAGATCGCCACCAACATGAGCCACCGGCAGTGGCGAGAATGGATCTCACCGACCATCGCCTACCAACTGCAGTGCCCCGGCAAACCCATCGCGCCGGACGGCGAGGGGGCCTGACCGTGCCCAAGGTGTTCATCTCCGGCGTTCAGGACGACCATCCGGGCGTGGGCCGGCTAATCGAGCAGCTACGCGCGCTCGAGTACCAGATATCGGTCCACGGCGAGTCGCCCGGGGACCGACGATCTTGGGATCGAGCGCTGCGGGATATCGCAGAGAGCGACGTGTTCATCCCGATCATCACGCCGGCGGCACTGCGATCGCAATGCTGCCGGCGCCAATTCGACTGGGCGGAGCGGCTGGCCAGACCGGTGCTGCCGGTTGTGGTGGCACCGCCCGCCGCGGCACCCCCGCCTCGCTTCCTGGCCTACCGGATCGTCGACTACTCCCAGCCGGCCCTATTCGATGAGTCTTCGGCGACGCTGAACGCCGCGCTCACGGCGCTGAAACCGGTGCCCCCGCTGCCCGATCCGCTGCCGCGGCCGCCCCGGGCGCCGCGTTGGGCCGGCCGGCTAGGCGACAGCCGGGTCCGGGCGGCGGCGGCGCTGGCCGTCGTCACGGTCGCCGTCCTGGTCGCATGGCTGTGCGAGGACGAATTCGCCTCCCGCGCGGAAGCGGTCAAGATCATCGTCAACGACGACGGTGTGTTTGTCGGCAGCGTTCGGGCGGCCAGCACGATCGACCTGATCACCGATCCCTTCTGTGTCCCCTGCGCGCGCGTGGCCAACACGACTGCATCGGACATCCGAAAGGCCGTGCACGACAAGAAGATCGCGGTGCGCTATCACCTGATCAACGATTTCGACTGGCAATCCGCGAGCGGTGACTATTCGACCCGTGCCGTGGCGGCGGCCACCTGTGTGGCGGAATCCAAAGAGCCCGAACGCTATCAGGCGTTCGAGGTCGCGCTGTTCGCGCCGGATTTCCAGCCGAAGCGGAAAGCCGATGATGTCTCCACCGACCGCAGCAATGCCGAGCTGGCCGAACTGGCGAGGCGAACCGGCGCAAGCGCGACGGTAAGCAACTGCATTGCCGGCGGCCAGCGGGTGCAGGCCGCCAAGCGCGAAGCGACCAACGCCGAGGCGTTGTTGAAGCGACTGACGGGCCTCAACCTGGTGCCGCAGATCTATTTGGGCATCCGGGAAGTCGACCATGAACCCGCCGGCTGGATCGACAACCTCAGGTAACAGCCCGGCCTCGTTACCAGCCCACCCGCACCAGCGCCGCCAGCGCCACGGCGCTGACCGTCGCGGTCAGTTCGATCGCGGCGCCCAACACGTCGCCGGTGATGCCGCCGAACCGGCGCACGCAGTGCGCCACCAGCGCCGCCCCGCAGCACAGGCCCGCCAGCACCGCCACGGGTCCCTGCCACGGCCGGGAACCGACAAGCAGCGAAGCGCCGAGCAGCACCGCGACCCAGGCCGCCACCACCGGCGCCGGCTGGCTGCCGGCGACCCGGGTCCCCAACGAGCTGCCCTCCGCCGCCGGCACCGACCGGCGGCAGGCCAGCACCGCGGCCACTCGGCCGGAAAACACCGCCAGGACAATGGCCGACGGCTGCAACGCCGAGAAGGCCAACCCCTGCAACAGGATCACAAGCACGACGGCCGCCACACCGAACGGTCCCGTCGACCCGTCGCGCATCACCGAAAGCGCGCGCTGCGGCGGCCCGTAGCAACCCAGCCCGTCGGCGGTGTCGGCGACGCCGTCGATGTGCAGCCCCCGGGTCGCCAGCAGCAGCGCCGCCACGGCGAGCAGCCCGGCCAGGGGGCTGGACGGGCCGAAAGCCCAAGCGCCGCACCACGTCACACCCGCGGCCAACGCCCCCAGCGCGGCGCCGACCACGGGCAGCGCGGTCATGGCGCCGCGGCCCATCGGTGCGTTGCCGCCCCCGGGGACCGGCAGTACCGTGCCGAACGCGAAAGCCGTTGCCAGGGAACGCATCACTGCGCCAGCGGGTCGGCCACACCGGCCTGCGCGAACGTCGCCATCGACGACAACGCGGCCACCGCCGCGCGCAGCACCGGCAGGGCCACCGCGGCGCCGGTTCCCTCGCCCAGCCGCATGCGCAGGTCCAGGATCGGCTCCAACTCCAGCGCGGTCAGCGCCAGCTGGTGGCCCGGCTCGGTGGACCGATGACCGGCCTGCCACCAGTGCCGGGCGCCGGGCGCCAGGCGCTCGGCAACCAGCGCGGCGGCGGTCACGGCCATGCCGTCGAGCAGCAGCGGGGTGCGCCGCACCGCGGCCTGCGCGCAAAAGCCGGCCATCGCGGCCAAATCCGCGCCCCCGCAGCAGCGCAGCAGCCCGACCGGGTCGGGCAGCACGCGGCTGGCCCGGAACAGGGCGTCGCGCACCGCCGCGGTCTTGCGTGCCCACCCCGCGTCGTCGATCCCGGTCCCGAAGCCGACCGCGGCGACCGGCTCGGCGTTGGTCAGCGCCGCCACCAAAACCGCTGCCGCGGTGGTGTTTCCGATCCCCATGTCGCCCGCGATCAGCAGGTCGGCGCCGGCGTCGACCTCGTCGTCGGCGATGGCCCGGCCCGCGGCGATCGCGGCGACGGTCTCGGCGTCGGACAGCGCGTCCTGCGTGGTGATGTCGCCGCTGCCGCGCCGCACCTTGTGGGCGCCGATCCGGTCCGAGGCCGCCGCGGCGTCGACCGCCAGGTCCGCCAGCCGCACCGTCGCGCCGGCGATTCCGGCCAGCGCGTTGATCGCCGCACCGCCGGCGTCGATGTTGGCGACCATCTGCGCGGTCACCTCCGGCGGGTACGCCGACACCCCCGAGCGCGCGACGCCGTGATCGCCCGCGAAGACGATCACCCGGGCGCGCTCGAATTGCCTTGGCGGACAATTCCCCTGACACGAGGCGACCCACACCGACAGGTCCTCGAGGCGCCCCAGGGCGCCGCGCGGCTTGGTCAGTGTGTCCTGCCGGGCGCGGGCTGCGGCGGCGGCGTCCGCGTCGGGCGGCGATACCGGGGCGAATTCCATCAGGTTCCCGACGGCTTGATCTGCACCGCCTGCCCGGCCACCACCAGCACCACCCGATCGCACAGCTCGGCGATGCGCTGGTTCAGGCGGCCCAGTTCGTCGGCGAACCGGCGCCCGGACGCGGTCGCCGGCACCAGGGTCAACCCGACCTCCGGGCTGACCAGCACCAGCGTGGAGCCGAATTCGCCTACCGCGGCAACCATTTCGTCAATAGGCGCCGCCACCGATCCGTCGTCCCACGCGTCGTTGCGGTCCAGCGTGCCGGTGAGCCAGCCGCCGAGGTCGTCGACGAGCGTCGGGCTGCCCGGCGACTGGCGCAATTGGCCTGTGACGTCGTCGGTTTCGACCGTCGACCAATGCGCGGGCCGGCGGTCCCGGTGCCGTGCCACCCGCTCCGCCCAGTCCGCGTCGGCGTGGCCCGCCACGCGGGGCGCCAGGTAGCGGACCGGCTGCCCCGGTGGCAGCGACGTGGCGATGGCCTCCTCGGCCCAGCGGGACTTGCCCGAACGGATCCCGCCGAGCACCAGGGTGCGCACCGGGGTCAGGCGGCTTTCGGGCGCCGGTCAGCCGACACTGCTGCCGCGCTCGACTTGGGGCCGCGGCGTGCGCATGCGGCGCAGCTGCGAAGCCCGGCCCGCGGCGTAAATGCCCAGCCTCCAACGGCTTTCGGTGTTGTCGGGGAACTTCGCGTCGACCAGCCTGCTGACCTTGCGGCCCAGCAGAACCCCGTCGACGCCCATCACGACCATCAGCACCAGCATCGCCGGGGAGGCGTACAGCTGCACCTGCGGGACACCGAACGAGGCGAACAGCAAGAGCAGCGTCGCCGGCATGAACAGGCCCAGCGCGTTGCGCCGGGAGTCCACCACGTCACGCACGTAGCGCTTGACGGGTCCCTGATCGCGCGGCAGCAGGTAGGCCTCTTCGCCGGCCATCATGCGCTCGCGGCGATCCGTCATCCGCGTGCGGCTAGCGGTCCGCTCGGCGCGGCGCTCCTCGCGGCTGAGCTTGGGGCCGGCCAGCGTCTTGCGCCGGGCCCGCGCCTCGGACGCGGTCATGGGCGCCGGTGCGATCGGGCCCTTCCTCGCGTTGCGCCGCGCCTCGCTGCGCTTGGGTGTGGGCCGGCCCTTGGGCCCCGTCCGGCGCGTCCCGGTGTCGGCGGGACCGTCCGTTTCGACTTCGGCAATTGCGAAGTCGTCGTTCTCGCCCTTCTTGCGGCCCAATAGCTTCACAATGGCCAGGTTACTTCGCGGGGAGACCGGCCGGTAACGCACCTGGAATGCGGTGTTATTGGTCATGCGCCAGTGCACAACGTATGCCCCTACGCTGGACTGTGATGAACGGCTACCTGTGATGGACGACGGCACGATGGCCTCGGATGACGCTGCCGCTGGCCTCGCACCGGGCCGTCTGCGCCTGCCCGCCATGCAGGTCCTGGTCGCCCCGGATTGCTATGGGGGCAGCCTGTCCGCCGTGGAGGCCGCCGCCGCCATCGCCACCGGATGGACGCGATCGCGTCCCGGTGACCGGTTCACCGTCGCGCCCATGTCCGACGGCGGCCCCGGTTTCGTCGAGGTGCTGGGCCGGCGGCTGGGGCAGACGCGGCGGGTGCGGGTGTGCGGGCCGCTGGACACCACGGTGGAGGCCGCCTGGGTGTTCGACCGCACTTCGCGGACCGCGTACCTGGAGTGCGCGCAGGCCTGCGGCCTGGGCCTGCTCGGCGGTCCGCCCAGCCCGGAGACCGCACTGGCGGCGGACAGCAGCGGCGTCGGGCAGCTCGTCGACGAGGCGCTGCGGGCCGGCGCGATGCGGATCGTGGTGGGGCTGGGCGGCAGCGCCTGCACCGACGGCGGGAAGGGGATGATCACCCAGCTCGGCGGCCTGGCCGAGGCGCGCCAGCGGATGACCAACGTGGACCTGATTGCCGCCTCGGACACCGAATACCCGCTGGTGGGTCCCTGGGGGGCGGCCCGGGTGTTCGGGCCGCAGAAGGGCGCGGACACCGCCGCCGTCGCCGCCCTGGAAGTCCGCCTCGAGGAGTGGGCCCTGGAATTGGAGGCCGCGGCCGGACGGGACGTGAGTTCGGAGCCGGGCGCCGGGGCCGCCGGCGGCATCGGGGCCGGGCTGATGGCGCTGGGCGGCCGTTGTGAGCTGGGCGCGGCGATCATCGCCGAGCACACCGGCCTGGCCGACGAACTCGAGGTCGCGGACATGATCGTCACTGGTGAGGGGCGGTTCGACGAGCAGTCCCTGTTCGGGAAGGTGGTCGGCTATCTGGCCGAGTCGGCCCGCCCGCTGGGCATTCCAGTGATCGTGCTGGCCGGGCAGGTCGACCTGGAGAATTCCGCGGTGCGCTCGTCGGGCATCATGTCCGCGCTGTCCATCGCCGATTACGCAGGTTCGGTGCGGTTGGCGCAGGCCGACGCGGCCAATCAGCTGATGGGTCTGGCCTCCGAGGTCGCGGCACGACTCGGGAATAGCGGTCCCGCAAGGTACCGTTGATGCAGTGGGCTTTTTCCCGAGCGATCGCCCGGATGTCGAGCCGACCAGGACCAACTAGAAAAAGTGCCAACTAGGAGAAGCAATGACGGTGCAAAACGAGCCGACGACCGCCAAGACCCACGGCGTGGTCCTGACCGATGCCGCCGCCGCCAAGGCGAAGTCCCTGCTGGACCAGGAGGGCCGTGACGACCTGGCGCTGCGCATCGCGGTCCAGCCGGGCGGCTGCGCCGGGCTGCGCTACAACCTGTTCTTCGACGACCGGTCGCTGGACGGCGACCTGACCGCGCAGTTCGGCGGCGTGACCTTGACGGTCGACCGGATGAGCGCGCCGTACGTCGAGGGCGCGTCTATCGACTTCGTCGACACCATCGAGAAGCAGGGCTTCACCATCGACAACCCGAACGCCACCGGTTCGTGCGCCTGCGGGGACTCCTTCAACTGACCTGAGGTGGGCGGCTCAGTAGGAGCCGCCGGTGCGCAGCACATACGAGCAGACCTCGATCTGCCCCCGCTGGAATAGCAGCTGGGCCACCCCTTGCACGTCGCCCCGCGCCGGGCCGCCGGCCGCGGGCGTGACCCGCATGGTGAACAGCGCCTGCGCCTGGTATTGCGACAGGTAGACGATCTTGTCGACGGACGTCAGCTCCACATCGGAGAACTGCTTGCGGAATGCGTCGCTGCTCATCTTGGCCAGCGCCTGGTCGGACCGTTTGTCGCGCACGCCGTCGTACATGCCGCACAGCGCGTTGCGGACGATGACGTCGATGTCGCGGTGCTCGAGCGCGTCCAGGTAGTCCTGAATCGCCGTTTTGGCCGCGCCGTCGGACAGCGAGGTGCCGGTGTTGGCCCCGTTGGTGCGGACCCCGTACGTGATCGCCAGCGTCAGCGCGGCCGCCAGCGCGACGGCCAGCAGCGCGCCGATGACGAAGCGCCGCTTGGATCGTCGCTGCGGGTAGGGCACCGGCTGCCCGGCATAGTTCGCGGGTGCGTCCGCGGCGGGTTGATCGGGGAAGTCGAGCGGCTGGTGCTGGGGGGTTGGTCCGTCGGTGCCGACACTCTGGTCCGGCCAGTGCGGACCTGCCATGTGGTTCTCCTACGCTGGTGGGCGGGACCATGAGCGGGGCTGCGGCCAAGGCTGGGTCCCGGCGGCTGAGTGACTTTCTAGGCAGGCTAGCGCACCCCTTTGCGCGGACCGTGACGCGACGACGCTCGATACGCCTGAGTAAGCTAGATAACCTTACTAACGAAGGAGATTTCGTGACGATCGCGGTAACGGGTTCGATTGCGACCGACCACCTGATGCGTTTCCCCAGCCGATTTTCCGAGCAGCTGCTGCCCGAGCACCTGCAGAAGGTGTCGCTCAGCTTCCTGGTCGACGACCTGGTCATCCATCGCGGCGGCGTGGCGGGCAACATCGCGTTCGCCATCGGCGTGCTGGGGGGCGACGTCGCGCTGGTCGGCGCGGCCGGCGACGACTTCGCCGACTACCGCGACTGGCTGGTGTCCCACAACGTCAACTGCGACAACGTCCTGATCTCCGAGACCGCGCACACCGCGCGCTTCACTTGCACCACCGACGTCGACATGGCTCAGATCGCGTCGTTCTACCCCGGCGCCATGTCGGAGGCCCGCAACATCAAGCTCGCCGACGTGGTGGCGTCCATCGGCACGCCGGAGCTGGTCATCATCGGGGCCAACGACCCGGAGGCCATGCAGGTGCACACCGAGGAGTGCCGCAAGCTCGGGCTGCCCTTTGCCGCCGACCCGTCCCAGCAGCTGGCCCGGCTGTCCGGCGACGAGATCCGCACGCTCACCGACGGCGCCAAGTACCTGTTCACCAATGACTACGAGTGGGACCTGATGCTGTCCAAGACCGGCTGGACCGAGGCCGACGTGATGGCCCAGGTCGAGCTGCGGGTGACCACGCTCGGCCCCAAGGGCGTCGACCTGGTCGAGCCCGACGGCACCGTCACCCACGTCGACGTGGTGCCCGAGACCAGCCAGGTCGACCCCACCGGCGTCGGCGACGCGTTCCGGGCCGGCTTCCTCACCGGGCGCAGCGCGGGCCTCAGCCTGGAACGCTCGGCGCAGCTGGGCTCGCTGGTCGCCGTCCTGGTGCTGGAGTCCACCGGAACGCAGGAGTGGGCCTGGGACCACGAGGTCGCCAAGAGCCGGCTGGCCGGCGCGTACGGCGACGACGCGGCCGCCGAGATCGCCGCGGTGCTGGCCTAGCTCGCCGTTATAGCTGCACGGGGTAGACCGGCTCGCTGATCTGCGGCACGACGCTGTGCTCGACGAAGATCGCGTGCCAGAGCATGAAGATCAGCACCGTCCACAGCCGGCGGCTGTGATCGCTTGTGCCGCTTCGGTGTTCGTCGAGCATCCGGCGCACCGCGGCCAGGTCCACCAGCTGGTCGGCCTGCGACGTGTCCACCATCGCGTACGCCCAGTCCAGCAGCTCGCCCGCGCGCAGCCAATGCCGGATCGGCACCGGGAAGCCGAGCTTGGGCCGGTTTAGCACGTGCGCGGGAACGATCGGCTCCAGCGCGCGCCGTAACGCGTACTTGGTGGTGGTTCGGGTGATCTTGGCCTCGACGGGCAGCCGCGAGGCGACGGCGAACACCTCGGGATCCAGGAACGGCACCCGCAGCTCCAACGAGTTGGCCATCGTCATCTTGTCGGCCTTGACCAGGATGTCGCCCCGCAACCAGGTGAACAGGTCGACGTGCTGCATGCGGGCCACCGGATCCCAGCCGGCGGATTCGGCGTACACCGAGGCGGTCACATCGGTGTGCGTCCATTCGTCGCGGAACCCCGGCAGCACGTCGCGCAACTGCGCGTCGGAGAAACTGCGGGCGTTGCCGTAGTACCGCTCCTCGAGCGTCAGCGACCCGCGGTGCAGCAGGCTCTTGCCGCGCATGCCCTCGGGCAGCGGCTTGGACACCTTGCCCATGGACCGGCGCAGCGGCCGCGGCAGATACTCGAAAGGCTTGAGCGACAACGGTTCCCGGTAGATCGTGTAGCCGCCGAACAGCTCGTCGGCGCCCTCGCCGGACAGCACCACCTTGACGTGCTTGCGGGCCTCGCGGGCGACGAAGAACAGCGGGACCAGCGCCGGGTCGGCGACGGGTTCGTCGAGGTACCAGACGATTTCGGGCAGGGCGGCGACGAACTCGTCGGGGCTGACCACCTTGGCGATGTGGCGCGCCCCGATGGCCTCGGCCGAGGCTAATGCGACGTCGATCTCTGAGAACCCCTCCCGCTCGAAGCCGGTGGTGAACGTGATCAGCCGGGGGTTGTGCCGGATGGCCAGCGCAGCGATGGCGGTGGAGTCGATCCCCCCGGACAGGAACGCCCCGACGGTGACGTCGGCGCGCATGTGCTTGGCCACCGAGTCCTCCAGCACCGCCGTGATCTCGTCGTAGCGGGCCTGCTCGGAGCCGGCGGCGATCGGCGTGGCGGCAAACCGCGGCACGAAGTAGCGGGTGGTCTCGGGCGGCTGGCCGGGCCGGATGCGCGCGTAGCAGCCCGATTCCAGCCGGCGCACCCCGCGGTGCAGCGTCTCGGGCTCCGGCACGTACTGCAGCACCGTGTAGTGCTGCACCGCGCGTTCGTCGATGGCGGTGTCGAACCCGACCAACTCGGCCAGGTCCATCAGGCATTTCTTCTCGCTGGCCAGCGCGGTGCCGCCGGTGCCGGTGGCCATGAAGAGCGGCTTGATACCGAAAGGATCTCGGGCGCAGAATAATTCGCGGGTCTTGGTGTCCCACAGCGCGAACGCGAACATGCCGCGCAGCCTGCGCAGCACGTCGGTGCCCCAGTGGTGGTAGCCCGCGACGATCGCCTCGCCGTCACCGTCGGTGGCGAAGACGGCGCCGTGCTGGGCGGCCAGTTCCTCGCGCAGCTCGAGGTAGTTGTAGATCTCGCCGTTGAACACCAGCACGTAGCGGTCGGGCGCCTCCGGCGGGCCCCAGCGCAGCGGCTGGTGCGAATGGGCGATGTCGATGATGGACAGGCGGTTGAAGCCGAACACCACGGAGCCGTCGGCGCCCGGGTCGGCCCACGTTCCCGGCTCGTCGGGCCCGCGGTGGCGCATCAGGTGCGACGCGGCGGAAATGGCGCCGTCGGCCCGGGCCGCGGCGGCGGCTCCTGCTGCCTCGGGGCCGCGAGCACCGGCCGGGGCCGCCACGAACGCCAACAGACCACACACGGCGCCCCAGTATGCCCCAATTGGGCCGCGCCGGGGGCGCCGCACGCCCGGGACCGGCCGGGGTTTGCGCGACGGCGTCAGCGGCGTGGTCTACGCTGCGTAGTATTCGAATCCGAGCAGGAGGCGCCAACGTGACACCTCGCGAGCAGGTCCGTTCGCAACGTCCGTCGCAGCGCAGGTTCCAGCGTCGTCTCCGGCCGCTGGCGCTGGCCGTGACGCTGGGCGTGCTGGCGCTGACCCTGAGCGGATGCAGCTGGTCGCAGGTGCTCGGCATGGGCTGGCCGGAGGGCATCACGCCGGAGGCCCACCTCAACCGGGAGCTGTGGGTCGGGGCGGTGATCGCCTCCCTGGTCGTCGGCGTCATCGTGTGGGGGCTCATCTTCTGGGCGTCGGCTTTTCACCGCAAGAAGGCGACCGACACCGAGTTGCCCCGGCAGTTCGGCTACAACATGCCGTTGGAGCTGGTGCTCACCGTGACACCGTTCCTCATCATCTCGGTGCTGTTCTACTTCACCGTGGTGGTGCAGGAGAAGATGCTGCACCTGGCCAAGGACCCCGAGGTCGTGATCGACGTCACCTCCTTCCAGTGGAACTGGAAGTTCGGTTATCAGCGCGTCAACTTCAAGGACGGCACGCTGACCTATGACGGGGCCGACCCGGCCCGCAAGAACGCGATGGTCTCCAAGCCGGAGGGTAAGGACGAGCACGGGGAGGAGCGCGTCGGCGCCGTGCGCGGGCTCAACCCGCAGGACCGCACGTACCTGAACTTCGACAAGGTCGAGATCCTGGGGACCGCCACGGAAATCCCGGTGCTGGTGCTGCCCGCCGGCAAGCAGATCGAATTCCGGCTGGCCTCCGCGGACGTCGTGCACACGTTCTGGGTGCCGGAATTCCTGTTCAAGCGCGACGTGCTGCCCAACCCCGAGGCGAACAACTCGGTCAACGTGTTCCAGGTCGACGAGATCCAGAAGACCGGGGCGTTCGTCGGCCACTGCGCCGAGTTCTGCGGCACCTATCACTCGATGATGAACTTCGAGGTGCGGGTGGTGCCGCCCAACGACTTCAAGGCCTACTTGCAGCAACGGATCGGCGGGAAGACCAACGCCGAGGCGCTGCAGGCCATCGCGCAACCGCCGCTGGCGGTGACCACCCATCCGTTCGATACCCGTCGCGGCGAAGCGGCCCAACGTTCACCGGTAGGTTAGGACGCCCAATGAAGATCGAAGCCAGGCTGTTCGAATTCATCGCCGCTTTCTTCGTCCTGTCGGCGGTTCTCTACGGGGTCCTGACCGCGCTGTTCGCGACCGGCGGCGTGGAGTGGGCGGGCACCACCGCGCTCGCGCTGACCGGTGGCCTGGCGGTCATCACGGGTAGCTTCTTCTGGTTCATCTCGCGTCGCCTGGACACCCGGCCCGAGGACTACGAGGGCGCCGAGATCAGCGACGGCGCAGGAGAATTGGGCTTTTTCGCGCCGCATAGCTGGTGGCCCATCCTGGTGGCGCTGGCCGGCTCGGTCGCGGCGATCGGCATCGGTCTGTGGCTGCCGTGGTTGATCGTCGCCGGGGTGGTGTTCATCCTGGCGACGTCGGCCGGACTGGTCTTCGAGTACTACACGGGTCCCGAGAAGCACTGATTTGCGACTCAAAGGTCACAATCAGGGCATCAGTTGATCCGGGCCCGTTTTCCGAGACTTCCTTGCTCTATCCCGTTCGGTAGGGTTTGCCCAGGCACCATGAGAAACTCCCAGACGCGCGCGCACCGATGCAGCCGCGGGGCCTCGCGCGCTGGTGATGCAGTTGGACAGGGCAGGCAACTATGAGCGGGCCGAATCCTCCGGGATGGGAACCTGACGAACCCGATCCCGGCAGCGACATCAGCCACCAACCGGACTCGGGCGACGACGCGGTCGAACCGCATGACGAGCCGGAGCCCATCGACGACAGCGCCGAAATCGCGCCGGCCGACCAGACCGGCCAGACCGACGCCTATTCGCGGGCCTATTCGGCCCCCGAGTCCGAGCACTTCGTCACGGGCCCCTACCTGCCGGCCGACATGCGGCTGTACGACTACGACAGCTACGACGAGCCCGACGACCCGGACGACGAACACCGCGCCCCACGCTGGCCGTGGGTGGTCGGTATCGCCGCGATCGTGGCCGCGATCGCGCTCGTGGTCTCCGTGTCGCTGCTCGTCACGCACACCGACACCAACAAGCTGGCCAACCCCGCCACCACCACCGCGCCGTCCACGCCGCCGGTTCAGGACGAGATAACGACCACCAAACCGCCGCCGCCTCCGCCACCACCGCCGCCCACCACCGAGGCCCCTCCGCCGCCCACCGAGACCCAGACCGTGACGGTGACGCCCACCCCGCCGCCACCGCCGCCCCCGCCCGCGACGAGCGCACCGGCGCCCCCGCCGGCCACCACCACCCCGGCCGGGCCGCGGCAGGTGACCTACTCGGTGACCGGCACCAAGGCCCCCGGCGACATCATCTCGGTGACCTACGTCGACGCGTCGGGCCGGTCGCGCACCCAGCACAACGTGTACATCCCGTGGTCGATGACGGTGACACCGATCTCGACGTCCGACGTCGGATCGGTCCAGGCGTCCAGCCTGTTCCGGGTCAGCCGGCTCAACTGCTCGATCACCACCAGCGACGGGACGGTCCTGTCGTCGAACAACAACGACTCGCCGCAGACGAGCTGCTGATGGTCAGCGGGTATTCCGCCTATCGGCGGGGTTCGGACACCGTTCCGCCGGACGTCATCGACCGCATCCTGGTGGGCGCGTGCGCCGTCGTCTGGTTGGTGCTGCTGGGCGTGAGCGTGGCCGCGGCCGTGGCGCTGGTGGACCTGGGCCGGGGCTATCACAAGACGGCCGGCGGGGGATCGCACACGTCGTGGGTGTTGTACGCCGTCATCATCGTTTCCGCGCTGATCATCGCCGGGGCGATCCCGGTGCTGGTGCGGGCGCGTCGCATGGGTCTGATCGAGCCGGCGGCCCGGCCCGCGCGGCCGCCGAGCCGCCCCCCGGTGCGCCTGATGGCGCCCGCGCCGCGCACCGCGGCCGAGCGGGCCCGTCAGCCGCGGGGGCAGGCCGCGGAGGCGGCCGCCGAGTGGTCCGGCGCGGCGGTGGACCGGATCTGGTTGCGCGGCACCGTCCTGCTGGCGGGAACGATGGGCGCCGCGCTGATCGCGGCGGCCACCGCTACTTACCTGATGGCCGTCGGTCACGACGGCGGGTCCTGGGTGGGCTACGGCCTGGCGGGGGTCATCACACTGGCGATGCCGGCGGTCGAATGGCTGCAAGTGCGCCAGCTGCGCCGCAGCCACGAAGCCCGCTAGCCCGCCGCGCTCGGCTCAGCCCCAGCTCGGCTCGCGACACTTAAACGCCTGCGACGACACGCCGGAACATGTTGCAGCCAGTTAAGTCTCGCGGATCCCGGCTGCGCGGCGTGACGTCTTTTCGTTTGTGGACGAGGCATTCAGGGGCAGCGAGGCGCTGCGGCAGGGGAGGCTGAGCCCGTATCAGTTGCGGACCGCGTTCCGCGCGATCTACCCCGACGTGTACCTGGCGGACCACGCGACGCCGTCGCTGCGCAGCCGTTCTCACGCGGCCTGGCTGTGGTCACGCCGGCGCGGCGTCCTGGCCGGGCTCGCGGCGGCGGCGCTGCATGGCGCGAATTGGATCGACGACGACGAGCCCGTCGAGTTGATCTGGTGTAACCCGCATTCCCCGGCCGATGTGATCACCCGCAATCGACGCGTCGAGCCCGACGAGATCACCCGCGTCGCCGGTCTGCCGGTGACCACCCGCGCGCGGACGGCGTTCGACCTGGCACGGCAACTGCCCGCCGGGCAGGCGGTGGCGAGGCTCGACGCGCTGATGCGCGCGAGCCCGTTCGCCGTGGAGGATGGGGTGCTGCTCGCCAAGCGGTATCCGGGCGCCCGCGGCCTGCGCAGGCTGCGCGCGGCGCTTCTGCTCGTCGATGGCGGCGCCGCGTCACCGAAGGAGACGTGGCTGCGCCTGCTGTTGATCGACGCCGGCCTGCCCGTTCCCACCACGCAGATACCGGCGAGCGAAGGCTGGCGACTGGTCGGCGTGCTCGATATGGGGTGGGAACAGTACGAGGTGGCGGCCGAGTACGACGGCGACCAACACCGAACCGACCGCCGCCAGTATGTCCGAGACCAGGCGCGGCTGCGCGAGCTCGCGGAGCTCGGCTGGATCGTCATCCGCGTCATCGCCGAGGACAAGCCCCAGCACGTCGTGCAGCGGGTGCGTGCCGCGCTGACCCGCCGAGGGTGCCGCGAAACTTAAACCACCGCTACGGCTTTCGGCGTGTCGTGTGCGTGGTGTAAGTGTCGCGACGAAGCGGAGCCCCGGGCCCTAGTGCTCGCCGTGCTCGCCGTTGGTGGAGCCGACGACGCTCTCCTGGTGTTCGCGCAACGCGGTGAGGGAGCGTTGCTCGGCGGAGTGGGCCGCCTCGCGCAGCGCGGCGTCCTCGGACGTCGGATCGGCGAACAAGAAGCTGCCGCTCCCCGGAGACCCGGCCGAACCCAGCTTGTTCATCCGCTTGGGCAGCGCCGAGCCCTGGTATTCCAGCGGGATCGGGTGGCCGTGATCGTCGACCGGTCCGAGCGGTTGGTGCAGCTCGATGTAGGCACCGTGCGGCAGCCGCTTGATGATGCCCGTCTCGATGCCGTGCTCGAGCACGTCGCGGTCACTGCGCTGCAGACCGATGCACCACCGGTAGGTGATGAAGTAGACGAACGGCGGCAGGATCACCATGCCGATGCGCCCGATCCACGTCGTCGCGTTCAGCGAGATGTGGAACTTGAACGCGATGATGTCGTTCATCGCGGCGAGCGTCAGCACCATGTAGAAGGAGATCGCCATGGCCCCGATCGAGGTCCGCACCGGAACGTCGCGCGGCCGCTGCAGCAAATTGTGGTGCGCGTAGTCGCCGGAGAACCGCTTCTCCAGGAACGGGTAGATGATCAGCAGGATGAAGACCGCGCCCATGAGCAGCGCGACCCAGACCACCGCGGGAATGGTGTGGTGCCAGAAGTAGAACTCCCAGGGCGGCCAGATGCGCGCCAGGCCCTCGGTCCACATCATGTAGAAGTCGGGCTGGGAGCCCGCGGAAACCTGAGATGGCTTGTAGGGGCCCAGGTTCCAGATCGGGTTGATCTGTAGCAGGCCGCCCATCAGGCCCAGCACGCCGACGATGGAGGCGAAGAACGCGCCGGACTTGACCGCGAAGATCGGCATCACCCGCACGCCGACGACGTTGTGCTCGGTGCGGCCGGGCCCGGGGAACTGGGTGTGCTTCTGGAACCACACCAGCGCCAGGTGCAGGCCGATCAGGGCCAGGATGATCCCCGGCAACAGCAAAATGTGCAGCGCGTAGAGCCGGGGGATCAGGATGGTGCCCGGGAAGTCGCCGCCGAACAGCGCCCAGTGCAGCCAGGTGCCGATCACCGGCATGCCCAGCGTGATCGACGACAGCGCGGCGCGCAGGCCGATGCCCGACAGCAGGTCGTCGGGCAGCGAGTAGCCGAAGTAGCCCTCGAACATCGAAAGGATCAGCAGCAGCGAACCGATGACCCAGTTGGCCTCGCGGGGACGGCGGAATGCTCCGGTAAAGAAGATGCGCGCCAGGTGCACCATGATCGACCCGGAGAACATCAGCGCGGCCCAGTGGTGGATCTGGCGGACGAACAGGCCGCCCCGCACCTCGAACGAGATGTTCAGCGCCGATTCGTACGCGCGCGACATTTCGACGCCGCGCAGCGGTTGGTACACGCCGTTGTAGGTGACGTCGACCATGGACGGGTCGAAGAACAGCGTCAGGTACACGCCGGTGATCAGCAGGATGACGAAGCTGTACAACGCGATCTCGCCCAGCAGGAACGACCAGTGGGTGGGGAAGACCTTGTTGAGCTGCCGCCGCACGGCCGCCGACGGGTGGTAGCGGGTGTCGATGTCCTCGCCTTGGCGGGCCAGGACGTCACCGATCTTCGGGGGACTCAGTTTCGGACTCATGTTGTCGTCCTCTCCCAGAATGCCGGACCGACGGGTTCGATGAAGTCGCCGTTGGCGACCAGGTACCCGTTGGAGTCAATGGTGATCGGCAGTTGCGCCAACGCGCGCGCCGCCGGGCCGAAGATCGGCTTGGCGAAATGCAGTGCGTCGAACTGCGACTGGTGACACGGGCACAGGATTCGGTAAGACTGCTCCTCGTACAGCGACGCGGGGCAGCCCAGGTGCGAGCAGACCTTGGTGTAGGCGAAGAATTCGCCCCAGTTGAAGCTCTCCTGCCCCTGACGCTTGACCATCCGCGGCATGTCGGTGGGCCGGATGCGGATGAGCATCACCGGGTTTCGGACGCCCATCTTGATCGCGGTGAGCTTCTCGTGGGACTCGGCGGTGGTGCCGTCGCCGTCGGACTCGCGCCACGGGAAGACGGTCTCCATGCCGCCGGCGTCCATGTCCTCGGGGCGCATCTTGACGAACGGCGCTCCCGAATGCGAACCGGTGGCCCGCGCCAGGAAGATGGTTTCGCCGTGGAAGCGCGGGGTCCAGCCCGACGTCCACAGCTCGGCCTTCATGCCGTCGGCGGTGGGCACGACGGGCTTCCACGGGTTCTTGATCAGGCCGCCGGCAAACGCGACCAGGGTGCCCAGGCCGAACGCGCCCAGTCCCATGCCCAGCGACAGCCCGACGAGCTTGCGCCGGCCGATCGTCGAGCCCTGGTAGGCGTCGCCGAGGTTCGCCACGACCGTCTTGCGGTCGATCTCGCGCGAGGCGCCGTCATGGCGCTCCTGGATCGAGATCTCTTCCGGGATAAACCTTTTCTGGTAAAGCACGGCGCCGATCGCGATGCACAGGATCGACATCCCGAAGGTGAAGCCGTACAGGGGAGTGGCCAGCGAGTACAGGAAGTTGCCCGAGGCCTCCTTGGGCCGGTATTCCCACGGCCAGAACAGGAAGATGACCAGCAACGCCAGCCCGAACCCGCCGCCCAGCAAAAGCCAGCGCGCGACGGAGCGCTCGGCGCGCTTCTCGGCCTTGGTGCCCTCGACGGGCCAGCGGGGCTCCTTGAAGACCGTCTCGACGCCGTCGAGCTTGCCGCCCAGCGCCACGAGTTCCTGCTGCGACATCGCGGCCAGGGCCGCCTCGTCGGGCTCGCGTCCCACCGGGGCGGTGTTGTCCGTATCGGAAAGGCTCATGATGCTCGCGCCCCAATCCACAGTGCCAACCCGATGGCCGCCACCATCGCGATGATCCAGAAGGCCATGCCCTCGGGTGCGGGTCCGAATCCGCCGAGGCCGTAGCCGCCCGGCTGCCGTTCTTCGCTCACCGCTTTGACGTAGCCGATGATGTCCTTCTTGGCGTCGAAGGAGAGCTGGCGGTCGGAGAACTTCGGCATGTTCTGCGGGCCGGTCAGCATCGCGGTCAGGATCTGCTGCTCGTTGGCCGGACCCAGGTCGGGCGCGTACTTACCGGACGACAGCGCCCCGCCCTTCCCGGTGAAGTTGTGGCACGACGAGCAGTTCAGCCGGAACAGGTCGCCGCCGCGGCCCAGGTCCTCGCCGCGCAGCGAGTGCATCGCGAGGCTGCCGTCGGGGTTGCGCACGACGGTGGGTCCACCGCCGTTGGCCTGCACGTAAGCGCCGATCGCGTCGATCTGGGCCTCGTCGAAGATCGGCTCCTTGCGCGGCGCCTGCGCCTCGCCGCGCATGGCGGGCATCCGGCCGGTGGACACCTGGAAATAGACGGCCGCCTCGCCGACGCCGATCAGGCTCGGCCCGTGGTCGACCACGCCCTGCAGGTTGGCGCCGTGACACGACACGCAGGACGTGTCGAAGAGCTGCTTGCCGTTGCGCAGCAGCGCCGACGCCGACTCGTCGGCGACGGCCACCTGCGGGGTGGGGGTCAGCACGGCGGCCAGGCCGCCCGCGATGGTCAGCGCGATCAGCAGCAGCAGGCCCCCCGACAGCCGGCGCCGCAGGCGCCGTCGCGAGCGGTCACGCTGCCCTTTTCGCGGCTGGCCCCGCCGCGCACCGTTTCGGGTAGACCCCAGTTTCTTCAACCGAGCACTCCTGTCCGTCTAGGTCTAGCGCCGGCTCATCGGATGAAATAGATCACGGTGAACAGCGCGATCCACACGATGTCGACGAAATGCCAGTAATAGGAGACGACGATGCTGGCCGTCGCCTGCGCGGGCGTGAACTTGCTCATCGCGGTGCGGGCCAGCAGGAAGATGAAGGCGATCAAACCGCCCGTGACGTGCAGGCCGTGGAAACCGGTCGCCAGATAGAAGACGGTGCCGTAGGCGCTGCCGGGGATGGTCGTCCCGTGCGTCATCAGGTGGTAGTACTCGTAGGCCTGGCCGAGGACGAAGAACAGGCCCATCAGGAACGTGACCACATACCAGCGGCGCAGCCCGAAGACGTCGCCGCGTTCGGCCGCGAACACGCCCATCTGGCACGTGAACGACGACGCGATCAGCACGAGCGTCACCGGCACGGCCTGATACAGGTTCAACTCGGTCGGCGGCGGCGGCCACTTCCCGCCGGCCTGCGCCCGCGCCGTGAAATACATCGCGAACAGGCCAGCAAAGAACATGAGTTCGCTGGAAAGCCAGACTATGGTGCCTACCGCGACCATGTTGGGCCGATTCAGCGAATGCACTCGCGAAGTGATCGCAGTACCCGAGGTCCCCACAGCGCTGGTCACATCCGCAAGTATGACGCTTTGTAGTTGTCGAACTCTACCCGGGTCGGAAATTTCGCGAATCGGCGTTTCCGGCGCTACCGCCGGCCCCGCGTCCCGCAACGGTTGGGGGCCCGCTGATCCTCGTGGGACCATCGGCGCGTGCCCGCGTCATCCGAACCCGTGTCCGACCCCCTCGGCGAGGCGCCGAGGTGGTCGCAGGTCCTCGCGCGCCTGACGGGCGGGCGGGAGCTGGCGCGGGGCCAGGCCGGCTGGGCCATGGACCAGATCATGTCCGGGGCCGCGAGCCCGGCCCAGATCGCCGCCTTCGCCGTGGCGATGACGATGAAGGTCCCCACCGCCGCCGAGGTCAGCGAGCTGGCCGACGTCATGCTGAGCCACGCCCGCCCGTTGCCCGCCGCGGGGATCCCCGACGACGCGGTCGACATCGTGGGTACCGGCGGCGACGGCGTCAACACGGTCAACCTGTCCACCATGGCGTCGATCGTGGTGGCCGCCGCGGGGGTGCCGGTGGTCAAGCACGGCAACCGGGCGGCGTCGTCGCTGTCGGGGGGCGCCGACACCCTGGAGGCGCTCGGGGTGCGCATCGACTCCGAACCCGACGAGGTCGCGCGCAGCGTCGCGGAGGTCGGGATCGGGTTCTGCTTCGCGCCCCTGTTTCACCCGTCCTACCGGCACACCTCGGCCGTGCGCCGCGAGATCGGGGTGCCCACGGTGTTCAATCTCCTTGGGCCGCTTACCAATCCGGCGAGGCCACGGGCGGGTTTGATCGGCTGCGCGTTCGCCGACCTCGCCGAGGTGATGGCCGGGGTGTTCGCGTCGCGCCGCTCCAGCGTGCTGGTGGTGCACGGCGACGACGGGCTCGACGAGCTGACCACCACCACCACGAGCACGATCTGGCGCGTGCAGGCGGGCACGGTGGACCGGCTGACGTTCGATCCGGCCGGCTTCGGGTTCGGCCGCGCCGAGCTGGGCGAGCTGGTGGGCGGCGACGCCCGGGCCAACGCGGCCGAGGCGCGTGCGGTGCTGGCCGGGGCCAAGGGCCCGGTCCGCGACGCCGTAGTGCTCAACGCCGCCGGGGCGATCGTCGCCCACGCCGGCCTATCCAGCCGCGCCGAATGGCTGCCGGCGTGGGAGGACGGGCTGCGCCGGGCCTGCGCGGCCATCGACTCCGGGGCGGCCGAACAACTGCTCGCGCGATGGGTGCGGTTCGGCCAGCAGCCCTGACTCGACCTGCTCGCCCGCCAGCCGCGCGGAACGGGCCAGCGCGGCCCATTCCGACCAGGCGCCGGCCGACCGCAGCGGCGAGGACCAGCCCTCGTCGGAGGGGCCCGAAACCCGGACGATGCGCACCCCGGGTGCCGCCAGCCAGCGCGCGATGAGCGCCGTCTCCTCCACCAGCGCGCCGCCGAGCGGGGCCGCCGCCCGCAGGATCGCCTGTGCGCCAGCGTGAATGGCGTCGATCACCGGCATCGGCGGCACCCCGCGCCTGGCCGTGCCGGCCGCCGCGAGCTGGCCGTAGCGCACGACGGCGAGGTGGTAGCCGCCCTGACCGTCGGGCGCGGCGGCGATCAGCTCGGGCAGCGCGGCCAGCGCCCGCAGCCGCTGACCGCGCCACAGCGTCTCGATGGCGGCGGCGACGCGGTCGCGCAGCCGCGCCGCGCTCTCGAAGTGACGTTGCTCGGCAAGCGTCGTGACCTGGCGCACGGCGGCGGCCAGCGCGCCGTCGTCGAGCCCGTCGAGCAGCGCCGCGACCCGCGCCACCGCCGCCGCGTACTGGGTGGCGGTGACGCCGCGCGGCGCCGGGCAGGGCGACACCTCGACCTCCGGGCAGGCCGGCCCGTGCAGCGCCGAGCGCGACAGCCGCGCGGTGCACGTCCGGGCGCCGGTGAACCGCGCCAGCACGGCCGCGGTTTCGGCGGCGTCGGTGCGGGACCGAAACGGGCCGACGGCGCGGTCGTGGCGCGGCGCCCGCACCGCCGCCAGCCGCGGAAACGCCTCGTCGGTGAGCGCGAGCCACCACCACCGCTGCGGGAACCGCGACCGCCGGTTGTAGGGCGGGGCGTGCGCGGCCAGCATCCGCAGCTCCCGCACCCCGGCCTCCAGCGCATGCGCGCATTCGACGTGGTCGACGGCGCTGGCGAGGGTGACCATTTCCTTCATGCGGCCGCGGGGATCCGCGCCGGTGAAGTACTGGCCCACGCGCCGCCGCAGGTCGACGGCGGTCCCGACGTAGAGCACCTCGCCCGCCGGACCGCGGAACAGGTAGACCCCGGGCCGGTGCGGCAGCCCTTCGGCCAGCACCTTTTTGCGCCGCTGGGCCGGCGTCACGTCGGGCAGGTACGAACGCAGGTCGGCGTAGGTGTGCACGCCCTGGTTGCCGACCCGCTCGATCAGCGCGTGCAACACCTCGACGGTGGCGCGGGCGTCGTCGAGGGCGCGGTGCGTGGGCTGGGCGGCGACGGCGAACAGCCGGGCCAGCGCGGCCAGACGCACGCTGGGGGCTTCCTCGCGGCCCAGGACCCGCCGGGCCAGCCGGACCGTGCACAGCACCGGCGGCCGCGGCCAGGCGATCTCGCAGCGACGCGCGGCGGCCCGCAGGAATCCGACGTCGAACCCGGCGTTGTGCGCGACGAGCACCGCCCCCCGGTCCAGGTCGGCGAACTCCAAAAACATCGGCAGCACGGCGTCGATGGTCGGGGCGTCGCACACCATCGCCGTCGTGATGCCGGTGAGCTGCACGATCTGGGGCGGGATGCTGCGTTGCGGGTCGACGAGGGTGGCGAACTCGCCCAGCACGACGCCGCCGCGGACCTTGACGGCCCCGATCTCGGTGATGGCGTCGCAGGGGGTGCCGTCGGTGCTCTTGGTGCGGCCGCCGGTGGTCTCGAGGTCCACCACCACGAAAGTGGTTTCGCGCAAGGGGAGTTCCTCAATGGGTGAGACGGGGGAGGCGCCCGCGTCCCAGCGCGGGCCCAGCTCGGCGAAACTCAGCTGAGTCGCACCGCTCGCACCCATGGCCGCGACGTTAGGCAGGTGCACCGACAGCCGCGGGCTCCCACGCCGGCGGTGGGCGAGAGATGTCGGTGGTCGCCGTTAGCGTGCGGGTAAGAGCTTTGGCAACGCCAGACCGAGAGGACGGCAACCTGATGGCATACGGCGACAACACGGCGCACCCCGACGGCGCGGCGCCGGTGGTGATCGACTGCGACGACTGCGCGGTGCGCGGCCCCGGCTGCCGCGACTGCGTGGTCAGCGTCCTACTCGGGGTCCCCGAGACGTTATTGCAGGACGAACGGGCCGCGCTCGACGTCCTCGCGGACGTCGGGCTGGCGCCGCGGCTGCGGCTGGTGCCGATTCATCGCGGCCGCGGGGCCGGTGTAGCCTAATTGCCTTGTGCGCCAAAACCGCTGGACCGTCTTAGGGGATTGCCATCATTCACAGACGAATGACAGAAATCTTTCTGATTTCTTAACGGTCCCGCTTGGACAAACGTCGATATCGTTTCGTAACCTGTTTGAGACCTAAACTACCCCGACGGCGCCCCGGCAGTGCCTGGCATCAGCCGTCCTAGGCCGTTTAAGGATGCAATTTTGAGGTTCGCTTGTATGTACCCGCGCGCGCGTGTCATTACACGGTCTGCCCTCGGGACGTTAGCGGGCCTGACCATCTTCGCGGGGGCTTTTGTCTCGAATTCCGCCGCCGATCCGGCCGAAGACGCGCTGGCGAAACTCAACCAGCTGTCGCGTCAGGCCGAGCAGACCACCGAGGCGATGCACACCGCGCAGCTCGACCTGAACGAGAAGCTCAAGGTCCAGCAGGCGGCGGAGAAGAAGCACGCCGATGACCAGGCCGCGGTGGATTCCGCCAAGGCCCGGCTGGCCGCCTTCCAGGGTGCCGTCAACAAGCTGGCCGCCGCGCAGTACATGGGCGGCCGCGTCGACGGCATGGAGGCAATGCTGACCGCGGCATCGCCGCAGGGCCTGATCGACAAGCTGGCCGTGCAGCGGCTGATGGCGACCCAGATGCGCACGCAGATGGCGAACTACCGCATCGCCGGTGAGCAGGCCGCCAAGGCCGAGCAGGCGTCCGCCAAGTCCGCCGCCGACGCGAAGAGCGCGGCCGAGCAGGCCGCGGCGGTACGGGCGAGCCTGCAGTCCAAGCAGAGCCAGCTGCAGGTGCAGATCGCCGTCGTCAAGTCGCAGTACGTCTCCCTGACGCCGCAGCAGCGCACCGCGCTGGCCGATCCCGGGCAGGTCCCGGCGGCCGCCCCGCCGCCCGGCGCACCGGCACCGGACGCGTTGCCGCCCGGCGCCCCGCCGCCCGGCGACGGTCCGCCCATCAGCGCGATGATGCCCGGCATGCCCGGAATGTTGCCCCCGGGCGGCCCCGGCGGCGTGGGCGGCGGTGACCGCGCGACCGTCGTGCAGGCGGCGTTGACCCAGGTTGGTTCGTCCTATGTGTGGGGCGGCGCCTCACCCGGCGCGTTCGACTGCTCCGGCCTGGTGATGTGGGCGTTTCAGCAGGCGGGCATCTCGCTGCCGCACTCCAGCCAGGCGCAGGCCCAGGGCGGTCAGCCGGTGGCGCTGTCGGACCTGCAGCCCGGCGACGTGATCACGTTCTATAACGACGCGTCACACAGCGGCATCTACGTCGGCGACGGCATGGTGATCCATTCCTCCACCTACGGCGTGCCGGTGCGGGTGGTGCCGATGAATGCCGCGGGCCCGGTCCACGACGCGCGTCGCTACTGATCGTTCCGGCTGGCGTCGGCGGCTGCCGATCCTGCTGGCCTGGGTGTTCGCCCTCGAGCTGATCGTGGCCGCGGCCGTGCCCTTCGACGAGGCCGGCGACAGCAAGGCGCGACACGCGCAGCTGGTCACCCCCGCCCGCAGCCAGGCCGGCGCCGCGGCGAAGTCGCTGGTGGTCGGCGATCGCACCGTTCGGTTGGTGGGCCTGGGCGGCCCGGCCGGCGACCGGCTGCTGGCCCGGGTGGCGGCCGACATCGGCGCCGCGATCAAGGCGGTGGAGGCCTTCTGGGGTGTCGACTGGACGCGCGAGATCACGGTGCTCGCCGCCGGCTCCGACGAACAGTTTCGCGCCGCCGCCGGCGGGGGACCGCCGTCGCAGTGGGCCGACATCGCGGCCGTGACGGTCGCCGAGCGCGTCGACCCCGTGCACCGGGTGGCGCTCGGGCAACGGATCGTGTTCGCCCCGGGCGCCGCCAACATGAATGAGTCCGCGCTGCGAATTGTCTTGACGCACGAGCTTTTTCACTACGCCGCGCGTCCCTACACCGCGTCGGACGCGCCCCAGTGGCTCACCGAGGGCGTGGCCGATTTCGTCGCCCGGCCGCAGACCCCGGTGCCCGCCGACGCGGTGCCGGTGCCGCTGACGCTGCCGACCGACGCGGAGCTGGAGGCGCCGGGGCCGCAGCGCTCGTTGGCGTACGACCGCGCGTGGTGGTTCGCCCGCTTCGTCGCCGACACCTACGGGGCACCCAAGCTGCGCGAGCTCTACCTGGCCAGCTGCGGTGTGGGGCACACCGATGTGCCCACCGCGGCCCACGAGGTCCTCGACACCGATCCCGCCGGCCTGCTGGTGCACTGGCACCAGTGGCTGGCCCGCTAGGACGGGATTGCCTGCCTCTCCCCCTCGCCGCTGCGCGGCTGGGGGTACCCCCACCTCAGACCGTGACACGGTCTGCATCGTCGCCAGGCTAGCCTGACGCAGGTGAGCCGGGTCCTACTGGTAACCAACGACTTTCCGCCCCGCCCGGGCGGCATCCAGTCCTACCTCGGCGAGTTCGTCGGCCGGCTGGCGGGCGCGGGCTCGCATTCCGTGCTGGTGTACGCGCCGCAATGGAAAGGGGCGGATGCCCACGACGAGTCGGCCGACGCGGCCGGATACCGCGTGGTGCGCCACCCGGGCACGCTGATGCTGCCGGGCCCGGCGGTGGACGGGCGGATGCGCCGGCTGATCGGCGAGCACGGCATCGACACCGTCTGGTTCGGCGCGGCCGCGCCGCTGGCGCTGCTGGCGCCGCGCGCCCGGCAGGCCGGGGCGACCCGGGTGCTGGCCAGCACGCACGGCCACGAGGTCGGCTGGTCGATGCTCCCGGTCGCGCGGTCGGTGCTGCGCCGCATCGGCGACGGCACCGACGTCGTCACCTTCGTCAGCCGCTACACCCGGTCGCGCTTCGCGTCGGCCTTCGGACCCGAGGCGAGGCTGGAATACCTGCCGCCCGGCGTGGACACCGACCGGTTCCGCCCCGATCCGGCCGCCCGGGCCGAGCTGCGTGCCCGCTACGGGCTGGGCGAGCGGCCGACCGTGGTGTGCCTGTCGCGGCTGGTGCCGCGCAAGGGTCAGGACGCGCTGATCAAGGCGCTGCCATCGATCCGGCGGCGGGTCGACGGGGCGGCGCTGGTCATCGTCGGCGGCGGGCCGTACCTGGACGCGCTGCGCAAGCTGGCCTCCGACTGCGGCGTCGCCGAGCATGTGACGTTCACCGGCGGCGTGCCGGCCGCCGAACTGCCCGCCCACCACGCCCTGGCCGACGTCTTCGCGATGCCGTGCCGCACCCGCGGCGCCGGCATGGACGTCGAGGGCCTGGGCATCGTCTTCCTGGAGGCCTCGGCGACGGGCGTGCCGGTCATCGCCGGCCTATCGGGCGGGGCCCCGGAAGCCGTGCGGCACAACAAGACCGGGCTGGTGGTCGACGGCCGGTCGGTGGACGAGGTCGCCGAGGCCGTCGCCGAGCTGCTGGGCGATCCCGAGCGGGCCGCCGCGATGGGCGCGGCCGGGCGCGAGTGGGTGACGTCCCAGTGGCGCTGGGACACGCTGGCCGCCCGGCTGGCCGACCTGCTGCGCGGCTAGCGACCGTCAGTCCTTCTCGTAGATCGATTCGATGTCGGAGGCGAACTTCTCGGCCACCACGTTGCGCTTGACCTTCATCGTCGGGGTCAGCTCGCCGGTGTCCTCGGTGAAGTCGACGGGCAGGATGCGGAACTTGCGGATCGACTCGGCGTGCGACACCGCCTGGTTGGCGTTCTTGACGGCGGCGTCGATCTCGGCGAACAGGTCGGGGTCGGTGACCAGATCGCCGACGGACGCGTCGGCCTGTTTGTGGTTGCGTTCCTTCCAGGGGCCGAACGCCTCGGGGTCGATGGTGATCAGCGCGCCGATGAACGGCTTGGCATCGCCCACCACCATGGCCTGGCTGATCAGCGGGTGCGCCCGCAGCTGGTCCTCGAGCACCGCGGGGGCGACGTTCTTGCCCCCGGCGGTGACGATGATCTCCTTCTTGCGGCCGGTGATCCTCAGGAAGCCGTCCTCGTCGAGCGCGCCGAGGTCACCGGTCTTGAACCAGCCGTCGGTGAACGCATCGCGGGTGGCCTGCTCGTTGTGCCAGTAGCCGCTGAACACCACGCCGCCGCGCACCAATAGCTCGCCGTCCTCGGCGATGCGCATGCTGTTGCCGGGCAACAGCGTTCCCACGGTCCCGATCTTGACGTTGCCGACCTGGTTGACCGTGATGGCCGAGCTGGTCTCGGTCAGGCCGTAGCCCTCGTGGATGGTCAGGCCCACGCCGCGGTAGAAGTGGCCCAGCCGCGCGCCCAGCGGTGCGCCGCCCGAGACGGACGCGTGGCAGTCGCCGCCCAGCGCCGCGCGCAGCTTGTGATAGACCAGCCGGTCGAACAGCGCGTGCCGGGCCCGCAGCAGCAGGCCCGGTCGCCCGCCGTCGGCGTGGGCCTGGCTCCAGTCGACCGCGGTTTGCACGGCCATCGCGAAGATCCGGCCGTTGCCGTCGTTGGCGGCGTTCTGCTCGGCGGTGTTGTACACCTTCTCGAACACCCGCGGCACCGACACCACCACCGTCGGCTTGAACACCGCGAACATCGGCAGCAGGTTCTTGATGTCGCTGGTGAATCCGACCGTCACCTTGTTCGCGCATGCGGACAAGGTCAGCGACCGGGCCAGCACGTGGGCCAGCGGAAGAAACACCAGCAGCCGCTGCCCCTCGTGCAGCAGGGTCGGCAAGCACTCCTTGGCGCCCCGGCTCTCGTAGAGCAGGTTGGAATGGGTGAGCTGGCAGCCCTTGGGCCGCCCGGTGGTGCCCGAGGTGTAGATCAGCGTCGCCGGGTCGTCCGCCCGCAAGGCGTCGAGCCGGGCGGTCAGCTCGGCCGGCTCCACTTCGGCGCCGGCCTCGGCGAGCTGGTCGAGCGCCTTGGGGCCCGACCCGTCGATGCGCAGCACCCGGCGCAGCTCGGGCAGCTCGGCGGTGAGTTCGGTGACCATCGCGGCGTGCGCGTCGGTCTCGGCGAAGGCCACCACCGCCGCCGAGTCCTGCAGCACCCAGCGCACCTGCTCGGCCGACGACGTCTCGTAGATCGGCACGGTGACCGCACCCACCGACAGGATCGCCAGGTCCAGGATCGCCCACTCGTAGCGGGTGGCCGAAAAGATGGACACCCGGTCGCCGGCCTGCACGCCGAGGGAGATCAGGCCCAGCGCCGCGGCACGAACCTGCTTGGCCGCCTCGGCGCAGGTGACGTCGGTCCAGACCCCGTCGATCTGCCGTTGGTAGATGACGAAGCCCGGGTCGTCGCGCTCGTGCTCGAAGACCATGGCCGCGACGTTTTCGTGCTCGCCGACCGTAAAACGGGCGGGGACGCTGTACTCACGCACTCTGAGACCTCGATTGGATTCGTGATGTTGCCTTGCCGGCTTGCTGTGGCCCAGCCTAATCCGCGAATTCGCGCAGCATGGCGGAGGTCTGCCGGGCCGCGGTTGCGGCCCGAGCGCCTGCGTACGGGTGATCCGGATCGGTGTGTGAAGCTATGGCGGTGAACAGCATTCAGATCGCCGACCAGACGTTTGTCGCCGCCGACGGCGCGCGGGTGGGCGCCGTGGTCGCCGACCCGTCGAGCTGGCGTCGGTGGTGGCCGGACCTGCGGCTGCAGGTCGTCGAGGACCGCGCCGAGAAGGGGATCCGGTGGACGGTCACCGGCGCGTTGACCGGCACCATGGAGATCTGGCTGGAGCCGTCGCTGGACGGGGTGGTGCTGCATTACTTCCTGCACGCCGAACCCAGCGGCGTCGCGGCGTGGCAGCTGGCAAAGTTGAATTTGGCGAAGATGACGCACCGCCGTCGGGTGGCGGGTAAGAAAATGGCGTTCGAGGTCAAAAGGACGGCGGAACGGTCGCGTCCGGTCGGCGTTTCTCCGGTAGCTTAACCGGATCAAGGTCGGGCGGTAGGAGTACCGTTTCGCCCCGAAGGCCGGGGTAGTCCTGCACATGCCGGGCCTACGCGCTTGCGGGAGAGAGGGCATCAGCCAGGTGGCGGAGAAGACGACGCAGACCATCCACATCGACGCCGATCCGGGCACCGTCCTGGAGGTGATCGCCGACATCGATTCCTACCCGGAATGGATCTCGGAATACAAGGAAGCCGAGGTGCAGGAGCGGGGCGCCGACGGCTATCCGAAGACGGTGCGATTCGTGATGGACGCGGGTGTCATCAAGGACACCATGGTGATGTCCTATCAGTGGCCCAAGGACCGTCAGTCGCTGAGCTGGACCCTGGTCTCCAGCTCGTTGCTGCGTTCGCTCGAAGGGTCGTATCGCTTGGCGCCCAAGGGATCCGGCACCGACGTCACCTACGAGCTCTCGGTCGACCTGGCCATCCCCATGATCGGCCTGCTCAAGCGCAAGGCCGAGCGGCGCCTGACCGACACCGCCTTGAAGGACCTGAAGAAACGAGTCGAGGCTGAGTGAGTCCAGCGCCGCCCCGGCCCGGATCAGCCTGTTCGTTGGGAAGGGCGGGGTAGGTAAGTCCACCCTGGCGTCTGCCACCGCGGTCTGCGACGCGGGCACTGGACAGCGGGTGCTGGTGGTCTCGACCGACCAGGCGCATTCGCTGGGTGACGTGCTGGGGGTGCCGGTCCCGCCCAGCGGCCAGGGCGAACCGGTCCGGGTGCTCGCCGATGACGCGGAGGCGGGCGGCGGCTTCCTCGACGCGCTGGCGCTGGACACCCTGGCCCTGCTGGAGGCCCGGTGGCGCGACGTCGTCGGCACGTTGGACGGGCGGTTTCCCGATTCCGAGTTGAGCACCATTGCGCCCGAAGAACTTTCGGCGTTACCGGGCGTCCAAGAAGTGCTGGGTCTCTACGCCGTCGGCGAGCTGGCCGCCTCGGGACGCTGGGATCGCATCGTCGTCGATTGCGCCTCGACCGCGGATGCGTTGCGCATGTTGACCTTGCCCGCGACCTTCGGGCTCTACGTGGAACGCGCGTGGCCGCGGCACCGCCGGCTGTCGATCGCCGCCGACGACGCCCGCTCGGGCGCGATGGTGGAGCTGCTGGAGCGCATCAGCGCCAGCGTCGATCGCCTCGGCGAGTTGCTGACCGACGGCGACCTCGTCACCGCGCATCTGGTGCTGACCCCCGAGCGGGTGGTGGCGGCCGAGGCGGTGCGGACGCTGGGTTCGCTGGCGCTGATGGGGGTGCGGGTCGAGGAGCTGATCGTCAACCAGGTCCTGACCGAGGACGAGTCCTACGAGTACCGCAACCTGCCCGAGCACCCGGCGTTCTATTGGTACGCCGAGCGCATCGCCGAACAACGCGTCGTGCTCGACGAACTCGACGCCACCATCGGCGACGTGGCGCTGGTGCTGACCCCGCACCTGTCCGGCGAGCCGATCGGCCCCAAGGCGCTGGGCGCGCTGCTCGACAGCGCCCGCCGGCGCGGCGGGACGGCGCCGCCGGGTCCGCTGCGGCCCGTCGTGGACCTCGAATCCGGATCGGGGATTGGGTCGATATACCGTATGCGGCTAACGTTGCCCCAACTTGATCCCGGAGGACTTTCGTTGGGCCGAGTCGACGACGACCTGATCATCAGCGCCGGAGGGCTGCGGCGCAGGGTTCGGTTGGCGTCCGTGCTGCGGCGCTGCACGGTGCTCGACGCGCACCTGCGGGGCGGTGAGCTGACTGTTCGTTTTCGACCGGATCCGGAGGTGTGGCCTAAGTGAGTGGGGTTCATTCCGATATCGGTCCGGAGCTGCGCCGGCTTGCCCAGATGATCCTCGACGGGATCGACCCGGCGGTGCGAACGGCGGCGGCTTTGACGGCTGGCGGCGGAGTCGGGACCGGCAAGTGCCAGCAGGTGTGGTGCCCGGTGTGCGCGCTGGCCGCATTGGCCACCGGTGAGCAGCACCCGTTGCTGACCGTGATCGCCGACCACAGCATCGCGCTGCTGGAGGTGATCCGCGGCATCGTCAACGACGTCAACGACATCGACCGCTCGACCGAACCGCCGCCCGACGGGCCGCCCGGCGGCGGTGTCGGCGCCGAGCCCGACGCCGGGGCTCCCGACGGCGACGGCACCGTGCGGACCCGATACCAGCCGATCCCGGTCACCGTGGAGGAATGACCCGCCCGATATGAAGGTGGTCGGTTGCCCCGGGGATCGGTACAGTTGGCCAGAACACTGCGGGTGGCGGGCGAGAGGGAGGGCCATGTGGTACTGGCTATTCAAGTACATCCTGCTGGGCCCGTTGCTGTCCCTGCTCGGCCGGCCGAAAGTTGAAGGGCTGGAATACGTTCCGACGTCCGGGCCGGTGATCCTGGCGAGTAATCACCTCGCCGTGATGGACAGCTTCTTCCTGCCGCTGGTCGTCCGGCGCCGGATCACCTTCCTCGCGAAGTCCGAATATTTCACCGGCACCGGTCTGAAGGGCTGGTTCAGCCGGTGGTTCTTCACCGCCGTCGGGCAGGTGCCGATCGACCGCACCGACGCCGACGCGGCCCAGGCCGCGCTCAACACCGCCGAGCAGGTGCTGAAGCAGGGCAAGCTGCTGGGCATGTACCCCGAGGGCACCCGCTCGCCCGACGGCCGGTTGTACAAGGGCAAGACCGGGCTGGCGCGGCTGGCGCTGCTCACCGGCGTTCCGGTGATCCCGGTGGCGATGATCGGCACCAACGTGGTCAACCCGCCGGGCACCACGATGCTGCGCTTCGGGCGGGTCACCGTCCGGTTCGGCAAGCCGATGGAATTCTCCCGGTTCGAGGGGATGGCCGGCAACCGCTTCATCGAGCGGGCCGTCACCGACGAGGTGATCTACGAGCTGATGGGGCTCTCCGGGCAGGAGTACGTCGACATCTACGCCGCCAGTCTCAAGGAACGCGGCCCCGAATCGGAGGGCGCCGACGACCCTACCGGTGAGGCCGCGCGGATCCCCGAGACGGCCGTCGGCTAACTCGAAGCCGCCACCGGCGTCGGGGTGGCCGCCGCCGGCTTGGACCGGTTCGTTCGGGCCGTGATCGTCAGCCCCGCCGCGACGATGACCGCCAACGCCCACCACACGTAGGACGCGCCGAGGAGCTGGCGCCACCAGTTCGCGGTGGTCTCGTGGTGCTTGGGCAGCAGGTCGATCGGCGTCCACGTCCACCTCATCAGCGCCACCCCGACGGCGCTGAGCACGCCCAGCGTGATGTTGCGGCGCCGCCACGCCAGCACCCCGGTCACGAGCAGTGTCGGCAGCGCCCAGACCCAGTGGTGTGACCAGGACACCGGGGAGACCACCAAACCGAACAGCGCGACGCAGATCACCGCCATGATCGGCTCGCCGGCCCGCAGCACCCGCCGCATCGCCCAGATCGTCACCGCCAGCACCACCAGGCATGCGGCGACCCACAGCGGGAACCGCGCGTGCTCGTCGAGCCCCAACCGGGCCAGGGTGCCCGCGATGTTCTGGTCGGTGTTCAGCGCGGCCTCACCGATCCGGTCGGTGTGGTGGACGGTGCGTGTCCAGTACTCCCACGAATCGCTCCACGCCAGCGCGAAGCCCAGCAGGGTCATCGCCGCGAACGACGCCATCGCCGTGAGCGCCGCGCGGTTGTCCCGGCGCAGCAGGAAGTAGAGCAGGAAAACCGCCGGGGTGAGCTTCAGCGCGATCCCCAGGCCCAGCAGCACGCCGCGTGGCCACGGCGTGCGGCGCGGCACGCAGTCGGCGATCACCAGCGTCATCAGCACGACGTTGATCTGGCCGAAGGCGAAGTTGGAAACGATCGGCTCCAGCCAGTTCGCCGCGGCGGCCGTGATGACCACCGCCAACCACAGCCGGCGCAGCCACGCCGGGCCGCCCAGCGCGGCCGACGTGTCCCACACGTCGAGGCCGGTCAGCAGGATCGTCGTCGAGACGATCAGCAGCACCAGCGTCAACGCCGTGATCGCCACGCTGGCGGCCGGCATGTGCAGCCAGGAGAACGGGCAGAAAACGATGGCCGCCAGCGGGGGATAGGTGAACGGCAGGTTCAGCCCGATGGGTGTGTGGAACTTCACGTCGCCGCGGTAGAGGGGATGGTTGTCCAGCCAGGCCTGGCCGCCCATCTGATAGATGTCGATGTCGATGCGGTACGGGGTGTGCCCGAACTGGCCCGCGGCCACGTGATACATCGCCGCGGCCGCGACCAGCCAAAGCAGGCACCACAGCACCACCCGCCCGCGTTGACTGCCCACGCCGGGCGCCCGCCATCTACTCATGTCGCATAACAGCGTAATCGGTACCGGCACCGGCGACGTGTCGCAGCGCGGCTCCCGCGCTGCCCGGAAATGCAGGCGTACGTTTCTAGCGTGCTCCACTGGTTCGTGTTCGGGGTGGCCCACTGGTTCGCGCACGACATCATCCACCGCGGCCGGCTCCCGCTGCTGTGCTGCCTGGTCGCCTTCATCCTGACCTTCTTCGTGACGCGAACGTGCGTGCGGCTTATCCGCCACCGCGCCCAAACCGGGCGTCCGACCCGGTGGTGGCAACCGCGCAACGTCCACATCGGGGAAGTGCACATCCACCATGTGGCATTCGGGGTGGTCCTGGTGATGCTCTCGGGGTTGATGTTGGTGACCCTGTCCATCAGCGGGCAGGAGCCCGAATTCACCTTGGCGGCAATCCTTTTCGGGACCGGGGCCGCGCTGGTCCTCGACGAGTACGCGTTGATCCTGCACCTGTCGGACGTGTACTGGGAGGAGGACGGCCGCACGTCGGTGGACGCGGTGTTCGCCGCGGTGGCGGTGGCCGGGCTGCTGATGATGGGCCTGCACCCGCTGATGTTCTTCCTGCCGTTCTGGCACGGCGCAGACGCGGTGGCGCTGCGCGCCGGGGTGGCCGGTGAGCTGGTGTTCACGCTGCCGCTGGCCGTGGTGGTGCTGCTCAAGGGCAAGGTGTGGACCGGTCTGCTGGGCATGTTCATCGTCGTGCTGCTGGTCATCGGCGCGATCCGGCTGTCGCGCCCGCACGCCCCGTGGGCCCGCTGGCGCTACACCACCCAGCCCGACAAGATGCGACGCGCGCTGCAGCGGGAACGCCGGCTGCGCCGCCCGGTCGTGCGGGTCAAGCTGTGGGTGCAGTGCGCGATCGCGGGCACCCCGCGCCTGCCCGACGAGCGCCTCGTCGACGCCCAGCTCGACCATGACGTGCACGCGGCGCCGCCGCCGACGGGGCCCATCCTGATCAGCCGATAATGGCGTTCCCCTAGGCTTTTCGGGTGCGGTACTTCTACGACACGGAATTCATCGAGGACGGCCGCACCATCGAACTGATCTCGATCGGGGTGGTCGCCGAGGACGGGCGCGAGTACTACGCCGTGTCCACCGAATTCGATCCCGAGCGCGCCGGCAGCTGGGTGCGCGCCAACGTGCTGCCCAAGCTGCCGCCACCGTCGTCGCAGTTGTGGCGCTCGCGCAGGCAGATCCGCCAGGACCTGGAGGAGTTCTTCGGCGTGGGCGGGACCGAGCCGATCGAGCTGTGGGCCTGGGTGGGGGCCTACGACCACGTGGCGCTGTGCCAGTTGTGGGGCGCGATGCCGGCGCTTCCCCAGGCGATACCCCGCTTCACCAGGGAAGTTCGGCAGTTGTGGGAGGAGCGCGGATCGCCGCGGATGCCGCCCCGGCCGCGCGACGCCCACGACGCCCTGGTCGACGCCCGCGATCAGCTCCGCCGATTCCGGCTGATCACCTCCGCCGACGGCGCGGGGGGCGTTCTGCCTGATCAGTCATGATCAGGCACTGTTCAGACCCGGTTACCATGGACCGATGAACTGGACCGTCGACATACCGATCGACCAGCTGCCGCCGCTGCCGCCGCTGTCGACCGAGCTGCGTACGCGGCTGGACGCCGCGCTGGCCAAGCCGGCCGCCCAGCAGCCCAGCTGGGACGCCGAACAGGCCGCCGCGATGCGCACGGTCCTCGAGAGCGTGCCGCCGGTGACCGTGCCGTCCGAGATCGTGCGGCTGCAGGATCAGCTTGCGCAGGTCGCCCGGGGCGAGGCCTTCCTGCTGCAGGGCGGCGACTGCGCGGAGACGTTCGTCGACAACACCGAACCCCACATCCGCGGCAACATCCGCACCCTGCTGCAGATGGCCGTGGTGCTGACCTACGGCGCCAGCATGCCGGTGGTCAAGGTGGCCCGCATCGCCGGTCAGTACGCCAAGCCCCGCTCGGCCGACCTCGACGCGCTGGGCCTGCGCTCCTACCGCGGCGACATGATCAACGGCTTCGCCCCCGACGCCGCGGCCCGCGAGCACGACCCGTCGCGGCTGGTGCGCGCCTACGCCAACGCCAGCGCCGCGATGAACCTGGTGCGGGCCCTGACCTCCTCGGGCCTGGCGTCGCTGCACCTGGTGCACGACTGGAACCGGGAATTCGTCCGGACCTCGCCGGCCGGCGCGCGTTACGAGGCGCTGGCCAGCGAGATCGACCGGGGCTTGAAGTTCATGAGCGCCTGCGGGGTGGCCGACCGCAACCTGCAAACCGCCGAAATCTACGCCAGCCATGAGGCTTTGGTGCTCGACTACGAGCGGGCGATGTTGCGCCTTTCCGACCACGAGGGCGGCGAGCCGCAGCTGTATGACCTGTCGGCGCACACCGTGTGGATCGGCGAGCGGACCCGCCAGCTCGACGGCGCCCACGTCGCGTTCGCGGAGGTGATCGCCAACCCGATCGGCGTGAAGATCGGCCCGACGATGACCCCCGAGCTGGCCGTCGAATACGTCGAGCGCCTCGACCCGCACAACAAGCCCGGGCGGCTGACGCTGGTCAGCAGGCTGGGCAACAACAAGGTGCGCGACCTGCTGCCGCCGATCGTGGAGAAGGTGCAGGCCACCGGCCACCAGGTGATCTGGCAGTGCGACCCGATGCACGGCAACACGCACGAGTCGTCCAACGGCTACAAGACCCGTCACTTCGACCGCATCGTCGACGAGGTGCAGGGGTTCTTCGAGGTGCACCGCGCGCTGGGCACCCACCCCGGCGGCATTCACGTCGAGATCACCGGCGAGAACGTCACCGAGTGTTTGGGTGGGGCGCAAGACATTTCGGACACCGACCTGGCCGGGCGCTACGAGACGGCCTGCGACCCGCGGCTGAACACCCAGCAGTCGCTGGAGCTGGCGTTCCTGGTCGCCGAGATGCTGCGCGACTAGCAGCCCCCGTTTCTCGCGAGCGTGCGTGTTGGTACGGCGACACGCCGATTTGGACGTACAACTGCGCACGCTCGCGGAAAGGGCTCAGAGCAGGCCGCTGAGGTTGCTTCCGAGAGTCCAGGCCATGGTGGCGACCAGCCCGGTGAGCGCCAGCACGACGGCCACCCACACCAGCACCATCCGCCGCGCGTGCTGGCGGGCCCAGACGAATTCGCTCATCGCGATGCCCGCGAATTCGCCTGCGACGGGCTGGTATTCGCGTTCGCGGTCGTCGGCTTCGCGGGGGAGCTGCCGGGTGGGATTGCGGACCGGTGGTGCGGCCGGCGCCGGTGGGCGCGATTGCGGGGCGGCGGGCGGGCGCTGGCTCATCCGGCTGTGGTGCAGTGCGGCCGATCGGTGTTGGGCGGAGTTGCGCGGCGCGGGCACCCGGAAGTCCGGCAGCGCGAGTTCTTCGGCGATCGCGGCGAGGTCGGCGCCCATCTCGATGGCGTCGGCGTAGCGGTCGGCGGGGTCGCGCGCGGTCGCCCGCGCCACCAATTCGTCGAATTGCGCTGGCACGCCGTCGATCGCGGCACTGGGCGCCGGCACGTCGGCGTCCAGGCGGCGGTAGGCGATCGACAACGCCGAGTCGCCGGTGAACGGCGTGTGCCCGGTCAGCAGCTCATAGGTGAGGATCCCGGTGGAGTAGACGTCGCTGCGCGGGCCGGCGTTGCCGTCGCGCACCTGCTCGGGCGAGAGGTAGGCGGCGGTGCCGAGAATGACGCTGGTGGAGGTGATTCCGGCGGCCGCGACGGCGCGGACCAGCCCGAAATCGGCGATCTTGACGTCGCCGTCGTCGGAGATCAGCACGTTCTCGGGCTTGACGTCGCGATGCACCAGCCCGGCCCGGTGCGCCGCGGCCAGCCCACCCAACACCGGGCGAAGCACCGCCGCCACGGCGTGGGGCGGCATCGGGCCGCGCTCGCCCAGCAGCTCGCGCAGCGTTCCGCCCTCGATGAGCTCCATCACCAAAAACGGATGCCGGGCGTCCATGCCCTGGTCATAGACCGCGACCAGGCCGGGATTTTTCAGGCGGGCGACCGTGCGCGCCTCGAGCTGGAAGCGGGTCAGGAATTGGTCGTCGCCGGCATAGCGGGTGTCCATCACCTTCACCGCGACCGGTCGGTCGAGCCGGACGTCGAGGCCGCGGTACACCGTCGAGGTGCCGCCGCTGGCGATCCTGGACTCCACGCGGTAGCGGCCGTCCAGCAACGTGCCCTCCAGGGGGTCACGCGTCCCGGGTCCCGTCACGCAGACATCGTAGGTGCGGGACGCGAAAACGTAGGTCCAAGGCGCTAAGCAGGGCCTACACTGGCGCCGTGAGCAGTGTTCCGGCCGGCGACGACGTTCTGGATCCCGACGAGCCGACCTACGATCTGCCGGGGGTGGCCGCGATACTCGGCGTGTCGGTCAGCAAGGTTCAGCAGCAGCTGCGGGAGGGTCACCTGCTCGCGGTCAAGCGAGGCGGGGGCGTGGTGGTGCCCCAGGTGTTCTTCACCAACTCCGGTGAGGTGGTCAAGAGCCTGCCGGGGCTGTTGACCATCCTGCACGACGGTGGCTATCACGAGACGGAGATCGTGCGCTGGCTGTTCACCCCCGACCCGTCGCTGACGATCACGCGCGACGGCACCCGCGACGCGATCAGCAACGCCCGCCCCGTCGACGCATTGCATTGCCATCAGGCGCGGGAAGTGGTGCGGCGCGCGCAGGCTATGGCGTACTGACGGATTCCGGCGCCCGGTACAGCGCGTACCAGGCCGCCAGCGCGCACGCGGTGGCCAGCGAGAAGTGCAGCCATGAGTACATGCCGTGCGATCCGTCGGGTTTGAAGATCACCATGACCCAGGTCGACAGGCCGGCGATGGCCGCGACCGCCCGCCGCGACTGGGTCAGCGGGGCCGCCACCGCCAGCGGCCAGGAGTAGTACCAGGGCAGCGCGGCCGGGACGAATAGCACCACGATCAGCATCGACCACGCGATCCCGGTCAGCGCGGCGCGGTCGTCGCGGCGGAACCGCCACCACAACAGCGGCAGCGACACGGCGATGATCGCGATGCCGATGAACCGGGTGACGCGCAGCGTGGCGTAGAAGTCGACGTGGAAAAAGCCGCTGCCCAGCGCGTGGATCAGGTTGGCGACCGCGGTCGGCACGGTCAGCCAGTTGATGATCTTCACCGAGCCGGCCAACGCCGTCAGCCACCCCAGCCCCACACCGGCCGCCGCGGAGAGGATCGCGAACACCACCGCGAAGACGGCCAGGGAGGTCGCGGTGGCCGCCAAGAACGCCGGGACCGCCCGGTATCCCCGCCGCTCGCGCAGGTGGCGCATCCACACCCACACCAGGAACGGCAACGAGATTCCGGCGGTGGCCTTGACCGCGATCGCCGCCGTGATCAGCACGACGCCCAGGACGTGGCGGCCTTGGAAGGTGAGCGCGATCCCGGCGGCCATCAGGCCCACCATCAGCATCTCGTTGTGCACGCCGCCCATCAGGTGAATGAGCACGAGCGGGTTGAGAACGCAGATCCACAGCGCGAGTGCGCCATTGGTGCCCAGGTGATGGGCGAGCCGGGGCGCCGCCCAGATCAGCAGCGCCAACCCCGGCAGCATGCACAGCCGCAGCAGCATCGTGCCGACGATCACGTGGTTGCCCACCACCATCGTGACCAGCTTGGCGATCAGGATGAACGCCGGCCCGTAGGGCGCCGTTGTGATGGTCCAGATCGGACTCACGTTGTCCAGCAAGGTGTTTGGATTGGCGACCGGGCCGACGGCGTACGGGTCGAAGCCGTCGCGGAGCAGCGCGCCCTGCGCCAGGTAGGAATAGGTGTCGCGGCTGAAGACGGGCACCGACAACAGCAGTGGCGCCAGCCAGAAGGCGGTGGTCGCGCGCATGGTGAACTCGGTGGCGTCCCCGGCCAGCGCGCGCCGGCCCAGCATCACCCACGCGATCAGCATGAGGCCCACGCCCGCCCACAACACGATCGACGACAGCACCAGTCCGTGGCCGAAGCGCAGCCAGGACAGGTGCAGCGCTTCCAGCAGGGGGTCGTGCGGCTTGGTGCTGCCGGCGCCCAGCCCGCCCAGGGTGATCAGCACCGAACCCAGGAAGCCCAGCTTCGCCGGCCGCGCATCGGGGGTGGCGGCGAACGCGACGAGCCGTGAAAAGTATTGCACCACCGATCCTTTGGTCGCCGGTGAATCGGCGGCGGTGCTCGTGGGACTCGTCATCGGATCAGGCGGACCGATTCGTGGCCATCCTGGCGAGCTCGGTCAGCCCCGCCTTGGCCGCCGCATTGATCGGCGCGGCCGCGAGAGTGCCGAGCGCGCGTTCGGTCAGCGCGGCGATGCGTTGCTCCGCCGCGGCCAGCGCGCCCACCGACTCGATGACGTCGCGCAACTCGGCGACCTGCACGTCGGTCAGCTGCGCACCGATCGAGTCGCGTAACCGGTTGGCCGCCAAGGGATCTGACTTGTCTGCCAGCTCCACCGCCTCGGCCAGCAGCACGGTTCGCTTGCCGGACCTCAGGTCGTCGCCGGACGGCTTGCCCGTCACCGCGGGGTCGCCGAACACGCCCAGCACGTCGTCGCGCAGCTGGAACGCCACGCCGAGGTCGGTCCCGAATTCCTTGAAGGCGGCCTGCACGTCGGGCCGGTCGGCGGCGGCAGCCACCCCCAGCTGCAGCGGCCGCGCCACGGTGTAGCAGGCGGTCTTGAAGGTGTCGACGTTCATCGCCGACGCGATCGACTCGGCGGCGCTGTTCTCGGCGACGATGTCGAGGTATTGCCCGCCGAGCACCTCGGTGCGGATGTCGGCCCACACGTGCTGGACGCGTCCGCGCGCGTCGGGCGGCAATCCCACCCCGAACACGATGTCGTCGGCCCAGGCCAGCGCCAGGTCGCCGAGCAGGATGGCCGCCGACGTCCCGAACCGCTCCGGTGAGCCGCGCCAGCCCCGCCCGCGGTGCAGCTCCGCGAAGCGGACATGCGCGGTCGGCTTGCCGCGGCGGGTGGAGGAGTCGTCGATCACGTCGTCGTGCACCAGCGCGCAGGCGTGCAGCAGTTCGAGGGCGGAAAACAGCAGCAACACTTCGGGTTCGGGCTCCCCGGGAGCCACCGACCGCCAACCCCAGTAGGCGAAGGCGGGCCGCAGCCGCTTGCCGCCGCCCAGCACGAAGTCCTCCAGGGCGGCGACCAGGACGTCGTAGTCGGCGCCGATGTAGGCCGTCCGGTCGCGCCGGTCGCGCAGGTACCGCCGAAGTTGCTCGGTGATCGCGCCGGTCAACTCGACGGCTGCCGCTGCCTCCGAAGCTTTCAGGCTCAGCGCGGCGCCCCTCTCTGCTCGTCAGTCCCTGGGCCGACAGTGTATGTCGCTTCCGGGGCCCAGTTGCTTCGACTGCCTCACTAATCCGCCCCTATGCTGGCGATCTGGGAAACAAGTCGTCTGATATCCGATCGATAGGAGCCGCGTGACCCTCAACACCATCGCGCTCGAGTTGGTGCCCCCCAACGTCGAAGACGGCAAGGAGCGGGCACTCGAAGACGCGCGGAAAGTGGTGCGGTACTCGGGCGAGTTCGGCCTCGAGGGCCGGATTCGGCACGTGATGATCCCCGGGATGATCGCGGAGGACGACGATCGGCCCGTGGCCATGAAGCCGAAATTCGACGTGCTGGACTTCTGGTCGATCATCAAGCCCGAATTGCCGGGCTTCCAGGGCCTGTGCACCCAGGTGACCGCGTTCATGGACGAGGCGTCGCTGCGCCAGCGGCTGACCGACCTGTGCGCCGCCGGGATGGAGGGCGTCGTCTTCGTCGGGGTCCCGCGCACCATGAACGACGGCGAGGGCTCCGGCGTCGCACCGACCGACGCCCTGTCGATCTATCGCGACCTGGTGACCAACCGCGGCGTGATCGTGATCCCCACCCGCGAGGGCGAGCAGGGCCGGCTGAACTTCAAATGCAACCAGGGCGCGACGTACGGCATGACGCAGCTGCTGTATTCCGACGCGATCGTGGGCTTTCTGACCGACTTCGCCGAGAACACCGATCACCGGCCGGAGATCCTGCTGTCCTTCGGGTTCGTGCCGAAGGTGGAGAGCCGCGTCGGGCTGATCAACTGGCTGATTCAGGACCCGGGCAACGCCGCCGTGGCCGGCGAGCAGGAGTTCGTCCAGCGGTTGGCCGGCAGCGAACCGGACGAGAAGCGCCGGCTGATGGTCGACCTGTACAAGCGCGTGATCGACGGCGTGGCCGGGCTCGGCTTCCCCCTGAGCATCCATTTCGAGGCGACCTACGGGGTTTCCGGGCCCGCGTTCCAGACCTTCGCGGAGATGCTGGACTACTGGTCGCCCTAGCTCGGCGGCTGGTCGCGCGGCGCGGTGAGCCGCGGCGAGCGGTCGCGGCTCATCCAGGCCAGCAGCGCCACCACGCCGGCGGCCGCGAAGGACGCGATGCCCAGCCAGACGCCCGCGCCGGTGAAGTTACGGGTGTTGGGATCGGTGTAGCGGGCGTTGGCGCTCATGGTGGTCACCACGCCCGGTTTGAGCTTCCACGACACCACGTCCGGCTCGACGCGGTCGCCGTTGGTGGAGGTCACGACGCCGGGAAAGGCGACCGTCAACTCGACGTCGGCGTCGTTGTCGGTCACCGATGTCAGGTCCGCCCGGCCCTCGAGGATCACCAGGTTGCCGTTGCGGCGCAGCGACAGGCTCACCCCCTGGGCGTCGGAGTTCATGTTCGCCAGCTGCGGCAACTCGGCGAAGGTCAAATCGGAGAACACCGCCTGCGAGCCCACGTAGCCGTCGCTGTCGTAGTTCGACACCGCCACCTTCTGGCCGAACGGCAGGTTATTGGTGTCGAGCTGCGGGCCGGTGTCCTTCGGCGTCTTCGGTTTGGCCGCCGCGATGATCTCCCCGGACACCAGGTCGTCGGGCGAGACGGTGAGCGACGCCCGGACCCGCAGGCACCCACTGGCCAGGGGCACGATCAGCAGCAGCATCGCGATGGCCAGAACGCGGCGCCGCCGGGGGGTAAAGCCGCGGGGCCGGACCGGGGCGAGACTGGCGTGCACGAGGTCATCGTGCCAGATCCGGCCCGCCGGGTGCGCCGCCCCGGGCGGTGTCGCTACAGCGGCAGGGGGCGGCCCAGGATCGCGAACGCGCGTGGGTCCCCTGCGAAGTGGTAGCGGCGGATGACGTCGGTGAAGCCCAGTCGCCGGTACAACCGCCAGGCGCGGTTGGGCTCTCCGTTGATTTCCGGCGTGGAGAGCAGGACGTTCTTCTCCGGGCGCCCGGCGAGCAGCCGGCGGGCCAACGCCTCGCCGAGGCCGCGGCCCTGCGCGCGGGGGTGGATGTGCAGCTCGGTCAGCTCGAAGTAGCTGTTCATCAGCTGGGCGATCTCCTGGGGCGGCGAGCCGCCGCGTTGCAAGCCCAGGACCACCTGCTGCTGCCACCACTGCCCGGGCGCCCCGGGGTAGCCGTAGGCCACGCCGAGCAGCGGCGCGTCGCTCAGTTCGGCGGCCGACGGGGCCTGGGCGCCGGGGCCCTCGGGCGCCTCGGCCTCGACGGCGGCCACCCCCTGCCAGCCGTGGCGACGGATGTGTTCGAGCCACATGGAG
Organism: Mycobacterium sp. NGS34; assembly: GCF_059812845.1. Classification (NCBI taxonomy): domain Bacteria; kingdom Bacillati; phylum Actinomycetota; class Actinomycetes; order Mycobacteriales; family Mycobacteriaceae; genus Mycobacterium; species Mycobacterium sp. NGS34. The sequence goes on from NZ_JCALDM010000006.1 coordinate 219,566, forward strand.
GCGCGCTGGTTCTCGGTGCCCCGCGGGTACCGCATCGCTTCGACGTACACCCCGAGGGCGTCAGACAGGCGGCGCTCCATATCGTTCGGCGGCAGATCGATGAGGAATATCGCCAACTCGCGGTGTCCTCCTCATCGGGTGGATTCAGGTGTGGCTCCGGCCCGTGCCGCTGTCGCCATTATCCGACCGCCGCGGCTCCGCGCGCCCGGCGGCCGTGGGTAGCAGCCTCCCATGAGGGGGCGAAGCGCGCCCCATCGGCAAGCGGGTTGCGGCGCACCGTCGTTGCTGGGTGCGCGGGCGTGGGAGGGCGCCCGGGATAGAATCGCTGCCGAACCAGTGGTACGGCGCAGATCGACCTCGTATCATTTGTGGTAGTTGCCCTTACACCGGGCATCCGCGTGCTATCGATAGTTACGTGTCAAACTGTCGGCAAGGAGGGACGAATGCCACTCTCCGATCATGAACAGCGGATGCTCGATCAGATCGAGAGCGCCCTCTACGCGGAGGATCCCAAGTTCGCGTCGAGCGTCCGTGGCGGAGGGTTGCGCGCACCGACCGCGCGGCGGCGACTGCAGGGCGCGGCGTTGTTCGTCATCGGCCTGGCGATGTTGGTGTCCGGGGTTGCGTTCAAAGCCACGATGATCGGAAGTTTCCCGATCCTGAGCGTCTTTGGCTTCATCGTGATGTTCGGCGGCGTGGTCTATGCGATCACCGGCCCGCGGCTGGCGGGCAGGCCGGATCGTTCCGGATCCGCGCCCGGGTCGGCGCGCCAGCGGCGCAACAAGAGTGGCGGCTCGTTCACCAGTCGCATGGAGGATCGCTTCCGCCGGCGCTTCGACGAGTAGCGGAGACGACGAGGCGTCACAAGGGGTAGCCGGCACGGCTACCTCTTTTTTTGTGCCCGAGCGAGTGGGTGCGCCGGGTGGATTTCAATTCGACTCCCAATCGAGCCCGAATCGAGCCTTCCGGCGCCCGACATGCCCCACCGGGCCCCACCGAGGCGCCCCACCGCGCCCCACCCGCCGGTTCCATGGCCCTGAGGTGCGGTTTTCAGGCGTGAAGGTCGGGCTGCAACGAGACGTCCGGAGCCACTGGTCGGTGCCCGGGGCCGCCTTGGTGGCGGATAACGGGGAAAACTCGGCCACGCCACCCCAATAATGGGGCGAAGTGGGGGATGGTGGGGTATGGTGGCTGAAGCGTTTGGGTGAGGCGAGAGCCGGGTCTCCATGGGAGGTGAGCTGGTGTTTCTCGGCACCTACACGCCCAAGCTCGACGACAAGGGGCGGCTGACGTTGCCCGCCAAGTTCCGCGACTCGTTGGCAGGGGGGTTGATGGTCACCAAGAGCCAGGATCACAGCCTCGCGGTCTACCCCCGGACGGAATTCGAGCAGCTGGCGCGCCGGGCCAGCAAGACCTCACGCAGCAACCCGGAAGCCCGGGCCTTCCTGCGCAACCTCGCCGCCGGCACCGACGAGCAGCATCCCGACGCGCAGGGCCGCATCACGCTGTCGGCCGACCACCGCCGTTACGCGAACCTGACCAAGGACTGCGTGGTGATCGGGGCGGTCGACTACCTCGAGATCTGGGATGCGCAGGCCTGGCACGACTACCAGCAGACCCATGAAGAGAACTTCTCCGCGGCCAGCGATGAAGCACTCGGCGACATTATCTGAGGCGCTTGCCCGTGCATCGTGGCCTCTGCCCGAACCGACCCTGGCGTACTTCCCCAACGCCAGGTTCGTACCTTCGGACAGGGACCAGGATGCAAGGGCGGCCCTCCGGGCCGGCCGGGATGCAAGGGCGGCCCTCCGGGCCGGCCGGGATGCAAGGGCAGCGGTTCTCAGGGGAGGCGTTGCGGTGGCTGAGAATTCGGACGATTTCGGGCACGTGCCCGTCCTGCTGCATCGCTGCGTCGAGCTGCTCACCCCGGCCCTGACGCGCCGGCACCCCGACGGGAGTGGCGCGGTCCTCGTCGACGCCACGCTCGGCGCCGGCGGTCACGCCGAGCGGTTCCTGACCGAACTGCCCGGTCTGCGGCTGATCGGACTCGACCGCGACCCCAGCGCCCTCGACATCACCCGGGACCGGCTGGACCGGTTCGCCGATCGGGTCACCCTGGTCCGCACCCGGTACGACGGCCTCGCCGAGGCGTTGGCCGAATCCGGCTGTGCCGCAGCTGAATCCGTCGACGGTATCCTCTTCGACCTCGGTGTGTCGTCCATGCAGCTCGACCGCGCCGAACGGGGTTTCGCCTATGCCCAGGACGCGCCGCTGGACATGCGGATGGACCCGTCGTCGCCGCTGACCGCGGCCGACATCGTCAACACTTACGACGAGGCCGCGCTGGCGGACATCCTGCACCGCTACGGCGAGGAGCGGTTCGCCCGCCGCATAGCCAAACAGATCGTCGGCCGGCGCCGCAGCGCCCCGTTCACCTCGACCGCGCAGTTGGTAGAGCTGCTCTACCAAGCGATTCCGGCGCCTGCCCGGCGCACCGGCGGACATCCGGCCAAGCGCACCTTCCAGGCGCTGCGGATCGCCGTCAACGACGAACTGACCTCGCTGCGCGCCGCCCTTCCCGCCGCGCTGGACGCGCTGACCGTCGGCGGGCGCATCGCGGTGATGGCCTACCAATCGCTGGAGGACCGGATCGTCAAGCGGGTGTTCGCCGACGCGGTCGCGTCGCGCACGCCGGTGGATCTGCCGTTCGAACTTCCCGGCCACGAGCCGAGATTCACGTCGTTGACGCGCGGCGCCGAACGCGCGGACGCGGCCGAGGTCGAGCGCAACCCCCGCAGCGCCGCCGTGCGATTGCGGGCGCTGCAACGGCTGGGACCAAACGCGAAATCACAGCAGGCTAGCCGGAAAGGCGACTCATGAAGGTAACGCGCGAGACGCCCAAGCGCCGCAACGGCTCGGCCCGCAAGAACAAGCGCGCCGCGGCCGACGGGGCGTCGCCGCGCCGCACGCGGCCCGGGACCGCCTCGTCCACCGCCCGCGAGGGCCGGTCGCACAATTCGGGACCGCAAACCAGCCCGATCGCCCGGCCGGCCGAACGCCCGGGCCGCCCCAAGAATGCGAGCCAGGCCAAGGCGCGGGCCAAGGCGCGGAAAGCCAAGGCGCCCAAGGCCGTCCGACCCCGCCTGACCGAGCGGTTGGCCGCCCGGCTCGCGTCGATCGACCTGCGCCCGCGGACGCTGGCGAGCAAGGTTCCGTTCGTCGTGCTGATCATCGGCGCCCTTGGCCTGGGGCTGGGCCTGACGCTGTGGTTGTCCACCGACTCCGCCGAGCGCTCCTATCAGTTGAGCCACGCCCGCGAGAAGAACCGGATGCTGCAGCAGCAGAAGGAGTCGCTGGAACGCGATGTGCGCGAGGCGGAGTCGGCGCCGGCGCTGGCCGAAGCGGCCCGCAAGCAGGGCATGATCCCGACGCGGGACACCGCGCACCTGGTGCAGGATCCGACCGGTAACTGGGTGGTCGTCGGCAGCCCGAAGCCGGCCGACGGCGTTCCGCCGCCACCGCTGAACAGCAAGATCTCCGACGCGCCCCCGCCGGCTCCGCCGCCGCCGGCGCTGCCGCCGGAGGTTCCGGTCCGGGTGCTGCCGGCGCCGGGGGCCCCGCCGGTGCCGGCGCGGCCGGGACCGGAGGCGCTGTTGCGCGCCCCGGACGGTTCGTCGACGGTGGGCGGCCAGCACCTGCCCGCGCAGCCCGTGACCCCGCTGCCGGGGATGCCGGGCGGTCCGGCCACCGGGCACTTCCAGGGGGTGGTGCCGGTGCTGCCGACGCCGGGGCTGCCGTCCCCGGCGGGTCCCGCGCAGCCTGCGGCGCCCGCCGAGGTCTCGGTTCCCATGGGCGGGCTGCCGATCCCGGCTCCCGCACCGGTGCCCGCCCCGCTGCCCGCGGAGGTGCCGGTCCCGGTGCGGCCGGGGTTGCCCGGCCCGGCTGCCCAAATGCCTCAGGCCCTTCAACCGGTCCCGCCGGCTAACGGCCAACAGCTCGGGCCGCTGACCGCCGCGACGCCGGGTGCCGCCCGATGAGGCGCGGCGAGGACGGGCGGGGACGCCGGTCGCCGTCGGCGCGGCCGGCCCGCCGGCCCCGTAAGCCGCAGGAGCCCAAGGACGTGCGGCAACCGAAGAAGGCCCGGAACGCCAAGCAGGCCAAGCAAGCTCGTCCGGCCGAGGCGATGGCGGTCGGACACTCGGCGCGCGACCGCCGCACCCGCCAGATCGTGGAAGTGGGCTCGCGCGGCGCGTCGTTCGTCTTCCGGCATCGGGCCGGCAACGTGGTGATCGTGCTGCTGATGGCGGTCGCGGCGGCGCAGCTGTTCGTCCTGCAGGTCACCGACGCCCCGAAGTTGCGCGCCCAGGCGGCCGGCCAGCTCAAGGTCACCGACGTCGAGAAGGCCGTCCGCGGCAGCATCGTCGACCGCAACAACCAACAGCTGGCGTTCACCATCGAGTCGCGCGCATTGACGTTCCAGCCCAAGCGGATTCACCAGCAGCTGGAGGAGGCGAAAAAGAAGAACCCCGCGGCGCCCGATCCGCAGGAGCGGCTGCGCGACATGGCCAAGGAGGTCTCGGCGCGGCTGAACAACAAGCCGGATTATGCGACCGTGCTGAAGAAGCTGCAAAGCAACGAGAATTTCGTGTACCTGGCCCGCGCCGTCGATCCCGCGGTCGCCAGCGCGATCTCGGAGAAGTTCCCCGAGGTGGGCTCCGAACGCCAGGACCTGCGCCAGTATCCGGGCGGATCGCTGGCCGCCAACGTCGTCGGCGGCATCGACTGGGACGGTCACGGACTGCTCGGGCTGGAGGATTCCCTGGACTCCGTCCTGTCCGGAACCGACGGCTCCGTCACCTATGACCGCGGATCCGACGGCGTCGTCATCCCCGGCAGTTACCGCAACCGGCACCGGGCGGTCAACGGCTCGACCGTCCAGCTGACCCTCGACGACGACATCCAGTTCTACGTCCAGCAGCAGGTCCAGCAGGCGAAGAATTTGTCTGGGGCGCACAATGTTTCGGCGGTCGTGCTGGACTCCAAGACGGGCGAGGTGCTGGCCATGGCCAACGACAACACCTTCGACCCGTCCCAGGACATCGGGCGCCAGGCCGACCGGCAACTGGGCAACCTGACGGTGTCCTCGCCCTTCGAACCGGGGTCGGTGAACAAGGTGATCACCGCGTCCTCGGTCATCGAGTACGGCCTGTCCAACCCCGACGAGGTGTTGCAGGTGCCCGGCTCGATCCAGATGGGCGGGGTACCGATCCACGACGCCTGGGACCACGGCGTGATGCCCTACACCACCACCGGCGTGTTCGGGAAGTCGTCGAACGTCGGCACCCTGATGCTGGCGCAGCGCGTCGGCCCGGAACGCTTCTATGACATGGTCCGCAAGTTCGGGCTGGGCCAGCGCACCAACGTCGGGCTGCCCGGTGAGAGCGCCGGGCTGGTCCCGCCCATCGACCAGTGGTCGGGCAGCACCTTCTCCAACCTGCCCATCGGACAGGGCCTTTCGATGACCCTGCTGCAGATGACCGACATGTACCAGACCATCGCCAACGACGGCCTGCGGGTACCGCCGCGGATCATCAAGGCCACCATCGCACCCGACGGCAACCGGACCGAGGAACCGCACCCCGAAGGGGTCCGGGTGGTCTCGCCGCAGACCGCGCAGACGGTCCGGGGCATGCTGCGCGCCGTCGTGCAGCACGACCCGATGGGCTACCAACAGGGCACCGGGGCGGCGGCCGCGGTGCCCGGCTACCAGATGGCCGGCAAGACGGGCACCGCCCAGCAGATCAATCCGGGCTGTGGCTGCTACTTCGACGACGTCTACTGGGTCACCTTCGCCGGCATGGCCACCGTCGACAATCCCCGCTACGTCATCGGCATCATGATGGACAACCCCCAGCGCAACGCCGACGGCACGCCCGGGCACTCGGCGGCCCCGCTGTTCCACAACATCGCCGGCTGGCTGATGCAGCGCGAGAACGTGCCGCTGTCGCCGGATCCGGGACCGCCGCTCACCCTGCAGGCCACCTAGCCCCCTCCGCCGCGCCCTCTCCGCCGCGACGGTGCGTGTCTGTACGTCGGCACGCGAGGGAGGGTCTACAACCGCGCACGCTCGCCCGGGAACGCCGGCCGGCCGGTGCTCCTCGGTAGGGTGTCATGGCCGATCAAAAGGACCACGCGGGTGGACGGGAGGTGTGTCGGTGTCCACTGATTTGCGCCCCAGCGCGGGCGCCGGCGTCCCGTTGCCCGAGCTCGCGGCCCAGGTCGGCGCGGTGATGGCCGACGGCGTGGCAGTGCCCGACGTCCCGGTCACCGGCGTGACGCTGCGCGCCCAGGACGTGCGGCCCGGTGACCTGTTCGCCGCGCTGCCCGGCTCGGCCACGCACGGCGCCCGCTTTGCCGGCGACGCGATCCAAAGCGGTGCCGTCGCGGTGCTCACCGACGCCGCCGGGGTCGCGGAAATGGGCGAAGTGACCGTGCCCACCCTGGTGCACCCGGCGCCCCGCGGCGTGCTCGGCGGCCTGGCCGCCGCGGTGTACGGAAACCCGTCGGAACACGTCACGGTCATCGGGATCACCGGAACGTCGGGCAAGACCACCACGACCTACCTGGTCGAGTCGGGTCTGCGCGCCGGCGGGCGGACGGCCGGGCTCATCGGCACCATCGGCATCCGCGTCGACGGCGCCGACATCCCCAGCGCGCTGACCACCCCGGAGGCCCCCGCGCTGCAGGCGATGCTCGCGGCGATGGCCGAGCAAGGGGTGGACACGGTGGTCATGGAGGTGTCCAGCCACGCGCTGGCCCTGGGCCGGGTGGACGGCACCGGGTTCGCGGTGGGCGCGTTCACCAACCTGTCCCGCGACCACCTCGACTTCCACCCGACCATGGCCGACTATTTCGAGGCCAAGGCGCTGCTGTTCGACCCCGATTCGCCGCTGCACGCCCGCGCGGCCATCGTGTGCGTCGACGACGACGCCGGGCGCGCGATGGCCACCAGGGCCGGTGCCGCCGTGACCGTCAGCGCCACCGGCCAACCGGCCGACTGGCGCGCGTCGGACGTGGCGCCGATGGGCGCGGGGGGACAGGAGTTCACCGCCACGGACCCCGCGGGGGTGCACCACCGCGTCGGCATCCGGCTGCCGGGCCACTACAACGTCGCCAATGCCCTTGTGGCGCTGGCGATTCTGGATTCGGTGGGCGTCTCGCCGGAGCAGGCGGCCCCGGGGTTGCTGCGCACCCGCGTGCCCGGGCGGCTCGAAGAGATCGACCGCGGCCAGGATTTCCTGGCGCTGGTCGACTACGCGCACAAGCCGGGCGCGTTGCGCGCGGTGCTGGCCGCCCTGACCCGTCCGCAGCGCCGGCTGGCCGTGGTGTTCGGCGCCGGGGGCGATCGCGATCCGGGCAAGCGGACCGCCATGGGCAAAATCGCCGCCGAGCTGGCCGACCTGGTCGTCGTCACCGACGACAACCCGCGCAGCGAAGACCCCGCGGCGATCCGGCGCGAAATCCTCACCGGCGCAGGCGAAGCGGGCACCAAGGCCGAGGTCGTCGAGATCGGCGACCGGGGCGAGGCGATCCGGCATGCGGTCAACTGGGCGGGTCCCGGCGACGTCGTGTTGATCGCCGGCAAGGGCCACGAAACCGGCCAGCGCACCGGCGACGTGGTCCGCCCGTTCGACGATCGCGTCGAGCTCGCCCGGGCCCTGGAGGATCGCGCGTGATCGAGCTGACCGTCGCGCAGATCGCCGAAATCGTCGGCGGCACACTGGCCGACATCACCCCGGAAGACGCCGCGGAACTGCGCGTCACCGGCACCGTCGAGTTCGACTCGCGGGCCGTGGGCCCGGGCGGGCTGTTCCTGGCGCTGCCGGGGGCCCGCTCCGACGGCCACGACCACGCGGCCTCGGCGGTGGCGGCCGGCGCGGTCGCGGTGCTCGCGGCCCGTCCGGTCGGCGTCCCCGCCATCGTGGTCGCCCCCGAAGGCGCTTCGGGATCGCGGGCCGGCGTGCTGGAGCACGACGCCGACGGGTCGGGCGCCGCGGTGCTCGCGGCGCTGGCCAGGCTGGCCCGGGCGGTGGCGGCCGAATTGGTGGCGGGCGGGCTGACGATCGTCGGGATCACCGGCTCGTCGGGAAAGACCTCGACGAAGGATCTGGTGGCCGCCGTGCTGGCGCCCCTCGGCGAGGTGGTCGCCCCGCCCGGGTCGTTCAACAACGAGCTGGGTCACCCCTGGACGGTGCTGCGCGCGACGCGGCGCACCGACTACCTGATCCTCGAGATGTCGGCCCGGCACCCCGGCAACATCGCCGCGCTGGCCGAGATCGCCACGCCCTCGATCGGGGTGGTCCTCAACGTCGGGACCGCCCACCTGGGGGAATTCGGCTCCCGGGAGGCGATCGCGCGAACCAAAGCCGAACTGGCCCAAGCCGTTCCGCCGTCCGGCGTCGTCATCCTCAACGTTGACGACGCGGCCGTGGCGGCGATGGCCGAGGTCGCCACCGCCCGGGTGATCCGGGTCAGCCGCGCCGATACCGGGTCAAGCGACGTGTGGGCCGATGGAGTGTCGCTGGACGAACTGGCCAGGCCGCGCTTTACCCTGCACGCGATGGACAGCGAAGTCGACGTGCGGCTCGGCGTGTTCGGCGACCATCAGGTCACCAACGCGCTGTGCGCCGGCGCGGTCGCCCTGCATTGCGGCGCCGGCCTCGAGCAAGTGGCGGACGCGCTGGCCGGGGCCGGCCCGGTGTCGCGCCATCGCATGCAGGTGAGCACCCGCGCCGACGGCGCCACGGTGATCGACGACGCGTACAACGCCAACCCCGACTCGATGCGGGCCGGGCTGCAGGCGCTGGCGTGGATCGCTCACGGCGGCCCGGGCCCAAAGCGCCGGAGCTGGGCGGTGCTCGGCGAGATGGCCGAGCTCGGCGAGGACGCGATAACCGAGCACGATCGCATCGGCCGGCTCGCGGTGCGCTTAGATGTGTCTCGACTCGTTGTCGTCGGAACCGGGAGGTCGATGAGCGCCATGCACCACGCGGCGGTCATGGAAGGTTCCTGGGGCGGCGAGGTCGTCAGCGTGCCCGACGGCGACGCCGCGCTCGCCCTGCTGCGGGCCGAGCTGCGTCCCGGCGACGTCGTGCTGGTCAAGGCGTCCAACGCCGCCGGGCTCGGGGCGCTCGCCGAAGCGCTCGCGGCCGACAGCGGGGCGCGCCCGTGAGACAGATCCTCATCGCGGTCGCCATCGCGCTGACCGTGTCCATCCTGCTGACCCCGGCGCTGATCCGGCTGTTCACCAAGCAGGGCTTCGGCCACCAGATCCGCGAGGACGGCCCGCCGAGTCACCACACCAAGCGCGGCACCCCGTCGATGGGCGGCGTGGCGATCCTAGCCGGCATCTGGGCCGGCTACCTGGGCACCCACCTGGCCGGCCTGGCCTTCGACGGCGAGGGCATTTCCGCGTCGGGCCTGCTGGTCCTCGGCCTGGCCACCGCGCTGGGCGTCGTCGGGTTCCTCGACGACCTGATCAAGATCCGCCGGTCGCGCAACCTCGGGCTGAACAAGACGGCCAAGACGGTCGGCCAGATCGTCGCCGCGGTGCTCTTCGGCGTGCTGGTGCTGCAGTTCCGCAACGCCAACGGCCTGACGCCGGCCAGCGCCAACCTGTCCTACGTGCGCGAAATCGCCACCGTCACACTGGCTCCCGGGCTGTTCGTGCTGTTCTGCGTCGTCGTCGTCAGCGCCTGGTCCAACGCGGTCAACTTCACCGACGGCCTGGACGGGCTGGCCGCCGGCTGCATGGCCATGGTCACCGCCGCCTACGTGTTGATCACCTTCTGGCAGTACCGCAACGCGTGCGTCACCGCGCCGGGGCTGGGCTGCTACAACGTGCGCGACCCGCTGGACCTGGCGCTGATCGCGGCGGCCACCGCCGGCGCCTGCATCGGCTTTCTGTGGTGGAACGCGGCACCCGCCAAGATCTTCATGGGCGACACCGGCTCGCTGGCGCTGGGCGGCATCATCGCGGGCCTGTCGGTCACCAGCCGCACCGAGATCCTGGCCGTCGTGCTGGGCTCGCTGTTCGTCGCAGAGGTCACCTCGGTCGTGCTGCAGATCCTGGCCTTTCGCACCACCGGGCGCCGGGTGTTCCGGATGGCGCCCTTCCACCACCATTTCGAACTGGTCGGCTGGGCCGAAACCACGGTGATCATCCGCTTCTGGCTGCTCACCGCGATCACCTGCGGGCTGGGCGTGGCCCTGTTCTACGGTGAGTGGCTGGCCACGATCGGAGCCTGACGTGCTTGACCCGCTCGCCCCGGGCGCGCCCGTGCTGGTGGCCGGCGGCGGCGTCACCGGCAAGGCGGTGCTGGCGGCCCTGACCCGATTCGGCGCCGCCCCGACCCTCTGCGACGACGACCCCGAAACGCTGCGCCGGTACGCCGACGGCGGGGTCGCGACGGTGACGACGTCGACGGCCGCGGAAAGGGTCTCCGATTACGCCCTGGTGGTGACCAGCCCCGGCTTCTCGCCGTCCACGCCGCTGCTGGCCGCCGCGGCGGCCGCGGGCGTGCCCATCTGGGGTGACGTGGAGCTGGCCTGGCGGCTCGACGCCGCCGGCCAGTACGGCCCGCCGCGCCGCTGGCTGGTGGTGACCGGCACGAACGGCAAGACCACGACGACGTCGATGCTGCACGCCATGCTGGTCGCCGGCGGGAAAAACAGCGTGCTGTGCGGCAACATCGGCGACCCGGTGCTCGACGTGCTGGACCGGCCCGCCGACCTGCTGGCCGTCGAGGCGTCCAGCTTCCAGCTGCACTGGGCGCCCTCGCTGCGGCCCGAGGCCGGCGTCGTGCTCAACATCGCCGAGGACCACCTGGACTGGCACGCCACGATGGCCGAATACACCGAGGCCAAGGCCCGGGTGCTGGGTGGCCGGGTGGCGGTGGTCGGGCTGGACGACGCCCGGGCCGCCGCGTTGCTGGACACCGCGGCCGCACCGGTCCGGGCGGGTTTCCGGCTCGGCGAACCGGGCCCGGGGGAGCTCGGCGTGCGCGACGGGCTGCTCGTCGACCGCGCCTTCGCCGACGACCTGGCGCTGCTGCCGGCCGAATCGATCCCGGTGCCCGGCCCGGTCGGGGTCCTCGACGCCCTGGCCGCGGCGGCCCTCGCCCGCAGCGTCGGCGTGCCCGCCGACGCGATCGCGGCCGCGATCTCGTCCTTCCGGCTGGGCCGCCACCGCGCCGAGGTGGTGGCCGTCGCCGACGGGATCACCTACGTCGACGACTCCAAGGCCACCAACCCGCACGCCGCCCAGGCGTCCGTGTTGGCCTACCCGCGGGTGGTCTGGCTGGCCGGCGGTTTGCTGAAGGGCGCAGCGGTCGACGCCGAGGTCGCCAGGATCGCATCGCGGCTGGTCGGTGCGGTGCTGATCGGCCGAGATAGGGCCGAGGTTGCAGAGGCGTTATCGCGACACGCGCCGGATGTCCCCGTCGTCCAGGTTGTGACAGGCGAGGATGCTGATATGAATGCGACTGCTGTGGTTCCTGATGCTTCTGTGACAGAAGTGAGACCTTCGGACGGTGACCTCGGCGCTCGCGTCATGACCGCGGCCGTGGCCGCGGCCCGCGACCTCGCCAGGCCGGGCGACACGGTGCTGCTGGCACCGGCCGGCGCGTCGTTCGACCAGTTCGCCGGGTACGCCGCCCGCGGCGACGCGTTCGCGGCGGCCGTCCGCGCGGCGATCCAGTAGGCAGGCGTGGCTAACGGACTGACCCGGCGGCTGCGCCGGGGCAAGGGGAGCAAAGAGACCGCCGCCGGGCAGGGCGAGGCGGCCGAGGCCGACGTCCCGAACGACGAGGACGCCACGGACGCCTTCGACGCTTACGGGGCCGCCCCGGACGCCAAGGCGGGCGCCAAAGCGGCAAAAGCCAGGTTCGCGGCCCTGCCGGCCGGCCTGCGCGGCCGGTTCGGTGCCTGGCTGGGCCGGCCCATGACGTCGTTTCACCTGATCATCGCCGTCACCGGCCTGCTGACCACGCTGGGCCTGATCATGGTGCTGTCCGCGTCGGGCGTGCGCTCCTACGGCGCCGACGGGTCCGCGTGGGTGATCTTCGGCAAGCAGGTGCTGTGGACGGTCATCGGGCTGATCGCGGCCTACGTCGCGATGCGCGTGTCGGTGCGCTTCATCCGGCGGGTGGCCTTCACCGGCTACCTGATCACGATCATCCTGCTGGTCCTCGTGCTGGTTCCCGGGATCGGCAACCTGGCCAACGGCTCGCGGAAGTGGTTCGTGATCGCCGGCTTCTCGATGCAACCGTCGGAGTTGGCCAAGATCGCGTTCGCCATCTGGGGCGCCCACCTGCTGGCGGCCCGGCGCATGGAGCGGGCCTCGCTGCGCGAGATGCTGATCCCGCTGGTCCCGGCCGCGGTCATCGCCCTGGCGCTGATCGTCGCCCAGCCCGACCTCGGTCAGACGGTGTCGCTGGGCATCATCCTGCTGGCCCTGCTGTGGTACGCCGGGCTGCCGCTGCGGGTCTTCGTCACCTCGCTGGCGGCCGTCTTCGTGGCCGGCGCGGTGCTGGCGATGTCCGCGGGTTACCGCTCGGACCGGGTGCGGTCCTGGATCAACCCCGAAAACGACCCGCAGGACACCGGCTACCAGGCCCGGCAGGCCAAGTTCGCGCTGGCCCACGGCGGCGTCTTCGGCGACGGCCTCGGCCAGGGCGTCGCCAAGTGGAATTACCTGCCCAACGCCCACAACGACTTCATCTTCGCGATCATCGGCGAGGAGCTGGGCTTCATCGGCGCGTTCGGGCTGCTGGCGCTGTTCGGGGTGTTCGCCTACACCGGGATGCGGATCGCGCGCCGCTCGGCCGACCCGTTCCTGCGGCTACTGACCGCCACCACGACGATGTGGATCCTCGGCCAGGCGTTCATCAACATCGGCTACGTGATCGGCGTGCTGCCGGTCACCGGCCTGCAGCTGCCGCTCATCTCGGCTGGCGGAACATCGACGGCCGCAACACTATTCATGATCGGGATCATGACCAACGCTGCTCGGCACGAACCCGAGGCGGTGGCCGCGCTGCGGGCCGGGCGCGACGACAAGGTGAACCGGCTGCTGCGGCTGCCGCTGCCCCAGCCCTACGTGCCCAGCCGCATCGAGTCGTTCCGCGATCGCAAGCGGGTCGGCCCGCAAGCCGCCGGCAAGGGCCCCAAGGCGCCCCCGCGCAAGGGGGCCCGCGACCACGACGCCCCGCTGCGGCAGGCCGCCGGACGAAAGGCCGCCCGGCCGGCGCGCCAGTCTGGGGGCACCCCGCGCGGGCGGGGAGGGCATCATGGATCTGGCCAGCGATACGCCGGCCAGCGTGCCGGCCAGCGCAAGGCACGGCAGACGCGCGCATTGGAAGGTCAGCGTTACGGGTGAACGGCACGATCAAAGAGCCGGCCGGCGGGCTGGGGGCAAGCCCCTCGCCCGCCGGTGCCGCATCATCGGCCCTTGATTCCCCCTCGTCGGCCAATTCCGGCCTGTCGGTCGTGCTGGCCGGCGGCGGGACGGCCGGCCACGTGGAGCCCGCCATGGCCGTCGCCGACGCGTTGTCCGCCCTGGATCCCCGCGTCCGGATCACCGCGCTGGGCACCGCCCGCGGGCTCGAGACCAGGCTGGTGCCCGAGCGCGGCTACCACCTCGAGCTGATCACCCCGGTCCCGCTGCCGCGAAAGCCCAGCGGCGACCTGGCCCGGCTGCCGCCGCGCGTCTGGCGCGCCGTCCGGGAGACGCGCGCGGTGCTCGACGCCGTCGACGCCGACGTGGTGATCGGCTTCGGCGGGTACGTGGCCGTGCCGGCGTACCTGGCCGCCCGCGGCATCCCGGGGCTTCGGCGCCGCGTCCCGGTGGTGATCCACGAGGCCAACGCCAGGGCCGGCATCGCCAACCGCGTCGGCGCGCGCACGGCCGAGCGGATCCTTTCGGCGGTGCCCGATTCCGGGCTGCGCGGCGCCGAGGTGGTCGGGGTGCCGGTGCGGGCGGCCATCACCGCGCTCGACCGCGCCGCGCTGCGCGCCGAGGCGCGCCAGCACTTCGGCTTCGCCGACGACGCCCGGGTGCTGCTGGTGTTCGGCGGCTCGCAGGGCGCGGTCTCGCTGAACCGGGCGGTGTCGGCGGCCGCGGCCGACCTGGCCGCCGCAGGTGTCGCCGTGCTGCACGCCCACGGGCCCAAGAACACCCTCGAGCTGCGCACGCCCGAGCCGGGCGACCCGCCGTACGTGGCGGTGCCCTACCTGGACCGGATGGACCTGGCCTACGCCGCCGCCGACCTGGCCATCTGCCGGTCGGGGGCGATGACCGTCGCGGAGGTGTCGGCCGTCGGCCTGCCGGCCATCTACGTGCCGCTGCCGATCGGCAACGGCGAGCAGCGGCTCAACGCGCTGCCCGTGGTCAACGCCGGCGGGGGCATCATCGTCGCCGATAGCGACCTGACGCCGGCGCTGGTCGCCCGCGAGGCGGGCGGGTTGCTCAACGACCCGGCGCGGCTGGCGGCCATGACGGCGGCCGCCGCGCTGGTGGGACATCCGGACGCGGCGCGACGGGTGGCCCAGGCGGCGCTCGACATCGCGGCGCGGAGGCGCGGGTGACCGCCGAGCAGCTGCCGAACTCGCTACCCCCTGAGTTACAGAGGGTGCACATGGTCGGCATCGGGGGAGCCGGGATGTCCGGCATCGCCCGCATCCTGCTCGACCGGGGCGGCCTGGTGTCCGGGTCCGACGCCAAGGAGTCGCGCGGCCTGCACGCCCTGCGGGCGCGGGGCGCGCTGATCCGCGTCGGCCACGACGCGTCGGCGCTGGATCAGCTGCCCGGCGGCGTCACGGCGGTCATCACCACCCACGCCGCCATCCCGAAGACCAACCCCGAGCTCGTCGAGGCGCGCCGGCGCGGCATTCCCGTCGTCCTGCGGCCCGCCGTGCTGGCCAAGCTGATGGCCGGGCGCACCACGCTGATGGTCACCGGCACGCACGGCAAGACGACGACGACGTCGATGCTGATCGTGGCCCTGCAGCACTGCGGGCGCGACCCGTCGTTCGCGGTGGGCGGGGAACTCGGCGAGGCCGGCACCAACGCGCATCACGGCAGCGGCGACTGCTTCGTCGCCGAGGCCGACGAGAGCGACGGCTCGCTGCTGGAGTACACGCCCAACGTCGCGGTGGTCACCAACATCGAGGCCGACCACCTGGACTTCTACGGCAGCACCGACGCGTACGTCGAGGTGTTCGACGCGTTCGTGGAGCGGCTCGCGCCCGGGGGAGCGCTCGTCGTCTGCACCGACGACCCGGGGGCGGCGGCACTGGCCGAGCGCACCGCCGAGCTGGGCATCCGGGTGCTGCGCTACGGCTCGGCGGGGGAAGGGCTGGCCGCCCGGCTGATGACGTGGGAGCAGCAGGGCACCGAGGCGGTCGCGCACATCCAACTCGCGGGCGAGGAGCACCCGCGCGTGATGCGGCTGTCGGTGCCCGGGCGGCACATGGCGCTCAACGCGCTGGGCGCGCTGCTGGCGGCGATCGAGATCGGCGCGTCGGCCGACGAGGTGCTCGACGGGCTGGCCGGGTTCGAGGGCGTGCGGCGCCGATTCGAACTCGTCGGGACCTCGGGAACCGGCCCGGAGGCGGTGCGGGTGTTCGACGACTACGCCCACCACCCGACGGAGATCGGCGCCACGCTGGCGGCGGTCCGCACCGTCCTCGAGCAGAGCGGTTTCAGCGGCCGCTCCATCGTGGTGTTCCAGCCCCATTTATATTCGCGCACAAAGGCTTTCGCGGCCGAGTTCGGTCGCGCGCTGGACGCTGCGGACGAAGTTTTCGTCCTCGACGTCTACGGCGCGCGCGAACAACCGCTGACCGGCGTCAGCGGGGCCAGCGTCGCCGAGCACGTCAGCGTGCCGGTGCGCTACCTCCCGGATCTCTCCGCGGTCGCCGAGGAGGTCGCCGCGGCCGCCGGCCCCGGCGACGTCGTCGTCACGATGGGCGCCGGTGACGTGACCCTGCTGGGTCCGGAGATCGTGACCGCGCTGCGGGTGCGGGCCAACCGCAGCGCGCCGGGCCGGCCGGGGATCCCCCGTTGACCGAGCCGAACGAGCCCGCTGGGTCCGATCCTGGGCCCGACCCGGCCGCCGACCCCGCCGACGCCGCCGACGGCGTGATCACCGAACCGCTCGCGACGGGGGAGCAGGCGCCACCCGAGGACCCCGCCGAGTTCGAGGGGCCGCGGCGACGGGCCCGCCGGGAGCGGGCCGAGCGCCGCGCCGCGCAGGAGCGCGCCCGGGCCATCGAGGAGGCCCGTCGCGAGGCCAAGCGCCAGGCCAGCGGGCGCATCGTCAACCAACCCAAACCCGCCGCCCGCGGCGTCGTCCGCGGCCTGAAGATGCTGTTGATCAGCGTGGTCGTGGCCATCGTCGGCGTCGGGCTCGGGCTGGTGCTGTATTTCACGCCCGCGATGTCGGCGCGCGAGATCGTCGTCACCGGGACGGGCACGGTCACGCGCGAGGAGGTGCTGGACGCGGCGCGGGTGCGGCCGGGCACGCCGCTGCTGCAGATCAACACAAACCAGGTCGCCGAGCGGGTCGCCGCGATCCGGCGGGTGGCCAGCGCGCGGGTGCAGCGGCAGTACCCGTCGGCCCTGCGCATCACCATCGTCGAGCGGGTTCCGCTGGTGGTGAAGGACTTTCCCGACGGCCCGCACCTGTTCGACCGCGACGGCGTCGACTTCGCGACCGCGCCGCCGCCCCCGGCGCTGCCCTACATCGACGTCGCCGACCCCGGCCCGAGCGACCCGGCGACCAAGGCCGCGCTGCAGGTCCTGATTGCGCTCCGCCCCGAGGTGTCGGGCCAGGTGGCCCGGATCGCGGCCCCGTCGGTGGCCTCCATCACGCTGACGCTGGGCGACGGGCGGGTGGTGATCTGGGGGACCACCGACCGCACCGAGGAGAAGGCCGAGAAGCTGGCCGCGCTGCTGACCCAGCCGGGCCGGACCTACGACGTGTCCAGCCCCGATCTGCCCACCGTCAAGTAGCCGCGCGGCCCCGAATGTGCGGCCAGCCGCACGCTCGGCGCCCAACGTGCGGCCAGCCGCACGCTCGGTAAGCCAAAAATTTGCATGCCGCGCGTCGGCGCGCCTGCGGGATTAGCGCCCGCCGGACCCATACCGTTCTGTTTGCGCGGAACTACTTGACATAACTCTAACTCTATGGTTGAGGTTGAGGGTTTGCCAAGCGGACACACCGAGTCCCACCAGGGAGGAAGAAGTAATGATGACCCCCCCGCATAACTACCTGGCCGTCATCAAGGTTGTGGGTATCGGTGGCGGCGGCGTCAACGCCGTCAACCGGATGATCGAGCAGGGCCTCAAGGGCGTGGAATTCATCGCCATCAACACCGACGCCCAGGCGCTGTTGATGAGCGACGCCGACGTCAAGCTGGACGTCGGTCGCGACTCCACCCGCGGGCTGGGCGCCGGAGCCGACCCCGAGGTCGGCCGCCGGGCCGCCGAGGACGCCAAGGACGAGATCGAAGAGCTGCTGCGCGGGGCGGACATGGTGTTCGTCACCGCCGGCGAGGGCGGCGGCACCGGCACCGGCGGGGCGCCCGTCGTGGCCAGCATCGCCCGCAAGCTGGGGGCGCTGACCGTCGGCGTGGTCACCCGGCCGTTCTCGTTCGAGGGCAAGCGGCGCGGCAACCAGGCCGAAAGCGGCATTTCCGCGCTGCGGGAGAGCTGCGACACGCTCATCGTGATCCCCAACGACCGGCTGCTGCAGATGGGCGACGCCGCGGTGTCGCTGATGGACGCGTTCCGCAGCGCCGACGAGGTGCTGCTCAACGGCGTGCAGGGAATCACCGACCTGATCACCACGCCGGGCCTGATCAACGTCGACTTCGCCGACGTCAAGGGCATCATGTCCGGCGCCGGCACCGCGTTGATGGGCATCGGCTCGGCGCGCGGCGAGGGCCGCTCGCTCAAGGCCGCCGAGATCGCGATCAACTCGCCGCTGCTGGAGGCGTCGATGGAGGGCGCCCAGGGCGTGCTGATGTCGATCGCCGGCGGCAGCGACCTGGGCCTGTTCGAGATCAACGAGGCGGCCTCGCTGGTGCAGGACGCCGCCCATCAGGACGCCAACATCATCTTCGGCACCGTCATCGACGACTCGCTGGGCGACGAGGTGCGCGTCACCGTCATCGCCGCCGGCTTCGAGGCCAGCGGGCCGGGACGCAAGCCCGTCATCGGGGGCAGCGCCGCGGACAAGTCCGGCGCGCACCGGATCGAGTCGGCGAAGGCCGGCAAGCTCACGTCGACGCTATTCGAGCCCGTCGACGCGGTGAGCGTGCCGGTGCACACCAACGGCGCGACCTTGAGTATTGGCGGCGACGACGACGACGTCGACGTGCCGCCGTTCATGCGCCGCTGACGCCGTGCGCGTGGCACAGGAACGGCCTGGCTTTCCGGATACTGGTCACGTGAGCTTTCGCATTCGGCGGGTGACCACCACCCGGGCGGGCGGGGTCTCGGCGCCGCCGTTCGACACCTTCAACCTGGGCGACCACGTCGGCGACGACCCGAAGGCGGTGGCCGCCAACAGGTCCCGGCTTGCCGCCGCCCTCGGCCTGAGTGTCAAGGGGGGTGCCGACCGGCTCGGCCGAGATCGGATCGTGTGGATGAACCAAGTCCACGGCGACCGGGTCGAGGTGGTCGACGGGCCGCGGGACACCCCGCTCGACGGCACCGACGCGCTGGTGACCGCCACCCCGCGATTGGCGCTGGCGGTGGTGACCGCCGACTGCGTGCCCGTGCTGCTGGCCGACGCGCGCGCCGGCGTGGTCGCCGCCGTGCACGCCGGTCGCGTCGGCGCGGCGCGGGGAGTGGTGGCGCGCGCCGTGGAGGCGATGCTGAAGCTGGGCGCGCAGGCCGGCGACATCTCGGCACTGCT
Source organism: Mycobacterium sp. NGS34 (assembly GCF_059812845.1). Taxonomy (NCBI): domain Bacteria; kingdom Bacillati; phylum Actinomycetota; class Actinomycetes; order Mycobacteriales; family Mycobacteriaceae; genus Mycobacterium; species Mycobacterium sp. NGS34. The sequence goes on from NZ_JCALDM010000006.1 coordinate 238,549, forward strand.
CGGGCCGGCGGTAAGCGGTCGCAACTACGAGGTGCCCGCCGCGATGGCCGACGAGGTCGAGGCGGCGCTGCCGGGCAGCCGGACCACCACCGCGTCCGGCACTCCCGGACTGGATCTTCGGGCCGGAATCGCTTGCCAGCTAAGGGGTTTGGGCGTCACGGCGATCGACGTCGACCCCCGCTGCACGGTGTCCGACCCGGCGCTGTTCAGCCACCGCCGGGGCGCGCCGACCGGTCGGCTGGCATCGCTGGTCTGGATGGAGTGACCACCATGGCGGTGGACATGCCGGCCGGGCAAGACCGCGAAACGGAATTGACGCACGCATTGGCGGCGGTTCGTTCGCGACTTGCGGCGGCCGCGGAAGCCGCGGGCCGCAATGTCAGCGAAATTGAACTTCTCCCCATTACCAAATTCTTTCCAGCAACCGATGTAGCGATTTTGTCTCGATTGGGTTGTCGCTGCGTTGGCGAATCTCGCGACCAGGAAGCCGCGGCGAAGGTCGCCGAAGTCGCGCGGTTGGCCGCGAGTTCGGCGCTTGCGGACTTACCGAATATGCACTGGCACATGGTCGGCCGCATTCAGCGCAATAAGGCGCGGTCGCTGGCCAACTGGGCGCACACCGCCCACTCGGTCGACAGCACGCGGCTGGTGACCGCGCTCGACCGGGCGGTGTCGACGGCCCTGTCCGAGGACCGCCGGCGCGAGCCGCTGCGCGTCTACGTCGAGGTCAGCCTGGACGGCGACGTGTCCCGCGGCGGCGTCGACATCACCGGGCCCGGCGCCCTCGATCAGGTCTGCGCGCAGGTCGCGGACTCCAAGAGCCTGAAACTGCTCGGCCTGATGGGCATCCCGCCATTGGATTGGGACCCGGGGCGGGCCTTCGACCTGCTGCGATCGGAGCACCGCCGGGTGCTCGAGTCGCACCCCGAGGCGGTGGGCCTGTCCGCCGGCATGTCCAACGACTTCGAAATCGCCGTAAAACATGGTTCGACATGTGTGCGTGTCGGTACCGCGCTATTGGGTCCGCGGCGGCTACCGTCACCGTGAGTAGTCACTGTAGTCACACCTTCATCACAGACACCAATAATCCCAGGGGCTAGAAGGGTTTAAGCGATGAGCACACTGCACAAGGTCAAGGCGTACTTCGGTATGGCTCCGATGGAGGACTACGACGACGAGTACTACGACGACCGCGCGCCCTCCCGCGGTTTCCCCCGTCCGCGCTTCGACGAGGGATACGGCCGATTCGACGGGCGCGACTACGACGACCCGCGCGGCGAGCCCGCCGACTACCCGCCGACCGGTGGCTACCGCGGCGGCTACGCCGACGAGGGGCGCTACGGCCCGGTGCATCCGCGCGAGTTCGACCGTCCCGAGATGAGCCGCCCGCGCCTCGGGTCGTGGCTGCGGAATTCCACCCGCGGCGCGCTGGCGATGGACCCGCGCCGCATGGCGATGCTGTTCGAAGAGGGCAGCCCGCTGTCCAAGATCACCACGCTGCGTCCCAAGGACTACAGCGAGGCGCGCACCATCGGCGAACGGTTCCGCGACGGCACCCCGGTCATCATGGACCTGGTGTCGATGGACAACGCCGACGCGAAGCGGCTCGTCGACTTCGCCGCCGGCTTGGCCTTCGCGCTGCGCGGCTCGTTCGACAAGGTCGCGACCAAGGTGTTCCTGCTGTCGCCCGCCGACGTCGACGTCTCGCCCGAGGAGCGCCGCCGGATCGCCGAAACCGGTTTTTACGCTTACCAATAGGCGCACCCGGCCCGCCGACTGGCAGGTCAGCGTCGGTGAGGTGTGTGCCCGCACCTCGGAATCGGTACGCTGGCGGCTGATATTCGGGTCATCTCATCGGTAAGGTCGGGGCTCCAGTTGGTGCTGTTCTTTCAGATCCTTGGGTTCGCGCTGTTCATCTTCTGGCTGCTGCTGATCGCCCGGGTCGTCGTCGAGTTCATCCGTTCGTTCAGCCGCGACTGGCGTCCGACCGGCATCACGGTGGTGATTCTCGAGATCATCATGTCGATCACCGACCCGCCGGTGAAGCTGCTGCGGCGGTTGATCCCGCAGCTCACCATCGGCGCGGTCCGCTTCGACCTGTCGATCATGGTGCTGCTGTTGGTCGCGTTCATCGGCATGCAACTGGCATTCGGCGCCGCGGCGGGAGCCGCGCCGTGACCGTGGCCGTGACCGCGGCGACCAAGCCGGGAGACGGTTCGGCCACGTTTTAGCGTCGGTTCGGCGGCCGCGATTTAAAAACTTTAAGGGTTTGGATTTTATTGGTCTTAGTGTTTGAAATTGGTTCTTAATTATTGGGCTAATCGGCTACCGCCGGGTCTGGTGTGACAGGATGGACGGCAGTTGCACGACGGCAACCACTCCGTTCTACACTTTCCAGATCGTTTGACAGGAACTCGAGGGGACGAACAATGCCGCTTACACCAGCCGACGTCCACAATGTGGCGTTCAGTAAGCCGCCGATCGGCAAGCGCGGTTACAACGAAGACGAGGTCGACGCCTTCCTCGACCTGGTGGAAAACGAGCTGACGCGGCTCATCGAGGAGAACTCCGATCTGCGTCAACGCATCGAGGAGCTGGACCGCGAGCTGGCCGCCGGTGGTGGCGGCGGCGCCGCCCAGCCCACCCAGGCGATTCCCACCTTCGAGCCCGAACCCGAGCCGGTCAAGCCGGCGCCGGTCGTGGCGGCCCCGCCGCCCCCGGCCCCCGCGGCCTCCGCGGGCACCAACGAGGAGCAGGCCCTCAAGGCCGCCCGGGTGCTGAGCCTGGCCCAGGACACCGCCGACCGGCTCACCAGCACCGCCAAGGCGGAATCCGACAAGATGCTCGCCGACGCCCGCGCCAATGCCGACCAGATCCTCAGCGAGGCCAAGCACACCGCCGAGACCACGGTCGCCGAGGCCCGGCAGCGCGCCGACGCCATGCTGGCCGACGCCCAGAGCCGCTCGGAGACGCAATTGCGGCAGGCCCAGGAGAAGGCCGACGCCCTGCAGGCCGACGCGGAACGCAAGCATTCCGAAATCATGGGAACCATCAACCAGCAGCGCACCGTGCTCGAAGGCCGCCTCGAGCAGCTGCGCACGTTCGAACGCGAATACCGCACCCGCCTCAAGACCTACCTCGAATCCCAGCTCGAGGAGCTCGGCCAGCGCGGGTCGGCGGCACCCGTCGACTCCAGCGCCGACGCCGGCGGGTTCGAGCAATTCAATCGGGGTAATAACTAGCCTGGCAGCCGTGCCGGGTACTCGCCAAGCCACGACGCGGCACACTAACCTGCACTAGACCTGGCAGTCCCGCTCGTCGCCTGGAGGATGGCCGATGCTGATCGTTGCGCTGGTACTCGCCCTGATCGGGCTCGTCGCGTTGGTGTTCGCGGTCGTCACCAGCAACGAGTTGGTCGCCTGGGTGTGCATCGGCGCCAGCGTCCTGGGCGTGGTGCTGCTGATCATCGACGCCCTGCGGGAACGCCAGCGGCGCGACGCCGAGCCCGAGCCCGAAGAAGAAACCGGGGACAAGGACGCGTTGGTCGACTACCCCGAGGAGGCCGCGGACGAGGGCGAACAGCCCGCCGCCGCCGAGGACACCACCGCCGGCGAGTCGTCGCAGGGGCTCGAAACCAGCGAAGAGTCGGCGGTCCCGGGCGAGGACCGCGCAACCTAACCGTCAGCGGGTCGGCGTATTGAGCAGTTCGCGGACCTCGTCGTCACTGACCTGGTGGAAATCGGCGTAGACCTGCCCGACGGCTTCGAAACCGGGCGGCATGGTCACGCACACCACCTGGTCGGCTTCCTGCCCGATCTCGCGACACGTCGACGGGGGACCGACCGGCACCGCGACGACGATCGACTGCGGCCCCGCGGCCCGCAGGGCCCGGACGGCGACCAGCATGCTGGCGCCGGTGGCGATCCCGTCGTCGACCAGGATCACGATCTTGCCGCGCGGGTCGGCGATGGGGCGGCCACCCCGATAGGCCTGTTCGCGCCGGTGCAGTTCGGCCGTCTCGCTGGCGATCACCTCGCGCAGCTGCTCGTCGGTGATGTGCAGGCTGGACACCACGTTGTCGTTCATCACCACCGCACCGCCGCTGGCCAGCGCGCCCATCGCGAGCTCCGGCCAGCGCGGCACCCCGAGCTTGCGGACCAGGAACACGTCGAGCGGGGCGTGCAGCGCGGCCGCGATTTCCCACGCCACCGGGACGCCGCCGCGGGCGAGCCCGAAAACCAGTAGATCGTCCTTGCCGCGGTAGGACGCCAACTGCTCGGCGAGCACGCGGCCGGCCTCGCGGCGGTCGCGGAACGTGCGCGTCGCCGTTCGCCGAAGAAAGCCGCTCGGTGGGGTCATTGGTCGCATTCGGAGGCTGCTGGCTTTTACCAAGCCTACGTGCGACGTCGAGAATCTCGAAGAAGGCCGTCGGGCCGGATTTTGGCGGTGAGATTGATCACTCGGATAACCTTGTGTGCGAGGGGAATTGGCGGCGACACGAGAGGAATCGCGAAATGGGTCGGCGCACCTACACGTCCTACAGCATCGCGTGCGCGGTGGTGTGGGCTGTCATCTTGATCGGGGTTTCGGCGGTGGCCGGCGCGGATACCCGGCGCACGTTCCTGTTGGTCGGCCTCGGATGGGGGATCGGCTGGCTGTCGGCGACGATCGCCAGGGCCGTCTACCCGCCGCCCAGGCGGCATATCCGGTCGTAGTCCGTGCTGCGCTCGACTCGCTCTAGTGTCGGCCGTCACCGTACTGCAAGGGCATGATTCGCGCGGAACGGTCGATGGCGTGCCAGTCCCGCCTGGCGAGCATTCGTAGTCCGGGGAGTGGCTTGTTTCCTCTCTGCTTCGTCGGGTTTGAGCCGCGGGTGAGGACGCATGACCCGACCCCGCGCTCAGGCAGCCTACGATGAAATGTGTTGTGTGTACTAGCGTTTGAGCAACGACTCGGCGTTGAGGATGCCGGCGGCCAGGATCTCGTCGGACAGCGCTCGGTCCGAGACCGCGCGGGCCAGTTGCAGGGTGCCGACCAAGACGGTGATCAAACCTAGCGCTTGGGCGCGTGCGCTCGATAGATCGCGCGGACAGATTTTCGCGGCGATCTGATCGACGATGGATTGCATTCCCTGCGTGTATGTTTCGCGAACCGTGTCGTTGCAACGCACGATCTCGTCAAGCAGGGCGGCGTTCGGGCAGCCCGATTCGGGGTCGTCGCGGTGATGCGGTGACAGGTAGTCGCGGATGTAGTCCTCGATCGCCGACCGTTCCGGCGGCAACGCGCTCAGCGTGTCGAGCTGCACGCGTAGTTGGTCGGCCACCACGTGGGCCACCAGGTCGTCCTTGGATTCGAAGTGCGCGTAGAACGCGCCGTTGGTCAGTCCGGCATCGGACATCAGCGTGGCGATACCGGAGCCGTCGATGCCACCCCGTTTGAACCGCTCGCCGGCCGTGCCGATGATCCGCTTCCGCGTCGCGGCTTTGTGCTCCGGCTCGTAACGCGCCATGGGCGGCCTCCCAGTTGTCTTCGGAATCTCGTGCTTGACCGACGCTACCACTTTAGCTTACGGTCATAATAGTATGATCGTAAGTCAATCCGCGTTCGCCCCCGGAAGGCCTACCTGATGACCACCGCGCACGACCCGCTGACAGAAGTTCCCACCGAAAGGCGCACCGTGAGGACGACCTGGAAAGACGCACCGACCCGAACCGTCAACGTAAACGGCGTGAGCTTCGCCTACCGCGAACTCGGAACCGGCACAGGCGTTCCGGTGGTGTTCCTGCATCACCTCACCGCCGTCCTGGACGACTGGGACCCACGCGTGGTCGACGGCATCGCCGCCCACCGCCGCGTCATCGCCTTCGACAACCGCGGCGTCGGCGCCACCGGCGGCTCCGTGCCGACCACCGTCGAACAGATGGGCACCGACGCCATCGCGTTCATCCGCGCCCTGGGCCCCGAACAGGTCGACCTGTTCGGGTTCTCCCTCGGCGGCGGGGTCGCGCAGGTGGTCGCCCTGCAGGCACCGCACCTGGTGCGCCGCATCATCCTGGCCGGCACCGGTCCGCGCGGCGGCGGTGGCATCGACAAGATGGCCACCATCGTCGGAGCCGCCTACCTCAAAGCGGCCCTGACCCGCAGCGACCCGCGTGACTTCCTGTTCTTCCCCCGAACCCCCGTAGGCAAACGCGCCGCAGCCGACTATCAGCAGCGGCTACGGGAGCGCACCACAGGCCTCGACAAGAAAATCTCTCTGCAAGCCCGCGTCGCCCAGATCAAAGCCATCCGCCACGCCGGTCAGAGCCAGCCCGACGACCTCTCGGTGATCACCCAGCCCGTCCTGGTGGTCAACGGAGACAACGACCTGATGGTCGCCAGCGAACACTCCGCCGACATGGCACGCCGGCTGCCCAACGCCCAGCTGGTCATCTACCCCGACTCCGGGCACGGAGGCGTGTTCCAGCACCACCGCGAATTCGTCCCCGCCGCACTGCAATTCCTCGCCGACTAACATCCACCCACAATTCTGAGGAGACCACTCATGGCCACCAATCGTCAGCACCCGAACACCGTAACGTCCTACAAGGACGCACCGACGCGCACCGTCACCGCCGAGGGGGTCACCTACGCCTACCGCGAACTCGGAGCCACCGGCGGCATCCCCGTCGTCTTCCTCGTGCACCTCGCGGCGACGCTGGACAACTGGGATCCCGCCGTCATCGACCCCATCGCCGCCCATCACCACGTCATCGCCTTCGATAATCGCGGCGTCGGGGCCTCCACCGGAAGCGTGCCCGACACCGTCGAAGCGATGGCCGACGACGCCTACACCTTCATCACCGCGCTGGGATACGACACCGTCGACCTCTTCGGTTTCTCCCTGGGCGGCATGGTCGCCCAGGCCCTCGTGCTCAGGCACCCCGACCTGGTCCGCAAGCTCATCCTGACCGGAACCGGACCCGCCGGCGGCAACGGAATCGACAAGGTCGCCGGCACCACGTACTACGACTCGCTGCGCGCCACCCTCACCCTCAAGGACCCCAAGGAGTACCTGTTCTTCAACCGCGACGACACCGGCAAGCGCGCGGCCCGCGCGTTCGTTGAACGCCTCAAGCAACGCACTACGGACCGCGACGCCAAGATCGCCGTCAAAGCCTTCCAAACCCAACTCAAGGCCATCAAACGGTGGGGACGCTCCACCCCCGCCGACCTGTCGCGCATCACCAAGCCCACACTCATCGCCAACGGCGACAACGACCGCATGGTCCCCAGCGTGCTCTCCGAGGACATGCACCGACGAATCGCCGGATCCGAACTAATCATCTACCCAGACTCCGGCCACGGCGCGATCTTCCAGTACCACCGCGAATTCGGCGACGCCGCAATCAAATTCCTTGCATAGGGGCCAAGGTCCACCGGATCCGCCGCCAGACCCGTCCGATGACGCGCCCTCGGCCGTTTTGGTGCGGCAATTTCGCTCGCCCCAGTCGTCGGATGTGTGTTCGCGGCTTCGCCGCTCAACACCCTGCATCGGCGTGTGATCGCGGCTTCGCCGCTCAACACACTCCATCGGCTCGGAAATGAATGCGAGCATTCATTTCGCTCGCCTCAGTCGTGTACCGGATGTGTGATCGCGGCTTCGCCGCTCAACACACTCCTTCGGCTCGGAAATGAATGCGAGCATTCATTTCGCTCGCCTCAGTCGTGTGTCCGAGGGGGGACTTGAACCCCCACGCCCATTAGTAGGGCACTAGCACCTCAAGCTAGCGCGTCTGCCATTCCGCCACTCGGACAAGACCAACGAGAGTTGGCAGCTAAGGCTATCGGATCGGCCCGCGCGGACCCAAGTTAGCTCGCCGCGGGCCGGGGGTTCCACCCCGAGCCCGGCGGCCCCGGCAGTGGTAGGAAAGGTGGTTGTGACCTCTCACACCGAGCCGCCGACCAGTCCCCGCGACGATGTGGCCGAGGTCGTCAGCCGGTTGATCCGGTTCGACACCACCAACACCGGCGAACCCGAGACCACCCGCGGCGAGGCCGAGTGCGCGCAGTGGGTCGCCGAGCAGCTCCAAGAGGTCGGCTACCTGCCGCAATACATCGAGTCCGGCGCCCCCGGCCGCGGCAACGTGGTCGCCCGCCTGAATGGCGCGGACAGCTCGCGCGGTGCGCTGCTGATCCATGGGCATCTCGACGTGGTGCCGGCCGAGCCTGCCGATTGGACCGTGCACCCGTTCTCGGGCGCGATCCGCGACGGCTTCGTCTGGGGCCGCGGCGCGGTCGACATGAAGGACATGGTCGGCATGATGCTCGTGGTCGCCCGGCAGTTGAAGCGGGACCGCATCGTGCCGCCGCGCGATCTGGTGTTCGCGTTCGTCGCCGACGAGGAGCACGGCGGCCACTACGGGGCGCAATGGTTGGTCGACAATCGGCCGGAGCTGTTCGACGGCGTCACCGAGGCGATCGGCGAGGTGGGCGGGTTCTCCCTGACCGTGCCGCGCCGCGACGGGGGAGAGCGTCGCCTCTACCTCATCGAGACGGCCGAGAAGGCGATGTCGTGGATGCGGCTGAGCGCCCAGGGCCCGGCCGGGCACGGGTCGATGGTGCACGACCAGAACGCCGTCACGGCCGTCGCCGAGGCGGTGGCCCGGCTCGGCCGGCACCAGTTTCCGCTCGTGGTGACCGACACCGTCGCGCAGTTCCTCGCCGCAGTCAGCGAGGAGACCGGGCTGAGCTTCGACATCGAGTCGGACGACCTGGCGGGCACGATCGACAAGCTCGGCCCGATGGCCCGCATGCTCAAGGCCGTGCTGCACGACACCGCCAACCCGACGATGCTCAAGGCCGGGTACAAGGCCAACGTCATCCCGGCGACGGCGGAGGCGGTGGTGGACTGCCGCATCCTGCCCGGTCGCAAGGCGGCGTTCGAGGCCGAGGTCGACGAGCTGCTCGGCCCGGCCGTGACCCGCGAATGGATCAGGGACCACCCGTCGTACGAGACCAGCTTCGACGGCGAGCTGGTCGACGCCATGAACGCCGCCGTGCTGGCCCTCGACCCCGACGGCCGGACGGTGCCCTACATGCTGTCCGGAGGGACCGACGCGAAAGCCTTCGCGCGCTTGGGCATTCGCTGTTTCGGCTTCAGCCCGCTACGGCTGCCGCCGGATCTGGATTTCGCCGCGCTGTTCCACGGCGTCGACGAACGGGTACCCATCGACGCGCTGAGGTTCGGCACCGACGTGCTGGCACACTTTCTAACGCACTGCTAATGACGACACGAGAGGACCGCTCCATGAGCCTGCCGCCCGATCCGTATGACGCGCTGCCCAAGCTGCCGTCGTTCAGCCTGAGTTCGGACTCGATCACCAACGGGCAGCCGCTGGCCACCCCGCAGGTCAGCGGGATCATGGGCGCCGGCGGCGAGGACGTCAGCCCGCAGCTGACCTGGTCGGGGTTCCCGGAGGAGACCCGCAGCTTCGCGGTCACCGTCTACGACCCGGACGCCCCGACGCTGTCCGGGTTTTGGCACTGGGCGGTGGCCAACCTGCCCGCGAACGTCACCGAGCTGCCCGACAATGCCGGCGACGGCAACGAGTTGCCAGGCGGCGCACTGACTTTGGTGAACGACGCCGGCATGCGCCGCTACGTCGGCGCCGCGCCGCCGCCGGGCCACGGCCCGCATCGTTACTACGTCGCGGTGCACGCCGTGGACGTCGAGAAGCTCGACCTGCCCGAGGACGCCAGCCCCGCGTTCCTCGGGTTCAACCTGTTCCAGCACGCGATCGCGCGCGCCTACATCTACGGGACCTACGAGCAGAAGTAGCCCGCGCGTTCGCGAAACTGCAGCTGCCGACAGGCCCACTCGGGTAACGCGTCGGCAGTTGCACTCTCGCGGCAGGGACTAGCCGATGGGTGTGATTGCCGCGGCGATCGCTTCCGGAATGGTGTTGAACAGCGTCGGGAACAGGCCGCCGAATTCCGTGCCGCCGAGGGTGGCATTGATCGGAATAGTTATGCCTGCGACGCCGGCGGGGATCGTGACCGTGAGCGGTTCGGGCGGCGTGAGAAGCCCGTCGAAGGGGACATGGGCGATCGCCGGCAAAGTGAGGGAGCCCAGCAGCGGGGTCGACACCGTGATCGGCAACGGCAGGTCCACGATGAGTTGGCCGTTGAGGAAGCCGTTCGCGGCATAGGCGGGCATATCGCCGATCGCGTTCAGCATTCCCAGGACGTTGCCGGCCTGCGCGGCCGCACCGAAAGCCGTTGCCCCCTGGGCGATTCCGTTCGCCATGGCGAACGGCGGGCCCAGGATCGCGAAGCCCAGCTGCAACGGCAACCCGAAGATCGCGGTGCCGGCCAACGTGCCGGCGGGCGGTATGCCACCGATATTCACCGCGAAGTTCGCGGTGACGTTCGCGTTGACCAGGGTGTCGACCGCGTTGGCGAGGTTGCCGAGCATCATTCCGGGAATGGACCCGTGCGGGACCAGGCTCGCGACGCCGACCGGCTGCTGTCCGATGGCCGAAAGGATGGGCAGCAACTCGGCGGCCGGACCCTCCAACCCGACGGGCCCCGCGATGTTCAGCGCGAAGTTGGGCGGGATGAGGCTGGTGATGCTGCCGCCGATCGCCAGGTGGCTGGTGTCGAATCCGGTGATGAAGAGATCGATCGGCGCGTGCGCCGCGTCCTGCACCGCGGCGTAGTAGTTGCCCAGGGCTATCGCGTCCCGAGCCTCCGACATGTCGCGGAGCGCGGCCGGCAATGTGCCCTGCAGGTCCGTGCCCATCTTGGCCAGCGACGAGCCGACGGTTCCCCATAAGCCGGTGGTGCCACCGACGAAGTCCTCGCCGATGGCCACCGGGTTGAAGGTCGACGCGCCCTGGATGGCGAGTTGAATGTTCGCCGGCACGTTCGCGGGGAAACCCTGCAGGCCGGTCGCGAACCCACTAGCCAAGATCTGCGCGTAGTGACTCTGGTTGGCGATGATCTGACTCATGATCGGGAACGGATGGGTCGCGAACTGCGCGCCCATCAGGTTCAGATTCAGCGCCGCCGTCTCGAAGAGGACGGTGTACGGGTTGGGGTAGGGGGCCGCGCCCGACGGCATCGGTCCGAACAGCGCCGGCAGCAACCCATTCAGCAAAGGTTGGAGTCCCTGCAGCAGCGGCACGTCCTGGAAGAGCCCGGTGCCGAGGCCCAGCAGGTTGGACAGGGTTATGCCGTTGGCGAGTTCGTTGGACAGGAAGTTGCCCAGGTCGAGGCCGACGCCGTTGAGTGTCGGGCCCAGCAAGGCGCCGAGCGGCCCCGAGGTGAGGCTCAGGCCGGGGGTCAAGTTGCCGAGGTTTATCGGCCCGAAGAAGTCGCTCAGGGTGGGGAAGGCGTTGAGGATCGCCGGGTTGAAGAAGAGTGCGCCCAAGCCGTTGGCGAATTGGCTGCCGATGGTGTTGAGGGGGGCGAAGATTTGGCTCAACCCGCTGCCCAGGCCGCCGAGCAGCCCGCCCCCTCCGGTCCCCAGGCCGAGCAGACCGTCGAGCCCACCGAGCAGGCCGCCGCCGCTGCTCGAGCCGCCCAAGAGCCCCCCACCGAGCAGGCCGCCCGAACCGAGCAGGCCGCCCGAGCCGAGCAGCCCGCCGAGGATCGGGGTGGACGCGGCCGCGCCGCCGGCGGCAAAGCCGCCGATCAAGGCCTGCTCAGCATTGGCCAGCTCGGTGCTGAGGTAGGCCGCCGCACCGCCGTTCAACACGCTCACAAACTCGTTGTGAAACGCCGCCGCCTGGGCGCTCATCGCCTGGAATTGCTGCCCGTACGTGCCGAACAGCTCCGAGATGGCGAGCGACACGTCATCGGCGGCAGCGGAGGTGATGGCGGTCGTCTGGCCCGCCGCGGCCGCGGTGGCCTCCCGTAATGAGGAACCGATGCCCGCCAGGTCCCCGGCGGCGGCGCCCACCGTCTCCGGCGCAGTGACTACAAAGGACATCGTTGTCTCCCCTCGAAGACTCCCCATTGGCCCGATAACGTCACACCAGTCACAATGTCGACCGAATGTGACGTACTAAACGTGTTTCTAACAGCTTGTTCTACAAATGCACAACCCCCCGGATTGGCAAGGCGGCCAACTCAATTAATTGACACACGCCCAATAGGGTGGTCTATCCCGTCTCCCCAAGCCGGTCCGAGCTGCCCACCGCGTCGCTAAGCGACGCGAATCCGCCTTCATGCAGTCGGCGGGCGATGCCATCGTGAATGTGCTTGGGCCACAAGCCTCCTCCGTAGATGAACCCGGTGTAGCCCTGCAGCAGCGACGCGCCCGCGGTGATCCGTTCCCACGCGTCGTCGGCCGTCTCGATGCCCCCCACACTGATGAGCACCAGGCGATCGCCCACCCGGCCGTAGAGCCGGCGCAGCACCTCCACGGCCCTGCGCGCCACCGGCGGCCCCGAGATGCCACCAGCGCCAAGCTTTTTCACCCCCGGGGTGCTCAGGCCCTCCCGCGACACGGTGGTGTTGGTGGCGACGATGCCGGCCAGGCCCAGCTCGACGGCCAGGTCGGCGATGTCGTCGACGTCGGAATCGGAAAGGTCGGGTGCGATCTTGACCAGCACCGGCGTCGACGTCGTCGAGGCCTCCAGCAGGACGCCCTGCAGGATTGGCCGCAGCGACTCCACCGCCTGCAGGTCACGCAGCCCCGGCGTGTTCGGCGAGCTGACGTTGACCACCAGATACGACGCGAGCGGCGCGACCAGCCGGGCGCTGGCCCGATAGTCGCCGATGGCGTCGGCGGCCGAGACCGCCTTGGTCTTGCCGATGTTGACGCCGACCGGCACGCCGGGCTTGCGGTGGGTGAGGCGGATCGCCAGCGCGCCGGCGCCGCGGTTGTTGAACCCCATCCGGTTGAGCAGGGCCCGGTCGGCGGGCAGCCGGAACAGGCGCGGGCCGGGGTTGCCGGGCTGGGGCTGCGCCGTGACGGTGCCCACCTCGGCGTACCCGAAACCCAGCGCGCCCCAGGTGAGCAGGCCCTTGCCGTCCTTGTCGAAGCCGGCGGCCAGGCCCAGCGGTCCCGGGAAGCGCACCCCGAACACCGTGCTGGCCAGCACCGGGTCGGTCGGGCCGAGCCGTCGGTGCAGCAACCGCCGCGCGACGGGCAGGAGTGTGGCGCCGCGCAGCAGCGCGAACACCAGCGTGTGAATGCGCTCGGGCGGAAAGAGGAACAACAGCCGGCGGGTCAGCCGGTACATCACAATTCCGGTTGGTCGGGCCGTCGGCTATCCAGACGAGATTTCTTGCGGCGCAACAACACCCGTCGGCTGCCGTCGTTGTAGAGCCGCACCCGGGTGAGTTCCCAGCCGCGGTATTCGGCCTCGATCGACAGCCGGATGGACGCGCTGACCCGCGTCACCTCGGGCGGCAGGCGCAGCGGGATCCATTCGTACTCGTCGGACATGTCCGCTTCCCAGCCCGCGGGCAGCCGACTCCACCGCGGTGCGGGCCTGGTCATGGCGCACCCCGCGCGTGCTCGATGATCTGGACGCCCGCACCCGACCCCGACACCACGTACAAGGTGCCCGACGCTTCGTCAAAAGCCAGCGAGTTGGGTTGCTGCACGGTTGGGTATCGCACCCTTTCGACGGGAATTCCGGTTGACAGATCGTAACCAATGACGACGTTCGACGCGGCGAGGGACACCCAGGCCAGCTCGCGGGAGCCGGCCAGGCCGTAGGGGGACTGCCACACCGGGAAGGCCTGGCGCAGGATCAGCGGGTCGACGCCGTACACCAACAGCTGTCCGCCGCGGGTGTCGGCGACCAGGACGCGGCCCAGCGGGTCGGCGGCCAGGGTGGTGGCGCCCTCGCCGGCCCGCAGCGCCTGCTCGGCGCGGCCGTCGGCACCGATCGTCGTCACCGAGGTCTGGCCCCGATCCAGCACCACCGTCGTATTCCCTTGTGTGGCAAGGGCGTCCACGCGCGCGAAGATCTTGTTGCGGCTGCTGATGGTGGCGCTCTTGACCGAGGCCGGTGTCCGGGAGGCGAAGGTGTAGACGGCGCCATCGGCGGTGCCCAGCACCAGCGTGCCGTCGGCGCGCTGCGCGACCGCGGTGAAGTCGATCTGCTGAGCATTGGCCACGGGCACCCGGGTTGCCTCACCGGCGGACAGGTCGACCGTGATGTAGCCACCGCGGGTGGCCAGGAAGGCCGTCCCCCGGCCGTCGCCGGTCAACGCGGTCGCCGGGCCCGGCAGCTCGACCACGCGCGGCGGGGCCTGCGGATCACCGAATTCGGTGAGGGTGGCGGGCGCGTCCGGGTCGGCGCCGGGCGCGAGGACCGCCAGTTGACGGGTGGCGTTGTCAAAGATTGCCGCCGCGGCGTGGCCGGCCAGCGGGCGCACGGTGCCGGCGGGGTTCTGAGAAGCCGGTGGGGAGGCCGCGGCCCGGGCGGGTTCGATCGTCGGCGGCGCGGTTGTGAGCGGATTGCTCGAGCAACCGCCGCAGACCGTGACCAACGCCAGCAAAGACGACAGGACAACAAACCTGTGCTGAGCCCAACCCCTATATCGTCGCAGCAATTATTTTCCCTCGCGTCACCAACATGAAAGTCAAATTTTAGGGAACGGTTTCGCATCCAATATGGCCATGTTGCCTGCATGGGGTCGGACTGGAGAGGTATGGTCGCGTCATGACCGTCATCGTTGACCGGCATATCGCAGACAAAGAGTTTGCTGTCGAGGATATCTCGACGGGAATCTTTGCCAGTGGGTACGGGCAACTCGGGGATGGGCGCAGTTTTTCCTTCCACATCGAACACCGATCGCTCGTCGTCGAAATCTACCGGCCACGCCTTTCCGGCCCCGTTCCGCAGGCCGAGGACGTGGTCGCCCGGGCGATCCGCGGCCTCGTCGACATCGACCTCACCGATGAGCGCAGCCTGACCGCCGCCGTACGCGACTCCATCGCGCACGCGCTGCCGGTGTCGCGCTAGCGGACCAGCCACGCCCCCACCGAGTACGGTCGTCCTGGTGACCGTCATCCTGCTCAGGCACGGCCGCTCCACCTCGAACACCGCCGGCGTCCTGGCCGGACGCTCGGAGGGCGTCGACCTCGACGACAAGGGCCGCGAGCAGGCCGCCGGCCTGATCGACCGGATCGGCGACCTGCCGATCCGAGCGGTGGTCACCTCTCCGCTGCTGCGCTGCCGGCGCACCGTCGCGCCGCTGGCCGAGGCGCTGTGCCTCGAGCCGCTGATCGACGAGGAGCTCGCCGAGGTGGACTACGGCGACTGGACGGGCCGCAAGATCGGCGAGCTGACGAAAGAGCCGTTGTGGCGGGTGGTCCAGGCCCACCCCAGCGCCGCGGTGTTCCCGGGCGGCGAGGGCCTGGCGCAGGTGCAGGCGCGCGCGGTCGCGGCCATCCGCGGGCACGACCGGCGGCTGGCCGCAGAACTTGGCGAAGCAGACGGCGCCGACGCGCTCTGGGTGGCCTGCACCCACGGCGACGTCATCAAGTCCGTCGTCGCCGACGCGTACGGCATGCACCTGGACGGCTTCCAGCGCGTCACCGCCGACCCGGGGTCGGTGACCGTGATCCGCTACACCCCGCTGCGGCCGTTCGTGTTGCACGTCAATCACACGGGCGCGAAGCTGTCCGCCGCGTTGCGGGCGGGGCCCCCGGCGAAGGACGAGTCCAAGGGTGATCAGGCTCACGATGAGTCGAAGGGGGAGTCGCAAAGCGGGCCGGCCGAAGCCGTGCCGACGAGCGACGCGGTGGTCGGCGGCTCGACTGATTAGTTTCGCTGGGGCGGGGCAATCGAATCGCACGGCAACGGCAACAGCCGGTATTTTGGAGGTGCCATGGCCCGCGCAATTCACGTCTTCCGCACGCCCGACCGCTTCGTGGCCGGGACCGTCGGCCAGCCCGGAAATCGCACGTTTTACATACAGGCCGTGGGCGATTCGCGGGTGGTCTCGGTGATCTTGGAGAAGCAACAGGTCGCGGTGCTCGCGGAGCGCATCGGCGCGCTGCTGCTCGAGGTGAACCGGAGGTTCGGCACGCCGGTCCCGCCGGAGCCCGCCGAGATCGACGACCTCAACCCGTTGATCACCCCCGTCGACGCGGAGTTCCGGGTCGGGACCATGGGCCTGGGCTGGGATTCGGAGGCGCAGACGGTGGTGGTCGAGCTGCTGGCCGTCACCGACGCCGAGTTCGACGCCTCGGTGGTGCTCGACGACACCGAGGAGGGTCCCGACGCGGTGCGGGTGTTCCTGACGCCCGAGTCGGCGCGCCAGTTCGCCACCCGCTCCAACCGCGTCATCTCGGCGGGCCGTCCGCCGTGCCCGCTGTGCGACGAACCGTTGGACCCCGAGGGCCACATCTGCGCGCGCACCAACGGTTACAAGCGCAGCGCGCTGCTCGGGCCCGACGATGAACCAGAGGAATAACGAGCAGCGTGCGGTGCTGCGGGACGGCGAGCTGACGGTCCTCGGACGCATCCGGTCGGCCAGCAACGCCACCTTCCTGTGCGAATCGACGCTGGGCGAATCCAGCGTGCACTGCGTCTACAAACCGGTCTCCGGCGAGGCGCCGCTGTGGGATTTTCCGGACGGAACACTGGCCGGCCGCGAACTCGCCGCGTATCGGATCGCGACGCAATTGGGGTGGAACATCGTGCCCTACACCATCATTCGACACGGGCCGGCGGGCCCCGGCATGCTGCAGCTGTGGGTGGAGCAGGCCGGGGACGCGGCCGACTCCGACCCGCCGCCGGGTCCCGATCTGGTCGACCTGTTTCCCGCCAACAAGGTGCAGCCGGGCTACCTGCCCGTGCTGCGGGCTTACGACTACGCCGGCGACGAGGTCGTCCTGGTCCACGCCGACGACATCCGGTTGTGGCGGATGGCGGTGTTCGACGTGCTGATCAACAACGCCGACCGCAAGGGCGGCCACGTCCTGCGCGACCTCGAGGGCCACATCTACGGCGTCGACCACGGGGTGTCCCTGCACGTGGAGAACAAGCTGCGCACCGTTTTGTGGGGCTGGGCGGGCAAGCCGATCGACGACAACACCTGCGAGGCGATCGACGCGCTCGCCGAGGCCCTCACCGGCGCGTTCGCCGACGAACTGGCCGAGCACATCACGCGGGCCGAAATCGCGGCGCTGCGCGGGCGCGCACTCGCGCTGCTGGACAACCCGGTCATGCCCGCGCCCAACCGGCACCGCCCCATTCCGTGGCCGGCGTTCTAAACCAGCCCCCGTCGTCGGCGATACTGAACCGGTGACGAGCGGCCCGGACGAGATGACGGACGCCGCCTTGGCCGCCGATCTCGCCGCCGACGCGGGGGAGCTGCTGCTCAAGGTGCGCGACGAGGTCGGTTTCGGCCATCCGTGGGCGCTCGGCGACGCGGGGGACAGCCTGGCGAACGCGCTGATCCTGCGCCGGCTGCGGGCCGAGCGGCCCGGTGACGCGGTGCTCAGCGAGGAGGCCTACGACGACCTGTCGCGGGTCAATCACGACCGGGTGTGGATCATCGACCCGCTCGACGGCACCCGCGAGTTCTCCACGCCGGGCCGCGACGACTGGGCGGTCCACATCGCGCTGTGGCAGCGCCCCACCGACGGGCAGCGCGAGATCACTGACGCGGCCGTGTCCCTGCCCGCCCGCGGGAACACGGTCTACCGCAGCGACACCGTGACCGCCGACTCCGCGCGCACCGGCGTCCCCGCGACCATCCGGATCGCGGTCAGCGCCACCCGGCCGCCGGCGGTGCTCTACCGCATCCGCCAGACGCTGCACATCCAGCCGGTCGCGATCGGATCGGCGGGCGCCAAGGCGATGGCCGTCATCGACGGCGACGTCGACGCCTACGTGCACGCCGGCGGCCAGTGGGAGTGGGACTCGGCGGCCCCGGCCGGGGTGCTGATGGCCGCCGGCATGCACGCGTCGCGGCTCGACGGGTCGCCGCTGCGCTACAACCAGCTCGACCCGTACCTGCCCGACTTCGTCATGTGCCGCGCCGAGCTGGCGCCGATCCTGCTGGGCGCCATCCGGCAGGAATTTCGCTGATCGCATGCGCGTTTAGAGTCGACGTTATGCAGACGTGGTCTTCCGCACAGGTCCCGGTGGTGCCCGGGCGCGGCCCGGAGCTGCGGCTGTACGACACCTCCGACCGGCAGGTGCGTCCGGTGGCGGCGGGCTCCCAACCTGGTTCGAAGGCCACCATGTACGTCTGCGGCATCACGCCCTACGACGCGACGCACCTGGGTCACGCGGCCACCTACCTGGCGTTCGACCTGGTCCACCGGCAGTGGCTGGACCTCGGCCACGACGTGCACTACGTGCAGAACGTCACGGACATCGACGACCCCCTCCTCGAGCGCGCCGAGCGCGACGGCATCGGCTGGCGCGAGCTGGGCGACCGGGAGGTCGCCCTGTTCCGCGCGGACATGACGGCGCTGCGCATCCTGCCGCCGCGGGAGTACGTCGGCGCGACGGAGGCGATCGCCGAGGTCGTCGAACTCGTCGAGAAGATGCTGGCGTCGGGCGCGGCGTACGTCCTGGAGGGCGAATATCCGGACGTCTACTACCGGGCGGACGCCACAGTCCAGTTCGGCTACGAGTCCGGGTATGACCGCGACACCATGCTGGCGCTGTTCGCCGAGCGCGGCGGCGACCCGGGCCGCCCCGGTAAGACCGACGAGCTCGACGCCCTGTTGTGGCGCGCGGCGCGGCCCGGCGAGCCCAGCTGGCCTTCCCCGTTCGGCGACGGCCGGCCCGGCTGGCACGTCGAGTGCGCGGCGATCGCGCTCAGCCGCATCGGCAGCCCCGTGGACATCCAGGGCGGCGGCAGCGACCTGATCTTCCCGCACCACGAATTCACCGCCGCCCACGCCGAATGCGTGCGCGGGGAGCGGCGGTTCGCCCGCCACTACGTGCACGCCGGGATGATCGGCTGGGACGGGCACAAGATGTCCAAGAGCCGCGGCAACCTGGTTTTGGTGTCGGAGTTGCGCGCGCAGGGTGTTGAGCCGGCGGCGATCCGGCTGGGGCTGCTGGCCGGGCACTACCGTGCGGACCGGTCCTGGAGCCCCCAGGTGCTCGACGAGGCGACCGAGCGGCTGCGGCGCTGGCGGGAGGCGGCCGCGCTGCCCGCCGGCCCGGACGCCACCGACGTCGTCGCCCGGGTGCGCCAATATCTTACCGACGACCTGGACACGCCGAAAGCCCTTGCCGCGCTGGATGGTTGGTCGACCGACGCGCTCGAGTACGGCGGCCACGACGCCGGGGCGCCGCAGCTGGTGGCGACCGCGGTCGATGCGCTGCTGGGAGTGCAGCTGTAGGAATCGTTGCGGCGCAGGTTTTATCAGCCCACGAAGTCGCGTTCGGACGAACCGGAGCCGGTGTTTTGCCCGCGGGCTGCATCGATGGGATCGTCGATCGTAGCCACGCCATCGCCGGACGCTTCGTGAACCTCCAGGGCGAAACCCAGTTGCGCAATGAGTTTTGGGACTGTTCTCTGATACCAGAGTGCCTTCAACATGGCCAGGTCAGAATCGTTCTTGAGGCCAAAGGAAAGACTCAGCATGTCGTCGACGTCGCTGGCGGCCTCGGCTTGTCCAACCGCGAGCCTTTCTTCGATCTCGGCAATGCGGCGTGCCCTGCTACTAGTTCGCGGACGAGTGTCCATACGATGGCAGCCGGATCCAGGCGAAACGAGCCTGCGCTAGGCCCGTCAGGCATGCTCATCGCGTCCAATCCCTCTTCGCTAGGTGGTGCCGCGACGCTGAGCAGATTCCTTGCTGGGGGCGCCGTCGCCGCGAGCCGCCGGAGCAATTACTCGAAGGCGATGACGCCGCGGATGTTCTTGCCGGCGCGGAGGTCTTTCATGGCTTCGTTGATGTCGTCCAGCTTGTACTTCTGGGTTACCAGCTCGTCGAGCTTGATCAGGCCCGCCTCGTACATCGACAGTAGTTTCGGCATGGCTTCGCGCGGGTTCATCTCACCATAGAGCGCCCCTTTGAAGGTCTTGCAGGAGTTGACCATGTCGCCGAGCATCATCGGGACCATCATGTCGGTGATCTTGGCCATCCCGGTCAGCACACAGGTTCCGCCCTTGCGCAACAACATCATCGCCGTAAAGATCAGGTCTGCGGGCACCACCCCGGGAGTGAGAACGACGCGATCGGCCATGACTCCCCACGTGATCTCCTTGACCAGTTCCACTGCTGCACCGGCGTCGACAGCGGTGTGGGTGGCGCCGAACGTCGGCGCAATCTCACGTTTGAACTCGTTGGGGTCCACAGCGACGATGTGCTTGGCGCCCGCGACCTTCGCGCCCTGCACCGCATTCATGCCGATCCCGCCGACGCCAATCACAACGACGGTGTCACCCGCTCCCGTGCCTGCCGCGACGGATCCCGACCCGAATCCCGTTGTCACACCACAGGACACCAGGGAGGCGGCCTCCAGGGGGATCCAGTCGTTCACTTTCACCAGCGAACGCTCGGACGCCACCACGTACTCGGAAAACGTGCCGACCTGCATCATCGCCATCAAATCCTCGTCGCCGAGGTGGCGACGCCGGGTGCCGTCGGTGGTCATTGCCTTGCTGTAAATGTCAGAGCCCACGTCGCACAGGTACGTGTGCCCGGTGGCGCACCATCGGCAGCTGCCGCAGGCAGGCAGGAACGAGATCGCCACGTGGTCACCGGGTTTGAGTGTTTTCACCTCGGGACCGACCGCTTCGACGACGCCGGAGCCCTCGTGGCCGCCGAGCATGGGAAACCATTCGGGCACCGGAAGGCCGGAGGCCCGCATCATTTCTTCCATCTCCGGGGTCGGCACACTGTCGCCGGTGTAGAAGTGCTCGTCCGAGTGGCAAATTCCCGCGTAGGCCATCTTGACCAAGACTTCACCCGCGTGCGGTGGATCGAGCTCGACTTCGGTGACTTCCCAATCGACACCGACGCCGCGCAACACCGCTGCTTTGGACTTCATTGTCACTCTTTCGTTGGGGGAGTTGGGGGGTCAGGAAGCCGGCCAGCCGACCGTCTTTGTCTCGGTGAACATCTCAAGTCCCTCGACGCCGCACTGACGGCCGACGCCGGACTGCTTGTAGCCCCCGAACGGTGCGTCGGCGCCGTACCACAGACCGCCGTTGATGCCGAGGGTGCCGGTCCTGATCCGGCTCGCCACGGACTTGGCGCGGTCGAGGTCATTGGCGAACACGACGCCAGACAGGCCATAGATCGAATCGTTGGCGATCCGCACCGCATCGTCGTCGCCGTCGAACCCGATGACCGACAGCACAGGACCGAAGATCTCCTCCTGGGCGATGGTCATCTTGTTGTCGACATTCGCGAACACAGTCGGCTCGACGAAATAGCCTTTCGGCAGATGCTTGGGCACGTTGCCGCCGGTGACCAGTCGGGCGCCTTCCTGCTTGCCCTTTTCGATGTAGCCGAGCACCCGATCTTGCTGCTTCTTGGAAATCAACGGGCCCTGCAGCACCGAGGGATCGGTGGGGTCGCCGTATTTATTTTTTTCCATTGCCGCCGTGACCATCTCGACTGCCTCGTCGTAGCGCGAATTGGGGACCAGCAGGCGGGTCGGCATGGCACAACCCTGCCCGGCGTGCATGCAGATGAAGGCGCTGCCGCCGACCGGCCCGCTGATGTCACCGTCCTCGTCGAGGATCAGGTACACAGACTTGCCGCCCAGCTCGAGAAAGGTGGGTTTGAGACTCTGGGCGGCGTCAGCCATGATGCGTCGGCCGACGGCCGTCGAACCGGTAAACGCCACCATATCGACGAGCGGAGACGTCGAAATCACCTCGCCGACAAGATGATCAGACGATGGCACAATGTTGACGACGCCGGGCGGGATATCCGTCTGCTCGGCGATGATTCGGCCGATCCTGGTGGCGTTCCAGGGTGTGTCCGGAGCGGGCTTGAGCACGCACGTGTTGCCCATTGCGAGGATTGGGCCGATCTTATTGAGGATGATCTCGAAGGGGAAGTTCCACGGGGTGATGACGCCGACGACGCCGATCGGCTCTTTCCACACTTCGCGGGTAGTCAGGCTGCCCATGCCGAACGCGTCCTTGTCGGGAAGCGAACGCTTCCATGCGAATTCGCGGATCATGTCGGCAGGCCAGGAGAGGGCCTCCTTGAGGGGCACGTCGAGCTGCGGTCCGTAGGTGGACAACACGGGACAGCCGACCTCGGCGACGAGTTCGCTCCGCAGGTCCTCACGTTCCGCTTCCAGCGCCGCCTGCAGCTGGCGCAGTCCGGCGGCTCGGGCGTCGCCGTCCCGCGGCCAATCGGTGTCGTCGAACGCGCGCCGCGCCGCGGCGATGGCGCGTCCCATGTCTGCGCGGGTTCCGTCGCTGGTGGTGCCCAGGGTTTCCTCGGTCGCGGGGTTGATGTTTTCGAATTGTCGCCCGGTCTCGGATTCGACGAGCTTGCCATCGATCAGCATTCGCGGTTCGTGGTTCACCATTTGCGAAGTTCCTTCACTGCGTCGGAGGTGCGCGGCGCCAAGGTCAGGTAAGGGATGAAACTGCTGTTCCCGCAACGGATCACGGAATTGACGACATCGGTCAGATGCTCGGCGTCAACCAACCCGCCAAGCATGTACTTGTTATCCATCCAGAACCGGATGGCCGTCTCCAACGCGTCGGGATCCCAGCTCTTGTTGAACTCGGTCTGCGCGTCGCCGCTGCCGCCGAGGCTGTCGCCCACAGCGAGGCGGGTGAAGCCGATCTCCGGATGCTCGGCGCGCCAGGCCTCGACGAGTTTGTCCAGTGCGCCTTTGGTCACCGCGTAAGCCCCTAGCAGTGGCCACGGAGTCGTGTACGACGCACTCAGCGACGACAGGTACACGGCCGAGCCCGCCGTCGTCGCCAGGTGTGGCGCCGCGGCGGCCGTGACGAGCGAAGCACCGGTGACATTGGTGGCGAACAGCTGCGCCCATTGTTCTGCGGTCACATCGTGCAGCGGCGCGAGCACGCCCATGCCGGTCGTGTACACCAGGGCATCAAGACCGCCCAGCGCGCCGACCGCCTCGGAGATCGCTTCCTGGCAACTGTCGGTCACGGTGACGTCGCAGGCGACGGCCACCGCACCGTTGCCCGCTTCCTTGGCCGCTTCGACCAGCCTGTCGTATCGACGCGCCAACAGCGCGACGTGCGCGCCCCGCTGTGCGAGCCCGATTCCGATGCACCGGCCCAGACCCGAGGAGGCGCCCACGACCGCGACTCGCAACGGGCGTTGTTCGTTCTCAGACATCGAGCTTCGCGCTCACGGAGCCGAGGGTTGCGCCGATGGTGCGTTCGAACCGGGCGTGGTCGAAGCTGCGGATCTCGACGTCGTGGTCACCCGCCTCGGCGCGCAGGGCGCCCACCGTGCACTGCGCGCGCGTGCGGTGTTCGAACGGGTCGAACGAATACCACCGGCACGCATTCTCGTAGGTGATCTTGTTGACTTCGTCGTCGGGCAGCCCGGCCATGACGAGGGCGAGTTCCTCGGCCGCCAAAGGCCACGACGAATCGGAGTGCGGGTAGTCGCACTCCCAGGCGATGTTGTCGATACCGATGTCGTGGCGGAGCTTGATTCCGATCGGATCGGCGATGAAACAGGTAAGAAAGCGTTCCCGGAAGATTTCGCTGGGCAGCCTGCCGCCGAAGTCCTGGCCGGTCCACAGGTGATGCATCTCGTAGGTGCGGTCCAGCCGGTCGATGAAATAGGGGATCCATCCCGTGCCGCCCTCGGACAGTGCGAACCGGACGTCGGGGAACTTCTTGATGACGCGCGACCAGAGCAGGTCGGCGGCCGCCGAGCACACATTCATCGGCTGCAGCGTGATCATGACGTCGATGGGGGCGTTGTCGGCGGTCATCGTGATCTTGCCCGAGGACCCCAAGTGGACCGAGAGCACCGTGTTGGTGTCCGACAGCGCCCGCCACATCGGGTCCCAATACTCGTCGTGGAAGCTCGGGAATCCGAGCGTGGCGGGGTTTTCGGTGAAAGTCACGGAGTGGCAGCCTTTGTCGGCGTTACGACGGATCTCCTTGGCGCACAGCTCCGGATCCCAGAGCACGGGCAGTCCCATCGGTAGGAAGCGTCCCGGATAGGAGCCGCACCAGTCGTCGATGTGCCAGTCGTTGTACGCCTGCGTGACGGCGAGCGCGAGGTCCTTGTCGGGGTGGGTCGCGAACAGCCGGCCGGCGAAGCCGGGGAAGGATGGGAAGCACATCGACCCGAGCACGCCGCCCGCGTCCATGTCCTTGATCCGCTCGTGGATGTCGTAGCACCCGGGTCGCATCTCGTCGAATGCGGTGGGCTCGATGCCGTACTCCTCGCGCGGGCGCCCCGCCACCGCGTTGAGGCCGATGTTGGGAATGATCGCACCGTTGAATGTCCAGACCTCCGACCCGTCGGGTTGACGGATGATTCGCGGCGTCTGGTCGGCGTACTTGCCTGGGACCCTGCCCTCGAACAGGTTCGGGGGCTCGACCAGGTGGTCGTCGACGCTCACCAGGATCATGTCTTCGGGCTGCATGGGTCTCCTTGGGCAGAGGTTGAAAACGAGATTATCAGGAAAGTGGAGGCACTATTTCGATTTATGGAAATATGCATTTCCGCGATGGCGGCGAGGGTCCGCACGCAGTAACCGCACCGATCACCGCCGCAGGACTTTTTGGGGCTCGACGGCAAATGAGAGCAGGAGACGGTCGAGGACTTTGGCGGCCCGTCGGCGCGCCCTGCCGGGGTTTGCGGCGTGCGCCACCAGTAGCGAGGCCTCCTCGAGCGCGGCGACGATCATGTGCGTCAGCTCCCCGACGGGCTGATCGTCAATGATTCCTTCAGCAATCGCCTCGCGGACCACGTCGTTGATGAGGGCGATGCTGTTGCCCTCCTGGATTTCGCGCAGGGTTTGCCAGCCCAGCACCACCGGTCCGTCGACGAGTATCACCCGCTGCACTGCGGGCTCCTGTGCCGCTTCGAGGAACCCGTGCAGACCCCTCGTGAGCCGCTCCCAGGGGTCCGCTCCCGGCGGGGGAGCAGCAATGGACCGAAGCGTGAGGTCGTTCTCGACGTCTTCGAACACGGCGCGAAACAGCTCGGCCTTGTCCTTGAAGTGGTGGTAGAACGCGCCCCGGGTCCCGACGCCCGACTGGGTCACGATGTCGCTGATGCTCGTGTTGAAAAATCCGTATTCCACGAAGAGTTCGCGACCCGCGTCGATGAGGTCCAGCCGAGTCTGCTCCCCTCGGGCCCTCCGCTCGTCATCCGCCCCACCGCGCTTCGCCATGCCGGCGATCGTAGCAACATTCAGTTTGAATGTTGAGTGGCCCGCCGGTTGTTTCCTCAGCGCACGATCCCGCGAACGGTCATCAGGCCGAGTTCGGCGTGGGACTTGAAACCCGGCGGGGCGTCGCAGATGGCGGGGATCGAGTTCACGGGTTCCATCGCGGTCCAGGCGTAGCCGACGTAGCCGGGCTTCGCGTGCTCTCGGGCTTCCTGGTTGCCCCGCAAAATCAGCTCGGTTCCCGGGTCGCCCTCGATCACCACGCGGTAGTGGTAGTACGGCTCCCAATCCGGCTTCGGTTCGATGGCGTCGTGGTCGGTGAACGAGTACAGCTCGTGCAACGTGATGAATGGCCGGCCGTCCACCCACGCCGTCCAGAGGTGATGTTGGGACGCGACGGTGCCCTCCTTGATCACACCTTTAAGGTCCGGCATGTCCATGTCCGGAGTCCCCTCATAGGGAATATCGCGGGTGGCCGTGCCCAACTCCACGTCGGTCGTGAACTTTTCCACCGTTTTGCCCAGTCCTTCGACGACCATCGTCAGCGACTGCGCGAACAACGACCACGCATCCTGGAAGAGATTTCCCTTCGCGAACTCGGACGGGGTTTTCCCGAAACCCATTTCGTCCAGATACTTCAGGGTGTCCCTGTTGAAGTTCACCGCCTCGTAGATGTGGATGTGGTCGGTCTTGCCGACGATCCGGGCCAGCGTCAGGACAAGCAGGTCCGCCGCATAGCCGGGGTGGATGCCACCTCCATGAAACGAAGTACCGCCCTCTTGGCACGCCGCTTCGATCTTGTCGATGTCCGCGCTGTTGGTCTCGGTCCGATGCCACCACGCGCCACCCGAGGCGACGACGCTCTTACCGCCGCGCAGCAGCCGGCAGATCTCGTCGACATCCGACCAGAGTGGCGCGTAGAAAACGCAATCGGCGTCGAGGGCCTCCAGGGCCGCCTTGTCGGTGGTTGCGAGCACGCCGATCGGCGCCACCCCAACCAGTTCGCCGGCGTCCCTGCCGACCTTCTCTGGGCGATTACAGAGCACTCCGACCACTTCATAGAGCGGGTTGTGTGCGAAGTGCCGCAGCGCCAACGTCCCGACATTCCCCATGCCCCATTGGATGACGCGATACCTTCTCTCGGCCGTGGGCGCGCGCGATTCCAGCGGTGATGCGAGCGTCATGTCATCTCCTTCGTGCGGTTCCCACTCGCAAAGTACACCGCAAGAAGGCCAATATTCAGCTTCCGTAAATTGCAATTTCCGATCCGGGGGCCGAGATCCGTGGCCGGTGGAACAACCTTCATCCTGTATGTTGCCGCTATGGCAGACGACGAGGTTCGCGCATACGGTTCGGTCGCTCCGTTGAAAGTTGGCTTGCTCAACGATTATCCGACCACCGGCGACACCGACAACGACAGCATGGATGCGCTGCGGCTGGTGATGGATGAAGCCCTATCCTCGGGGCTCATCGACCGGCCGATCGAACTCGTCACCCGCAACGTGGTCGGCCTGCCCAACGGAACCTACCTCGCGGTCGAGCGGGCCTTCGACGAGCTTGTGGCGGAGGGTTGTCTGGCGATCTACGGGCCGTGGGTGTCGGACAACGTGGTGCCGCTGCGTCCGCACGTCGAGGCCACCGCGCGGGTCCCGATCGTCACCCTCTCAGGTTCGGAGGGTGCGCTCGGCGAGTGGTGCTTCGCGCTGAACAACGGCTCGATGGCCGAGGAGCCGGTGATGCTGGCCGCGGTGATGATCGGCGACGGCCGGTCGCGGATCGCCATTGCCTACGAGTCGTCGCTGATCGGCAAGGAGTACCTCGCCTTCGCTCACAAAGCATACGACGCAGCCGGCCTGAATGTCGTTGCCACCGTGGCGATTCCGCAGGTGGAGGCCGACAAGACGGAAGCGGTGGCAGCGCTGCGCGCGTCGGAGCCCGACGCTCTGGTGCATGTCGGGTTCGGGCACGGCCTGTGGGGCTTCACGGATGCGCTCCTGGCTACGGGCTGGGATCCGCCGCGCTATACGACGACCGCCTTCGAAATGGCCCACATCAACGCGGAGTGGATGCGCCACCTGTCCGGCTGGATCGGTCTGGACAGCTACGACGAGCGCAATACCGTCGGGCAGGCGTTCCTCGACCGGTTCGAGGAACGATACGGACGCCGGCCCGGACATTCGATGCCCGGCTTGTCACACGACGCGGCCACCGTGATCGTGCGCGCCATCGCCGCGGCGCGCCCGCTGACCGGAGAGGGCGTGAAGAACGGGATGGAGCAGGTGAAGCTCGTCCCATCGGCCAGCGGCGCCCCGGGAACGTTTTTGCGGTTCGGCCGGTTCATCCGGCAGGGCTGGATGGGTTCGGACTATCTCGTGGCCCGACGGGTGCTGGCTGACGGCAGCGCACACGTGTTCCATGCGGCGCCCAGCGACCACATCGCGCGCGCGGTCGCTCTCAGCTCACGCTAGTTGGATCGCGCCGAACACCGGCGCGGTCACGATGCCGGGCGGTTGGGCAAGCACGTAGGGGATGGCGCGAACCGCGCCCATCGCGATCATCAGGTGACCCGGGATGGCGTGCTGGCCCGCCGGCGCTGAAGCATCGGATCCGACGTCGAGCTGCAGTTCGAAGTTCGGCTGACCTTTGATGACCGCGCGGATGAGCGGCGCCTTCTCTCCGGGCGCCAGCGGTGCCATGTTCCACTGGGGAAGGTCGCGGGTGAGTACCCACTCCTCGTGGATGGCCAGCAGCGGGCGCCCCGACCAGTGACCGGTCCACGAGAACCGCTGCCCGACAACCGTTCCCGCCTCGATCGTACCCGCGAGGACCTCGATGTCATGGTGCAGCGTGGTCGCATCGACGGTCACGTCGATGTGCGACAGGCTGATCCCCAGGACGTCTGCCGTGGCGTTGAGCGCCTGGCGGTAGGCCATGTCGAGCTTTTTGATGATCGGAGAGTCGACAGTGACGTCTTCGGGCGGCCTCCCCATGCCCATGAGGTCGACGAGCATCGGCCGGCTGTCGACGGCCGACACGTCGGTGGCTTCATAGAGGTCGATCCGGTCGATGGTCTTGCTCAGCCCCGTCACCGTGGCGACCAGGCGCTCGAACATGAAACCAGGGTTCTCGCCCGCGGCGTGGAACCGTGACCCGCCCTGCCGGCAGGCGCTGCGGAATGCCGATTCGGTTTCGGCCCCGTAGGTGGGTAGGTGGTTGTACGACGTCGTGGTGATGACGGTGCTGCCCGCCGCGAGTAGCCGGCAGATGTCCTCGGCGTTCGTCTCGATCGCGTGGGCCTTGCTGGCCGCGTGCACGACTACATCGGCGCCCAGCGCGATGATCTCGTCCTTGTCCGCCGTGGCGATTACGCCCGTTGTCGGCGGCAGCCCGCACAATGCGCCCGCGTCGAGGCCGGCCTTCGCCGGGTCGTACACCAGCACGCCCACCAGCTGATAATGGGGATTCTCAATAAGTTCCTGCAGGGCGGCGCGACCGACGGCGCCGGTGGCCCATTGCACGACTCGAATGACCAATCGAATGCTCCAGGTTGCGCTTTCGCGATTTCGCGGGGTTCTGGTTCGTTCAACGTACATGATGTACGTTTGCAACCGACAGCATGTAGGTTGATCGAGCGTACGCGAGGTGGCAGGTGGTCGAGCCGGCGGTTACTGACGACTTCGAGACGATCCGGGCGCAGCGCATCCGCGAGGCGCAGCAGAAGTTCAACGCCGGGATGGGCGCCGACGGCGACGCTACCCCCTATCCGTTGCTGCGCGAACTGCGCAAGGAGGCGCCCGTCCACCCAGGCTGGCCGGAGATGGGCGTCCCCGAGGACGGGCCGGCGGGCAAGAAGACCTTCACGGCGTACTCCTTCGACGCCGTCAAAGCCGTCTTCACCGACAATCTGACCTTCAGCACGCGAATCTACGAAGACATGGTGCGGCCGCTACAGGGACCGACCATCCTGGAGATGCAGGAGCCCGAGCACGCCACTTACCGCCGATTGCACGAGTTCGCCTTCGCCAAGTCCTCGATGAAACGGTGGGACTCCGAACTGGTAGGGCCGCTGGTGGATCGCACGATCGCGAAGTTCCGCGACGACAAGCGTGCCGACTTGGTCGACGCGGTATTCATGCCGATTCCGGTGCGCATCATCGCGGCGCTTCTCGGATTGCCGGAATCAGACATCGGAGAGTTTCACCGGCTGGCGA
This sequence comes from Mycobacterium sp. NGS34, assembly GCF_059812845.1. Classification (NCBI taxonomy): domain Bacteria; kingdom Bacillati; phylum Actinomycetota; class Actinomycetes; order Mycobacteriales; family Mycobacteriaceae; genus Mycobacterium; species Mycobacterium sp. NGS34. Next base: position 268,052 of record NZ_JCALDM010000006.1, read on the forward strand.
TCGACCTGCTCGGCTTTCGTGCCGACATGGAGACCGCCATGAAAGCGTCGGCGGAGATGAAGGAGTACTTCGTCGGCGTGCTTGCCGACCGACGCAAGTTGCCGAAGGACGACATGGTGACCATCCTGTCGCAGGCCGAGATCGACGGCGTCAAAATGTCCGACGAGCAGATCTACGGATTCATGCGCAATCTTCTGCCTGCCGGAGCGGAGACCACGTCGCGATCGACCGCCAGCCTCGCGCTGGCCTTGCTGACCCACACCGACCAGCTCGACGCGGTGCGCGCCGACCGCAGTCTGTTGCCGCAGGCGATCGAGGAGGGCATCCGGTGGGAGACGCCCCTGCTGAATTTCATCCGGGAGGTCAGCACCGACACCGAATTCTTCGGGCTGGACATCCCGAAAGGATCGACCATGATGGTGAACCTCGGCAGTGCCAACCACGACGAGACGCGCTGGGCGGACGCCGAGTCCTTCAACATCTTCCGGGAACGCAAGCCGCACATCGGGTTCGGTCACGGAGCGCACCTGTGCCTGGGAATGCACTTGGCACGGTTGGAGAGCACCAAGTTCTTCAACGCGCTCTTCGACCAACTTCCGGGACTGCGGCTGGATCCCGACGCCCCGCCGCCCTATGTGAGCGGCACGATGTTCCGTTCGCCGCCGCGGCTGGACGTGGTATGGGATTGAGGTTCGCCTGAATATGACTCGCGTGATCCAATGGGCGACCGGGGTGACCGGGATGATGTCGTTGCGCCACGTGTTGGGCCGTCCGGACCTGGAATTGGTCGCCGTGCGGGTGTACGACCCGGCCAAAACCGGCGTCGACGCGGGCACCCTGTGCGGCGCTCCCAAAGCGGGGGTGCTGACTTCTGCCGATCGGGACGCCGTCATCGGTACCGACGCCGATGTGGTGCTCTACATGGGCAAGGTGGAGACCGATACGCCCGGCTGCTTTGCCGACGTCTGTGATCTTTTGGCTTCGGGCAAGAACGTGGTGGCCACCGGCAGCCGGTTCATCCATCCTCGCTCGCTGCACGAATCGCTGGCCGACGGCATCGAAAAAGCTTGTCGTGTGGGCGGTTCCTCGTTTCTCGGGCTGGGCCTGTACCCGGGCTTCGTCGGTGAGTCACTGGCGCCGATCCTGTCCCGGCTGACCGAGCGCACCAGCCGCATTAGTGTGCGGGAGGTGCTGAACTACTCGACCTACGCCAGCCACGACCTGATTTTCAACGCGATGGGTTTTGGTCATGCACCGGACGACACGACGCCCTTGCTGACCAACACCGACTACGCCGCGAGCGCATGGATCGGCAGCGCGACGGTGCTGGCGCAGGCGCTCGGGCTCGAGATTCGATCCGTCGAGGGGTTTCGCGAGGTCGCGACGACACCGAGGGCGCTGACGGTGGCGGCCGGGGAGATACCCGCGGGAACCGTGGGCGCCATGCGCTTCGGTGTGGTGGTCGACTGCGGCGAGACCACGCTCGCGGTAGAGCATCTCACTAGGATGGCCGACGACCTGGCCCCCGACTGGCCGACGGAGATCGGTTATCAGGTGGCTTTCGAGGGCAAGCCCAACATGAGTTTCCATCTCGTGATCGGCGCCCACGACGAGGATCACGCCGAACAGGGTTGCCTGGCAACCGCCATGCATGCCATCAACGCCATCCCGGCCGTGATTGCGGCTGAGCCGGGGCTTTACGACCTCTCGACGATCGCCCCGTTCGTCGCCCACTGGACCGAGCGCGGCGTCATGCCGACGGCGTAGCCGCCCCGGAACCGGAATCGAAAATGACGGTTATATCGCTGGGCGTTGCCGATGGTGACCTGGCGACGCTGTCATTCCGGTATGCAGCGGCACTCGACCAGCGAGATCAGTCCGCATTGCTCGCAGTGTTCCACCCCGACGCGACGCTCCGCGCCCACCCGCCCGGGCGCGGACCAATGACGTTGACCGGCCGCGAAGAACTGGCCAAGCTGATTCAGGCCGTCAGCTACTGGCCACGCACCTTCCATCTGGTCGGGCAGGGGCTTTTTCAAGTGGACGGCGAACGAGCAATCGGTGAAGTGTATTGCGTTGCGCACCATTTCAATTCCTTCGAGCCGGGCCGGCTCGATGACGACGTGATGTACATCCGGTATCAAGACGTCTACGTGTGTGACGGCCGCGCGGGCTGGCTGATCATGGAACGGGTAGTCGTCACCGACGCGCGCGGACACGTCACGCCGCCGCTGGGCTAGGCGTCGACAAGCTCGTCGGCTATGCCTTCGCCATCTCAACCTCCGTCAGTCTGTGACGGCGATGGGCCCGTCGCCAAAACCCGTATAGCTGCGGATCAGCGGCAGATCGGCCATCGTGGCGAAACCCGCGGGCGCGGAACATATCGCGGGTATGGCGTTGACGACCTGCATCGCAACGGCGACAAGCCCGGCCCGCACGTGCTCCTCGACCGACGCCGGCCGCGAAAAGCTGGCCAGGCACAAGAAGTGGACGCGCATCGACGGGTCCCCTTCGAGGGTGAGGGTCCACCCATCATCCGGTTTGGGCCAGTGCGCGGGATACTCGCCGCCGACCGTCCACAGCGTCTCGAACTCGATGAGCGGCTCGCCGTTCCGGTGCCCAACGAAGTTCCAGCGCTGACCGGCGGTCGTGCCCGCGCGCACCTGATGATCGAAGATCTGGAAGTCCTTCGTCGCGGGCACCGCGTCGACGCTGACCGTGACATCGTCGATCGCAGCGTTCAGGGTGTCGGCGATGAACCAGGTCTGCTGGGTGAACAGGGCTGTATTGAAGGTTAGGAACTCGTTCGCGGTCGGCGTGATGTCCTCGGGAGGTCGCCCGAACCACATTCCGTCGAAGGTGATTCCGGTGCTTTCCCACAGCGACCAGTCGGCGCGCTCCTGCAGGGTGAACCGGTCGATAGTGCGGCTCATCCCGGACAGGGCCAGCGGCAGCACGCCGGACAGGTTGCCCGGATTGAGACCGCTGGCGTGGATCGTGCTGTTGCCCTTTCTGCATGCCGCCAGCAGCCGCCGGCGGTCGGCTTCGCCGATGCGCCGGGGGTGGAACAGAAACGAGACCGTCGCGACATTCTTTCCGCTTTCCAGCAGCGCGCACACATCGTCGAGGCTCGTGAAAGATGGTGCGTACAGCACGATGTCGGCGTCCGTCGCCAGAATTTTGGCAACATCGGTGGTGGCGGTGACGCCGATCGGGCTTCGGTCGGCCAGAGTGCCGACGTCGACTCCATCTTTGAAGTCGGAATACACCCGTGCCCCGACCAGTTCGAGATCGGGCCGATGGTCGAGGATCGTGTTGATCATCTCAGTGCCCACAGCGCCGGTGGCCCACTGGATGACTCGAAGTCGTCGGGAATGCACGGTCAAATTCTGGACTCCCTTCGCACCGTAGCGGCACCATCACTCTTCCATATTGATAACGTTTATTCTCGATTCCTATAAGGTCGCATTCACCCCGAACCCGCGCCGGCAGGCATCCGCGTCAACTGCATCGATCCCGGGCCTACGGAGATCGCGATGATGCCGGCGTTCCACGACTTCGAGGGCAAGGAGATCTCGATCAGTCGGTCGCGCCGGTCGGCCGCTACTCCACCCCTGTGGACTGATGGCGGCTGGAACGGCGCCATGACCATGGGGCTCCACCAGGCGCAGTGGACCGAGAACCCCAAAGGCATCCGGACGACCAAGGGCTGACGGCGGCTCAGATGAAGTCTGACCCACCATCGACGTTTACGGTGGCTCCCGTCACGTAGCCATTTCTGCATGACGCCAGATATGCGGTGACGGACGCGATCTCCTCGGGCAACCCGGCACGACCGATGTCGCAGGGATGGCCGTAGGTCTTCTCGACCCACGTCATCACGTCTTTGGGATCCGACGAGTCCAGGCTGTCTGCGGCCAGCACATCCCGCAGAACCTCGGTGAAGCTGGCCGTCACAATAGTGCCCGGGCAGACACAATTGACCAAAATTCCCTCGGCACCAAGGCTTTTAGATAAGTTTTTAGTAAAGCTGGACAGCGCCGATTTCGAGGCGGTGTACGCGACCAGGCGAGGGCTCTGGCGCTGGATCGAATGGGCGGAGAGGGTGACGATGCGAGCCCAGTCGGCCGATCGCAACATTGGCAGCGCGGCGCGGACCGAGCGCACGGCGGAAAGCGTGCCGAGATCGAACGCGGCGTGCCAGTCGTCGTCATCGAGGTCTTCGAATGTACCCGCGTTCGGACCGACGGTGTGCACCAGGACATTCAGGCTGCCCCAGGCCTCACCAACCGACGCGAACGCACCCGCGATGGATTCGGCGTCGGCCATGTCGACGCTGATCGCCAGCACTTCGGGAGCACCCGCCCGCCGGATCTGTTCCGCAGCCGAGTCCAACGCGGCCCGGCCTCGCGCCATGATCGCCACCGAAGCGCCCTCTGCCCCGAGGGTTTCGGCGATTGCCAGACCCATCCCTTTGCTGCCGCCGGTCACGACCGCCATCGCGCCCCCGAAACCGAGATCCATCGAGTCGTCCTTTCGAATCTGTTTCCAAGGCCTACTGGTCCTTGATGACTCTGGGGGCCAGGTGCACGATCTCGCTGACCACGGAGGGGTTCGCGCGTGAAATTGAAATCAGGGAAAGCATCGCGTTGGCCACGTCCGCGACCGCGGACATCTTGGCGGGAATCTGACCTTCCACCGCCCAGGCCCGATACAACTCGGCCAGCAGGTCGCGGTCGGCGCCTCTCAGGATCTCGGTGCCTTCGGTGGGACCGACGCTCACGCGGATGACGGCGAGGTCGGGATGTTCGGCCCGCCATGACCGCAGGATCTCGTCGAGTGCGGCCTTGCTCGCGTGGTAGGCGGCCACACCGGCGCGGGGTCGGCCTACGTCGTGACTCGACGCGACAACCACTACCGCGTTGTCGCTCAGGTGGGGCTGGGCGGCGCGCAGGTCGTGCGACGCGCCGACGGCGTTCACCGCGTACGCGTGGAGCCAGGTCTCCACATCGGTCTCTTCGATCAGTGCGAATGGAACCACGGCACTCGTGAACACCACCGCATCGAGCCCACCAAACTTGGCGGCGACGTCGCCGATGACGGATTCGATCGCGTGCGGGTCGGATACGTCCAATTCGTGCGCGGTTCCGTCGAGTCCGTCGGCCAGTTCCGATAGGACGTCCTTCCGCCGCGCGGCGAGTGCCACAGAGGCGCCCCTGGAATGCGCGGCAACGGCCAACGCCTTTCCGATGCCCGAGGACGCTCCGATGATCAGCATCCGGGTGCCCTCGAGATTGGAGTGCCGGTCGCTCATATCCGCTTCCTTTGCGCCGAAGTTAGGCAGATTCTCGCATGAGAGAATTAGTATTCTCGGCGAGGGTGGCGCGGCATCGGCGCCGCCCGGCGAATTATGAGGAGGCCACGTGATCGATTCCCTCGATTTCGAAGGCAAGGTCGTGCTCGTCACCGGCGGCGGAGCGGGGATCGGGCGGGCCACGGTCGAGGCGTTCGCCGACCTCGGTGCGTCGGTGGTCGCGCTCGAGATCGATGCACAACGGGCGGAGGGTTTGCGCGACGAGTTGGGCGATCGTGCGCTCGTAGTCGCGGGGGATGCGGCCTCCGCCGCCGACGTCTCGGCGCTCGCTGACACGATCGACAAGCGGTACGGGCACCTCGACGTACTGGTAAACAACGTAGGTCACTTCATGACGCGACCGACGCCATTCGAGCGGCTCACCGACGAGCAGATCGAGGATGTCTATCGCGTAAACCTCAAACACGTCTTCCTGGTGACCCGATCGATGCTGCCATTGCTGCGCGCCGCTGCGGGCAGTCCCAGTATCACGAACGTCTCGTCGATTGAGGGTTTCCGGGGGATACCTCAATTCGCGGTGTACGGCGCATTCAAGGCCGCCGTGACGGGCTTTACGAAGAGCCTCGCCCTCGAGCTGGGGCCGGCGGGTATACGGGTGAATGCCGTAGCGCCCGAGACCACCGACACCGCGCAGGTGCCGCTCGATCGCATGATCCATGAGTCGCAACGGCACCATATTCCGCGTTGGATTCCGTTGGGCCGCTTCGGGACTCCGGAAGATATCGCAGGCTGTGTGCTGTTTCTCGCGAGCCCTCTGGCAGCCTGGGTGTCTGGGACTGTGGTGCACGCCGATGGCGGTGCATTGGCCGCGGCCGGGTGGTATCGCGACGACCAGGGGACGTGGACGAATATGCCCGTCATCAACGGCAACAGCGGCAAACCCGCAGTGGCCGGCTGAGCTACCGGAGCGCGGACATCCGCGTCGTGCAGCCGGACGTTAACGAAGCTGGTGAAACGAGACGTTTACGGAAGATGGATATGTATATTCTCGAGGGCGTCGATGGCGATAGCGTCGGCGAGAGAAGAATCGCGGCCTTGGGCCGCACTACGTCGCCGGTGAGGCTGTGAGATGACGAATACCGTTGACTCAAGTACCGATTCGGGCTCCGCCAGGCCGGCCGGAAGGAGCGGGTCGCGGTCGTGGTCCAGGCTCGGATGGGGACTTTTCATCGTCGCCTATCTGGTCTTTGCGGTCGTCACCGTCGCGACCATGCAATCGGGCACTCACGGGGATTCGCGGATCACGAACCCAAACCCCGGCCCGACGCCCTATCCGCCTTTCCTCGGTTTTGATAACTGGCCTCTGGCGGTTGCCCTGAGTTCGATTCCGATGGCGATCGGCCTGGTCGCAACGCTGGTGTGGCTCTCGGTGAGACGGCGCCAGGTGCACTGGACGGTGGTGATCGCTTTTGCGGGCCTGATCACCGGGGCGCTGGATCCGTTGGCCAACTGGGCGACGTTCGCGATCTTCGACCCGCGCATGCTGCACTTCCCGCTGTCATGGCCGTATGTGAAGATCTCGCCGGACCTGGAGCCGGCGCTGGCGTTCCTCGGCGGTTACGCCGCGTACTACCTCCTCAACGGCCTGGTTTTCCTGCGCTTGCATGACCGGTTTATCGACCCGCTGATGCGGCGCGTGGGTTGGCTCGCCCGCCGTCGACTGATTGCGGTGTTCGTCGGCGCGACAATCGTCGCGATCCCCGTTAACGGGTTGATCCAGTTCAGCTGGATGCGGTTCGGCATCTTTTTCTACACCGAAGCCGTCGGGCCTGTACTGCGAATCGGCCATGTCTATTTCCCACTGATCATGGCGGTGTACGACTCAATAATCTTCGGCATGGTCGCCGTCATGTGCGTCCGCGACGAGGGCGGCGAGCTGGTGCTGATCAACCGGATCGCCCGCTGGCTTCCGGCGCGTCGGGACGGCAGCAGTATCACGCTGACGCGACAGCTCCTCGTCTCGGTTGCAATAGGTCTGGTGTCGTTCGCGACGCCGCTGGCGGTGCTTTCCGGGCTGCGGGCAGCGGGACTGTCCGAACCCGCTTACGAGCAGAACCCGTATCCGAATATCAAGGTGTACGACCCGTACGGGCATCTTCGGGAATCGGGCAAGCCGGGACCCTTCTACAGGTGAGCCACGAATTGCCGCTGGCCGGCCCTGAAATCGTTACTCGACTCGCTATGCCTGGGTGACTCCGACGTCGACCGAAATCGCGGCTGCGGTAACAAATTTCGACTCCTCCGAGGCGAGCCACGCGACCGCGTTGGCGACATCCTCGGGCATCGTCACCGCGTTGGGTAGGAGCTGCTTACTGAAGCCGTATTGAGGACGAGAGTAGGAATCGGCCGCCTGCTGCATTGCTTCGATCATCCGGCCACTACCCATCGGCGTCGCGACCGACCCCGGGTGCAGGCTGTTCACCCGGATGTCGTAGCGGCCGAGTTCGACGGCGAAGGATTTTGCGAGCCCGGTGACGCCGTGTTTGCTCGCCGTATAGGCCACCATGAAGGGCTCCATCTTTATCCCCGCCACCGATCCGATGAGGATGATCGACCCGCCCCGCCCACCGGCAATAATGTGCTTTGCACCGGCCATCACCGTGTTCCACGTGCCGACCAGGTTGATGTTGACGGTGTCCTGAAAATCGCCGGGGGAGACCTGATCCCAAGCGGCCGGGCAGCAGATGCCGGCGTTGGCGACGATCACGTCGAGCCGGCCTAATTCGGCTACGCCCTTGTCGACGGCGGCGCACAACGCGTCGTAATCGCGGGTGTCGACGATCGCGGCGACCGCGCGCCTGCCATTCGCAGCGACGAGGTCGGCGGTTTCGGCCAACTCCTCGGGGGTGGCCGAATCGTATGGGACGCTTGGCGGCAGTGGGCCCGCGATGTCGACGAGGATGGCGTCGGCGCCGTCGGCGCTCAACCTGACGGCGTGGGCACGGCCCTGGCCGCGGGCGGCCCCCGTAATGAATACAACCTTGCCGGTCATGTCTGGCACACAGGTACGCTACATCAGCACGCCCGCGTATGAGAACTTCCTTTATCTTTTGCTGAGAATGAGTATTCTACGATCGCATGGGTGTACTTGACGGACAGACCGCATTCATTCTGGGCGCCTCGGCCGGAATCGCTCAGGCGAGTGCCAGGCTGTTGGCCGCCGACGGTGCCACGCTATACCTGCTCGGCAGGTCGAGCACGCGCCTGGAAGCGACCCGCGAGGGCATCCTCGCCGTAGCTCCCGAGGCCGAAATCGTAGTCCAGAAGGGCGATCCGGAAGACGAGGCGACCGTCGCGGCAGCCGCCCAGGCGGCCTTCGACGTCAACGCGCGGCTGGACATCGTCCTCGGTACGGTGGCCATCGGGGGCACAGGTCCGTTGATCGAGCAGGACCTCGAGACCTTCACCAACTTCGTCATGGGCAATCTGCGGTCCAATTTCCTGGCGATGCGCTACTCGGCGCCGCTGATGACGAACGGCGGGTCAATCGTGTTCATCTCGTCGACGTCGTCGAAGATCCCGATGGAGGGACTGGGGCACTACTCGGCCGGCAAGGCCGCGCTCGAGATGATGATCCGGGTGGCGGCATCCGAACTCGGGCCGAAAGGAATTCGCGTCAACGCCGTCCGGCCCGGGTTGACGGAGGCGGCCACCACGCAGGGCTACATTCACCTGGAGGAATTGACCAGCAGCTTCCTCGAACGTGTCCCGCTGGGCCGGCTTGGGGTGTCCGACGATATCGCGCCCGGCGTCCGGTACCTCGCCGGACCCGAGTCGAGTTGGATGACCGGGCAGAGTTTCGCGATCGACGGCGGCAACGAGGTGAGGGGCGCGCCTCGTGGCCCGATGTTCACCGTTTAGCCGAAATCCAATGCGTCGCGGGGCGCGGTGATCGGCAGATCCAGCGAGGTGGCGATGCCGGGGGCGGCATCGACAACGTACGGGATTGCGTTGACCACGCGCATGGCTGTCGCCTCCATGGCATCGTCGTTCGCCGACTTCGCGGTTGGTTCGGTACCGAAACGAAGATCGCAGTGGATGTGCGGCTCGCCCTCGATGATGATGCGGTAGGTGCCGTGTGGCGCCGTCGCCCATTCGGGTGCGAGATCGGGGGCCATGCGGTTGATGTGTTCGATGGTGATCACCGGATGGCCGCCGACGACACCGGTGGTCTCGGCGCGCACCGCCCCACAGGTGCCGGCAGGGATCAGCCCGCACGCCACGTGGAGGTCGCGTGGCGTGATCACCCGCTCGTAGCGTTCGGTCACCTCGTCGAGCTCGACGCCAAGGGCTCGCGCCACCAGACCGATCGGTGGTCCCCAGGCGAATCGCTGTGCGCCTTCCAGCTCGAGCAGCGGCGTGAAGTCGAGTGGACGACCGAAGCCCATTGCGTCGAACATCGAGTACTCATTGGGGTAGGCCGAGTAGTCGATGATCTCCTGCGCGCGGACCGATCGGATGGTGTTGGACAGGGTCGACAGCATGACGGCGAACTGATCACCGGCGAAACCCGGTTCGATACCCGAGGTGTATATCGTGACCTCGCCGGCGAGCGCCGCCGCGCGCACTTGATCTGCCAAATCGGGAATCCATCTGTCGGGAAACATCATTCCCGGTGTGTTGGTCGTGACGACGTTGATTCCGGCGTTCAGGAAACGGACATAGTCGGGAACTGCGGCCGCATCCATGTCGGCACCCAACGCCGCGTAGACCACGCAGTCCGGTCTGAGCTTGATGATGTCGTCGAGGTCGGATGTGGTCGTCACGCCGATGGGGCCAAGGCCGACGACCTCACCGGCATCGCGGCCCGTCTTCTCGGGACTGTGCACCCACACCCCGATCAGGTCGAGGTGCGCTCGGCGGTTTATCGCCCGCACCGCGATGCTGCCCACACCGCCTGTCGATATGACCGCTACGCGTAACACTTTGTCTGGCATGGTCACTGCTCCTCGGTTGCTTACAGATCGGGGATCGGAAGTGATGAATTCGGCCCCTGCAGGCCACCGTCGACGATGAAGGTCGAATTGGTGGCGTAACAATCCCTGGTGCACAGGTACAACGTCAGCCGGCCGAGGTCTGCGACGTCACCAATACGATGCAGCGGCGTCAGCTCTTTCAATTTCTCCTCGGATCCGGGCATCAGGTCGAAGCTCGACTGCAGCCCGGTCGTCATGAATGCGCCCAGTGCGATGGCATTCACGCGGATCTTGGGGGCGAGCTCTTGCGCCATGGCTCGGGTCAGTGCTTCGAGCCCTCCCTTGGCCACCGAGTAAGGCAGTAATCCGCGGATTCCGAATCGACCGGCCCCGGAGGAGATGTTGACGATCGAGCCCCGCCCCACTTCCAACATGTGGGGCACGGCAAGCTGACTCATGACGAACGCGGTTGTGACGCAATAGTCGAACGTTTGGCGAAGGTTATCGTCGTTGAGGCTCAGAAACGGTCCGTAGGTGGCGAAACCAACGTTGTTGACCAGTATGTCGATGCGGCCGAACTCGTCGACCGCGGTCCGCACCACGCGCTCGCTGTCGGAGCGCTCGAGCGCGTCGGCGGTGAGCGCAAGGCCCTTTCCGCCCGCATCTTCGATTTCGGCGATCGTCCGTTGCACCTCGGACGTCGTTCGGGCCGTGCCGACGACCGTGGCACCTGCTTCTGCGAGTACCTTCGCGATGCCCTCGCCGACACCTCGCCCGGCGCCGGTGACTATCGCGACCTGACCGTCTAGCTTGAACTGTTCCAGTGCCACGACGCGCCTCTCTGCGCAGATGTGTGCATATGCAGCCGCAAATCTACCGCAATGAGAATCAATGTTTCCGAATACGGAAGGTATTCCTTCTCCGACATCGTAAAGTCGTTCACATGTCCCGGGCACTGCCACTGTTGCACCACGTTGTTTTCGCGATCGGCCTCGAGCGGCTCGACCTTGCCGCGGATTACCTGAGCGCTCTGGGTTTTCAGTTCCAGGCTTTCGAACTGGAGCACCTCGGCCTGCAGATCCGCCTCGACTGGGATCGCGGGTTTGAGCTCATCGCGCCCACCCCGGCCGCGCCAACCGACGCGGGTACAGCGGCGGACTTTCTGGCCCGCAACGGCGACGGGCTCTTCTCGGTGATCGTGCGTACCGCCGACTGTGCTGCCGGCGAACACATCGCCGCGCGGTACGGCGTCAAATCCGACTTCCGGCAGCGGCACGACGGCGACGGCTTCGAGTTGACCGAAGTCAAGCTCGAGCCGCTGTTCGGGATTCCGTTGACGCTGATGAGTACAAATATGCCGGACGGGCAACAGATTACCCCTTAGCGGGCCGACAACAGTCCGCTGAGCTGCCGCGCCAATTCCGACTTCTTCACCTTCCCGGTCGCGGTGAAAGGGAGGTCCTGTTTTGTGGTGACCCAGATGAACTTCGGCACCTTGTAGGCCGAGAGCCGCGCGCGCAGTTGCTCTCGCAGAGATTCGCCATTGAGTGTCGATTCGCCTCGGGGCACCACCGCCGCGGCGACCACCGTCCCGTTATCGCTCTCGGCGCCGACCACGTAGGCCTCGAGCACACCGTCGCAGTTGGCCAGTGCCAGTTCGACTTCGCTGGGAGTGACGTTGGTGCCGCCACCCGTCTTGATCAGATCGCCCAGCCGCCCGGTAAATTTGATCCAACCGTCGTCGTACTCGACGCCACAGTCACCCGTCCGGTAGTAGCCGTCCGGGGTGAATACCTCTTCCCGCTCGCGCTTGTGCAAACGTTGCATCAACGAGTACCCGCGCACCCAGATTTCGCCCGGCGTGCCGATGGGCGCCGGCCGTGCTGTGTCGGGGTCGACGAGCAAGTGCTGGAGCCCCTCGATTGATACGCCGCCCGTTTCGGACCGATCGGGCGGCTGCGGCACGTACGGGTCGACCCCTATGTGATTGCCGCACAACTCCGTCATGCCCAGGGCATTCGGGCCTTTGGGTCGACGCTCGGGTGGCACCATCGCGGGCATGCTGGTGCGTTGGACCGAGCTCAGATCGTGTGTGGAGAAGTCGGGATGTTCGGCCAGCGTCTTGCCCTGCTGCGGCCATCCCAGCGTGATCGTCGCGCGGTGGCGCTCCATCAGTTCCAAGGCCTCAGCGGCGTCGAACGCGGGCTGCGTGACCAGCACGGCGCCGTGGTGGATTACGGCATGCAACCCGGTGATCAGTCCCCCCACCCAAAAAAAGGGCATCGCCGTGAACATCACGGAATCGTGGGTGACGCCATAGCTGAAGGTGAGGTTGTAGGTGTGGCGGACCAGCGTGCCGTGGGTATGCACAGGCCCTTTCGGGTCACCGGTACTGCCCGAGGTGTAGATGATCATCACCTCGTCGGCCGGGGTCACACACGATTCCACGTCGACGAGGAAGTCGGCGTCGACGGCCGGCAGCTTGCCGTCGGCGTGGAGCCTCGTTGTCCAGGCCCGATCGGACGGTCCCCACACCGCGACCGTCCGCAAAAAGGGGGCCTTGCGCACCATGATGCGACCTGGCCGGTCCTGACCCGCGAGGCCCGGCAGTGCAGCTTCCAGCCGGGTCAAAAAGTCGTGATTGTGGAACCGCGACCACGCCAAGATCGCGTTCAGGTCCGCATGGCGCGCGGTCCAGGCCAGTTCAGAGGACTTGTAGAAGGTGTTGAGCGGAACGGCGACCGCACCGATGCGTGTGGCGGCAAACCACGCCAGTGCCCAGTCGACGCTGTTGGGCATGAGGATTCCGACATGATCACCCTTGCTGATGCCCTGTGCCAACAGGGCAGCGGCCAGTGCGGCTGAACGCCGGTCGAGATCAACGTAGGTCAATCTCCGCCCGTCGGCGATGAGGAACGGCCTGTCTCCGAAGCGTGCTGCGCAAAACCTCACCAGAGCGGGGATCGTGGGTGAGATCGTCGGGAAGGGCATGAGCGCAGGATAGTAGGATTTCCGAAAAACGGTAACACTGGTTCTCATCGACCGGCTTCCGCTTACAATTCGGCCATGGCCACAGATTTGCGGGGCTCGGCAGCCGGCGACAGGTTGGACCGGGTGGAATCGAGTCTGGCAATCAGTCAGCTGCCCAGCAGGTATGCGATGGCCCTCGACGCCCGGGACCTCGACGCTCTGGTGGCGCTGTTCGTCGACGATGTTGACGCAGGCGCGGAGGGTCGCGGCAGGGACGCGCTGAAGCGTTGGTACGACCAGGTGCTTCGGCGGTTCTACCGCAGCATCCACCTGATCTGCGGCCACCAGTTCGACTTCGTCAACGCCGACCACGCGATCGGATCGATCTATTGCCGCGCCGAACACGAAGACGGCGACGGGTGGTACGTGATCACGATGCGTTACGACGACGTCTACGAGCGCCGCGACGGCCAGTGGTGCTTTGTTAAGCGACGAGAGCATCCTTGGTATTCGGTCGATGTGACGGAGCGCCCGGGCCCGGAGTTCATGCGCTGGCCGACCGACGTGCGATTGCGCGCGGCCATGCCCCAGCGAATGCCGACATGGCGGGCCTTCTGGGCCGCCGGGGATCCGGGACTGCCGCAGCGGCTGTCGGCGTGCCCGTAAGTTCCGAATGGTCAGCCCCGTGGTTTACAAACTGGGCGGAAACTGACATTCTCGCCTTATGTAAGCAGGCGTTTCCGCCGTTGCTAAGCTATTGGTGCGCTCGCACCTGTCCCACCGCGACCAATGGAGGCCGTCATTTCCGCCGACAAAGTACTCCGCGGTGTCCGCGTGCTGGAGGTTGCCGCGTGGACCTTTGTGCCGTCAGCCGGCGCCGTCCTGGCGGAGTGGGGGGCCGAGGTCATCAAGGTCGAGCCGCGTGAGGGCGGTGACCCACAGCGTGGACTGGTCACGATGGGCATCGTCGACGAGGGCGGCGGCGCGGTCAACTACATGATCGAGATACCCAATCGGGGGAAGAAGTCGATAGGCGTCGATCTCAGTACTCCCGGCGGCCAAGACGTTATCCGCAAGCTCGCCGCGACCTGCGATGTGTTCCTCACCAGCTACCTGCCCGGCCGGCGCAAGAAAATGGGCATCGACGTCGACGACATCAGGGCCGCCAACCCCAGCATCGTCTACGTGCGGGGGTCGGGCCACGGCCCGAAGGGGCCCGACGCCGACAAACCCGGCTACGACGGCGTCTCTTACTGGGCACGCGGCGGCATCGCCACCATGCTCACCGAGGACGCTGAGGAGCTGGTGCGCTCGCGACCCGCCTTCGGAGATCTGCTGGGAGGGATGACGATCGCCGGCGGGATCGCGGCCGCGTTGTACAAGAAGGCGACCACCGGCCAGGGGTCGGTCGTGGATGTCTCGCTGCTGGGGCTGGCGGCCTGGAACCTCAGCCCGGACATCGCGGTGAGCCAGATCCACGGCGGCGGCGCGGTCCCGCAGTGGCGCCACGCCGATGCACCCAATCCATTGGTCGGGACCTACCGCACCAAAGACGACCGCTACGTCCAGCTGATGATGTTGCAGCTGGACAGGTTTTATGCGGAAGCAATGCGCGTCATCGGCCTACCCGAGCTAATCGACGATCCGCGATTCGCCGAGCCGGCGACGCGTTTCGCCAATCGGGCGGAACTCATTTCGCTGATGGACGATGCGTTTGCGCAACGCACACTCGCCGAATGGCGCGAAGCACTTGCAGACTTGTCCGGCGCCTGGGGCGTGGTGCAGACGCCGGGCGAGGTATGCCACGACCCAGCGGTGACCGCGAATGGCTATATCGCGCACACGACGACGATGAGCGGTTCGCCGTACGCACTGCCTACCAACCCCGTTCAGTTCGACGAAGAGGTTGTCGTGCCGCCGGGGGCCCCCGAACACGGCCAACACACCGAAGAAGTGTTGATGGAAGCGGGCTTGGACTGGGACACCATCGCGAGCTACAAAGAGAACGGGGCGATTCTATGAGCGCGGCGGCACCCGAAGCTGTTGTCGGTGATCCGGTTGAATTCGATCCGTTTTCTCAGGACTTCTTCGACGGCGCGTTTGATACCTATCGCCGGCTACGCGACGAAGCTCCCGTTTATTACAACGCCAAGTGGGATTTCTGGGCCCTGACCCGATACGACGACGTGGCGCCCGCCACCAAGGACCACGAAACCTATTCGTCGGCCAAGGGCGCGACGCTGGACATGGTGCACGCACATGACGATGCGCTCCCGGTGCCGAAGGTGATCATTTCGATGGACCCGCCGGAGCACAACAAGATGCGCGGGCTGGTCAGTAGCGTGTTCACCCCGCGCGCCATTGCCGCGCTGGAAGGCATGGTGCGCGAGAAGGTTTACGAACGTATCCACGCTATTGACCCGTCCTCCTTCGACGTGGTGGCCGACTTCTCGGCGCTGTTTCCGAACGAGATCATCACCACCATGCTCGGGGTCCCGAAGCAAGATCGTGATCAGATCCGGCACTGGCTCGACCTGCTGCTCGAACGGCGCCCGGGTCAGATCGCGGTCCCCCCTGAGGGTTTCGAGGCATCGACGAAGACCGGGATCTACTACTACAACCTTGTACAGCAGCGGCGTGCCGAACCACGCGACGACATGATCAGCCGGCTCATCGAGACGGAAATCGAGCGCGACGGGAAAGTCGAGAAACTCAGCGACGTAGACATCACCGGGTTCGCGACCATGCTTGGCGGCGCTGGCGCAGAGACGGTGACCAAGCTGATCGGCAACGCCATGGTCGCATTTGCCGACTTTCCCGACCAGTGGCAGAAGCTGCGACACGACCGCAGCAAGATTCCCGCGGCGATCGAAGAGCTGTTGCGCTACGAGGCGCCCTCGCAATACCAGATCCGCACGGCTACCCGTGATGTTGAGTTGCACGGCAGGACGATTCCCGAGGGCAGCGCCGTGCTGCTCGTCACCGGCTCAGCGACGCGCGACGAACGGATGTTCCCGGATCCCGATCGGCTGGACATCGACCGTGAGCGCAAGATGGGCTTCAATCTCGCGCTCGGCTACGGCATCCACAGCTGTCTGGGAGCGGCGCTGGCGAGGATGGAAAGCCGCATCGCTCTCGACGCGCTGCTCGACCTCATCCCTGAGTACGAAGTTAACCGCGCCGGGTTGCGCCGGGTGGCCATGTCGAATGTTTTCGGCTGGGCCAACGTTCCCGTGCGCAAGAAAGGCTGATTTCGCGCAAGCGGGTCACTGAACAGGGCTCGTTCGCGATTGCCTGGTCACGATCGCTGGACCCGCCAAGGGATTTGCGAGCACACCAGGTGGGGCATCGACGACTTCGGGTACTGAGTTGACTGCTGCCAGCGCTGTCGCGGACACACCCGGATTGGCCCGGCCTGACGGCGACTGTCCGAAGTACAGCTCCAAACACATACTGGGCTGTCCCTCGACTCGGATGACCATGCCACCTTGGTCTTCCCTCGACGGCCTCGGCCATCGCTGCGGCCAGGGTGTGGAACTTACCGTTGCGAAATACTGCACCGCGACCACCGGTCGACCATCGATGACGCCGGCGAGCTGCCAACGGTGCGCGCAAATCGTACCTTTCGGAATCACGCCGATCGCCGTTTCCAGATCCGTTGGTGCAAGCAACGTTTCCCAATCCAATTCAACGCCGTCGAGTTCTAGTCCGAGGATGTCGGCGATGTAACGCACCACGGTCTCCCAATCGTGGTTGACCTTGCCCGACGCGATCCGAGCGGGTATGTGCCCGTCCGGCTTTCCAAACCCCATGGATTCGTGCAGGACATCCCAGATGGGATAGGACTTGTCCAGGTCGATCGCGTATTCGTCCATCCGATAGGACTCGACGGTGCCGGCGCCGGCAAGCAGGGCGGTAGGAATGTTAAGACTGATGAACCCCGGCTCGGCGCCAGTGGCATAGAAAGTCGAATTCCCCTTCGCCGCTGCGGCTTCGACGGCCGCGCGCCACTGCGGCGGCGCCGCTGGCGGGTAGACCATCGGGATCGTCGAGATCGTCACCACGTTGATCCCCGCCTCGAGGTAGGTGACGATGTCGGCGATTGCGTCGTTCTCGCGCCGGACGGCGGTGGCACAGTAGGTGACACAGTCCGGCGCGAGAGCCAGCACCGCGTCGAGACTGTCGGTTGCCGATACACCCACATCCGCGACGCCACACAGGCGACCCGCGTCGACTCCGGCCTTCTCGGGCGTGGACACTTTCACTCCGACGAGTTCCAGTGCCGGATCATCGATGACTGCCCGCAGTGCCTCCTTCCCGGTCAGTCCCGTACCTACGTGGACAACCCGATACTTTCTGGATTTCTCAGTCGCCATCGCTCAATCTCCTATGTGACAGCAGTGAATTCGTCGTCGGCACAGATCATTGCGCAACCGCACGCACGGGTACGCGTCCCCAGCCGAAGACATTCGGCATCTTGACTCGTTGCAGGCCCGCGACGTCTACCTCGTACTCGGGGATCAGGTCCAACAGCGCATCGATGGCAATGCGTCCCTCCATGCGCGCCAGTGCCGCGCCGAGGCAGCTGTGAATTCCGTAGCCGAATCCGAGGTTGTGGCCGGAGTGCCGGCGATTGATGTCGAAGCGATCCGCGTCGACGAACGCACGCTCATCCCTGGTGGCCGAACCATTGATAAGCATCACCGGCTTGTGCCTGGGTATCACCGTGCCATGAAGCTCGACATCGACCTTGCTCCAACGGATGTCGTATTGCGACGGGCCCTCGTAACGCAGCAGCTCTTCGAAGGCGGCGGGGATGAGGCTTCGGTCTCGCCGTAGCGCCTGCCATTGGTCTTGGTGTCGCGCGAACACCACTGCGGCGCTGGCGACCAGCTTGGTCACCGTCTCGGCGCCCGCACCGCCGAGCAACGACGCAAAGGCCGAAATCTCCATGTCGTCGAGGCGGGTCATGGTGCCGTCATCGCGTTCGACCTCGACCTCGGTGAGCCGCGAAATCATGTCATCTTGCGGGTTGGCCCGCTTCTCGACGACAAGGTCGTAGTAATACCTCCACATGGTCACCGCCGCCTCGCGCCCGTGCGGCGTCGTGCTGATGTTTCCCGGCGCGCGTTCCAGCAGAGCGTCGAGCCAATGCCGGATCTGCTGGCGACCGTCCGGCGGCACCCCCAACATCGTGGTGATGATCTCGACCGGGAACAGCGCCGAGAAGTCCTCGACCATGTCGAACGACGTCACATCGATGCTTTGCGCGATTGCGTCGATCACCTTCCGGATCATCGGTTCGAGCTTCGCGATCGCACGTGGGGTGAACACCTTGTTCACCAGCGACCGCATTCTGGTGTGCTGCGGAGGGTCCATCATGATGATCACGCCTTGCGGGATCATCGCGTCAGGATCGATGAAATGATCGAGGGTCACACCCTTTGCGGAGGAATACTTTTCGTGATCACGCATTGCGCTCGCGACATCCTCATAGCGGGAAAGGGCCCAGAAGTCGTACTGAGTGCTGTAATAGACCGGCGCCCGATCGCGCAGCTGGCGATAGGTCTCGAACGGATCGTTGAAGAACTCATCCGAGAAGGGATCGAAGTGAACGGATCCCAGAGACGTGCCGGATTGATCGTTCATTGACATCATGGTTTTTGGAGAATCGCGGACGCCCCTGCGCTGGAGCGCTAGGCCCCCGCGCCGCCCTCCTTCAGGAAGTTGATGGTGTACTCCTGGCTCGTCAGCCCGTCGGGCTCGAGCCCGATCAGTGCCAGCAACGATTTCCACTCGGCCGAGTCGACAAACCAGTCCCAGCGTGCGATTCGCCCGTTCTCGTCGGTCCAGATGTAGTCCCATTCCCGCAGTTCCAACCGTGTACCGTCGGGAAGTGTCCCCGCATAGGTGTCGCAGGAGGAGAAGCCCCAGTCGCCGGCCACACATTCGAATGGGCTGATTAGCCGGTAGTCCGGCATGTGCTTCCACCACATGCGCCACTCCGGGGTGAGAATATCGCCGTCCGGCGCATACGTGGCGATGGCCGCCGCGACCTCGTCGGAGAGCATATCGGCGGCCGACTGCGGGACACCGTCGTTAAACAGAGGACTCATCATCACATAACCGGGTGCCCAGATGAACTCGTCGCCGAATGAGACGTGACGGCCGCGTTCGATCGGTTTCGCATAGCCCTCCCACTTCGTGAAGGCAATCCTTTCGTGTAACGCCACGCGGTCCCGGGTCATCTCATGTCCTTTCGGCTAGTGCAGCTCGGCGAATCTCTTTAAGTAGGGCCATGCGATCGCAGGCGGTATCCCGCCGCATAGCGGCGAGATGTTGAACGTCTCACCTGCTGCGATGCGCTTCCGCGCTTCGTCGACCGAGAGGATCACATGTGTCGACGTATTGCGGAGCTCCTCGATGGTCGTGGCGGTGGTGATGTTGGCGGACACGGCGTTGTCGGGGTTCCACTCCGAGTAGGCCATCGCATCGTGCAGGAGGTACTTGCCGATCTCGTCCCACGCCGCGTCGACGTCGTCGGCGACGAAGCAGTTGGTCGCCGCGTCACGCTCGGGGATGAGGACGAACCCGGGCTCGAACCCGTTGTCGCGGCATGCTTTTTCGTAGGCTTCCCGCATTCCGGGCACCCCGCCGTTGGCGAGCAGGCCGAGACCGTTGCGTCCAGCACGCCGGGCGGCCGCCAGGCTGGCGCCGCCCCAGCTCAGCATGGGACCTTCCGGCGTGCGTGGTCTTGGGGTGACCCGCATTCGCCTGCCGCCGTGTTCGATCTCTTCGCCGGCAAGGAGGCGGCGTAGCACGCCGAGCTTCTCGTCCGCCAGCCTGCCGCGGTCGGACATGGAGAGTCCGAAGTGAGCGTATTCCTCAGCGCGATATCCGATTCCGAATACGTAGGTGGCTCTGCCCGCGCTGATGTGATCCAGCACGGCGATGTCCTCGGCCAGCCGTGCCGGATCGTAGAAGGGCAGCAAAATCGTCAGGTTCAGCATCAGTTGCTTGGTGCGAGCGGCAATGGCCGCGCCGAGCAGCAACGGCGACGGCAGATAACCGTCGTCCGCGCAGTGGTGTTCGCACAGTACGACTGCGATACAGCCATGCTGCTCGGCCCACGCCGACATCTCACTGGCCGCGGCGTACAACTCGGTGGCTGGCGCTCCGATGGAGGGCGCTCGCATGTCGAAGCGAAGGGTGAACATCGTGGTGGTCTAACCGCTTTGCCGTGCGTCGGAACCCATGACTTCGGCACTTGCCTGCATGATCAAGCGAACTACTTCGTTGCGTGTCATGGATTTGAAGAGTTCAGCCGCCATCCGGACGTCATCGCCCGTGGCGATTGTCGGTCCGTTGCCAAGGTTGGCGAACGCCTCATCCACCACGCTCGCCGCGGTCACCGCCCCCTGGGGAATCTCGTCGACAGATTTGAGTCGGCCGCGCTCGAACTCCAGTTGCCGCAGAGCCGGTGTGTCGGTCATGCCGAGGACCAGGCCCAGTACGTCGACGCCCTTGTCGTGCAACTCCGCCCACAGGCCCTCGGTGAAAACCATGTCGAAGGCCTTGGTTCCTCCGTATGCCACCATGTTTCGGCCACCGGCCAGCGCAGCACCCGAAGTAAAGTTCACGATGCCGCCTCGTCCTCGCTCAACCATGAGGCCCGCGAAGTGGTGACACAACCGCATCAGCACCAGGCAATTGCGTTGCAGGAGGGCTTCGGCTGCCGATACCGGATTGGCAAGAAAAGGTTGGTAATTCGGGTCCCCGCCGGCGCAGTACACCAGCATGCCGACCTCGAGGTCTACGGTGGCGTCGATAATGGACTGCGAAGCGTCGGCATCGGTGAGATCGATGGCGAGCGTCCGAGTTTCGACACCCGTGCGCTCGTGGATTGCCTCGGCCACCGTGTCGAGAAGGTGCTGGCGCCGAGCGACGAGCGCGACGTTCACTCCTTCCTGCCCCAACCGCTCGGCGAACAGCGCGCCGCATCCGTCGGACGCGCCGACGATCAGCGCCCACGGTCCGTACCTTTGTGCAATGTCACCCATGGGCGGCCGTCAGTGCAGCGAGCCGAACCGAGGTGTAGGTACGACGGTCGATCCGCCAACCGTCCGGCGTCCGTACGGCGTGGTCGTCGTAGTAACCGACGGGGTTCGCGCCCGAGCCGTCCTCCATCAGGATCAGTGCGTCGACGTAGGTGCGGATCCTCGCGGTATCCCCGTCTATTGCTATGGCTTGGTTGGTCATTCGATGCATCGTGTGCGCCGCGCTGACGTGGGCTGCCTCCATAAACGCTGCGACCTCTGCGCCACCGGTCCACTGGCCGACCACGCCGTAGTCGACGCGCGCGTCCTGGGTGAAGACTGTCGTGAGAAACCGGTATTGCTGACTGTCGATTGCGGTTGCGTACCGGACCGTCAGGTCGACAAGGTCGTCGCGGTCCGACATCAGCGGTCACCGTTCGGGTGGATCACGACGCGGGGTGGCCCTTCGGACCGCCGCGCCGCCTCCAGCGCCGCGGGCACCTCGTCCAGACCGATGATCTTGCCGACGCTGGGCAGCGGGTCCAGCTTCCCCTCGACGACCGCATCCAGAACGCCGTACCAGTCCTGCGGCAGTGGCCCTCCACCGAACTGCAGAGTGAGGCCGTTTCGTGTGGCCGCGGTGATGTCGAGGGTGTCGCCGGTGTACCAGCCACCCGCGCAGTAGATGCGCGACGAGAACTCCGCGTCAGCGACAATCTTGTCGATGAGACCCGCAGCACCAACGCATTCGAACACCACGGCGGAGCCGGCCAGGTGTCGTTCGGCACGAACCTTGCGGAAGACCTCGAACACCGAGTCCTGTGCCGGGTCGACCAGAACATGCGCGCCGAACCCCGTGTGGGCGAGTTCGCGGCGGTCGGCGCTGAAGTCGGACACGATGATCGGATCAATCCCGCGCGCGCTCAGCGCAGCGACCGCGGACAGCCCGATGGCACCCGCGCCTAGGACGATCGGGATCTCGCCGGGCTGCAAGTTCGAGGCGCGGACGTAGAACTCGCCGACGGCGAAGGCGTCGACCACAGCGACCGCATCGCTGGACACCGCACCCTCTATCACCCTCGCCGTTGCCTCTGGTACCACGAGCAACTCACCGAAACTGCCCTGGGCCTCGGGGTGCTGTCCGATGATGCGTAAACCGCCGGCGCCGCCGTCAACCAACCGGATCGGCATCGACGTCACCCTGGCCCCGATCGGGAAGGCATCGCTGCATCCAGGGCCATGGCCGATCACCTCGCCCACGAACTCGTGTCCCATGACGATGTCGCGGTCGGGGTCGTACAGCGACCGGCCCGTCGGATCGTCGATCGCCAACTCGGGATGGTCCATGTAATGCACATCGGACGCGCAGATCGCGGTGCTGAGCGTCTTGAGCAGCAGGTCACCCTGCCCGGGGATGGGATCGGCAGTCTCGCGAACCGCAAGCTCGCCGCCTCGCAGCACCACGGCCCGCACTGGCTCTCACATCCTCACGGGATATTCTCTACTATTAGAGAAATTTTTATCTGATTACTGAGTCGACCGTAGGATGCGGCGCGAAGGGAGTCAAGATGCGCGGAGTCACTTCAGCGCCCGCCGAGCGTGTCCTCGATGTCGTCGAGTTGCTCAGCCGGCCGGAAAGTGGCGGGCACCGCTTTTCCGATGTCGCTCGCGAGCTCGGCCTTTCGCAGGCGACGGCGCACTCCATACTCAAGACTCTCTGCGACCGCGGTTGGGCGACCAGGGATCCCAATTCCAAAAAGTTTGTCCTTGGCCTGACCGTGGCCCTCATCGCGGAGAGGTTCGAAGCCACGCGCCCACTTCTGGCGATCGCCCGCGAGGCCATTCGCCGTCTCGCAGAGACGACCGGTACGCCGGCCTCGGTAGTCGAGCGCAATGGAGATGAACTGGTGATTACCGCGTTCGAAACTCCTGACGGGTCCACTAAGCCGGTCGCTTCCTACGAGCGTATCCCGTATGCCCCGCCGTTCGGGATCGCCTGCGCCGCTTGGGATATCCCAAGCGAGCAAGAATCGTGGATTCAGCGCGGCGCGGCAGCAGACTCGTCGCTGGCAGGGCGCCTTCGCACGGTGTTGGCCCAGACGCGAGACCGCGGTTATGACATCGATTGGATGACGCCGGCGCTGGCGCAGGCGGCTCATGCGATCGAAACATTGTCTAACGAGACAGTGCCGCAGAATCTGCGCTCAGTCGTCGACCAACTGCGCGTCGAATTCATTTCTGCGAACTTGCTATCCGGCGACAGCGCACGCGATGCGCTCCCGGTTGCCACAATCTCTGCGCCCGTGTTGGACGAGAGAGGCCATGTGCGACTCATTCTCGGGTGCCACCCGCTACGCGTTATGACGATGGGCGAAATCCGTGCTGCGGCGAAACCGCTGCTGCGCGAGATCGAGCGACTGGGAGGCCACAGAGCGCCATGACATGGGGCAGGCGGGGTCCGGAGCTATCCGCTGCTACCTTTTGCGTCGGTCATGGACGAATCCCCGCACGACATACGAGCGGACGAAGTCGGCCACCGCGACGTCGTCAGCGTCATGGTAGGGCGACGGGGTTGTGAACAACGAGAACAAGATTCGCGCAAACCACTCCGATGCCGACCGAATGTCGAGGTCGCTGCGCACCTCACCGGTCAGCCTCGCCGCCGAGATGTACGGCGCGACAAATTCGCCACATTCGCGCAGCAGGGTCGACGCATTCTTCGTCAACATCAGGTCGACGTGTTCTTGGTCGAAATACAACTCGGATTCCACCATTCGGCGGGCCTGGGTGACGAAAACGCCTGCCCGGACCAGCTTGTCCTCGAGGGTGCTGCCGCCGTCGCGCTCGATCGCCCGGGCCAGCTTGCGGTAGAAGCCCTGCGACGCCGCCTCCGCACAGGCCTCGACGATCGTTTCCTTGTCCCGGAAGTACTCGTAGAACGTGCTCCGGGACACCTCCGCGGCTCGAGCGATGTCGACGATCGTCGTCTTTCGCAATCCTTGCGTGCGGAAGCAGGCAAAGGCAGCCGAGATCAGCACCACACGTGTATCGACTGCGGTCGCGTGCGTCACCGGGGTGCCTTGTTTTCCATACTCAGCGATCGGGCGCGAGGATCAGACCGCTCGTCGGTACCCCTGTACCCGATGTGACAAGCACGTGTTCGACATTGTCGACCTGGTTGTAAGAGGTGCCGCGCACCTGACGGACACCCTCGGTGATGCCGTTCATGCCGTGGATGTATGCCTCGCCGAGCAGGCCACCGTTGGTGTTGATCGGCATCCGGCCCCCGAGGGACAACTCGTCGACCGAGACGTAGTCCTTGGCCTCCCCCCGGCCGCAGAATCCCAATTCCTCGAGCTGGGTAAAGACGAAGGGGGTGAAGTGGTCATAAAGGAACGCGGTCGAAATATCCTGCGGTTTTAGGCCGGAGTCCCGCCACAGCTTGTCACCGACCACGCCCATCTCGGGTAGGCCAGTGATGTCTTCGCGGTAGTAGCTCGTCATCACCTCGCCGTCGTGGGCGGCGCCCTGGGCGGCCGCGGTGATGACCGCGGGCGGCTTGGCCAGGTCTCGCGCTCGCTCGACGCTGGTCACCACCATCGCAACGCCGCCGTCGCTTTCCTGACAGCAGTCGAGCAGCCGGAGCACCGGGTCGATGATCCAGCGCGATTGTTGGTGTTGCTCAAGGGTTATCGGCTTGCCGTAGAACCATGCATCGGGATTGTTCGCGGCGTGCTTTCGGTCGATCACGGAAATCTTGCCGAAATCGGCATTCGTGACGCCATACGTCGTCATATACCGCTGAGCGTGCAAGGCCACCCAGGCGGCGGGTGTCATGAAGCCGAACGGGGCATAGGGGGCCATCCACAACGGCGTCACGCCGGGCTGGCGGCCGGCCCCCCCGAAACGGAAGCCGGAGCGCTCGTTGAACGCGCGGTAGCACACCACCGCTTCCGCCGCACCCGTCGCTACCGCCATCGCCGCCTGCATTACGGTGCCCGCGGCGGCCCCGCCACCGTGTGGAACCCTGGTGAAAAAAGTCAGGTTTCGGATTCCGACGTTGCGGGCGACCTCGATTTCCTCGTTCTCGTCGACGCTGAAAGTGACCATGCCGTCGATGTCGGCGGGCGTTAGCCCGGCGTCGCGGATCGCGGCGAGTACCGCCTCGCAGGCGAGCTGCATCTCGGTGCGGCCCGATTTCTTGGAAAACTCGGTTTGGCCGATACCGACGAGGGCTGCCTTGCCACCGATACCGTCGCTCATACATCCACACCCTGGAGCAGGCTGAGCACCGCGGTGCCGGAGACGTGGTCGCCCAGGCTGTTGGTGCCCTTGAAGGTAACCTCGATCAGCCCTTCACCGTCGGCCGACGACTTACCGGTCACCGATCCCGTAAACCGCAGCGGGTCATTCGGGTACGCCGGTACGCCGAGTCGAATGGACAGCTTTTTGATCATCGCCTCGGGGCCGGCCCAGTCGTGCAAGAACTTCACGCACAGGCCGTTGGTCGTCAGGATATTCAAGAAGATGTCTTTGGAGCCTTGGGAGTTGGCGAAGTCGCGGTCGTGGTGTACCGGCATGTAGTCACGGGATGCGATGGCGCCCGCGACGATCAGCGTGGTGGTCACCGGCACGTCCATCGGGGTGACTTCGTCGCCAACGTTGATGGAGTTCCACGCCCGTGTGGTGGTGCGGTCGACGGTGGAGGTCATTTGCTTCCTTCCGGGTATGCGGCGCCGAGGCGGGCGAGTTGTTGGGAGGCAGAGCCGAGCGAAAGCTCGATTTGCTTGGCCCATAGGAAATAGCGGTGGAGCGGGTAGGTGATGTCGATGCCCATCCCGCCGTGTACTTGCTGGGCCGATGCGACGACCCGAGCGCCGGCCTCGGCGGCCCAGAACTTCGCGATCGCGGCTTCGCGGCTCGCGGGCCGGCCTTCGGCGATCAGCCAGGCCGCGTGCCAGGTGGTCCAGCGGATCGCCTCGACGTCGATGAAGGCGTCGGCCAGCCGCTGCTGCACCGCCTGGAATGAGCCGATCGGCCTGCCGAATTGCTCGCGTTCGCTGGTGTAGGAAGCGGCGATCTTCAGCGCTCGTTCGGCCACGCCGACCTGCATCGCGCAGAGCCCGACGAGCGCCCTGGTGTACAGCGAACCGACCGCGTCCGCACCGCGGGTGTTGTTGAGCCGGTGTCCGACGGCGCCGGTGAGTTCGACGTCCGCGTGGGGCTCTCCGTTGGTGGTGGTCACCGGCGAGACGGTCAACCCGGCGGTCGCCGCCTCGACGATGAATAGCCCAGGTCCATCATCGGCCAGCGCCGAAATCACGATGGCGTCGGCAACCTGCGCTGCGGGCACCAACTCCTTGCTGCCGTCCAGGATCCAGATGTCCCCATCGGCGCGTGCGGTGGTGCGTGGCGCGGTCGGATCGGAGTTGCCCTCTTCGGCGAGTCCGGCGGTCAGAATCGCACTGCCGTCCACGACTTTTGGCAGGTACCGCTGCTGAATTGTCGAATCACCGTGCCGTGCAATAGTATCCGCGCCGAGCAGGAGGGTCGTATAGAGGGGGACCGGCGCAACGCTCCGGCCGACCTCGGCGAGCAGCACGCCGAGCTCGAGGAAGCCGCCGCCACTGCCCCCAACGGACTCGGGCAGCGCGATGCCCAGCAAGTCCGAGGATGCCAACTCGCGCCACAGCGCCTCGTCGAAGCGAACCTCGCCTGATTCCAGTTCCGTGAGACGTTCGGGGGTGGCCCGGTGCTCGAAGAGCTGACGCGCCACCTTGCCGACGGTCTCCTGTTCTTCGGTGAAGGAAAAGTCCATGCTCGCCCTTATTTTCTCGTTGGTCAGCGCACCGGCCGGAACTGGTGCAGAACCAGCTCCTCGCCGCTCGGGATTGCTTCGAACTTTTCGTAGAAGACCTCGACCGGCAGCCCCACCCCGATCGCCGAGGGCTCGATGTCGCACAGGTTCGAGACGATGCGCACGCCTTCGTCGAGTTCAATCAGGGCCACCACGTATGGGTACTGAAGGAAGGGCAGCGGCGGATACTGCGGCATGATGAAGCTGTAAACGACGCCGCGCCCGGTCGATTCGACGGAATCCCAGTTGAGCGACTGGCAGTTCCCGCACATCGGCCGAGGCGGCACCCGCAGCGTCTTGCAATCCGTGCATTGCTGGATCAACAGCTTGTGGCCCTTCAGGCCCGACCAGAAGAACTCGGTGTCGGGGCTGATCGATGGAGCAAGTCTGTTGGCCATCAGTTTCCTGTCTTGAATCGCAGGGTGCGGAACCGCTGGCGGCCGATCACTTCACCGTTCTGATCGCGGTAGGTCGTGATCCAGGTGACGAAGTAGCCGTTGCCCATCGCAGTCTTTTTCTCGTCGGAGATGGTCTCGAAAACAGTCTCGGCCGTGATGTCGTCAGCGACGCGTGGGTATCGCTCGATCTCGAACTCGGAATTGGTGGCGACCGTGCCGGTGTAGCCGGCATCGGCGAGGAACTGCAGCGGATTTTCCTTGAGCTCGACCGGGACTCCGCCGCGTTCGTGGATGCCGACAAGCTTGGGTGGTGCCATGGTCCACGACTGCAGCATCACCGGAGGCGAGACGAGGCCGCCATAGCGGGAGGATGCGGCGAACTTCGGATCCAGGTATGCGGGGTTCAGATCGTCCAACGCGTGCGCCCAGTGCCGAATCATCGCTGCATTCACGGGATCTGGCGCTTTGACCGGCTGTCCGGAACTGATCGGTTGGCCAATGAGCGCATCCAGGCGGTCGCGCAGCGGGTCCTTCGTTGTCTCGGGCACGGCTAAGAACCTTCCTCTTAAGATGCGCTGGCCCGCATGTCGCGGGGTGCGCGGGGCATCCCGAGACCGGCCATAGCGATGATGTCGCGTTGAAGCTCGTTGGCTCCGCCGCCGAATGTGTTGATGACCGCCATCCGATAAGCGCTCTCCAGCTCGCCCTTGAGGGGAGCCGTCTTGTCCTTACGCACACCGGCTTGCCCGACGACTTCGAGGAGTTCGCGTGCGACCTGCTGGGTGAGTTCGGTGCCGAAAACCTTTGCCGCGGAGGCCTCACCCATGCCGAGCGCACCGGAGCTCATGGTCGCGTTCACCCGCAGGTTAAGCAACCGGTAGGCGGCGACCTGGGCTTCCACCCGCGCCAGCGCCTGCTGCACCCACGGCTTGTCGATGACAAACCCGTCGTCGAGCGGCGTCGTCGACGCCCATTTGAGGGTCTTCGTGAACAACGGCTCCAGCGCGCCGAGGTTGCCCAGGGCGGCGCGTTCCAGGTTCAGCTGGTTGGTGACCAAGGTCCAGCCTTGGTTCTCGCCGAGCACGATCGCGCTCTCGGGTACCCGGACGTCGTCGTAGAACGTGTAGTACGTCGACACACCGGGCATGGTGTGCAGCGGCTTCCAGGAGAACCCCGGTGCGGAGGTCGGCACGATGAACAGGGTTATTCCCTTGTGTTTCTTGGCATTCGGATCGGTTCGTGCCGCCAACCAGATGTAGTCGGCAAACTCGGCACCGCTGGTGAACATCTTCGATCCGTTGATCACGAATTCGTCGCCGTCGCGAACTGCGGTGGTGCGCAGCGACGCAAGGTCGCTGCCGGCGCCAGGCTCCGAGTAGCCGATCGCGAATTCAACAGTGCCCTTGAGAATTGCGGGGAGGAACTTGGACTTCTGCTCCTCGGTTCCGTACTGAATGAGCGTGGGGCCGACCGTGTTCAGGGTGATCATCGGCAACGGCGCGTTGACCCGGCGCGCCTCTTCCGAGAAGATGTACTGCTCCAGGGCTGTCAGCCCGCCGCCGCCGTATTCGACTGGCCAGGCGACGCCGAGCAGGCCGGCTTCGCCCAGCGCCCGTCGGCATTCGGCGATCGCGGCGCCTCCCTCGAGGAGGTTGGCAACGGCGGAGCGGCGCTCCGGGGTCATCACCGCCTCGAGCCGGGTCCGGTAGTCCTTGCGGAGCTGTTCCTGTTCGGGTGTGTAGTCGAAGTCCATCAGCTGCTCGTTCCCAGTCGTACCGGCATGCTCTTGACGCCAGGCGTCATGGTCGCGCGGAGTCTCGTCACGTCCCCGGTGAGTTCGATCGTCGGATATGTCCCCAAGAGCACCTCGAAGAACACCCGGGCCTCCAGCCGGGCCAGCTGCGCACCAAGACAAGCGTGCTCACCGGCGCCGAACGCGATGTGCGGGTTGGGGTTACGCGTGATGTCGAAATCCTCGGAGGTGGGTCCGAAGATCTCTTCGTCGCGGTTGGCGGCACCGTAGAGCATGACGACGGTGTCGCCGGCCTTGATCTGTTGGCCGCGGATCTCCACGTCCTGGGTGGCGCAGCGGGCCATGTGGGTGACCGGGCTGGTGAATCGCAGCATCTCCTCGATGGCGCTGGGCAGCAGCGCCGGAGTCGATCGCAGTAGGGCGAACTGATCGGGATGGTCGATCAACGCCAACGTGCCCAGTGCAATCAGGTTGCGAGTCGTCTCGTTGCCGGCCACGAGGAGCAGGAAAGAGAAGTTCAGCAGGTCCGCATCGCTGAGTTGTTCACCGTCGACCTCGGCCGCGGCCAAAATGCTCAGCAGGTCGTCCTGCCCACTGACCTCTCCGGAACGGCGAGCCGCGATCAGCTCGGTGAAGTACTCGTACAGCTCACCGAGCGCGACGAGGTGATCCATCTCGATATCCGGATCGGCGGTTCCCACGGCCGCGTCGGACCACGTCCGAAACTTTTCCCAATCCTCGGTCGGGGCGCCCAACATCTCCGCGATCATGCGGGTCGGGAGGGGCGACGCGATGTCCTCGGCGAACTGCTGGGTCTTCGTCGGGTCGACGTTGTCCACGATGCCGCGCACGATCTCGCGCACCTTGGGTTCCAGCAACTGCACCTGGCGGCGAGTGAAGCCGGAGTTGATCAGCTTGCGAAGCTGCCGGTGCCGCGGCGGATCGGTGAAGATCAGGTTTCCCTCCTGAACGGGTTCGGGCTGGGCGGGATCCGGGATCGAGATGCCCTTCGTGGAGGAGAAAGTCAATGGGTGACCGGAGACGTAGCGGATGTCCTCGTACTTCAACAGTGCCCAGAAGTTCGTGACGTCGTTCCAGACGACGGGCGTTGTGTTGCGAAGTTCCCGGTAGGCCGGGTAGGGATCGCCGGCGTAGAAGTCCGGTGAGTGCAAGGGAACCGTAGTAGTGGGCACCGCAGGCCTTCCTCGACGCTGAGAGCTGTTCGGACAGATATACAAAGAATGTCCGTTTCCAAGGTGTCTACAGTAGAGCCGACTTGTCTGTCAAACACCGGCTATTTGGCTTAAATAAAGGTTGATTGCCGTTGACGGCTTCTGCGGCGCCGTGTACACACAGTCAGAGAGTGTATGTTGTGGCCACGTCACCGGGCCGCGCCGCGATCAAGCAGTCAGGAAGGCAGGCAGATGATGGCTGGCTCACGGTCTCTCCGCGACGCCTACGGGCATTACATCGACGGCCGATGGGTCGATCCGGACAGCGGGCGCTACGACGTCATCAACCCCGCCACCGAGACGGTGATCGGTACCGCGCCGGACGCGAGCATCGCGCAGGTCCAACAGGCGGTCGCAGCTGCCAGGGCCGCATTCGATTCGGGGCCCTGGCCGGCGGCGGAGCCGGCGGAGCGCGCCAGATGCCTACAACAGCTCAGCGATGCGCTACTGGCCAACAGCGAGGAGTTCTACGCCCTCGCGCAGGCCGAATGGGGTTGTTCGGCAAACGAGCGCTTGATCCACGTCGAAGGCCCGGCGTTCATGGTCGGTCACGCTGCCGAGCTCGCGATGGAGCCCGCCGAGCAACCGATGGACGCGTGGGGCGCGGCCGGAACGACGCTGTTGCGCTACGAACCGCTGGGTGTGGTGGCCGCCATGACCCCGTGGAATTTCCCACACACCATCAACGTGATGAAGCTGGGTGCGGCGCTGGCGGCGGGAAACACGCTCGTGCTCAAGCCATCTCCGTTGACGCCCCTGGCCGGGCTCGCGCTGGCTCGTATCGTCGAGGAGGAAACGGATATCCCCGCCGGTGTCGTCAACGTGGTTACACCGACCAGCGTCGAGGCGAGCAGGAGCCTGACCCTGGATCCCAGGGTCAATATGGTCAGCTTCACCGGCAGCTCGGCCGTCGGCCGCGACGTGATGGCCGCTGCGGCGACCACGATGAAACGTGTTCTGCTGGAATGCGGTGGCAAGTCCGCGACGGTCCTGTTGCCTGACGCCGAGATCACCGACGAATTGTTGGAGCGGCTGCTGTTCGAAGGATGCACGATGCATGCCGGTCAGGCCTGCATCCTCAACAGCAGGCTGTTGTTGCCCGATGCCATCCACGACGAAGTGGTGGATCGACTCGCGCGGCTGGCTCGCGGGATCGTGATCGGCGATCCCACCGACCCGGCGGTCACGATGGGCCCGCTAATCAGCCGTGAGCATCGGGACCGGGTCGAGGGATTCGTCGAACGTGCCGAAGCCGACGGCGCAACCGTGGTCGCCGGGGGAGGCCGCCCGAAGGATCTGAGCCACGGATTCTATTTCGAGCCGACGATACTGACAGACGCTTCGCCTGATTCGTATATCGCGCAAGAAGAAGTGTTCGGTCCCGTGCTGACTGTGTTGCGGTATCGCGACGACGATGACGCGGTGGCCATCGCCAACAATTCGGCGTACGGGCTTGGGGGCGCGGTGTGGGGAAGCGACGTCGACCGCGCGGTGGCGATCGCCCGCCGGATCAGGACCGGGCAGGTCTCGATCAACGGGACGATTCCCGGAGATGCACCGTTCGGCGGCTTCAACCAGAGTGGAATCGGCCGGGAGGGTGGTGTGATGGGACTGCGGGCCTATATGGAGCCCAAGGCCATCGGAGTGCCCGCGTGAACGGGCCCCTCGCGGGTTTGCGTGTTGTTGAGTTCGCCTCCGACATTGCGGGTCCGTACTGCGGCAAGTTGCTCGTCGACCTTGGCGCCGACGTCTGCAAGGTCGAGCCCCCAATGGGTGACCCGTTGCGCTTATGGGGTCCGTTTCCGTCGGCCGATCCAGATCCGGAACAAAGCGGGCTTTTCGCGTATCTGAACGCCGGAAAGTCCGGCGTCACAGTCGACTTGGCACGTGATAGCAACCTCGCGGACCTTCGCGAGTTAATCGCGCAGGCGGACGTGTTCATCGAAGACCTGCACGGCGGCGCGCCCCAGCGGCGGGACTGGGGTCTGGACGCGGACGCTCTTGGCCGGATCAACCCGAACCTCGTCGTGGTCCGGATATCGAGCTTCGGCCAAGACGGGCCGCTGCGTGACCGCGTGACGACTCCACTGACCCTGCAGGCGGCCGGGGGCTGGGTCAATGCGCGCGACCCCGGGAGGGCGCCGGTGCAGGCCGGCGCGCGGATTCCGGAGTACATAGCCGGCGCGTATGCGGCCCTGGGAGCGCTGACGGCGCTGCGGATCGCCGCGGCCGGAACGAACCGGCCGGTCGAGGTGGACGTCTCGATGTTCGAGTCGCTGCTGTCGACGCTGCCCTATCCCATGCTGATGGCAGCGCGCCTCAAAAGCCTTGGTCTGCCGACCAATTCGAAGGCCGCACCGATGTTGGGTATCGTGCGTGCCGCCGATGGCTGGATCGGAATCAACTGCCTGACCGGCCAGCACTGGCTGGACGTGTGCGCCATGGTCGGGTTACCCGAGTTCGGCGAGCATCAGCTTGCGATCATGCTGGGCGGCCCCGAGCGCGACGAGTTTTTTGCGAAGGCACAGCCGTTTTTCGATGCGATGACGGTCGCCGATCTGGTCGACCTGAGTCAGGCGATGCGGATACCCGCGGCGCCGGTCGCCGAAGGCGATACCATACTGGACTGCCCGCAGTACGCCGAGCGAGGATTTTTCATCGAGGCGGCGGCTGAGGCACGGCGATTCACCAGACCCGGAGCGCCCTTTCGGTTTTCGAAGACACCGGTTCCTTCGCCACTTCCTGCCCCGGCCCTCGGAAAACACTCGCGGGCTGCCTGGAGCGAGCGTGGCGCGCACCGCCGGGACGCCGGCGTCGCGCGGACGCCGGACGTCGCCCTGCCCTTCGCCGGATTGAAGGTGTTCGACTTGAGCACCTTCTGGGCGGGGGCGTATCTGACGTGCTACCTCGGCGCGTTCGGGGCTGATGTGATCAAGGTCGAATCCATTCAGCGCCCCGACGGCCACCGCTACTCCGGCTCGCTGCTGCGCGAGGGGGACGACTGGTATGAACGTGGGCCGCTTTGGCAGGGAACGAATCTCAACAAACGCGACATCACCCTTGACCTCACTTCGAGGGCCGGCCGCGAGTTGGCCCTGCGGCTGGCCGCGGAAGCCGACGTTGTGGTGGAGAACTTTTCACCGCGCGTGGTTGAGCAGTTCGGACTCGATTACGACTCGCTCGCGAAGCTCAATCCCGCACTGATTATGGTGCGGATGCCCGGATTCGGGCTGGAGGGGCCCTGGCGCGACTATGTGGGCTGGGCGCTGAACATCGAACAGGTGTCCGGTATGTCTGCCATGACCGGTTATCCAGACGGCCCGCCGTGCAATCTGCAGGGGCCCGCCGATCCGATCGCCGGAGTACACGCAGGTGTGGCGCTGCTGGCCGCGCTCGCGCACAGGAACTCCACCGGAGAGGGCCAGCTCGTCGAGGTCGCGCAGATCGAGGTTGGCGCGGCGGTGACCGCCGAGCCCGTGATCGAGTACTCGCTGACTGGCGCGGTGCGAACACGAGAGGGAAACCGCCACCGCGACTACGCCCAGGGCGTCTATCCGACCAGCGTCGCCGGCGAGTGGATCGCGCTGTCGGTGCGCAATGACGCCGACTGGGTTGCACTGCTGGGCGCCCTTGGCCGCGCTGATCTGGGAGGCGACCCGAAGTTCGTGAGCGCAGAAGCCCGCCGGCAAAATCATGACCAATTCGACGAGATCGTCGCGAGTTGGACCTGTACGCAACCCGCCGAGGAGCTGGTGACAACACTTGTCCGCCATGGCGTCCCAGCGGCCCGACTACTTGCAGCCGACGAGATGTATGACGTCGAACAGCTCGATGCGCGTGGTTACTATCAGGATCTGGTCCACCCGATTACTGGGCGACAGAGGTTTCCGGGCTGGCCGTTTCAGATCTCGCCGGGTCCGGCACATCAGCACAGGACCCCGGCCCCGACGCTGGGGGAGCACAACGCCGAGGTGCTCGGATCACTCGGACTTTCCGAGGCGGAGATCGCCACGCTGCGCGAACAACGAGTGATCGGGCAACGCCTGCTCAACGCCTAGCTGTCGTCAACCATCGCTGCGATCGTGTCGACCACGCAAGCCGGTCGGTCGTTTCCCTCGACCTCGACGGTGACACGAACCGTGGCCCGCCCCCCGCGGTCGCTGCGCTCAACCTTGAGTAGCTCGGCTCCGGCCCGGATGCGGGAGTCGACCGGTACCGGCGCGGGGAACCGCAGCTTGTCGGAGCCGTAGTTCACCTGCATCGACAGCCCGGTCACCCGGTAGATCTGTTTGACGAGAACGGGCACCAGCGACAAGGTCAGATAGCCGTGTGCAATGGTCTTGCCGTAGGGACCGGCCGCCGCTTTCTCGGGGTCGACGTGAATCCACTGATGGTCACCGGTCGCCTCGGCGAACAGATCGATCTCCTTTTGAGTGACCCGAAGCCAGTCGCTGTACCCCAGGTGCTCGCCGACATGCGCCTCGAAATCGGCGATCCCGTCGTACTCCTTCGGAGACGTGGACGCCTGGGTCATGCCGCGACCTTGAGCCCCAATTGCTCGATGGCGTTGCCGCCCATGATCTTCGCCTTGGTCGACTCCGGCACGCCGTCAAGCCGGTCGACGAAGCTCAGCGGGTCGCCGATGCCTTCCGGGTGAGGGAAGTCGGAGCCGAACATCACGTGGTCCTCGCCCATGATGTCGATGATTCCCTTGAGGTCGTCTTCGAGGAACGGGTGGATGTAGATGTTGCGCTTGAACACCTCGACAGGATGCTCGTCGAATTCCTTGGGCATGATCTTGTATGCGGTGTTGAGTTGCTCGAGCAGGTTGCGGACCCAGCCGCTGCCGTTCTCGACGCACAAAATCTTCAAATCGGGGAATCTTGACAAGGCGCCGTGGCAGATCAGCGCGGCCAGAGTGTCCTCGATGGCCCGGTGTCCCATCACGACCTCGCGCAAGGCACTCGGCGCGAAGGACAGGTACTCGTCGCCGCCCTCCCACTCCATGAGGTGCTTTTGGTAGCCGCTGTCGGAGGCATGCATGGTGACCGGGATGCCGGCGTTGACGACCTCTTCCCAGAACGGGTCGAACTCGGGCAGGCCCATGGACCGCGAGCCGCCGAAGCGGCTAGGCACCGGCGCCGGCCGGACCAGGAAGGTCTTCATACCCCGTTCGAGGCCCCAATGGAGTTCCCTGATGGCCTCGTCCACCATCGGCAGGCAGATGACGGGCGTCGCGAAGATCCGCTCGTGATAGTTGAACGTCCAGTGCTCGTGCATCCACTCGTTGAGAGCGTGGATGATCGCGTGGGTGAGGACGACGTCGTCGGTGGTGCGCTCCTCGATGAGGCTGGCGAGGGTCGGATACATCACGCACTGGTCGAGACCCAGCTCATCCATCAGCTCCAGTCGCGGTGCGGGTGCCTGGTAGGCGGGGATGACATCCATTGCCTCGCCGATGAACTCGCGGAAGTTGAGTCCCTCGGGGTTGTTGCCCAGGAAGTAGTCCTCGGCGCTGCCCGGCCTGGCGACGCGAGCGAACGTCGGGTTGGGGATCATGTGGCTGATGCGGTCCTTGACAACCAGCTTGGGCCGGCCGTTGACCTCGACGTAGCCGACCTTCCCGCGGTGTTCCTTGGGCAGGTATTTGGTGAGCGCGTCCGTCGTCTCGTACATGTGGTTGTCGATGTCGAAAACCGGATACGGCAGTGATCGCGACGACATGGGACTTCCTCCTGAGCAGCGAATATGATCATTTACGCTAATCGAGAACGACGTTATCACTATTGGTGCGCAACATCCACATCGGGTGGCGCGACCGGCAGGTCAAACCGCTGCGTTCCACACGTCGATAACCGCACTGGACGGGGTCACGGTGGCGAGCAGCGACAGGGTGTTGTCGATGATCGAATCGGCGTACTCCCGCGGGTACCCGCTGACCGCATC
The DNA here is from genome assembly GCF_059812845.1 of Mycobacterium sp. NGS34. NCBI lineage: Bacteria > Bacillati > Actinomycetota > Actinomycetes > Mycobacteriales > Mycobacteriaceae > Mycobacterium > Mycobacterium sp. NGS34. The sequence goes on from NZ_JCALDM010000006.1 coordinate 304,534, forward strand.
CCGCGGTAGGACGAACTGATAGCCACGGTTGACCGCATCCATGACGAAGTTGGTGATGGCGATATTCACCGACACCCCCACTCCGACAATGGTTTTTATCCCCAGATTGCGCAGCACCGAGTCCAGATCGGTGCCGCACATCGGGCCGACGCCGTGGGTGCGAGTCAGAACGAGGTCGGAGTCGAGCGGGCCCAATTCCGGGAGTACGGAGGCACCCGCGCTGCCGGGCGTGAGGTCGACGGTGAAGGATTTTCCCGCCGCGAACAATCGGGCGTTCGTGTTCGAACCACGACCGTCGGCGCGCCGTTGTATCAGGCAATGCACGACCGTCACACCGGCCGCCCTGGCGGCGTCGAGCAGCTTCGCGATGTTGGGGATGGCTTCGCGGCGGGCCTCTTCGGCGAGCAGTGGAAGGCCGGCCTGCGGCCCTATAACGCCGCCTTGACACTCCTGGGTCACGAGGGCGGTGGTAGCCGGATCGAGCAGTTCCTTCAGCGTTGGTTGCGGCATGAGAATACACGTTATCGTGTGCGAGGATTCGATTTCCACGAGGAGGTCCGATGCAGACGTGGGAGCTCGAGGTGCGGGAGTCGGTGCGCCAGACCCTGGCCGACTACACCGCGGCCACAGATCGATTCGATCTCCGGGCGCTGGCGGCATGCTTTAGCGACGAAGGCGTCTTGGAGTTCACCGGAGGTGCCGAACCGCTCACGGGACGCGCAGAAATCGAGGCCGGCTTGGGCGTCGCGGTGACCCGGCCTTCGAGCTCGGGGCGGCCGGCACCGAGTCACGTCCGGCACCACGTTTCCAGCATTCGCTTCGGGGCGGTCGCTCGCGACAGGGTCGAGGTCAGCAGTTACTTCGCCGTCCACACTGACATCGGCGTCGATCACTGGGGACGCTACCGCGACGTACTGGTCCCCGTTGACGGCCGGTGGCTGTTCGCGCATCGCCGGATCAGTGTGGACGCATTCGCGGTCGGCAGTCTGATGGCGTGAGGCCGGTCAGGCGGTGATGAATTCCTTGGCGAATGCGTGCGACCGGTCGATGACCTCGGCGCGGTCGGCGCCCGCGGGCGCGATGGTCAGCCAGGTGACCCCCGCCGCCTTTAGCCGCGCGATGATCGCGTGACGCTCGTCGTTCGATCTGCTGTCGTCCAACAAGTTTCCGGCGGAGAAACAGATGTCCAGCGGTGCGGCGCGGCCGATCTCGGCCGCGTATTGCTTGGCCCAATCGATGGCGAGCTCCAACTCGTCGATCGTCGAGATCTCCGCGGTACGCGACGCCGCGGCGTAGCCGAAGGTATTGAACGGCGCCCACCCCTGCGCGCGCGACACCGCCCGGCGTACCGCGGGCTTGCTGTTGCCGCCGACCCACACCGGGGGCGCAGTGGGGGGCAGTGGCCGCAGCCGGACACCTCGTGCGGCGAACGACGTTCCTTCGTAGGCGATGTCCTCACCGGTGAGTACCTTGTCAAGGACGTCGAGTGCCTCGTCGAGCAGCGCGCCACGGTTTTCGAAATCGATTCCGAGAGCTTTGAATTCGGGCTTGAGGTATCCCGCGGCGGTCCCGAGGATGAGCCGCCCGTTGGACAGTGCTGCGAGGCTTTGAATCGATTTGGCGCCGAGAAATGGGTTGCGGTACGCGGCGATGTAGACGTTGGTCAGCAGCTTGACATGGGTCGTTGCGGCGGCGGCGAAGGCCAAGGCGACGAACGGATCAAGGGCGTGGTGCCCGCCGTGGTCGAGCCACTTCGCATCCGGCGCGGGGTGGTCGGTCACGTGGACCGCGGCGAACCCGCTTGCCTCGGCCGCTCGCGCGATGTCGGCGATCGCGTCGGCGGTCACGAACTCGTCGACCGCCTCGACTCGCTGGGTGGGTAATTCGAGGGAGAAGGATATGGTCACATGAGTCCTTTCGTTCCGGAGACGAGCGTGGCCAGGCGTTGCGCGTGGTAGTCGGGGTCGCCGAACATCAATTGGCTCGCTTTGGCGCGCCGTACGAACAGGTGGGCATCGTGTTCCCAGGTGAAACCGATGCCGCCGTGGATGCGCATGTTGTCGAGCGCGACCTGAAGGAAGGCTTCCGAGCACACCAATTTGGCGACCGATGCGGCGGTCGGCAGGCCGTCGGTGTGGGCCGCGTCGGCCGCATGTGACACGGCCGAGCGGGCACCCTCGACCTGGACCAGCATGTCGGCGCAGCGATGCTTGATCGCTTGGAAACTGCCGATGGGCCGGCCGAACTGGATTCGATGCTTGGCGTAGTCGACGGCCATGTCGAGGCAGCGTTGCGCTGCGCCGACCTGTTCGGCGGCCAGCGCGACGATGGCGAGGTCCGAGGTGCGCGCCAGGAACTCGGCGGCGGCGCCGTCGGCTCCGATCAACCTAGCTGGTGCCCCGCCGAAGCCCAGGCGGGCCACCTTGCGCGTGCGGTCGAGGCCGGACAGCGGTGTGCGGCGAACACCCTCTGCCCCGGCGCGGATCGCCAGCAGCGAGATGCCGGCCTCGGTGCTGGCCGCGACAAGGACGACGTCCGCGGTGTGACCATCGATCACCAGCGGGGCCTCGCCGTGGATCCGGTACGCGGCGCCATGGCGCTCGGCCCGCAACGTCACGGCGGCGGGGTCCCAGGCGTCGAGTTGGCCGTTGAGGATCAGCGTCGCGGTGGCAGAGCCGTCAACGAAGCCGGGGACGAACTCTTCGGCCGCCGCCTGGTCGCCGCTGGCGAGAATGGCCTGTGTCGCCAGCGCCACGGTGGCGAAGAACGGGGAGCAGAGCAGCGCGCGCCCCATTTCCTCGAAGACCACGGCGAGTTCGGCCATGCCGGCACCCGCGCCGCCCCACTGCTCGGGAACGCCGATGCCGTGCAGGCCTAGCTCGCCGGCCATCTGACGCCATGACGCCTCGTCGTAGCCGGTCTCCGTCGCCATTAGCTTGCGTACGGTTTCGCTGGGTGATGTGGCAGTCAGGTAGTCGCGTACGACGCTGCGCAGCTCGTCGAGCTCACTCGGGGGCACGGGCCTGCCCGATCCCGTTGTCCGCCAGCGATTGTGAAGGTGCCATATCTCCTCTGTGCCGTCGCGGCCGAGCCGGCACCGCGTGCTACTCGGGCGCCTCGGCCATCCGGCCCGGGATAGCCATTGCCGAATCAGGATAGTATGTTTTCTGGAAATAGAGAATTTGCATTCTCGGTTAAGGAGCAACGCGGTGACGACCAAACTCGATTACGGCATCTTTGACTGCGATACCCACTGCTACGAGACTCGGGACGCCTTCACCCGTTATCTGCCCGAAAAGTTCAGGGACCGGGCGATCACCACCGTGCGCGGGGCGGACGGCGTCGAGGTGATCCTTGCGGGGCGTCGCGTCGCCACCTTCAACAGCGAAGGGGGCCTGGGTCTCGACGTCGCTTATCGGCCCGGCTCGCTCAAGGAGATGCTCAAGCAGATGGGATCGGGCAACCCTGAGGAGTCATACGAGCCGCAGCCCATGCAGCCGGAATTCATCGAGCGGGCGGCACGCCTGGCCGTCATGGCGGAACAGAACATCGAGCGCATGGTCATCTACCCAAGCGGCATGGCGCTGGCCGCCGAGCACTATGTCCATGACACCGCGGCGCTGTATGCGAATCTGCGCTCGTTCAACCGATGGTTCGATGAGGAGTGGGGTTTCAACTACGAAGGTAAAATCTACGCCACGGCGCTGATGTCGTTGCGCGACTTGGATTCTGCGATCGCAGAGACCGAGGCGATCATCGCGCAGGGGGCGAAGTTCGTGCTACTGCCGACCGGGCCGGCCTATGGCCGGTCGCCCGGCGACCCGTACTTCGACCCCGTTTACGCCCGCCTGGAGGAGGCCGGCTGCGTCCTGGTGTTCCACATCATGCCGTTCTGGTACTTCGATGCGATCTCGCCCGCGTGGGGACAGAACCCCGATCCGGCCTCCTGGCACATGTCGGCGTGGCAGTGGATGAACGTCTATGGGCAGCGCCCGATCGAGGAGACGTTGTCCGCGCTCATCTTCGACAACCTGTTCGGTCGCTTCCCGGGTCTGAACGTCCTGGTCGCCGAGCACGGGGCTGAGTGGGTGCCGTTCTTCGTCCGGCACATGGACAAGAGCCGCGGCATGGGCCGCAACGGCCCGTGGATCGGCGGCAAGTTGACGGAGCGACCGTCGACGATCTTTCGCCGTCACGTCCGTGTCGTGCCCTATCCCGAGGACGACATCCCCGGGATCGTCGCCGGCCTGGGTTACGACGACTGCCTGGTGATGGGCTCGGATTACCCGCACGCCGAAGGCCTGGCAGTGCCGGCCGAGTTCGCCAAGCTACTCGATCCGCTCGACGACGCCACCAAGCGGCGGATCATGCGCGACAACGCCGACCAGCTGCTCTCCCGCGGTTAACAGGGGCATGACAGACCAGGACTCATCCGCCGTCGAGCTCGACCTGTTGAGAGCGTCGGCGCGCCAGTTCCTGGCCGAGCGCGGGGAGAGGGGCACGGTCAAGGACCTTGCGGCGATGGACTGGACCGGGCTGCTCGTCGATGAGGTCATGGGTGGCGCGGGCTGGCGTCCGGTCGAGGCGTGCGTCGTGGCCGAGGAACTCGGGCGAGCGCAGGACGGGTCGGCGTGGTTCGGAACCACACTGGGCGCCGCGGCGCTTGCGTGCGCGCCCGAGGAGGTCAGGGAACAATTGCTGCCCGGCTTGCTCGACGGCACGGTGGCGGCGGGCTTCGCCGTCCTCGACGAGCCCGCGCGGGTCATCCGCGGCGATGCGGTTGACATTGTTCTTCTGCTGGGAAGCAACGGAATTCACGTGCTGCGTGACCTGGATCGCGACCGGTTCGAGCTGGATGCAGACCTGCTGGACGTCACCAGGACGGTATGGCGCCTCGACGTGACGGACGCGCCCAGCGCCTTGATCGGATCTCCCGAACGGGCCGACCAGCTGGTCGCCGTGGCCCGGCTGCTTGTCGCCGCCGATTCCGTGGGCGCCGTGTCGATGACCCTTGAACGGTTGACCGCATACCTCAAGGAGCGCGTCGCGTTCGGTGCGCCGATTGCGAGCTTTCAGGCGATTCAGCACCGGCTGGTCGAGCTACTGGTCTTCGAGGTCAAAGCGCGCGCCGTCGTCATGAGGGCGGCGCGGGCGATCGCGTCGGACGACGAAAGGGCGACCGTGCTGACGGCGGCGGCGCACGCGTTCGTCGCGGCGAAAGCCGCCGCAGCCGTCGACGAGTGCATGCAACTGTCGGGCGGCATCGGCTTCACCTGGGAGTATCCGCTGCACCACGAGCTGCGTCGTGTCTTCACCAACGGCCATCTGATCGGCACGGCGCGCTCGAGTCGGGCGCTGGTGGCACAGGTGTCGGGTTGGTGAGCGTCGCCGCGAACCGGCCCACCGATGCGCACTTGGCCGCGTTCAGGGAGCGGGTCAGGGCACACATCGCCGAACATGCACCGGCGATCGAAGCGCGCGAAGGCCACCGGGCGCCCGAGACCGCCGAGCAGGAGGCCCAGCTGCGCGCGTGGTTCGCCGGCCTCTTCGAGGCGGGCCTAGCGGGCGCGGACTGGCCGGTCGAATACGGCGGTCGCGATGACCACCACCCGCTGCACGATCGGATCGTGAGCGAGGAAATCCTGCGCGCCCGCGCACCACGTCCCGTCGACCAGGTCAACCTGGCCGCGCACGTCTTGTTGCACTTCGGATCCGAAGAACAGAAGCGAAGGCTGCTGCCGCCGATCCGGCGCAGCGAGCACGTTTGGTGCCAGCTGCTCAGCGAACCCGATGCGGGTAGCGACATCGCCGCCGTGCGCAGCCGCGGTGTGCGGCAAGCCGACGGCGGCTGGGTCATCGACGGGCAAAAGACCTGGATCACGGACGGGCACTGGGCCGACATGGGCCTCGCACTGATCCGGACCGACCCGGCGTCGTCGCGCCACCACGGCCTGTCGGTCTTCACCGTGCCGCTCTCGGCGGACGGCGTCGAAGTTCGTCCGATCCGCACGATCGGCGACGCGATCGAGGTCAATGAGGTGTTCCTGACTGGAGTCAGGCTCGGTGCGGAGAGCCTGATCGGCGAGGTGGGCCAGGGTTGGTCGATCATCATGGCCGGCCTGGACTTTGAACGATTCGGCATCGGCGGCAACGTCATCTTGCTTGAACTCTTGATCGATGATCTGCTCACCGTGGCCCGTCACGCGTTCATCGATGGCGCACCCGCGTTGGACTCCGCCGATATCCGCCAGCAGGTGGCCGAGTTGGCCGTCGAGGCCGAAGTGGCCAAGGCCTTCATCGATGACCATGTGGAGCGGCTGACGTCGGGGGAGGAACGCCCGGGCGACGGCTCGATCGCGAAGTTGAGCTTCGCCGAGACATATCACCGAGTCGCGGCCTATGGCGCTGAGCTGGCCGCGTCGGCGGTTCCCGCGGGGGCCGCGAATCCTGATGTGGTACAGGCCAAACAACGCCTGCGGGAATGCTGGCTGTGGTCTCGGGCCTACACGATATCCGGTGGCAGTTCGGAAATGATGCGCAACATTCTGGCCAAGCGCCGACTGCGCCTGCCGAGCCGATGACTGCATACCCAGCCGCGCAGACCTACTGGTCCCTCGTCGAAACGGCAGCGCGGGCGCATCCCGATCGGGTGATCCTCGCCGACGACTACGGGCGCACGCTGTCGTGCGGGCAGCTGTGCCAATCCGCGCTGACGTGTGCAGCGGCACTGGCCGAGAGGGGAATTGGTGCTGGGACGGTGGTGTCATGGCAACTGCCGACGACGCTGGAGACGATGGTCGTCATGGTGGCGCTGGCGCGCCTTGGTGCCGTCCAGAACCCAGTTCTGCCGATCTGGCGGGAGAGCGAACTGCGTTTCGTGACAACGCAACTCGCGACCAGTGTCATCATCGTTCCCGGATTGTGGCGAAATTTCGACCACACCGCGCTCGCGCATAAGATCAACGGTGACCAGTCCATGTCGGTGGTGGTCATCGACCACAATGCGCCCATCACCGATGCACTTCGCCTGCCCGCCGGTGATCCGGCAGCGCTGCCTCCACCGCCGCGCTCCGGCGAGGACCCGTGCTGGATCTACTATTCGTCGGGCACCACGGCGGCTCCGAAAGGCGCGCGGCACTGCGACCGCTCGGTCATCGCCGGCTCGGCAGGCGTCGTCGGCATCGTCGGCGCCTCCAGCAGCGACGTCAACCCGATCGCCTTTCCGGTGTCGCACATCGGGGGAGCGGCCATGCTCGCCGCCGGCCTGCATACCGGCATGCGATTGGTGCTGTTCGACGCCTTCGATTCCGCTGAGACCCCCTTCGCCATCGCTGCGCACCGCCCGACCTTATTGGGCAGCGCCACACCGTTCTTCGTCGCCTTCATGGCGGCGCAGGCCAAGCACGGCGACGAGCCGCTCTATCCCGATCTGCGTGGCTGCGTCGGCGGTGGTGCGCCCATCACCGCGGAGCTGGGCCACCAAGTGCGGCAGACTTTCTCGGTCGACGGTGTGGCAAATTCCTGGGGCCTGACCGAATTTCCGGTCGCTACTTCTCAAGCGCCGAACGGCCCCCCGGAACTGCTGGACCATACCGTGGGCAAACCTGTGCCGGGCGTTTCGGTGCGAGTCGTCGATGAATCCGAGCGGCAGGTTATGCCCGGGGAGGAGGGGGAGCTGCGGCTCAAGGGCCCGCAATGCTTCCTCGGCTACGTCGATGCCTCCTTGGATGCCCAAGCGTTCGACGCCGAGGGGTGGTTTCGCACAGGCGATCTCGGACGCATCGACGACCAAGGCAACGTCGTGGTCACGGGGCGCATCAAGGATGCGATCATCCGCAACGCGGAGAACATTTCGGCACTCGAGATCGAGGGCGTGTTGGCGAGCCACCCTGCGGTCGCCGACGTCGCGGTCATCGGCGTGCCCGATGAGCGGACCGGCGAACGGGTGTGCGCTGTCGTCGTCGTGCGTCCGGGCGCGGCGGTGACGCTCTCCTCGGTTTTCGAACATTGCCATGCCCGGGGGCTGAGCAAGCACAAGACGCCCGAACGACTCGAAATCATCGATGCGCTGCCCCGCAACCTCACCGGCAAGGTGCTCAAGACCGAACTACGCGCCAAGTTCGGAACGTCGGCGCGCCCGGCCGCTACAGGCCGATCAGCTCCTTGAGGTTGCCGCCCATCACTCGTGCTGTGGTGGCCGCCGGGAGATTCTCGAGTTCCTTGACGAAGTCCCCGGGCGCGGCCAATCCCTCGGGATGCGGGTAGTCCGACCCGAACATCACCCGATCCGCACCGAGAATGTCGATCAGGTGCGACATGTCCTCCTCGTGAAACGGGTTGACCCACACATGCCTGCGGAAGACATCCCCCGGGTGCTCGCTGAAATCGCGCGGCTTCTTGCGGTACACCCGATCGAAAACATCCATCAGGCGCTGCGCCCACGACCCGCCGTTCTCGACCACGCCGATGCGCAGACCCGGAAACCGCTCGAACACGCCGTGGGCGATAAACGCCGCCAGCGTGTCGAAGATATGGCGGCTCTCCTCGTAGATGAAGCCGCGGAACTTCGTCAGCTGGAAGCCCTGGAACTCGTTACCGCCCTCCCAGTCGGAGAGGTAGCGATCGTAACCGGAGTCGGAGTTGTGCATCTGGACCGAAATACCCGATGACTCAACCAGCCGCCAAAAGTCGTCGAACTCGGGCAGCGCCGGCGAGCGGGACGTGCCGTCTTCCCTCGGTACGGGCGCCGGTCGGATCAGCACCGTCTTGGCCCCGTTTTCCAGGCACCACTCGAGTTCTGCGACGCCCTTAGCGGGATCGTTCAGAGAGATCGCCGGGACCGGGAAGATGCGGTCCTTGAAGTTGAACGTCCAGTCCTCAAGCAACCAGCGGTTGAAGGCGTGGGTAACCGCGTGGGTGAGTTCGGCGTCGCCCTTGGTCCGTTCCTCGAGCATGCCCGCCGTGGTCGGGAACATCAGTGCGCCGTCAACCCCTTGGCGGTCCATCAACGCCAGGCGCAGGTCGGGACGCCGGAATTCGTCGGGGCAGCGGATCGGCTCGGCAAGTTCCCGCAGTGTCTTGCCCTCCGGGTTGATCCCGCGGTAGTAGTCGGCCCACGCGCCGGGAGTGGGGATTACCTCGTAGGTCGGGTTCGGAATGGTCTCGGTGATGACGCCGAGGATCTGCAGCTTTTTGCGACCGTTGACGTCGACGAACTGCAATGCTTCGGAGTATTTTTCCGGCAGATAGCGCGTGTAGGCATCGATCGTCTCGTACATGTGGTTGTCCGCATCCCACACTTCGAACGCGTTGGGCTTAGTCATCGTCGGTCCTTTCCACGAAGCAGTCGAGTTCGCCGAAAGGCTGCTCGCAGATCCTGTGCCCTGTGCAGGCCAACCGCGCGAACCGCAACCGGCAACGCCACTATCATAAATCGAGAGTAGACGTTCTCGAACCAATACTGTCCGAAACCGTCGCGGACGGCAAGATTCCTTCGCAGCCATGATTTTGTCCGCTGAAACGGATCCGGATGATGCCCGGAGGGTCCGATTCACCCGTACGACACGGCCGCGATATCCGGGAAGCTGCTGATGATGACGCGGGGCTCGTCATCGGACACGATCACCTGCAGATGATCTATACCCAGCCGACGGCAGACGTCATATGACTCGGAGAACGACCGGCTATCCGAATACGTGGTTGCTGCGACTTTGTACAAGCTCTCCGGCGGCCTGCCATGTCCCTCCGCTAGACGTTTCAGCTTCGAGACGAGTTCGGCCAGCCGGCCCGAGGACGTCGGCGCCGAAATCCACCCGTCCCCGATCCGCGCCGCGCGGTCGAGTGCCGTCTCGGAGTGCCCGCCCACCAGGATCGGGACAGGGCGCTGAGCGGGCTGCGGCCGCGGATCCATCGGTGCGAAATCATAGAATTGCCCGTGGAATTCGACATAGGGATCATTTGCACACCAGAGTGTGCGCAGCAGCGCGACGTGCTCCTCGCTGCGAGCACCGCGGCGGTCCCAGGGCACACCCATCGCCGTAGCCTCCTCGCGCAACCATCCGGCGCCGACACCGTAGATCAACCGACCACCGGAAAACGCGTCCAGGGTGGCTAGCTGCCGGGCATTGGCAATCGGATTGCGCAACGGAAGTACCGCGACCGAGGTGCCCAGGCCGATCGTGGTGGTCTGGCCCGCCACCCAGGCCAAGGTCGTCATCATCTCGTAGTTCGGCGCGAGGTTGTCCGACAGCCAACCATCGGCCACCGGGGTTGGTTGCCGGCCGAGCACGTACAGCGAGGTGACGTGGTAGGGCAACACCAGGTGGTCGACGGCCCAGAGCCGGGAGAACCCGTGTCCTTCGGCTTCCTGGGCGAAATCGCTGATGAAGGATGGTGATGCCAAGGGGCCAGTGTGTGGAAGGACGAGTCCCAACTCCATGCCGCTGGCTCCTACAGGTTGGTGTAGTGGCCGCCGTCGACCCCTATCGTCTGGCCGGTGACGTACCGCGCGCGTGGACCCACGAGGAAAGTAACCGCCGCACCGACGTCGCTCTGCGGATCGCCGATGCGGCCCAGCGGAATCCGCCGCGCGAGCCGCTCCTCCATGGCGGGTTCTGCTTCGATGGCCGCAGTCATAGCGGGTGAGTAGGCCAGCGGCGAAATCACGTTGACGGTGATTCCGTGCGGACCCCATTCGCGGGCCAGGCTTTTGGCGAAGCCCCGCAGCGCTCCCTTCATCGTCGCGTACAGCGGTAAGGTGGCGCTGCCCTCGATACCGGCGGGCGAGGTCATGAGCAAGAATGTTCCTGCGCGTTCGCGGAGCGGCTCGAAGGCGGCACTCGCGCAGTGATAGGCACCGGACACTGACACGCCGATGTGGTCCCGCCATAGTGCATCATCGACGTCCTCGAGCCGGTGTGGCTGGCTGGATGATTTGCTAGTTGCGTTGTGTACCAGCGCATCCAGGCGCCCCGTGGCATCCACCGCAGTCTCGACGGCTCCGACGACCGTCTGTGGGGCGGTGACGTCGCAGCGGACCCAACTGGCCCGATGACCGCTCTCGACGAGTTCGGCGGCGACGAGGCGCCCGTTTTCCGATCGGGTGGCGACGAAGACGTGCGCGCCGTCAAGAGCGAGGGCGCGCGCGATTCCGCGGCCCAACCCCGCGCCGGCTCCGGTAACCAACACCGTGTAACCGTCAAGCGTCACGGCAGCATCACCGCCCCGCCGTCGACGATGACGGTCTCGCCGACCAGCCCAGTGACCTCACGCTTGAGCAGGAATCGTGTCGTCTCCACTATCGATTCGACAAGCTTGTCATCGTCGTGAATCGCCGCCGCCGCTACATGGTTGGCCGATGCGCTGAGTTTGGGCGCGAAAAGATGAAGCGGTGCGGCAATCATGTTGACGATGATGTTTTGGGAGGCCCATTGACGAGCGGCGGATTTGGCCATAGCGCGGATGCCCTCGAGTGCGGTGGTGCACGCGACGAGGTATGGCCCGCCCGTCATCCCGATCGTCGGCAATACCAGGACAATTCGCCCTCCTGCGTTGCGCATCGAAGCGTATGAGCGCTGCAGCGCACTGAGCGCTTGCCGCATTGGTTGCTCCGCAAACCGGTGCCACTCGGTCGCGCTCAAAGCGCTGAAATGAGTCGGCTCGACCAGCGGATCAACGCCGATCACGATGACGACCTCGCCGGATTGCGGCTGGGTCGATTCGTCGAGATCGTGAACGACCGATTTGAGGCTGGCGGCGATAGCCCAGGAGATGGCATCGCCGCGTCCGATGACGTGTGGAGTTGTCATTTTTGCATTGAACTACTGTTTGGCGGTCGGCGATGCCTTGGCCTGTCGTGCAATTCGCTCATCGTGAATCCTCACCAGCTCGCGGAAGCCGATCCGGTCGTACCGCGGGCGAGGCTGCACGCCCCAGTCGTCTTTCGCGGTGTGCTGACCCGCGGCTTCGGGTGCACCGCCGAACGGCGGTCCGCCGAGGGGATAGGGCTGTGTGCACTCGAGTGCGTCGTTCGAGTAACGCACTTTGAGTAATTCGCTGCAGATCTCGGTGAGCGACAGCGTGGGCCACCCGTACCAGACGGCGATCACCGGCACGGTGAGCGATCCCTCGATCACCAACCCGAACAGGCAGACGAACAGAGCTCGCTTGAGCCAGTTGTGCATCCGTGCCCACGTTCGCGTTGTCCCGGGAGGCAGTGACTCGCCCGATGCACTCTCGTCCATCGTTGTTTCAGGCACATTTTTCCTTTCTCGAACCGACTAGTCGGAGAAGATCTCCCGATTCACGGTGTGCAGGTAGGGAATTGCGAGGAAGGGAGTGATGTAAAAGACGTTGAATGCCCACCAGGCCAGCACCGGAAAACCGACCGCCGCATAGCGAACGTCGGCGTACAACGTCATGTTGAAGATGTAGCCCGTCCACACGATTACGCCGAACCAGCAAGTGACGATTGTCCACTGTTGGCCCCAGCGCTTCATTTGGAGAAGTCCGATCGCCGCGGCGATCCGCATCGGAAAGGCGATGAGCACGCAGACCAGGACCCAAGCTTTCTCGCCTGGGGCACTGGCACCGCCGATCCACAGCTCGTTGTAGTGCCAGAAATATCCGGCATCCATTAGGTTTCCCCATGCGGTGAAAACGGTGCGGGTGATCAGGGCGTGGTTGGCGAACAGGTCGAGTGCCCAGCCGATGCTGTTCAAGGCCGCGTCCAAGATGATGACGTAGCCGATGAGCGTGACCATCAACGGACGCACCGACAGGCCGCCGCGTTGGGCATTGCGCAACAAGTACAAGCCGCGCACGAAGATGGGGAGCCCGACGAAGCCGAGCACCAAGGTGCCCATTAGGGCCGTGCCCACTATCAGCCAACGGTCGGCTTGTCGCTGGGCGTGGCGACTTCGAAGTTCGTCCTCGTCCAGAGTCGTTGACGGCGAGTCAGATTCACCGGGTTTGCGGTGCGCTATCACGGAGGGCAATCTCATAGGCCTACCAATCCCTGGTCAGCAACATCGAGAGCTGGATGAAGAACATCGTCAGGAGCAGGCCGTAAATCCAGACCTGGAAAACGATGAGCCCGCGTCTACGCCGGCGATCCTGATCGTCCACTGCGGGGTCCTCTCTTGATCATTTCCCGAATCGATGACGTCGGCCCACGGCGACTTGCGGTCCTCGGCTAGGCGCGCGTCTTAGTCCGTCGGGGGCGCTTAGAACGTGCCGATGTTGGACAGCATCCAGTAGAAGAAGGCGACCAGGGCGCACATGGCTCCCCAGGTGATCGCCATCCGGACCAGCTCTTCGATCACAGTCGGTTACTCCCCTCTCCGGCGGTACAGCGTCGGAAAGTCTCATTTACGCTGATGGTAGCATCGGTATCCGAATATGAGAATCACGATTATCAAGGTCGATCGCTGCTGAGCGGCGAACGGCGGAAGTGGCCGGGGCAGCGGACTTTCACACGTTGGCCATCGCGGCGAGCTCGCGTTTGACGACTTTGCCGACATCATTGCGTGGTAGCCGGTCGACGAACACGATTCGCACTGGAACCCGGTACGGCGTCAGGCGCTCTCGGCACCACGCCGCCAGCCCATCTTCGGTCACCGTTTCCTTGCCGCGGACGACGAATGCCCACGGGACCTCCCCGAGGCGCTCATCCGGAACTCCTACCACGGCGGCCTCGTGCACCCCGTCGGCGGCAACCAGCACGTCCTCAACGGTTCCGGGAAACACCTTCAGTCCACCGCGATTGATCATGTCCGACACTCGGCCGTCAAGCCACAGGAATCCGTCGTCGTCGAACCATCCGAGATCGCCGGTGTGGAACCAGCCGTCATCGGTGAGCCGGTCCAGGAAGGCCGCGTCGATCTTGCGTGCGGCCGTCGTCGGCGTGCGGACCATCACCTCGTCGTCGGTGATTTTGACGTCGATCCCGGGCAGGGGTCGGCCGACGGACCCGAGTTTGGTCTCGCCCCACTCGCGGGCGTCGGCGGCCGACCAGCCCACCACCTCGCCGCCCAGTTCGGTCTGGCCGTAGGAGTTCAGCACGATCACACCGAATTTGTCGCGGAATCGGCCCGCCTGCACGGGCGATAGCGGGGCGGTGATCGACCGCACGATCTTCAGCGGCGACAGGTCGGTGACCGAATCGTCGTGCAGCACCATGGTCAGCGCGGCGGGCGGCAGCACCGTGGATCGTAGTTGGTGCCGCCGGACGAGGGCAGCGAAGTCTCTGGGGGAGAAACGGTCCATCAGAACCACGCCCGAGCCGGCGCGGAAGGCGAACAGGACCTGATAGATGCCGGCCCACAGCGACAGCGACAGGGGAACCAGGTTAGGCATCGGAGGTCGCTTCGGCTGGCCTGTGGCAGCTCTGCTGCCGCGCAGTTTCGCCAGCAGCCGATCGATTAGGTCGAGGACTGTGGTGTGACGAAGCGGCACGGGCTTCGGCGCACCGGTGGTGCCCGACGTGAACTGCAGCAGTGCCACGTCGGCGTCGTACTGGCGCGGATCGGTGGGACGCTGAGTGCCGGCGGTCACGTTCCATGACAAGTTCTCGCCGCGCACGACGGGTAACCCGAACCGCGTAAAGCGTTCGGCCAGGCGGGAAGTCGTGATGACCGCGACGGGTCGCAGGGTTTCGAGTTGGGTCACGAGCTCTGCGTCGGCGGCCCTGGGATTCAGCGGCGTGTACACGCCGCCTGCGCGCCACGTGCCGAACAGCGCGGCGATGGTCGTGGCGTCGTTGGGCAGCATCGCGGCGACTACTTGTCCCGTCGTCAGTCCGCGGTCGGCGAGCAGCGTCCCGAGCCGGTCGGCGCTGGCGGCCAGCTCGTCGCGCGACACCTCGGCGCCGAGCGTATGTACTGCGACTTCAGGCAGGCCGTCCAGTAGATCCACCAGGCTCACGAATCGGCCTCCAACGGGGCCCAATTCGGAGTTCGCTTGTCCGCGAAGGCAAGCGGACCCTCGTTTTGATCCGGATGCCCCCACATCGACGTCAGGTGTTTGGCGCCCTCCCGGCAGGCATCCGTGAGGCCGTATTCGAGCGCGCCCCACAGCGCACGCTTGGTGGCGCGCATCGCCGCGGGCGAGTTCCTGGCGATCTTCTCGCCCAGCTCCTGGGCGACCGCGCGCAGCTTTTCGGGCGGGTCGACGACCTGGCTGATCATGCCGAGCTGATACGCGCGCTGGGCGCTGAGCCGTTCATGGCTTCCCACCAGAGCCATCCGCAGCACGGCCTCGGCGGGCATCTTGCGCATCAGCGCGATGGTTTCCAAAGCGCTGACCTGCCCGATCGAGACGTGCGGATCGACGAAGCTCGCATCCGATGACGCGATGACGACGTCGGCGTCGGCCACCCAGTGCAGGCCGCCGCCGGCGCACACCCCGTTGACGGCCGTGATGACCGGTTTGTCGACGTTGCAGTGCCAGGCCGTCAGCTTGAGGTCCAGCGTGCGCATGGTCTCCTGAAACTGCAGCACGGCCTCACCGTCGAGCTCCTCCACATCGGCGCCCACCTGGAAGGCGCGCCCGTTGCCGGTGTGCACAATGACCCGAACGTCCGGGTCGGCGTTCAACTGCGCCCACGCTTCGGGAAATTCCTCTCGCATCACCACGTCGTATGCGTTGAGCCGGTCCGGCCGGTCGTTGATGATCCAGCCGACCGGCCCGTGTCGCTCAACGATCAGCCTCTGGTAGGTCATGAAACCTCCACTGCGTCCGACAGCGGTTGCCACTGTGGCGTGCGCTTCTCACGCCACGCGCGAGCTCCCTCGCCATGATCGGGGTGATTGCGCAGCCGCCAAATCTCGTCTGCGGCATCCCGGCGGGCTTGCGTCATACCGACCTCCAGGGAACGCCACAGCGCCTTCTTGGTGACGCGCATCGCGGTCGGCGAATTCGTGGCGATCGCTGCGGCGAGCCGTCCGGCCGCCGCGCGGAGCTGACCGGCGGCTACCACCTCGGACAAGATGCCCAACTCATACGCGCGTTGCGCCGAGATTCGTTCGCCCTTGCCGCTCAACGCCATTCGGGTGATCGCCTCCATCGGGGACTTGCGAAGCAGCGTGATCGCCTCGTAGGCGACGGCCTGACCGAGCGACACGTGCGGGTCGACGAACGAGGCCTGCTCGGCCGCGATCACGATGTCGGCGTCGGCAACCAAGTGCAGACCGCCGCCCGCGCACACACCGTTGACCGCCGCGATCACCGGCTTCCACACCCCGCAGTGCCACGACGAGATCTTCAGCTCGGCGTCCCGCGTCCGACGTGAATGCCGGCGCATCGCCTCCTTGTCCCGCGCCACCTGCACCACATCCATTCCGGTGCAAAAAGCCTTGCCGTTGGCGGTGTTGACGATCACGCGGACGGTGGGGTCGGCCTCGAGGTCGGCCCAGGCGGATTCGAGCTCGTCGAGCATCAACGAATCGAAGGCGTTGCCGGCATCCGGCCGGTTCAGGATCAGCCAGCCGATACCCTCGGACTTCTCCACCACCAACCGCCGGTAGCTGCTCACGAGCGCGGAATTTCCTTCCAGGGTTTGCCTTTCCATGGGTCCGGTTCCTTGGGCAACCCGAGCACACGCTCGCCCAGGATGTTCTTGTTGATGTCGGTGGTGCCGCCCTCGGTGCCGTTGGCGAGGCTGCGCATCATTCCGTGGACGTCCCGCGGCAGGGCGTCCGGGTCCTCGGTGGCCGGCCAGGCGATCGCGTCCGTACCCAACAGATCCACCATGAGGTCCTGGATTTGCTGGTTCAGGGTGGCCTGGTGCACTTTGCCGATCGAGGACGCGGCCCCCGGCGACTGACCGGCCGAAAGTGCCGCGCGGACACGGTCGTTCGTCCAGCCGCGGATCTGCTCCTGGGCCCACAACCGCATGACCTTGTTCCGGACGACCGGGTCATGCCATCGGCCGGTTTCGCGCGCCAGCGCTATCAGGCGGTCGGCGCCGGAGCCGCCGAGGCGGCCCATGCCTCCCGAGCCGGAACCCGAAACCATCTGCCGCTCACTGGACAACGTCGATGCGCTGACACGCCACCCGTCGTTGACCTCGCCCACGCGATGCGCGTCAGGAACCCGCGCATTGTCGATGAAGACCTCGTTGAACTCCGCCTCACCGGTGATCTGGCGCAGAGGACGCACCTCGACGCCGACTTGATGCATATCGAGCAGGAAGTAGGTAATGCCTTTGTGCTTCGGTGCATCTGGGTCGGTTCTCGCGAGCAGGATCGCGAAGTCGGCCTCGTCGGCCCACGTGGTCCAGACCTTCTGGCCCGAGATCACCCACTCATCCGCGTCCCGGACGGCTCGCGTCGCCAACGAGGCGAGGTCGGACCCGGCGCCCGGCTCGCTGAAGAGCTGACACCACTTTTCCTCGTTGCGCACGATCGGCGGCAGGAAGCGCAGCCGCTGCTCTTCGGTGCCGTGGCTGAACAACGCTGCGGCAGCGTTGTTCAGCCCCAACGGGTTCAGCCGGGACAGCCGCAGCGGACGCAGCACCTGATCGATCGCCCGGGCCACCTCGTTGCCGATTCCCAGACCGCCGTATTCGCGAGCCCAGGTCGGCACGACGAGGCCGGATGCGGCGAAGGCCGGATACCACTGCCGGTACTCCGCGGGGCTCCGCACCGCTCGGAGGGCGGCGGGGCTCTCGGCGGCTGCTGCGCGCCAGGAGGCCGGTACCTCGGTGTCGACCCATCGCTCGACGGCCGCGACGGCGTCTGCGGTGCTGGTGGCCTCGGTGATCGGTAGCGGTGTCATGATCGTCTAGCGTCCTTGGAACTTCGCCTCGCGCTTGTCGCGGAACGCCGCCAAGCCCTCTTTGAAATCCTCACTGCGGCTCGACAACTCGAGCGCCATCGCCTCGTTCTGCAAGTGACGGTCGAGGTCGAGCCCGTTGCCGCTGTGCAGCAGCCACTTGGTGAGACCCAGCGCCACGGTGGGTGCGTCGCCGAGGCCCGTGATCAGTTCACTCGCGACCACGTCCAATTCGTCCGCGGGGGCCGCGGCGTGAATGATGCCCCACTCGGCCGCGGTCGTTCCGGAGATCTCGTTGCCGAGCATCAAGAGTTGCCGGGTGCGCACCATGCCGATGAGCCGGGGCATCAGCCAGGCGGCGCCGCTGTCCGGCGTGAAACCGCGTGCCATGAAAGGTTCCCAGAACCGCGCGTCCGCGGCGGCGACGCAGAAGTCGGAAGCCAGTGCGATGTGGAACCCGAGGCCGGCGGCCCAGCCTCGCACCACGGATACGATGGGCACCTGAGTCTCGAGCATCAAGGGGATGAGCCGGTTGGCCTTGTTTGGCAGCCTCCGCTGTGTGCTGCCCACCCGCGGCTTGCGCTCCGAGCGACTGTTGTTGGCGACCAGGTCGGAGCCGGCGCAGAAGTCCGGTCCTTGGGCGTCGATCCGGATGACACGCACCGATTCGTCGGTGCCGGCCGCGGCCAGGTGCGCGATCATCGCGTCGAGCATCACGTCGTTGACCGCGTTACGGCGGTCGGCACGGTCGAAGGTCAGGTGCAGGATCTGACCGTGTTGTTCGGCGCCAAGGCCGGGCACGCTGTCGTAACTCATGGCCTCAGTGCTCGGCGAACCGTGCCGACACGGCGGTCAGCAGGTCGGTGAGGTTGGTCGCGCCGCCCGGCGGATCGGGTAGCCGGACGGGTCCGCGTTCGCGGCTGGGCAACAGGATCGTGGCGTGTCCGGGCGCCGTGACCTGGTCCCGGTGGTTCGTCGCCGCCAGTTCGAGGTCGACGGCCGGCCGGTCGTCCTCGGCGAGGTACTTGCGCACCACTTTTCCGGTGATGGTGTGCAGGTCGCCGACGTAGTTGAAGAGCCGGAACTCGCAGTCGAGCTTCCACAGCCAGGCGTCGTCCCCCATCCAGTCCGTGCACAGGTGGATTAGCCAGGTCTCGCGCATGCGGCCGTAGTCGAAGGTGGTGGGGTTGCCCGCATTGCGGGCCGCGTCCGGTTCCCAGTGCACGCGCTGCTGCACATCGGGGACACCGTGTTCGTTGGGCGTGTAGAAACGGGGAATGCGTTGCCGGTTGCGCCACGCCAGCCGCAGGGGCCGTACGCCGTACATCCCGGTGCCCATGCCGACGTGCCAGCAGACCATGTCGGTGACCGTCAGCGGGCCTTTGGTCAAGGGGCCGAGGTCGTCGCCCTCGTCGACGTCCTCCCACCACCGTGGTTCGGCGCCCCGCGGCGACTCGCGCGCGTATCTTTCGTCCAGTTCGGCGATCTCGTCGGGCGTCCACGACTTCAGTTCGACGGTCTCGTACTTCTTGCGTCCGCGGGCCTTGCCGCGCTCGGTGCGGATCATGTTGCGGTACTGCCCACCCAGAATGACGCCCTCGTCGTCCCGGAACACCTGCGCCGACCATTCGTGCACGGCGCGCTCGGCGAATTCGCTGCTCTTGTCCAGCGCCGCAACCAGAGCGTTGCGCCGGAAAACCCGATGATTCGCCCGCAGCGGCGCCCACCATTCCCGCCCGGAGGAGGCGTAGAAGGCGTGGACGCCGCGCAGCGGGTCGCCCTTGGTCAGCGCACGGTCCTCGTCGGAGAGCGTGGTCACCTCGTCCTCACCGATCAGCGTGTCGCCCCCCACGAGCGCCGGCGGCGCAATGGATTCACCCCAGATGGATTTGGCCGCGTACTCCGGATCGGCCCACAGCGGGTTGGCGTCGCCGTAGCTCTCCGCCACGTGGCGGAAGCAGTCCTCGTTGGGGCGGTAGTAGTGCGGCGGCTGGGTGTGTGGAACGGCGATACCGATGGTGGCGCGCAACCGGACCAGTCCCTCGTCGGTAATCTGACCGGTCTCCGGCATGGAAATTAAGATACCCGAAAAGCGGAAACGCCGTTAACGCAGGGATGAGTCAGATGAGTGAAGAGCGATCAGGCATCGTGGTAGGCGTCACCGACGGCGGGGTGCAACGAATCACCATCGACCGCGCCGATGTCGGAAACTCGCTGTCGCCCTTGGCGCGTGACGCGCTAACGGAGGCGTTCGCGCGGGCGAACGACGATCCCGCCGTCCGCGCCGTGCTGTTGGGCGCCGCGGGTGACCGGCACTTCTGCACCGGCGCTGGCTTGGCGCCGCAGACGGGGGACGCAGTTGCGCAATCGAAACCCGTCGCCGAGAAACGACCCGGCGACATCGCTCGCATGCTCCAGCAGGGCTGGCAGCGGTTGGTGGCGTCGGTATTGGATTGCGACAAGCCCGTGGTCGCCGCGGTCAAGGGCACCGCGGCGGGTGCCGGGGCCAGCCTGGTCCTGGCGTGCGACCTCGTCGTCATGTCAACGGAGGCAAAGCTTGTCGAGGCGTTCGTGCACCGCGGGATCCTGCCGGATTCGGGTGCCATTCACCTGCTGACCAGAATTGTGGGGCTGCGCAAGGCGACCGAACTGCTGATGCTCGGCGAGCCTGTCGACGCTGTCACCTGCGAAAGGCTCGGACTTGTCAACCGGGTGACGGCAGCCGACGAGACCGACGCCGCGGCGGAAGAGATCGCCGGACGCCTCGCCGCGGGGCCGACCGTGATGCTGGCGCTCACCAAGCGGTTGTTGTCCGTTTCATCGGAGTCCGGGCGCGATCGCGCCTTCGAACAAGAAGCCTGGGCGCAGGAGGTGGTGTCGCGGACCGCTGACCTGCAAGAGGGCCTGCGATCGTTCGCCGAGCGACGTCCCCCACGGTTCCAGGGATTCTGATGCTCAGCCCTGCTCAATCCGTTGGGGGCCACCGCGAATGGTGAACGCGGAGCTGTCGTCGATCTCGTCGATCGACGATGCCACCGACTCAGCCGTCAGCGACGTGTCCTCGATTCCCTTGGTGACACCTATGAACACCCGCGACACCTTGCCCGCGCCTACCGAGTAGATGTGCGCAGTGCGGTCGCAGCTGCGGTGTGCCAGGTAGATGACCACGGGCGTGACGAGTTCGGGGTCCATCTTCTTACCGGCCTCACCCATGATGTCCTCGGTCATTCGCGTGCGCGCGATGGGCGCAATGGCGTTGATGGCGATGCCGTTGCGCGCACCCTCGATCGCAAGAACGTGCATCATGCCGACGAGACCCATTTTCGCCGCGCCGTAGTTGGCCTGACCGAAGTTGCCGAAAAGGCCGGTGCCCGAGGTCGTCTGAACGATTCGCCCGTAATTCTGTTCCCGCATGACCGGCCACACCGCCCGCGTCACATTGAAGGCGCCGGAGAGGTGCACGGCGATGACCGCCTCCACCTGCTCGGCGGTCATGTTCTTGAACGCGGCGTCGCGCAGGATCCCGGCATTGTTGACCAGAATGTCGACCCGCCCGAAGGCATCGATCGCCGCCGCCGCGATCGCCGCACCGCCCTCCTCGCTGGCAACCGAGTCACCGTTTGCGATCGCGGTGCCCCCCGCGCCCGTGATCTCGTCGACCACCGCTTGGGCCGCCGACGTCGACGCGCCGCTGCCGTCCACCGAACTGCCCAGGTCGTTGACCACGACACGCGCGCCGCGGCGGGCGAGCTCGATGGCGTGGCAGCGGCCGAGCCCCCCGCCGGCACCGGTGACGATGGCTACCTGGTCATCGAAAGTCATTGACGTCATGCGTGAGAGGTTACATTTACTAAATCGAGAGCAAGCATTTGCATCGGAGGAAACGCTATTGACTGGCGCCACGCAGTTGCTGCGTCATGCGCACCGGCGAGCCGAGGAGCTGCGGCCTCGGTACCGCGCTGCCGGATCCTGGGTCGAAGAGCCGGTTGACGTGGTGCGATCGGCCGCCGCGCTACATCCCGGCCGGCCGGCCGTGGCGGATCGCGACGCCGAACTCACCTACGGTGAGCTGGACCGGCGCATCGATTCGGCCGCGCTGGCCATGGTCGATGCCGGCGCAGGCCCGGGCACCGTGGTCGTCCTGGTCGTCGGCAACGACGTGGACTCGGTGGTGGCCGTTCACGCGGCGCTGCGAGTCGATGCGGTGGTGGTGCTCGTGCCGCGCAGCGCCGGGCCCAAGCAGCTGTCCGACATCCTCACCCGCACCGGCGCGCGGTTTGGCGCGGCGCCGAACTGGACGGCGATCGACCAGCCGGAACTATCCGTGGGTTGTCATTGGATCGAACTGACTGACCGCGAGCGCGCCGACGCCGACCCGCCGCACCCCGCGCGGTCGGCGGACGAACCCTCCTTTGTGCTCTACACCTCAGGCACAACGTCTCGACCCAAGGGCGTGATCCATTCGCTGAGCACGTTGGCCAAGGCGTCAGCGAACTACATCACCGCAGCGGGCCTCGGCTCGGACGACCGGATCTTTCTGATCAGCCCGCTGGCGTCGGTCACCGGGGTGCTGCAAGCGCTGTTCATCGCTCCGATGCTCGCGATACCGGTGATTCTCGAAGATCGTTGGGATCGGTCGGCGACTTCGGACTTGCTGACCACCTCAGGCGCGACGTGGTACGGGGGCCCCGACCGGCTGCTGGCCCAAATGCTCGACGAGGCCGCGGCGCGCGGTGCTGACGTCGCGCTACGCGCGGTGTATCTCGGCGGCACCATGCTGGACCGGCGGATCGTTGAACGCGTCGAAGACGAATTCGGCATCGTCGTCATGCGCGCCTACGGATCATCGGAGATCCCGGTCAGCACATCGGGCCTGCGGACCGAACCTCGAGAAGTGCGTCACGGGGATGACGGAGTGGCGCTCGGCGACGTCGATGTACGGGTTGGATCCATGGCCGAACCCACCGAGTGCTGCGTCAGGGGCCCGCACGCCTTTCTCGGGTATACCGACGCCGCGGACGACGAGCACGGCTTCGAAGGTGAGTGGTTTCGCACCGGCGACGTTGCTGAGGTCATCGACGGGCGCGTGCGGATCATTGGTCGCATCAAGGACATCGTGATTCGCAATGGGTTGAAGATTCCGGCCGCCGAAGTGGACGAGGCCGTTTCGCGAATAGACGGAGTCCGCGAGTGTGCCGCCTACTCCGTCGCCGACGACACCACCGGTGAACGGTTGGCCGTGGCCGTGGTGCTCGAACCCGACATCGAGTTATCGCTGGCAGAGGTCGCCCGGGCTCTCGTCGCTGAAGGTCTGCCGAAATACAAACTGCCGGAGGAGCTGGTGTTCTGGGACGAGCCGCTTCCCGTCAACGCGAACGGCAAGGTCGACCGCACCAAGCTCGACGTACGGTCGGCGGGGCGCCGGCGGCTCCTGGCCGACCGAGTTGCCACTACCCCGTAGCCGGATGGAAAACCGGGACTAGGAATCCGTCCCCGTCGTCGCGGAAGGCAACGACCAGTTCCATGTCCGCGCGCAAATCATCGACACGGCAACGCTCCACGACGGTCATCAGCCGCGGTCCCTCCTCGAGATCCACCATTGCCAGCACATAGGGCGTCCGTGCGTCAAAGGGTGCGCCATTCTGGTGAATGACGCTCCACGTGTAAAGCCGCGCGCGTCCGGTGGCCGGCACCAACTCCACGTCCGCACTCCAACAGAGTGGACAGAACGGCCGCGCGTAAAAGGACGTCTGGCCGCAGGAGCGGCAGGCGTTGACCATCAGCCTGCGGTCCTGCGCGGCTGACCACCACGCTTGGCCGTCGGCGTCGATCGTGGGCCGATCTGGAGCCGTCACTACAACCTCCCGAGGATCATCGTGGCGCTGTGGGTGAAGAAACCACCCATCGCGTGGACACACGCCAAGCGGGCGCCGCCGACTTGGCGCGGTCCGCATTCCCCCCGCAACTGCCGCACCGCCTCGACCATGAGGAACATTCCCCGCATACCGGGGTGGCACGCTGCCAGCCCGCCTCCGTCCGTGTTGGTCGGAAGCGCTCCACCGGGGCGCAGGGCGCCGGACCCGATGAGCGGCCCGCCTTCGCCCTTGGCGCAGAAGCCGAGGTCCTCCAGGGTCAGCAGCACCGTTGACGTGAAGGAGTCATAGAGCTGGCACACATCGATGTCAGCCGGGCTGATGCCCGCCTGCGCGAAGGCTCGCGGGCCCGAGCGCGCGGCGGCCGAAGTGGTGAAATCGGCCCATTGGCTCATGCTGACGTGAGACGTCGCGTCGGCGGCCCCGAGAATCCAAATCGGGTCCTTCGCACAATCCTTGGCCACGCGCTCGCTGGCGAGCACGACGGCGCCGCCGCCATCGGTGCGCAGGCACACATGCTTGGAGGTGAACGGGTCGGCCAGCATCGGTGCGGCTGCGACATCGGCCACGGTGATGCGGTCGCGCTCAAATGCGTTCTCGTTCATGGCCGCCCATTCATGTGCGGCGACGGCGACCTCGGCCAGTTGGTCGACGGTGGTGCCGAATTCGATCATGTGACGCCTGGCCGCCATGGCGTATTTGGCGATCAGTGTCGCGCCGTAGGGCGCCTCGTACTGCAGTGCGCCGCCGGTGCCCATGGCGGCAGCGGACGCTCGTGCCCGGCGCTTGACGTCGGAGCGCGCGGTGGACCCGTACGTCAACAGAGCGACCTCGATTTCCCCGGCCGCGATCGCGCCGGCGGCATGGGTGGCCATCACTTCCCACGACGATCCGCCGACATTGGTCGCATCGACCCAGTCGGGCCGCAGGCCCAGGTATTCGCTGACCTCCACCGGCGGCAGCAACGTCCCGTGCCCCCCGAAGCCGTCGATGTCCTCCTTCGTCAGGCCGGCATCGGCGACCGCCCGCCGCGAGGACTGGGCCATCAGCGCCATGGCGGTCTTATCGGGGACCCGTCCGCAGTCGGACAGGGCAGCACCCACGATGGCGACGCGGTTCGACGGCATAGCTCATGGTTATCACATTGCCGTCCCGCTGATAATGGTCGCTCGCAAAAGCATGGAAACCATATTCTCGGTCCGCTACGGTGAGCCTATGACGGCGGCGTTGCGCGACGCGTTGCGGGGGCAATCGCTTGTGCTGTGTCTTGCGCTGCTCAACTCCCGCACCCCCGACGTGCCTGCGGTTGCTGCGGCATGCGGGTACGACGCCGTTTACGTCGATCTCGAACACACACCGACCTCGCTGGACACGGCGCAGATGCTCTGCGTGAGCGCACTGGGGGCGGGGATCTCGGGCCTGGTGAGGGTGCCGTCGCACGATCCCAGCCTGATCGCGCGGGTACTGGATTGTGGAGCAGTGGGAGTCATTGTCCCGCACGTCAATTCGAGCGATGAGGCGAAGGCGGTCGTGCGCGCCGCGCGGTTTCCGCCGATCGGCCATCGGTCGATCTCAGGCTTCAACGCGGTCAGTGGGTACCAGCCACTGACCGCGCCGCAACTTGTGGAGCTGTTGGAACAACGCACGGTCGTGGCCGTGATGATCGAAACCCCCGAAGCTGTCGATGCATCCGACTCCATCGCCTCAGTAGAAGGCATCGACATGATTCTCGTCGGACCGAGCGATCTGACCGCCGAAATGGGCATTCACGGGCAGTACGAGAATCCACATTTCCAAAGTGCAGTAGAATCGGTGGCGGCGGCTTGCCGCAGTCACGGCGTGGCGCTCGGGATGGCCGGAATAAAGTCCCTTGAACTGCTGAATCGGTTCGTGGGATTCGGATTGCGGTTCATCTCGGCGGGGACTGACATCGGGATGATGACCGAGGCGGCCACAACGCGCGCAGAAGCGCTCCGTGGGCTGGACAAGTCACCGCGGAAACCGATTTGACGAACGAAACCGAGAGCGGAAGCGACGCCAACACATCAGGAGGACCGGATGCCGACAGCCATCTACACCGAACCCGTCACCGACCCAATGGCGTGGACAGGCGCCGACTTCACGAGCAAGGAAGACTTCGCCTTCGACCTGTCGGCTCGCAATGTGGCTGCGCTGGAATCGATCTTGGCCAAGACCGCACATAAGGACCGGGATGACATCACGCCGGAGGACGCCCGACACCCAGACCTCGACGATGATCTGGCGCGGCTTTATCGGGATCTGATGTTCGGCAAGGGCCTGGCGTGCGTACGCGGCTTCCCCGTCGAGCAGCACTCGATTGAGGATCTCGAACGCATCTACTGGGCGTTCTGCACCCACCTCGGATATCTCGTGTCGAACAACTCCTTTGGGCACCGGATGGTGCGCGTCCAGGAGGAAATCCTGCCCGGCGGCGTGCAACCCGCCCGCGGGACCAAATCCCGCGCCGAGCTGGCGATGCACAACGATGCCGCAGACATCTTGTCGCTGCTGTGCGTATATCCGGCGGCGCAGGGCGGAGAGAGCCAGTTCGCCAGCGGCCCCGCAGCCCACAACCGGATTCTGGCGGAACGCCCGGACCTGCTCGACGTGCTCTACCGGGGTTTTCCGCACCATCGGCGCAGCGAGCAGCCCGACGACCAGCCCGACGTGACGCCCTACGACGTGCCCGTCTTCTCCCAGATCGACGGACGCATCTGCATCAACTTCACCTACAGCAGCATCCTTCCCGCCATGCACGCGCTCGGCCGCGAGTTCACGCCGGAGGAGACAGAGGCAGTGGAACTCCTGCGAACCATTCTGGTCGAGCAACAGGTCGAGTTCCGGCTGGAATCCGGTGAGGCCGCGGTGGCGAACAACTTCGCGATGTGCCACTCGCGCTCGGACTTTGTGAGCAGCAACGACCCGAAGAAGGCGCGCTGCTTCCTGCGGGCATGGATGGAGGTGCCGCGGGAAGACCGCCGGCTACCGATCGGCCGCGAGTACTTCCACATGGAGAACAAGGACCTGCGTCTCGGGTACGACGTCGTCGAGGGCCGAGACGGGGCCATCGCCCGGAATGACTACAAGAACGTCAACGCCGAACTGGCCGATATGTTCAAGGCGGCGCAGGCGAAACCCAAAGTCAAGAACACGTGAGCGTTCGGTCTCGTCTGGTCTACGAACGGTGGACCGATCCCGTTGCTGGCGACATCCTCGAAGTCGGTGACATCGATCTGGTCAAGCTCGACTTGGACGCGGCCGACGAGAAGGGCTGGGCCGCCCTGGAATCCGCGCACGGATACCAGGTGGCCACCCGGACCGATGTGGCTGGATACGCCGATGGTGCACAGTGGCTGGTAGGGCCGGCATTGGTAAGGCGTTGTGAGAAGCTGCTCGCCGTGTGCTCGGCCGGCGCCGGGTACGACGTCATCGACGTCGACGCGTGTACGCGGGCCGGAATCGCGGTGTGCAACAACTCCGGCCCCGGCGCGGAGGCGGTCGCCGAGCACGCCCTCGGTTTCATGCTCGACCTGGCCAAGAAGATCACGGCCGCCGACCGGATGCTCAGGGCAGGCCCGCTGAGTGACCGGTTGGTCCTGCGGGGGAGTCAGCTACTGGGCAAGACGCTCGGGGTCATCGGGCTCGGGGCCATCGGGGGCCGTCTCGTCGAGCTGTGCGCGCCTTTCCAGATGGAGGTCCTGGTTTTCGACCCCTACCTCGACGAGGTCGGCGCACGCGCGCGCGGGGTGCGAGTCGTCACACTCGCCGAACTCCTGGGGCGCTCGGATTTCGTACAGGTGACGTGCCCGTTGACCACTGAGACGCAGGGGCTCATCGGCAAGCCGCAGTTCGCGGCGATGAAGCCGACCGCGTTTTTCATCACCACCGCACGCGGACTCGTCCACGACGAAGCGGCGCTGCTTGAAGCGCTCATCAGCGGAGGCATCGCGGGAGCGGCCCTCGATGTGTTCCACGAGGAACCGCCCCGACAGGACAACCCCCTGCTGCGTCTCGACAACGTGATCGCGACGCCGCATACCGCGGGAATCACTGTCGAGGCCACACGCGACCTCGCCGTCGCCACCGCCAAGCAGTGGCAGACGATATTCGCCGGCGGCCTGCCGCCACGCTTGCTGAATCCTGACGTCTGGCCTCGCTACTCCGACAGATTCAAGGAAATCTTCGGATTCCGTCCAAGCGCCGCAACGGCTTTGGAGAAGGGGGCGCGCACCCGGTGACACGATACGACACGATCGCGGTGGAGGTCAGGGATCGCACCGCGTGTGTGACCCTCAACCGCCCCGAGGTGCTCAACGCGATCAACGACGAGATGATCGCCGAATTGACGGTGGCCTACGCGGAAATCGAACGATCGCAGGATATCTGGACCGTCATCATCACCGGTGCCGGTCGTGCCCTCTGCGTCGGAGCGGACGTCAACAAGGCCGCCGACCACGACATGGAGAACGCGGCGGGAATCGACAATCAAGGCGAGCCCATCCTCAGCTCGATGCGGCAGTGGGACGCACCGCAGGAGGCGACGCCGCCGTGGCTGCAGATGACCAAGCCGATCATCTGTGCGGTCAACGGCATCGCGTGCGGTGCCGGGATGGACCTCGTGACCACCGCGGACATCACCATCGCCTCGGAGCGTGCGACGTTGATGGATCCGCATGTCAGCATCGGCGTGACGTCCGGACGCGAAGGGGTCAGGCTCGCGAGGATCCTGCCGCTGCCCGTCGCGATGAGGCTGATCTTGATGGGCAAACACGAACAACTCGACGCGCGGCGGGCCTATGACCTCGGTGTCTTCACCGAAGTGGTCGCGCACGACGCACTGATGCCGCGAGCCTGGGAAATCGCCGAAATCGTGAACTCCAATGCGCCGCTTGCGGTCCGGGGCTCACGGATGGCTGTCCGCAAGGGCCTGACGCTGCCGATCTACGAGGCCGAACTGCTCGCCGAGAACTACCGCATGAAGGTTGCCCTGACGAAAGACGCGGTCGAGGGACCGCGTGCCTTCCTCGAAAAGCGCAAACCGGATTGGAAGGCTCTGTAGCGCTACCTGGGGCCGGCGCTATGTGAGGCCGAAGAACCTTTTCGCGTTGGTGGACAAGACCTTACGCTTGGTCTCCTCGTCCAAGCCCTCCGTCGCCTTATTGGCCACTTCGAGGCTTCTGGGCCAGTTGGTGTCGTTGTGAGGGTAGTCGGTCTCGAACATGAGCTGGTCGGGCCCGACGAGATCGAGGATGCGGAAGGCAACCGGGTCACCGAAGGTGGAGAAGTAAACCCGCCCGGGCACCTGGCTGCTTGGCGGTTCGGTCAGCAGGGGATGGATGCCACCCCAGGCCCGACGGTCCTCCCAGACCTCGTCCACACGCTGCAGGTAGTAGGGGATCCAGCCGGCCTGCGCCTCTGCGAATGCGAGCTTGAGGTCGGGAAATTGGACGAGCTTGGCGGAGAACAGCCAGTCGACCAAGGCGATGGTGCAGTTGACGGCCATGAGCGCGCTGGTGACCACGTGCGGAGAGTCGGGGGAGGACTTGGTGAGCGAGGAGCTCGACCCGATGTGCAGCATGATGCCAACGTGGTTTCGCTCGCAGGCGGCGAAGAACGGATCCCAGTAGCCGCTGTGGATGGAAGGTAGGTCGAGGCGGGTGGGTAGCTCCGAAAAGCACACGGCGCGCATCCCTTTGGCGGCGACCCGTTCGACCTCCTTGGCGGCGAGTTCGACGTCCCACAGCGGGATGATGCCGAGCGGGATCAGCCGGCCGTTCGAGCTGGCGCCCCATTCGTCGATCTGGAAGTCGTTGTAGGCCTCGACGCAGAGTTTGGCGAGCTCCTTGTCCTTGCCGTACAGGAAACGTTGGCCACAGAATCGGACGAGGGTGTTGGGGAAGCATGCAGAAGCCTCGATGCCGGCGATATCCATGTCGGCGAGCCGGTCCGCGGGACGAAAGCAGCCTGGGCGCATCTCGTCGTATGTGATCGGGTCGGTGGTGAGCTCGTCGAGGTCGTAGCCGGCGGCCGCGCTGATGAGCGGGATTGGGATGACGGCATCCTCGTAGCGCCAGATGTCGGCTTCTCGGCCCTGGTCGTCTTCGACGAACGCGACATCGGACGTGACACTGGGGTCCATGCGTCCGCGGGTGCGAACGATTCGCGGCCCGATGTCCTGATATCGCCGGGGCAGGCGGCTCGTCCACAGATCGGCGGGCTCCACCAGGTGGTCATCCGGGGAGACGATCAGAATGTCTGCACTCAAGGCTGTACCCCTTCGGCGGCCGCCTGCGGCTTCAGCTGGCGGCGCACTGAGTCGGAAAAGAGAATCACCGTTTACACGGTACCCCATCAGCTCGCTCAGGCGCACTCGAGCTCGAAATCCAAACGCGCCGTTGGCCGTGCGGTGCGTTGACGAGCTTGTCGGGCGGAAATCAGGACTTGCCGCAGATGGCAATCGACATACACGTGTAGGTAGATCCCACGCTTCGAGCTTCGAGGGCGTATTCTGAACGGCACTATGGCTGCGAAGAAGACCCCCGGTCGTGATAGCGAAACCGGCTTGGAACTTGTTGAAAACGATCTCGAGGCGCCCAGCACGTGGCAGCAGCGCACCATCGAGCGGCGCCTGAGCACCGCGAGAGCGCGTGCTCTCGCCCGCAGTTCGCGGTTCCTTGCCACCGCGCTGGAGCTGGTAGAGGAGTCAGGAAAGGCTGACTTCACGATCCAGACGCTCATCGACAGATCGAATCTGAGCCTGCGGGCGTTTTACCAACATTTCGCGGGCAAAGAAGAACTGATGTTGGCGCTTTATGAGAACGTCACGAGTCAGTTCACCGAGGACATCCGGCAAGAGGTTGCCGCGGCCGACGGTCCGATGGAGCAGCTCGAGGCCTTCTGTCGCGGCGTATTGTCCCGCGCGGAGTCGTCGCAGGCCGTCGGCGGCCGGGTCATGACGATTTACAACCTCAGCCTGGAGATCGAGCGCCCGGACGACTTCGCCAAGGTGTGGGAGCCTCACCTGAAGCTGCTGACGAAGATCCTCACGTCATGTGCCCGGGCGGGACTGGTGCGCACGGATCTGACCCCCGCACAGCTGACCACGTTGCTCAACACCACGCTCACCGCACTTGCCCAGATCGGGGTCTTCCATCTGGGTGGCAAGAGCCCAAAGCTCACGGAGGACCAGTTGTGGGCGTGGTGCAAGCAGGCCGTCACACCGCCGGCCGTCGACGTCGAGGTCAAGCCGGCGCGCAAGGCAGCGCCCCGCGGCGTATCGGGGCGCAGGACCAAGAAGCTAACGGGGTAGGCCGAGCCCACGCTGGGCGATGATCGTGCGGTGGACTTCGCTCGTCCCCGCATAGATCGTGGTGCCCAGCGAGAACCGCAGTGAGTGCTCGAACCGCCCGCGTTCGGGTGCGGTCGGCTCGAGATAGCTGCGCAAGCCGTCCGCCCCGACGAACTCTAAGACGTCCTGGCTGGCGCGTTCGAGCGCCTCGGTGCTGAATACCTTCGACATGGAGCCCTCGGCCACCGGTATGTCGCCCTGCTCGAGCATCCACACGCACCGCCGCTGCAACAGCATCGATACCTCGGCCTCGATCGCGACCCGGGCGAGCCGGCGCCGGACGTCGACATTGGCGATGGGCGGTGAGCCATCGTCGGAAACGGTGGTGGTGGCCCAATGTTCGGCATGGTGTAACAGCCTGATCAAGTGTGGACCCCAGCCCGAGGAGTGTTCATCGCGCAGGGACAGCCCAAGCACCGCCCAGCCGCCGTCGACTTCACCGATCCGCCACTCATCGCCGACGCGGACGTCGCTGTAGAAGGTGATGTTGGTGCGCTCGCCAGAAAGGGTCCACACGGCTTGTGCCTCAAAGCCATTGGAGTCACGCGGGACCAGGAACATCGTCAGCCCCTTGTGTTTCGGCTTTTCGGGGCTGGTGCGCGCCAGCAAGAACACGAAGTCGGCGATGTGACCGTTGGTGGTGAACATTTTGGAGCCGTTGATCACCCAGTCGTCGCCGTCGCGAACGGCTTTGGTGGCGGCCGCCGCGACGTCGGACCCGCATTCCGGTTCGGTGAAGCCGAAGGCGATGGTGATGTCGCCGTTGATCGCACCGGGAAGGATACGGTCCTTCAACGCCGGGGTGCCGATCTCCCGGATGATTGACGCGACCATTCTGGTCGTCTCGGAGAGGTACACCGGCGCGTCGAAGCGCATGAGCTCCTCTTTGACGACCTGGTCATCCCATGCGTTGCGGTTCTGCCCGCCGAGCTCGACGGGCCAGCCGGGCGCGAAATAGCCTTTCTCGACTAGTCCTTTGGCGAACGCTTCGTCGTGTGAGACGCCGCTGCGGTAGATGCGTTCCTCGAATTCGGAAGTCAGCACGTCTTGGAGATGGGCGCGGACCTCGCTGCGGTAGGCCGCTGTATCCGCGTCGAGGTGAAAGTGCATCTACGCCTGCCAATCTATCGTCGCACACGCCCGGCCGGACCGGTCGGGAATGATACTCTCAATTTCGAGAGTAACCATATCCGCACGTGATGGGACTGGCGATCGTGGACCTGGGCTTAACCGGCGAGCAGCGGCAGTTGGTGGACTCGTTCGGTGCGCTCTTTGCGCGAGAGTCCACCTCCGAGCGCGTCCGGGCAGCCGAGCCGATTGGGTTCGACCCCAAGCTCTGGAAGGCGCTGCTGGATATCGGGGCGATGCAGATGGCAGTCGACGAGGCGGCCGGAGGATGGGGCGCCTCGGAACTGGAACTGGCGCTGATCGCAGAACAGTTCGGCCGTGCGATCGCCTCCGCGCCTGTCATTGAAGCGCAGGTCGCCGCCCGACTTCTGGCCGGGTCAGGCGAGGCTGGAGCGGGGCTGTTGAGCACGGTCCTCGCGGGAGAGCGGCTGATCGCATTCGCTCCTCGCGCGGGACATGGTCGGCGAGTGGGGCTGGTGCCCGCCGGGGCGGTGGCAGAGGACGTCATTGTCCTGGCGGAGGGGCAGCTGCTCGCGGTGCCGATCGGCAAGAACCGCACAGTGGTGGCAAACCTCGCGTCAATGCCGTTGGCGGACATCACAATCGGCAATGACGCCGTTGTGCTCGCCGATGGAGTGCGTGCGCTCGAGATGTTCTCCGGCGCGGTTGATTTGTGGCTCGCCCTGACCGCTGTCGCGTTGGCGGGTGCGGCCAAGAAAGCCGTCGAGATCGGCGTTGACTATGCCAAACAACGGCACGCGTTCGGAACCGCGATCGGCTCGTTTCAGGCGGTGTCGCACCCACTGGCCGACAGCGCCACCGCCGCCGACGGGGCCCGCCTGCTCGGACTGAAGGCGGCGTGCGCATTCGCCGACGAGCCCGATCGCGTTCGCGAACTGGCCGCCATGGCCTTTGGGTTCGCCTACGAAACGGCGCGGGACGCGACGCGGCGCAGCCTGCACATCCACGGCGGATACGGATTCGGTATGGAGGGCGACATCCAGTTGTATTACCGCCGGGTCCGGGGCTGGGCCATGGTCTTCGGTGATCCCGCGGGCGCCTTAAACCGCGTCGCCGACGCGCGCTACGGACCGGCCGCCGGGTGATCGCGGCGCTCTAGGATCGCGAAGCTCAGCGTCGCCCGCGCCGCGAGCCGGTCTCGTCCCACATCGAAAACGTCGACGGCAACGACGATCATGCGTTTTCCCGCGCGGACCAGCGACGCACTCGCACGCGCGGGGCCCTGCACGATCGGCGCCAAAAAATGGACGGACATGTCCGCGGTGCCCGCGCCGCTGCCCTCACCCGCGTACTTGACCGCAAGTCGGCCCCCGGCCACATCGATCAGCGTGGCGACCAAACCACCCTGTAGGGCGCCCCGGTAGTTCACCAGGTCCGGTCGGTTGTGCAGGTCAACGACGACCGACTCGTCGTTGTCGACGACGTCGTAGAAGGGCAGCTGACCGAAGAGGTGGCCGGGGATGGTTACCTCCATGGGTTGTGGTGCGGATTGACCAGAAGACGCGACCGTGGTCACGCGTCGGACCGGACCTGGTCTTTGACCGCCAGGACAACCGGGGGAGCGGTGCGCCAGTTGGGGACGCCCTGCTCCTCGCCGGCGGTGGGAAGCTTGTCTTCGCGGATCTGGGCCCAATGAGAGTGATTGAGTTGGTGCAACGCGAAACATGATTGCAGCGCGTTGTAAAAGCCCATGTTGTCGACGGACTGGTTCACGGATTCCTTGATCAGCAGGGCCGCCATGGTCGGCACTTTGGCGATTCGCCGCGCCAGCTCGAGGGTGCTCTCGGCGAGTTCGTCGCGCTTGAAGATCTTGCTGACCATGCCGAGCCGGTAGGCCTCTTCGATCTCGATCGCGTCGCCGGTCAGCATCAGCTCCTTCGTGCGCCGCGGGCCGAACTCCCAAGGATGGCCGAAGTACTCCATTCCGCACATCCCCAACCGCGTACCGACTACGTCGGCGAAGCGCACCTCTTCGCTTCCGACGATGAGATCACACGCCCAGATCAGCATGAGTCCTGCCGAGAATACGTCGCCGTGTACCTGCGCTACGGTGATCTTGCGCAGGTTGCGCCATCGCAGGTTGTTCTGGAAAAAGTAGTGCCATTCCTGCAGCATCGTTCTCTCCGCGCCGTCGCGTGTACCGCCGTTGATCGTCACAGTGCGGTGCTGTTCCGGGCCCGGGCTGAACTCGGCGCGCGCCTGTTTGGAGCCGATATCGTGGCCGGACGAGAACATCGGGCCCTCGCCGGCGAGGATGACGACGCGGACGGCGTCATCGGCTTCGGCGCGGGCAAACGCATCATCGAGTTCGACGAGCATGCCCCGGTTTTGGGCGTTGCGCTGGTCGGGCCGGTTCAGCGAGATCCGAATGATCATGCCGTCGTCGAAGGTCTCCCACTTCAAGAATTTGTAATCGCTCACCACTGACTCCTGCTTTCTCGGCCGTGCCCGGTAATGGTGTTATCTCAATATGAGAAGATATGTTCTCACGCTGTGGCCGAGCACGGCCGGAAGGGGTGCGGATGGCGGTCGGTCAGCGAAAGCCGCAGGTAATTCTTTGGGGTCCGGGGCAGGTCGGCGTTGGGGCGTTGCGCGCGCTCATCGCACACCCGGGCCTGGAGTTGGCCGGGGTGGTGGTGCACTCGGAGGCGAAGGACGGCAGGGACGCGGGAGAGCTGTGCGGAATGCCGGCGACCGGCATCATCGCCACGCGGGATATCGATGCCGCGTTGTCGGCGGATGTGGACGTGGTGGCCTATTTCGCCTCGGGTGACTATCGCTACCGCGAAGCGGCGCAGGACATAGCGCGCTGCCTCCGCGCGGGGAAGGATGTGGTGTGTACTTCCCTGGTGCCCATGTGTTATCCACCGGCGGCCGACAAGGAAACCGTCGAGCTGCTCGAGGCCGCTTGCGCGGAGGGCGGCTCCAGCTTCTTCAATAGCGGTGTCGACCCCGGGTGGGCGAACGACGTGATCGCGCTGACGATGACGGGGTTCAGCAGTCGTGTCGACAGCATCACCATGCTCGAGATTCTCGACTACGGCCCGATCGATCAACCCGACATCATGTTCGATTTCATGGGGTTTGGACATGCGCCGGACCATCCGGCGCCTCTATTCGACCCGGAGCGACTGGCCGCATTGTGGGCACCCGTCGTCCATCTGGTCGCCGACGGCATCGGACTCCCACTGGACCACGTCGACACATCCATCGAGAAATGGCTGGCCACTGAGCGATACGAGGTGGCGTCGGGCTGGATCGAGCCGGGCACGATGGGAGGTATGCGGTTCAAGCTTGCCGGCATCGTAGACGGCGAGGAGCGCGTCGTGCTGGAACACATCACTCGCATGGGCGAAGCTTCCGCGCCGGATTGGCCGCGGCACCCGTCACCGCACGGTGGCTACCGGGTCGTCGTCGACGGTCTGCCCACCTACACCGTCGACATCGACATGCATGGCCGTGGGAACAACATGCGCGGCCTGACCTACGCGACTGTCATGCGCGAACTCAACGCCATCCCCGCCGTGATGGCCGCCCCACCCGGTTTGCTCTCCACCCTCGATCTGCCTCTGGTCACCGGTCCCGTGTGCGGCGGAACCTGGCGGGGTGTGCTGCCTGCGAGGGTGAGCCCGTGAGCGCGCAGCATGTCGCGCGGACGTCGGCGGACCTCTGGGAGGTCATGCGTACCGCGTCGGCCGTCCGTCGTTATCGCGACGAACCCGTCTCGGACGACGTGATCGATACTTGTCTGCGCGCGGCGAGTTGGGCTCCGTCCGGCGGTAATCAGCAGCCGTGGAAGTTCGTCGTACTCAGATCAAGTAGCGTCCGCGACGTGATCACGGCGGCGGCCCACCGGACGTGGGACGTGATGACCGAGTTCTATCGGTTTTCGATGCCGGAGGACGAGGCGGACGACCCCAAATCGCGCGTGCTGCGAACGATGGCCGAGCACATGCGCGTCGGTGGCGCCGCGCCGGTGCTGTTGCTGTTCTGTGTCCATCCGCAGCGGGGAACCACCGAACTACAGCAGGGCGGCTCGATCTTTCCCGCCGTGCAGAACTTTCTGCTGGCCGCCCGCGCGCAAGGCCTCGGGGCGGCGATCACACTGTGGCACGGGTCCTGCGAGGACCAACTGCGGGCGATGGTCGGAGTTCCGGACGACTGGAAGATCGCGACGTTGCTTACGGTGGGCTGGCCCCAGGGCCGGCACCACCCGGTGCGGCGCAAGCCGCTCGACCAAGTGGCGGCGACCGATCATTGGGATCAGCCTTGGAGGAAGACAACAGGATGAGGACCCGCAGCCCTGAAATCTCCCTATATCTGCGAACTTTCACCGATGGCCCTCAACATGATTGGCGCGCGATGCTGGCATCGGCACAGGCGATGGACATTGCCGGCATCGACCGTGTCGTGGTTTCCGATCACGTGGTGTTCGGCGAGAACCTGGGGGCCTACGCCGACCCGTCGGTGGGTGGCGCGACCGGCGGTCGCCAGCCCACCGGCCCGGACGGAAGCTGGCTGGAACCCCTTGTGGTCCTGACGGCGATCGCGGCAACCACCAAGCGAATCAGGCTCGGGACGTCGATCCTGCTGGCAGCCCTGCGGCGGCCCGCGGTCCTGGCCAAACAGCTCGCGACACTGGACGTGCTTTCCGAGGGCCGCGTCGATCTCGGGGTTGGGGTGGGTTGGCAACGAGAGGAATACGTCGCCGCCGGACTGTCTTTCGCTCATCGCGGGCGACTGCTGGATCACACGCTGGAGGTCTGCACGACGTTGTGGACGGAGCAACGCGCGTCCTATCAGTCGCCCGAATTGTCCTTCGACGCGATCCACCAGATGCCGAAGCCGGTGCAACCCGGCGGCCTGCCGTGTTGGATCAGCGGAACGGTGAACGACGCAGTCGCACGGCGAATCGCACGGTTCGGCAGCGGTTGGATTCCTTGGGGTTCGGCGTTCGCCGACCTACCAACCGCAATCGCGGCGATGAAAGACAAGGTTATGGCCCACGGTCGCGATCCCAGCGACCTCCAGATTCAAGGCGCCGCGCGTGCCGTGAAGGCCGATGACGGAACACTCGACTATTCGGCGTCGGTCGCGTCGGTGCCGGCACTGGTCGCCGCAGGCGTCACCGATGTCCGCTTCACCGTCGCGGTGCCCGAGGACGGCGATCGAGCGGTCGAGGTCCTGTCGCCGCTTGTGCAGGCGTTCCGCGACGTCACCCGGTAATGCGCTCGCAACGCGCCCGATCGCACGGAGGTTAAGGGTGTCGTATGCAGCTGCGTGATCACGCAGGTTCCGCGAAACCTGCTGTGATTCTTCATCCTTCCGGCACCGTGGTGAGCTTCGCGAGCCTCGAGGCCGGCGCGAACAGACTCGCCCATTTCCTCCGACGATCGGGTCTCGTCGCCGGGGACACCATCGCTGTCTTGATGGAGAACAACGAACACATCCACGCCGCGATGTGGGCGGCCAGGCGGAGCGGGCTGTACTACACGCTGGTCAATACCCATCTGAGCCACGGCGAGATCGCCTACATCGTGGCAGACAGTGCGGCCAAGGCCATCATCTCCTCACGGGCGATGCGTGATGCCTGCCGGGAACTGTCCGCCCACGTCGCGGCCGGGCTGCCACCGATCGCGCTGATAGCCGACGACGACCTGGCCGGGTGGCAGCGCTATCCCGACTGCGTCGCCCAGGAGCCATCGACACCTGTCGCCGATGAGTGCGACGGCCAGCTGCTGCAGTACTCCGCGGGCAGCACCGGCCGTCCGAAGGGGATCCGCCGCCCGCTGAATCCACGAGGCTCCGGTGTGTCGAGTTCGTCGACACCCGTCTTTGAGGCGCTCGGGGTGAGAAACGACTCGGTGTACTTGAGTCCCGCCCCCACTTACCACACCGCGCCTGCGATGTGGACCATGGCCGCGCAAGCCGCCGGCGCGACAACGGTTCTCATGCAAAAGTTCGATGCCGAACAGGCCCTGGATTGCATACAGCGCTACGGTGTGACGCACGCCCAGTTCGTGCCGACGATGTTTGTGCGGATGCTGCGGCTGCCTGAAGAAACCCGCAGCCGCTACGACCTATCGACATTGCGACGAGTCGTCCACGCCTCCGCGCCGTGTCCACCGGAGATCAAACGCCAGATGATCGACTGGTGGGGGCCGATAGTCGACGAGTACTACGGGTCATCGGAAGGGGCGGGTATCTCGTTCATCCGCGCCGAGGAGTGGCTTGCCCACCCGGGATCGGTGGGCAAGCCCATGCTCGGTACGCCGCACATCCTCGACGACGAGGGCGTCGAGCTCGGACCCGGCCAGGTCGGTGACATCTATTACGAGGGCGGTTATCCGTTCGAGTACCTCAACGACGAAGCGAAGACGGCGGCGGCTCGAAGTCCCCGCGGCTGGGTCACCGTCGGCGACGTCGGCTATCTCGACGACGCGGGCTACCTGTATCTCACCGATCGCCGCAACCACATGATCATCTCCGGCGGGGTGAACATCTATCCGCAGGAGACCGAGAACCTTCTCGTCAGTCACCCACTCGTGGTCGACGCCGCAGTGTTCGGCGTGCCGGATCCGGTGATGGGCCAGTCTGTGACCGCCGTGGTGCAGTTGGTCGATCCCGCCATTGCGACCACCGCACTCGCCGACGAGCTAAGCGCGTGGCTTCGCGATCGTCTGGCGCACTACAAGTGTCCGCGGGCCCTGCATTTCGAGGCCCAGTTGCCGCGGACTGACGCCGGCAAGCTCTACAAGCGAGAGCTCATCGCGAAATACGCTGCCGCCGACAGCCCTGACGCCGTCCAGGCATGAGCGCAAAACCCGGGCAAATAGGCATCGAACACGAGAGTTCCTCGCTGGGCAGAAGACGGCAGGCCTGGCGGAAAGCCGCTAATCGACGCGGACGTGCCTAAGGGGTACGTTTCGCCCATGATGTCGCTGCAGGACAAGGTTGTCTTCATCACCGGCGGTGCCCGCGGGATCGGGGCCGAGGTCGCCCGCCGCCTGCGCAACAAGGGTGCCCGGCTGGTCCTCACCGACCTCGACCAGGCCGAACTGGCGGTCCTCGCCGCCGACCTCGGCGAGGACCGTGTGCTGACCGCGGTCGCCGACGTGCGCGATCTGGCCACCATGCAGGCCGCGGCGGCCAAGGCCGTCGAGCGCTTCGGCGGGATCGACGTCGTGGTGGCCAACGCCGGCATCGCCAGCTACGGATCGCTGTTGCACGTCGACCCGGAGGCGGTCAAGCGGGTGCTGGACGTCAACCTGCTCGGCATCTTCCACACCGTGCGCGCCACGCTGCCGTCGGTGATCGACCGGCGCGGCTACGTGTTGGTGGTTTCGTCGCTGGCCGCATACGCGGCGGCCCCGGGGCTGGCGCCGTACAACGCCACGAAGGCCGGCAACGAGATCCTCGCCAACGCGCTGCGGCTCGAGGTCGCCAACCTCGGCGTGAGTGTCGGCTCGGCGCACATGTCCTGGATCGACACCGCCCTGGTCCGCGACAGCAAGGCCGACATTCCCTCCTTCGGAGAGATGATCACGAAGCTGCCGTGGCCCCTCAACAAGACCACCACCGTCGACGAGTGCGCGGACGCGCTCGTCAAGGGCATCGAGGGCCGTCGGCGCAGGATCTTCTGCCCGCCGTGGGTCGGGCTGCTGCGCTGGCTCAAGCCGGTGCTGTCCACCCCCGCCGGCGAATTTCCCATCCGCAGCATTACCGACAAGCTGTTGCCCCGAATGGACGCCGAGGCCGCC
The DNA here is from genome assembly GCF_059812845.1 of Mycobacterium sp. NGS34. Taxonomy (NCBI): domain Bacteria; kingdom Bacillati; phylum Actinomycetota; class Actinomycetes; order Mycobacteriales; family Mycobacteriaceae; genus Mycobacterium; species Mycobacterium sp. NGS34. Next base: position 344,457 of record NZ_JCALDM010000006.1, read on the forward strand.
GCGCTCGGCCGCTCGCTGTCCGCGTTCAACGTCGAGTCCCTGCGCGAAGCGCGCGGTTCGGTGTCTGAGTAGTTGGCGGACTATTTGCGGCGCCGGCGCAGGTAGCGCTCGAATTCGGCGGCCAGCGCGTCGCCGTCGATCTTGCCCAGCGCCTCGTTCATGTCGACCTCGGCGTCGCCGCGCTGCTCGAGCGACGACACGTATTCGGCCAGGTCCTCGTCGTCGGCGGCCATCTCGGTGATCGCCTGCTCCCACTCCTCGGCCTGCGCCGGCAGGTCGCCCAGCGGGACCTCGATGTCGAGCACGTCCTCGACGCGGCGCAGCAGCGCCACCGTCGCCTTCGGGTTCGGCGGGTTGGACACGTAGTGCGGCACCGCGGCCCAGAACGTCACCGCGGGGATGCCGGCGGCCACGCAAGCGTCCTGGAACACCCCGGCGATGCCGGTCGGGCCCTCGTAGCGGGTCTCCTCGAGGCCGAAGCGTTTCGCCGATTCGGGGGAGTAGGCCGCGCCCGACACCGGCACCGGCCGGGTGTGCGGGGTGTCGGCCAGCAGGGCCCCGAGGATGACGACGGTGTCAACGTTGAGCTTGTCGGCGATGGCCAGCAGCTCGGCGCAGAACGTGCGCCAGCGCATGTTGGGCTCCACGCCGTGCATCAGCACCACGTCGCGGTCGCTGCCCGGGGGCCGGCAGTGGGTTATCCGCATCGCCGGCCACACCAGCTCCCGGGTGACCCCGTCGATTTGCCGGATGACCGGGCGATTGACCTGGTAGTCGTAGTAGGCCTCGTCGTCGATCTCGATGATCGGGTCGGCCTCCCAGATGGCATCCAGGTGCTCGAGCGCATCGCTGGCCGCGTCGCCGGCGTCGTTCCAGCCCTCGAACGCCGCCACCACGATGGTGTTGTGCAGTTCGGGCAGCGCACGGTCAAACGGGCCACGATCCGGCAGGGTCACAGAATCAGCGTACGGCCTTTGCCGCCGACCTTCGGCCTGATACGGGCCAAGCCTGTCAGAGCGCTGTAAACCGCCGGGCCTATTCCATAGCCCGACTATCCTTGTGGGGTGACTGTCGCCAGGTGTCGATCGCGGCGACGAGTTAGGCGTCCAGACGTCGATCGGGGGACGACGTAGACTTTTCTGGTCGAGAGGCGTTGCAACGGTTGTCCGGCCCGCGCCGGTATCCGCCACGCTCGGCAGAGTCAAGGACGCCTTCCGTAACGGAAGGAACGCACGTGAACGCCGTCAAGACAGACTTCGCGCCGAACATCCGCCCCGACTGCACCGACGAACTGACGGCTGCGCTGCGCCAACGGATCATGGTGATCGACGGCGCGATGGGCACGGCGATTCAGCGGGACCGCCCGGACGAGGCCGGCTACCGCGGCGACCGGTTCACCGAGTGGCCGACGGCCCTGCAGGGCAACAACGACCTGCTCACCCTGACGCAGCCGCAGATCATCGAGGGCATCCACCGCGAGTACCTCGAGGCGGGCGCCGACATCATCGAGACCAACACGTTCAACGCGAACGCGATCTCGCTCTCCGACTACGACATGGCGGACCTGGCCTACGAGCTGAACTACGCCGGCGCCGCGCTGGCCCGCAAGGCGGCCGACGAGTACAGCACCCCGGAGAAGCCCCGCTACGTGGCCGGCGCCATCGGGCCGACGACGCGCACGGCGTCGATCTCGCCGGACGTCAACGACCCCGGAGCCCGCAACGTCTCCTACGACCAGCTGGTCGCCGCCTACCTCGAATCCGTCAACGGCCTCGTCGACGGCGGCGCCGACCTGATCATCATCGAGACGATCTTCGACTCGCTGAACGCCAAGGCGGCGGTGTTCGCCGTCGAGACGCTGTTCGAGGAGCGCGGGCGCCGCTGGCCGGTGATCATCTCCGGCACCATCACCGACGCGTCCGGGCGGACGTTGTCCGGTCAGGTCACCGAGGCGTTCTGGAACTCGATCAGGCACGCCAAGCCGATCGCGGTCGGCCTCAACTGCGCCCTGGGCGCGCCGGAGATGAGGCCCTACATCGCCGAGGTGGCGCGGATCGCGGACACGTTCGTCTCGTGTTACCCGAACGCCGGTCTTCCCAACGCCTTCGGCGAGTACGACGAGACCCCGGAGCGTCAGGCCGGCTACATCGCCGACTTCGCCGGGGCCGGCCTGGTCAACCTGGTCGGCGGCTGCTGCGGAACCGCGCCGCCGCACATCGCCGAGATCGCCAAGGTCGTCGAGGGCAAAGCGCCGCGACAGGTGCCCGAGATCCCGGTGGCCACCCGGCTCTCGGGCCTCGAGCCGCTCAACATCACCGACGAGTCGCTGTTCGTGAACATCGGGGAGCGCACCAACATCACCGGCTCGGCCCGGTTCCGCAACCTGATCAAGGCCGAGGACTACGACACCGCGCTGTCGGTCGCCCTGCAGCAGGTCGAGGTCGGTGCGCAGGTCATCGACATCAACATGGACGAGGGCATGATCGACGGGGTCGCCGCGATGGACCGGTTCACCAAGCTGATCGCGGCCGAGCCGGACATCAGCCGCGTCCCGGTGATGATCGACTCCTCCAAGTGGGAGGTCATCGAGGCGGGCCTGAAGAACGTGCAGGGTAAGCCGATCGTCAACTCGATCTCGATGAAGGAGGGTGAGGAGAAGTTCGTCCGCGAGGCCCGGCTGTGCCGCAAGTATGGCGCCGCCGTCGTCGTGATGGCCTTCGACGAACAGGGGCAGGCCGACAACCTGGAGCGCCGCAAGGAGATCTGCGGGCGCGCCTACCGGATCCTGACCGAAGAGGTCGGCTTCCCGCCCGAGGACATCATCTTCGACCCGAACTGCTTCGCGCTGGCGACCGGCATCGAGGAGCACGCGACCTACGGGATCGACTTCATCGAGGCCTGCGCCTGGATCAAGGAAAACCTTCCGGGCGTTCACATCTCCGGCGGCATCTCGAACGTGTCGTTCTCGTTCCGGGGCAACAACCCCGTCCGCGAGGCTATCCACTCGGTGTTCCTGTTCCACGCCATCAAGGCCGGCCTGGACATGGGCATCGTCAACGCCGGTGCGCTGGTGCCCTACGACTCGATCGACCCCGAGCTGCGGGACCGCATCGAGGACGTCGTGCTGAACCGTCGCGAGGACGCGGCCGAACGGCTGCTGGAAATCGCCGAACGGTTCAACAAGTCGGAGAAGTCCGAGGACCCTGCGGCGGCCGAGTGGCGCAGCCTGCCGGTCCGCGAGCGGATCACGCACGCCCTGGTCAAGGGCATCGACGCGCACGTCGACGCCGACACCGAGGAATTGCGCGCCGAGATCGCCGCCGCCGGTGGTCGCCCCATCGAGGTGATCGAGGGCCCGCTGATGGACGGCATGAACGTCGTCGGCGACCTCTTCGGCTCGGGCAAGATGTTCCTGCCCCAGGTGGTGAAGTCGGCCCGGGTGATGAAGAAGGCTGTCGCGTACCTGCTGCCGTTCATCGAGGCCGAGAAGGAAGAGTCGGGCGCCACCACCGGCGCTAAAACCAAGGACACCAACGGCACGATCATCATGGCGACGGTCAAGGGCGACGTCCACGACATCGGCAAGAACATCGTCGGAGTCGTCTTGCAGTGCAACAACTTCGAGGTGATCGACCTGGGCGTGATGGTGCCCGCGAGCAAGATCCTCGACGCGGCGAGGGAGCACGACGCCGACATCATCGGGCTGTCCGGCCTGATCACGCCGTCCCTGGACGAGATGGTCAACTTCGCCGCCGAGATGGAACGCGAGGGGCTGGAGATTCCGCTGCTCATCGGCGGCGCGACCACCTCGCGCGCGCATACGGCCGTCAAGGTGTCGCCGCGCCGCAGCGGTCCGGTGGTCTGGGTCAAGGACGCGTCGCGCTCGGTGCCGGTCGCCGCCGCGCTGCTCGACGACAAGCAGCGTCCCGCCCTGCTGGAGGCCACCGAGAAGGACTACGCATCCCTGCGCGAACGGCACGCCCAGAAGAACGAGCGGCCGATGCTGACGCTGGAGAAGGCCCGCGCCAACCGGACGCCGATCGAGTGGGACGGCTACACCCCGCCGGTGCCCGCCGTGGGGATCGGCGTGCGGGAGTTCGAGAATTACGACCTCGCCGAGTTGCGCGAATACATCGACTGGCAGCCGTTTTTCAACGCCTGGGAGATGAAGGGCCGCTTCCCCGACATCCTCAACAACCCGGCCTCGGGCGAGGCCGCCCGCAAGCTGTACGACGACGCCCAGGAGATGCTCGACACCCTGATCAAGGAGAAGTGGCTGACGGCCAACGGCGTGATCGGGTTCTTCCCGGCGAACGCGGTCGGCGACGACATCCAGGTCTACACCGACGACACCCGCACCGAGGTGCTGACCACGCTGCACAACCTGCGCCAGCAGGGCGAGCACCGCGACGGCATCCCGAACCGGTCGCTGGGCGACTACATCGCGCCGAAGGACACCGGTCTGGCCGACTACGTCGGCGCCTTCGCCGTCACCGCGGGGCTGGGCAGCCAGGAGAAGATCGCCGAGTTCAAGGCGGCCCTCGACGACTACAGCGCGATCCTGCTGGAGTCGGTAGCCGACCGGCTTGCGGAGGCGTTCGCCGAACGGATGCACCAACGGGTCCGCAAGGAGTTCTGGGGATTCCAGCCCGACGAGCAGCTCGACAACAACGCACTCATCGACGAGAAGTACGTCGGAATCCGCCCCGCCCCCGGCTACCCGGCCTGCCCGGAGCACACCGAGAAGGTGACGCTGTGGAAGTTGATGGACGTCAAGGAGCGGACCGGCATCGAGTTGACCGAGTCGATGGCGATGTGGCCCGGCGCGGCCGTCAGTGGCTGGTACTTCTCGCACCCGCAGTCGCAGTACTTCGTGATCGGCCGGCTGGCCCAGGACCAGGTCGCCGACTACGCGAAGCGCAAGGGCTGGACCCTGCAGGAAGCCGAGCGCTGGCTCGCCCCCAATCTCGGCTACAACCCCGAGGACTGACGCTCGCGGACGTCTCTCCCGCGAGCGACCGTGTTTGTACGGCGACACGCCGCGAATCGCGACAGTTTGCGGTCGCTCGCGGGGGAGGCCACCAGAAACCGCCGTGACTTCGCCGACCGGCACGTGACACAATCGCTGGCCGTGAAGACCTTCGAGGATCTGTTCGCCGAACTCGGCGATCGCGCCCGCACCCGGCCGGCCGGCAGCGCCACGGTCGCCGCGCTGGACGGCGGCATCCACGGGCTGGGCAAGAAGATCCTGGAGGAGGCCGGCGAGGTGTGGCTGGCCGCCGAACACGAACCCGACGACGCGCTGGCCGACGAGATCAGCCAGTTGCTGTACTGGACGCAGGTGCTGATGATCGCGCGCGGGCTGTCCCTCGACGACGTCTACCGGAAGCTGTGAGCATGCAGGGGGCTTTCTTAAGGGTCGCGGTTCCCAACAAGGGCACGCTGAGCGAGCCGGCCAGCGAGATCCTCTCGGAGGCCGGCTACCGTCGCCGCACCGATTCCAAGGACCTCACCGTCATCGACCCCGTCAACCAGGTCGAGTTCTTCTTCCTGCGGCCCAAAGACATTGCGATCTATGTGGGTTCGGGCGAGCTGGATTTCGGCATCACCGGGCGGGACCTGGTGCGGGATTCCGACGCGCCGGTGCGCGAACGCCTGGCGCTGGGTTTCGGGTCGTCGAGCTTCCGCTACGCCGGGCCGGCCGGGCGCGACTGGACGACGGCCGACCTGGCCGGTAAGCGGATCGCCACCGCCTACCCGAACCTGGTCCGAAAAGACTTGGCGGAGAAGGGCATTGAGGCAACGGTCATCCGGCTCGACGGCGCGGTGGAGATCTCGGTGCAGCTCGGCGTGGCCGACGCAATCGCCGACGTGGTGGGGTCCGGGCGCACCCTGAGCCTGCACGACCTGGTGGCCTTCGGTGAGCCGCTGTGCGATTCGGAGGCGGTGCTGATCGAGCGGGTCGACGAGGACGGCCACGGCGCGACGAAAGCGGTGCGCGATCAGCTGGTCGCGCGGGTCCAGGGTGTGGTGTTCGGCCAGCAATACCTGATGCTCGATTACGACTGCCCGCGTACGGTGTTGGACAAGGCGACCTCGATCACGCCGGGCCTGGAGTCGCCGACGATCGCGCCGCTGGCCGATCCGGATTGGGTGGCGATCCGCGCCCTGGTGCCCCGCCGCGGCGTCAACGAGATCATGGACGAGCTCGCCGCCATCGGCGCCAAGGCGATCCTGGCGTCCGACATCAGGTTCTGCCGGTTCTGATCGAACGGGTGCCAACGTCGCGGCTGTGTTAGCGTCCGGCGTAGGGCTGTCGCCCGCGTTATCCCATGGGCCGTCATCCCTCACCGTTGCCGGGCTGTCTAGTCCCCAGGAGGGTCTTCGTGACACACGCGCTAATTCTGCTGCTGGCTTTACTGATCGGCGTCGTCGCCGGGTTACGTTCGCTGACGGCTCCCGCCGTCGTCGCCTGGGGCGCCTACCTCGCTTGGATCGACCTGCACGGCACGTGGGCGTCGTGGATGGGCAACATCATCACCGCCATTATTTTCACCGTTCTGGCGATCGGGGAACTGGTCAACGACAAGCTGCCCAAGACGCCGGCCCGCACGGCGCCGCCGATCTTCGCCGCGCGGATCCTCACGGGCGGGTTGGCCGGCGCCGCGCTGGGCGCGTGGCCGCACTGGACCTTTTCCGCGCTCGGCGCGGGCATCATCGGGGCGGTGCTCGGCACGTTCGGCGGCTACCAGGCGCGCAAACGGCTGGCCGCCGTGGCCGGCAAGGACCTGCCGATCGCGCTGCTCGAGGACGCGGTCGCCATCCTGGGCGGGTTCGCCATCGTCGCGGTGACGGGTCACGTGCTGACGGAATACATCCTGACGGCGGTTAAGTGACGGAGCGCTTCGACGCGATAATCGTCGGCGCCGGGCAGGCCGGGCCTCCGCTGGCGGGCCGGCTGACCGCGGCCGGGCAGCGCATCGCGATCATCGAGCGCAAGCTGATCGGCGGCACCTGCGTCAACACCGGATGCATCCCGACCAAGACCCTGGTGGCCAGCGCGCACGCCGCCCACCTGGCGCGCCGGGGCGCCGAATACGGCGTGGGGACCGGTCCGGTCAGCGTCGACATGGCGAAAGTCAAGGCGCGCAAAGACGAAATCATGCTCGGCGACCGCGAGGGCGTCGAAAGCTGGCTGGAGGGCATGGAGGGCTGCACGCTCATTCGCGGTCACGCCCGCTTCGAGGACCCGCACACCATCAACGTGGACGGGAACCTGCTGCACGGCGAGCGGATCTTCCTCAACGTCGGCGGGCGCGCCGTCGTGCCCGACCTCCCGGGACTGTCCGGCATCGACTACCTCACCAACGTGTCGATCCTCGAACTCGACACGCTGCCAGCGCATCTCGTCATCGTCGGGGGTAGCTACATCGCGCTGGAGTTCGCGCAGATGTACCGGCGCTTCGGGGCGCGGGTGACCGTGGTCGAGCGCGGCCCGCGGCTGGCGTCCCGCGAGGACGAGGACATCTCCGCGACGGTCAGGGAGATCCTGGAGGCCGAGGGCATCGACATCGTCGTCGGCGCCGATGACGTGCGAATCACCAAGACGAACAATGGTTTTGAACTGAAGCCGCGAGCCGGCGCCGAGCCCATCGCCGGGAGCCATCTGCTGATGGCGGTGGGGCGCCGACCCAACACCGACGACCTGGGTCTGGAGGCGGCAGGCGTGCAGACCGATGCCCGCGGCTACATCGTCGTCGACGACCAGCTCAAGACCAACGTCGACCACATCTGGGCGATGGGCGACTGCAACGGCAAGGGCGCGTTCACCCACACCTCGTACAACGATTTCGAGATCGTCGCCGCCAACCTGCTCGACAACGATCCGCGCCGGGTGAGCGACCGCATCACCACCTACGCGCTCTACATCGACCCGCCGCTCGGGCGCGCCGGGATGAGCGTGAGCCAGGTCCGCGCGTCCGGGCGCAAGGCGTTGGTCGGCAAGCGGCCGATGACGCGGGTCGGCCGTGCGGTGGAAAAGGGTGAGACGCAAGGCTTTATGAAGGTGGTGGTGGACGCCGAAACCGACGAGATCCTGGGCGCCGCCATCCTCGGCGTCGGCGGCGACGAGGCGATTCACGCCATTCTGGATGTCATGTCGGCCAAGGCGCCGTACACGACGCTGTCGCGCACGATGCACATCCACCCCACCGTCAGCGAGCTGATTCCCACAATGCTGCAGGAGATGTCGCCGCTCGAGTGATCGGGCAGGCCTACGGCGCTTTGGCGTATCTGCGGACGACGTCGTCCTCGCCGAACGAGCTCGTCTGCTGCTGGCCCTGGGAGTCGCGGCCGAAGAACGTCCACCGCTGTGGGCTTGTCTGCGGACCGCCGATCATCTTGACCGTATAGCGGAGATCAGTGCGCTTCGCCGTGCCGATGACGTCGCCGACGCGAATCTTCGAAGGATGGATCTGCTGTTCGGCCATGATTCCCCTAATGGTTGTGGGTGGTCGCTGCGGGGCGCTGAGATCGGCGGCGTCTGCTACGCGATCCGGAGGGGCGGTTGGAGGGCACCGCGATGGGCTGGCGATGTTGGCGGGTCGCCGCCGCGGGCGCGACGGCCGTGCGGGGCCCGACCTCGCCCACCAGGGCGTGGATGGCGGGGGAGGCCGCGCTGACCTTCTGCGGAACCGCGCGAATGGCCGCCTTGCGCATCATGGACTCGGTTTCCCGGCGCTGCTCGGGCAGCACGATGGTGACGACGTCGCCGGAGGCGCCGGCCCGGGCCGTGCGGCCGGACCTGTGTAGGTAGGCCTTGTGCTCGGCGGGTGGGTCCACGTGCACCACCAGTTCGATGTCGTCCACGTGCACGCCGCGCGCGGCGATGTCGGTCGCCACCAGCACCCGGGCGTGGCCGGCGGCGAACGCCGCCAGGTTTCGGTCGCGTGCGGGTTGGGAAAGGTTGCCGTGCAGTTCGACCGACGCAATGCCCGATTGGGTGAGCTGGCGGGCCAGCTTTCGCGCCTGATGCTTGGTCCTCATGAAGAGGATTCGCCGGGAGTCGCCGGCGGCCAACCGGTGCACCAACTCCTTCTTGGCTTCGATCCCGTCGACACAGAAGACGTGGTGCGTCATCTCGGGAACCGACGACGTCGCTTCCACCACCGACCGCGTCACCGGATCGGTGAGGAATCGCTTGACCAAGGTGTCGACGGCACCGTCCAGGGTGGCCGAAAACAGCATCCGCTGGCCCTTGGCCGGGGTGGCCGCCAAGATGCGGGTGACGGTCGGGAGAAAGCCAAGGTCGGACATGTGGTCGGCCTCGTCGATGACCGTGACCTGAACGGCGTCCAGTTTGATCACGCGTTGCTTCATCAGGTCGTCAAGGCGGCCCGGGCACGCGACGACGATGTCGACACCCGCCCTCAGCGCCGCGGTCTGCCTGCTCTGCGAGACCCCGCCGAAGATCGTGGCAACGCGCAGGCCCCGCACCTTGGCGAGGGGCTCGATGGTCGCGGCGATCTGGGTCGCCAGCTCTCGGGTCGGTGCCAGTACCAGCCCCGTGGGCCGGCCCGGTTGACGGTCACCGGCATCAAGCCGACTGACCAGCGGGATCGAGAACGCGAGCGTCTTGCCGCTACCCGTCTTGCCACGACCCAACACGTCACGGCCGGCAAGCGTGTCCGGCAAGGTCTGCACTTGTATCGGAAACGGGTAGCGCAGGCCTTGGGCGGCGAGCGCGTCAACCAATGGCCGGCTCACACCCAGATGAGCAAAAGTTTTGTCTTCCAGCATATTTCAATGTCCCTAAAAGCTTCGATGGTGACGAGATTGCCGGTTTGGCAATATCGGTCGCCGCGACTCGAGCTTCCGCAGGTGCGCCTAGTCGTCTTGGACTCGGTGCCCCGCAGGGATCTGAGCAAAAGAAAACAAAGAATCGATCACGACTCGCCGGCCACCTGCTGGGTCGCCGACGCTTTAGACAGGATACCGCACTCGGGGCGAAATCCGCGTCTTCGACGGTTTCGTCGTTACCCGATGCATTATGCCGCCGGTTCGGTCTGATGCGAGACGGGTTGCGCCGCAACGACATCCGGCCAGCCCGGGTAGGGCGGCGGGGTTCCGCCGAAGGTCGGGCAGAGCTGCTGATGCGGGCACCAATCACACAATCGCGACGGGCTGGGGCGGAAGTCGCCCGTCGGCGCGGCGGACCGGATGGCGCGCCAGATCGCCATCAGCGTCTTCTCGAAGCGCAGCAGCTCGTCGTGCTCGGGCGCGTAGTCCAGCACCTGGCCGTCGGCCAGGTAGATGATGCGGAGCCGGGTGGGGAGCACGCCACGGGAACGCAGCAACGCCACCGCGTAGAACTTCATCTGGAACATCGCCTTGAACTCGGCCAGCGCCCGCGCTTCCGGTGGCGCCTTGCCGGTCTTGTAGTCCACCACCCGCAGCTCGCCGGTGGCCGCGACGTCGATCCGGTCGATGAAGCCGCGCAGCAACGTGCCGTCGGCGAGTTCGACCTCGACGCGCTCCTCGCAGCTTTGCGGGTCGAACCGCGTCGGGTCCTCCAGCCGGTAATAGCCGGTGAGCAACGCGCGGGCCTCCGCCAGCAGTTCGGTTCGCTGTTCGCGGTCCATGTCGCCGGCCAGGTCGGGCTCGGCGGCGATCACCCGGTCCCAGGCGGGCTCGACCAGCGACGTGGCGGTGTCGGGGCCGCGCAGCTCGGCGGGCAGGCCGTAGAGCTGCTCGAGGGCGGCGTGCACCACCGAACCGCGCAGCTGAGCGGTCGACGGCGCCTCGGGCAGCCGGTCGATCGCCCGGAAGCGATACAGCAACGGGCACTGCTTGAAGTCCGCCGCGCGCGACGGTGACAGCGCGGGTTTGGAAGCTGGTCTGGCGCGTCCCTCCGGCTGGTCGGTCATGTCCGCAGCGTAGAACCGGGCGCCGACAACCCCCAAGCACCGGCCGCGGCGCGTCGGCTGGCACGCTAGACGGCGTGTCCGCGACCGGCCCATTCAGCGTTGGCGAACGGGTCCAACTCACCGACGCCAAGGGGCGGCACTACACGATGACGCTCACCCCGGGCGCGGAGTTCCACACCCACCGCGGGTCGATCCCACACGACGCCGTGATCGGGCTGGAGCAGGGCAGCGTGATCAAATCCAGCAACGGCGCCGACTACTTGGTGCTGCGCCCGCTGCTCATCGACTACCTGATGTCGATGCCCCGCGGGCCGCAGGTGATCTACCCCAAGGACGCCGCCCAGATCCTGCACGAGGGCGACATCTTCCCGGGGGCCCGGGTGCTGGAGGCCGGGGCCGGATCCGGCGCGCTGACCTGCTCGCTGCTGCGCGCCGTCGGGCCCGAGGGGCGGGTGGTCTCCTACGAGCAGCGCGCCGACCACGCCGACCACGCCCGCCGCAACGTATCGGTGTTCTTTGACGGGGAACCCGGCAACTGGGAACTGATCGTCAGCGACCTGGTGGACTCCGAAATGCCCGACGGCTCCTTCGACCGCGCCGTGCTCGACATGCTGGCGCCGTGGGAGGTGCTCGACACGGCGGCGCGCCTGTTGATCGCCGGCGGGGTGTTGATGATTTACGTCGCCACCGTCACCCAGCTGTCACGAACGGTGGAGGCGCTGCGGGCCCACCAGTGCTGGACCGAGCCCCGGGCGTGGGAGACGTTGCAACGCGGCTGGAACGTCGTCGGGCTGGCCGTCCGGCCGCAGCACTCGATGCGTGGGCACACGGCGTTCCTGATATTCACGCGACGGCTCGCGCCGGGCGTCGTCGCCCCGGCGCCGCTGGGCCGCAAGCGGCCGGGCCGCGACGGGTAGACCCTCAGTCCTCGCTGCAGTGCAGGCCCCGCCGGGCCGACAGCAGCTCGAACTCGGGATGCGCCGCGACCAGGCGTTCGGCCGCATCCAGCACGTCGACCACGTGGCCGCGGTCGCCGGACACCACGGACACGCCGATGCCCGCGCGTCGATACAGGTCCTGCGCGCCGGTCTCGGCGGCCGACACGCTGAACTTGCGCTGCAGCTCCGCCACGACGGGACGAACGACCGACCGCTTCTGTTTGAGGGATCGCACCCCAAGCTCCGGGCCCAGCAACACGTCGAACTCGAGCCAGCCGATCCACATGGCTAGCCCGGCGGCGTCGTTGCAGGGGGCGGAGCGGGCGGCGGAGCCGGGGCCGGGGCGGGCGCCGGGCTGGGCGGCGGGTTGGCGGGCGGGGTCCCGGTGGCCGAGTTACCCAGTGCCAGCAGCATTTCCGCGGTCCGGCGGGAGAGTTGCCAGCCGCCTTGGAACGGGGTGAACTCCATCGGGAAGGTGAAGTTGCCGTTGTTCGCCTGCGCCGTTTTGACGGCGACGGTGGCCATCACGTGGGACGGATTCTTGTCCGACCAGGCGACGTCGTTCGCCGTGAAGGTCATCGGGAGGTAGCCGTTGTCCCGCAGCGCGTTGGTGAACTTGTCCAGGGTGCCCGCGCCGTCGGCGGTCGCGCCCTCGACGAGGTTCACCTTGTTGACGCCCGGCACGTTAGGGTCGGCGAGCCGGGTCAGGACGTCGATCAGGGCATCGGGTGGGGGCAGCGGAGCGGTCGGGGGCGCGGCGACGATCAGCGGGGTCGACGTCACCGGGACCACCGAGGAGGAGGACGACACGACCTTGGGTCCGGTGTGCGCGCATCCGGCGAGAGCGGCCGTCACCACCGCGGCGCTCAGCGCAACGAACACCCGTCGGGGCATCCGGTTCGTTCTGGGGCTAGGCGTTCGCGCCCGCCGTCGGGCCAACGGGTGCAATGGAAGTCACACCGGGCCTGCCATGCCGAAGAAGACGGTGCCGGCGGAGCCCATGGCAAGGGCTTTTAGGGCCACGGCCGTCCTTTCGCTCGGCAAGATTCGTGGCCGAGATTACCAGTGGAACCAAAGTCTTAACTTTTCGTGAGCATTTGACTCCGCACATCAACCGGCAATCGCCGGTAGCGTTGAAGTACCACCGCACATTTCGGGGCGGGAAAGGAGCGCAACATGGGTGACTCAGAGCGTTCTGAAGCATTCGGCAATGCCCGTGAAACTGGCATGTCCAGCGGCGATGCTGCCGAATTGGAACAGTTACGCCGTGAGGCAGCGGTGCTGCGCGAGCAACTGGACCATGCGGTTGGTTCGGCCGGCGGCACTCGATCCGCACGCGACGTTCATCAGCTCGAGGCCCGCATCGATTCCCTCGCGGCGCGTAACTCGAAGTTAATGGAAACCCTCAAAGAGGCCCGTCAGCAACTGTTGGCGCTGCGCGAAGAGGTCGACCGGCTCGGTCAGCCGCCCAGCGGCTACGGCGTGTTGTTGGGGTCGCACGAGGACGACACGGTCGACGTGTTCACCTCGGGCCGCAAGATGCGCCTGACGTGCTCGCCCAACATCGAGGTCGGTTCGTTGCGCAAGGGCCAGACGGTCCGGCTCAACGAGGCCCTGACCGTCGTCGAGGCCGGCACGTTCGAATCCGTCGGCGAGATCTCCACCCTGCGCGAGGTGCTCAACGACGGTCACCGTGCCCTGGTCGTCGGCCACGCCGACGAGGAGCGCATCGTGTGGCTGGCCGAGCCGCTGGTCGCCGAGGACCTGCCGGACGGCGTTCCGGACGCCCTCAACGACGACACCAAGCCGCGCAAGCTGCGCCCGGGTGACTCCCTGCTGGTCGACACCAAGGCCGGCTACGCGTTCGAGCGCATCCCCAAGGCCGAGGTCGAAGACCTGGTCCTGGAAGAGGTGCCCGACGTCAGCTACCAGGACATCGGCGGGCTAACGCGTCAGATCGAGCAGATCCGCGATGCCGTCGAGCTGCCGTTCCTGCACAAGGAGCTCTACCGCGAGTACGCGCTGCGCCCGCCCAAGGGTGTGCTGCTCTACGGCCCGCCCGGCTGCGGTAAGACCCTGATCGCCAAGGCGGTCGCCAACTCGTTGGCCAAGAAGATGGCCGAGGTGCGCGGCGACGACGCCCGCGAGGCGAAGTCGTACTTCCTCAACATCAAGGGCCCGGAGCTGCTCAACAAGTTCGTCGGCGAGACCGAGCGGCACATCCGCCTGATCTTCCAGCGGGCCCGCGAGAAGGCGTCGGAAGGGACGCCGGTGATCGTCTTCTTCGACGAGATGGACTCGATCTTCCGCACCCGCGGCACCGGGGTTTCCTCGGACGTCGAGACGACGGTGGTTCCCCAGCTGCTGTCCGAGATCGACGGCGTGGAGGGGCTGGAGAACGTCATCGTGATCGGCGCCTCCAACCGCGAGGACATGATCGACCCCGCGATCCTGCGGCCCGGGCGCCTCGACGTGAAGATCAAGATCGAGCGCCCGGATGCCGAAGCGGCGCAAGACATCTTCTCGAAGTACCTGATCGAGTCGCTGCCCCTGCACACCGACGACCTCACCGAGTTCGACGGCGACCGCACCGCCTGCATCAAGGCGATGATCGAAAAGGTCGTCGAGCGGATGTACGCCGAGATCGACGACAACCGGTTCCTGGAGGTCACCTACGCCAACGGTGACAAAGAGGTCATGTACTTCAAGGACTTCAACTCCGGGGCGATGATCCAGAACGTCGTCGACCGGGCGAAGAAGAACGCGATCAAGTCGGTGCTGGAGACCGGTCAACCCGGGCTGCGCATTCAGCACCTACTCGACTCGATCGTCGACGAGTTCGCCGAGAACGAGGACCTGCCCAACACCACCAACCCCGATGACTGGGCACGGATTTCGGGCAAGAAGGGCGAGCGGATCGTCTACATCCGCACGCTGGTCACGGGCAAGTCGTCGAGCGCGTCCCGGGCCATCGACACCGAGTCGAACCTGGGCCAGTACCTGTAGGCGCTCAGTTCGCGACGCCGGCAGCCGTCAGGCGGTCTCCAGCGAATAGCTGTTGGTCAGGTTGTCCTGCAACACCTGGGCGGCTTGGCTTCTGGTGTCCACGCGCAGTTCGTCGGTGAGCACGCGCGCCTGATAGCTCCACCCGTCGGGCAGCTCGAGCCGGCTGGCCAACCCGGGCAGGTCTTCGCGCTTCAGGTTGGGGTCGGTGACCTGGCTCCACGTCTGCATGACCCAGCGCTTCCCGTGCGGATCGATGAGCTCGTAGACCTCTTCGCCGGCGTTGAAAACGAAAACCGTGTGGCGGCTCACCTTGTTCACGGAAAAGGGCGCGGGGTTCATCGAGGACAGCAGGACGGTGGCCTGCAGGATCATCTCGATGCCCCCGAAGGTCTTCGTCACCTGCGGGCCTTGGCGCTCCTTTTCGATGGCGTTCATCAGCCAGTAGCGGGGGCCGTTGAGCAGCGCGGCGGCCGCGCCGTTTTCGGCGGCGATCGCGTGCGGATCCAGGGCCGACCACAGCTCGGCGGGACAGTCGTTGAGCGGGAAGCTGTTGTAAACCGAAGCCTGCGGGCCGGCCTCGCCGGGAGTCACGAGAAGCACTTCCCCGTAACGCTTCCCGGCCAGGTCGCTCACCGGTTCGTGCACTTCCTCTTCGGCCTCTTCGGCGCGGTGGCGAGACACCCTGTGAAATTAATCACTGCCCTGGTCGGCGTCAACTTCACACGCCGGGGCGGCCACTGCTCCGCGGTAGCGGTTGCGCGCGATCAGGGTCGTGTGCAGGTCGGCGATGAGGGGGTCGAGGAACGTCGATCGGTACTCGGCGTCGCCGGCCGCGCGGGCGCTGATGTACATGAACGTCAACGCGCCGAGGAACAACGTCATGTGGATCAGCGAATCGGGCACCGGCAGCGTGAATCCCAGCACCGTCGCGGTGCTGGTGTAGGTGTGGGTCCATTCGTTGAGCAGCGACGGGCTGAGCACGATCAGCCCCAGGATCAGGTAGATGGTGGCCGTGACCACCGCCACCACCAGGATCTGTGCCAGCTGCGACGCCGCCAGGACGAAGACGACGTTGAGGCGTTCGGATCGTTTCAGCGGCGCGCAGTCGGGCGTATCCGGCATGGCCGCGAAGGGTGTGGCGGCAAGCCCTTCGGCGTCCCTGGGCAGCGCCGCTGTCGACTGCAGCATCGGCCTGGCCCGATCGTGGGTGGCGGAGACGACGAAGGCCGCGGCGATGGCGACGAGGAACGCCATTGCCAGCCCCAGCCGTTCCCCGCTGATCGTCGCCGCCATGAGCCACACGTAGGTGTTGAAGAACACCAAGGCGGTCAGCAGCACGACGGGCAGGGCTCGGACCGCCAGGGCGCCGACCGTCGTCAGGTGCGACAGCATCATGCGCACCGCCCACCCGACAACCGAGCCGACGCCGCAGCCGGTCAGCACCAGCACCGCGGCCACCACGACGGCTTCCGACACCAGTTGCGCAACCCCGCCGACGATGGCCCCGACGCACGCCACGACCAGCACCGCGACGGTCGACACGGCGGCGCGCGTGCGGCCGCTGCGCGACCGCGACACCAGCCAGCCCACGATGGTCATCAGCGGCAGGGCCAGCCCGATGATCGTCAGGAGAACCACTTCGGAGGTCGTCGGCTCCCCGTTGATGTGCACGTCGCGCCCGCCGGTGATGAGGTAGACGGGCAGCACGCAGGCCTGCAGCGTCGCGTAGGCCGCGAGCATGGGCGCCGACCGCGGCCACAGCCGACGCCAGCGCGACCGCCTCGTCAGCACCGACGGCAAACCCCGGTTCAGGAACCAGCTTTCGGCCGCGGCGTTCGCCGTCCCGCGCGCCGGGCGAAGGGAAAGCCCCATGCGGGCAAACCCTAGTGGCATCGCGCCGCCAAACGGCGCTTATCGCACCCGATTCGGGCCGCATTGTCGCTGGCCCGCAGTGGATCGCGCGGCCCGTCGTGGCCCCGCCTCGGGGGCTACATCGTCACCGGGCCTATCTTGAAGTAATGCAAAGGATTATCGGAACGGAGGTCGAGTACGGCATCTCGTCGCCGTCGGACCCGACCGCCAACCCGATCCTCACCTCGACGCAGGCGGTCCTGGCCTACGCGGCCGCTGCCGGCATCCAGCGTGCCAAGCGCACCCGCTGGGACTACGAGGTGGAATCGCCGCTGCGCGACGCCCGCGGCTTCGACCTCAGCCGCTCGGCCGGGCCCCCGCCGGTGGTCGACGCCGACGAGGTCGGCGCGGCCAACATGATCCTGACCAACGGGGCGAGGCTCTACGTCGACCACGCGCATCCGGAATACTCCGCACCCGAGTGCACCGACCCGCTGGACGCGGTGATCTGGGACAAGGCCGGTGAGCGGGTGATGGAGGCCGCCGCGCGGCACGTCGCCAGCGTGCCCGGGGCCGCGAAGCTGCAGCTGTACAAGAACAACGTCGACGGCAAGGGCGCCTCCTACGGCTCCCACGAGAACTACCTGATGTCGCGGCAGACGCCTTTCTCGGCGATCATCGCCGGCCTGACCCCGTTTCTGGTGTCCCGGCAGGTGGTCACCGGTTCGGGCCGGGTCGGCATCGGGCCCGCCGGCGACGAGCCCGGCTTCCAGCTGTCCCAGCGCTCGGACTACATCGAGGTCGAGGTGGGGCTGGAGACCACGCTCAAGCGCGGCATCATCAACACGCGCGACGAGCCGCACGCCGACGCCGACCGGTATCGCCGGCTGCACGTGATCATCGGCGACGCGAACCTGGCCGAGACGTCGACGTATTTGAAGCTCGGCACCACGGCGCTGGTGCTCGATCTGATCGAGGACGGCCCCGCCCACGGGATCGACCTGAGCGACCTGGCGTTGGCGCGCCCGGTGCATGCGGTCCACGCCATCAGCCGCGATCCGTCGCTGCGGGTGGCGGTGGCCCTGGCCGACGGGCGCGAACTGACCGCCCTTGCGCTGCAACGGATTTACCTCGACCGGGTGGCCAAGCTGGTTGACAGCCGCGACCCCGACCCGCGCGCGGCCGACGTCGTCGAGACGTGGGCCGACGTGCTCGACAAGCTCGAGCGCGACCCGATGGACTGCGCCGAGCTGCTGGACTGGCCGGCCAAGCTGCGGCTGCTCGAGGGCTTCCGGCAGCGCGAGAACCTGAACTGGTCCGCGCCCCGGCTGCACCTGGTCGACCTGCAGTATTCCGACGTGCGGCTGGACAAAGGCCTGTACAACAGGCTGGTCGCGCGCGGCTCGATGAAGCGCCTCGTCAGCGAGCACCAGGTGCTCGAGGCCGTCGACAACCCGCCGACGGACACCCGCGCCTACTTCCGCGGTGAATGCCTGCGCAGGTTCGGCGCCGACATCGCCGCGGCCAGCTGGGACTCGGTGATCTTCGATCTCGGGGGCGATTCGCTGGTGCGCATCCCGACGCTGGAGCCGCTGCGCGGCAGCAAAGCCCACGTCGGGGCGTTGCTGGACTCCGTGGACAGCGCGGTGGAACTGGTGGAACAACTGACCAGCTGACGGACCTTCGACCGGGCAATGTCGGTGTTGACCGGTACTGTAGAGAGAACCAACGGGCGTGTGAGCGGCCGATAACTAAGCAGGAGGCGGCGATGGCTCAGGAGCAGACCAAGCGTGGTGGTGGCGGCGGCGACGACGATGACTTCGGCGACGCCACGGCCGCGGGCCAGGAGCGTCGCGAAAAGCTAGCCGAAGACACCGACGACCTGCTTGACGAGATTGACGACGTCCTTGAGGAAAACGCCGAAGATTTTGTCCGCGCGTATGTCCAAAAGGGCGGACAGTGACCTGGCCGTTCGCCGATCGACTGTCCATCAACTCCCCACTCTCCGGGAATCCGGCTATCAACCTGTCGTCGTTTGCTGACCACCTTCGCCGCAACGCGCCCGAGTTGCTGCCGGCCAGCCTGAGCGGGGGCGCGCAAGGCGGCGTCGCCGGGGACCAGCTGCCGCATGGCACCACGATCGTCGCGCTGAAATACCCGGGCGGCGTCGTCATGGCGGGTGACCGTCGCTCGACGCAGGGCAACATGATCGCCGGGCGCGACGTGAAGAAGGTGTACATCACCGACGACTACACCGCCACCGGGATCGCCGGCACCGCGGCGATCGCCGTCGAGTTCGCCCGGCTGTACGCCGTGGAACTCGAGCATTACGAGAAGCTCGAGGGCGTGCCGCTGACGTTTGCCGGAAAGGTGAACCGGCTCGCGATCATGGTGCGCGGAAACCTGGCCGCGGCGATGCAGGGGCTGGTCGCGCTGCCGCTGCTGGCCGGGTATGACATCCACGCGGCGGACCAGGAAAGCGCCGGCCGCATAGTGTCTTTCGATGCCGCCGGCGGCTGGAACATCGAGGAAGAGGGGTACCAGGCGGTGGGATCGGGGTCGATCTTCGCCAAGTCGTCGATGAAGAAGCTGTATTCGCAAGTGTCCGACGTCGATTCGGCGCTGCGCGTGATCGTGGAGGCGCTTTACGATGCCGCCGACGACGATTCGGCCACCGGAGGCCCGGACCTGGTCCGCGGCATCTACCCCACGGCGGTCACCATCGGCGCCGAGGGAGCGGCCGAAGTTCCGGAGAGCCGCATCGCCGCACTGGCCCGGGAGGTCATCGAAAGCCGCTCGCGGGCGGACACTTTCGGACCCGACGCCGAACCGCGGGGTAAGAAGAAGTGAGCTTCCCGTATTTCATCTCGCCCGAGCAGGCGATGCGCGAGCGCAGCGAGCTCGCGCGCAAAGGCATCGCCCGGGGCAAGAGCGTGGTGGCGCTCGCCTACGCCGACGGCGTGCTGTTCGTCGCGGAGAACCCGTCGCGCTCGCTGCAGAAGATCAGCGAGCTCTACGACCGCGTCGGCTTCGCGGCCGCGGGCAAGTTCAACGAATTCGACAACCTGCGCCGCGGCGGCATCCAGTTCGCCGACACCCGCGGGTATGCCTACGACCGCCGCGACGTCACCGGCCGGCAGCTGGCCAACGTGTACGCGCAGACCCTGGGCAGCATCTTCACCGAGCAGGCCAAGCCCTACGAGGTCGAGTTGTGCGTCGCCGAGGTGGCGCACTACGGCGAGACGAGATCGCCTGAGCTGTACCGCATTACCTATGACGGGTCGATCGCCGACGAACCGCATTTCGTGGTGATGGGCGGCACCACCGAGCCGATCGTCACCGCGCTCAAGGACTCTTACGCCGAAAACGCCCACCTGCGTGAGGCTTTGGGCATCGCGGTCGCGGCGCTGCGGGCGGGCAGCGCGGAAGCATCCAACGGTGACCAGCCCGGGCTCGACGTGAGCAGCCTCGAGGTGGCCATCCTGGATGCCAACCGGCCGCGGCGGGCGTTTCGGCGGATCAATCGCCCGACCCTGGAGAACTTGCTGAAGAAGTCGGGCGGCGCGAAATCCAAGGACGCAAAGTCGGGCGGCGAAGGGCCGGAGACGACGGGCGAGTCCTCGGACTAGATCCGCCGATTACATCCCCGGGCGCGGCTTCTGCACCTTTGCGGCGCGACAACCAGTACCCTCGATTACGTGCAGCGACGAATAATGGGCATCGAGACCGAGTTCGGTGTCACCTGCACGTTCCACGGCCATCGGCGGCTGTCTCCGGACGAGGTCGCCCGGTACCTGTTCCGGCGGGTGGTGTCGTGGGGCCGCAGCTCCAACGTGTTCTTGCGCAACGGTGCCCGCCTCTACCTCGATGTCGGCAGCCATCCCGAGTACGCCACGGCCGAGTGCGACAGCCTGGTGCAGCTGGTCACCCACGACCGGGCCGGTGAATGGGTGCTGGAAGACCTGCTGGTGGACGCCGAGCAGCGGCTCGCCGACGAGGGCATCGGCGGCGACATCTACCTGTTCAAGAACAACACCGACTCCGCGGGCAACTCCTACGGCTGCCACGAGAACTACCTGATCGTGCGGGCCGGCGAGTTCTCCCGGATCTCCGACGTGCTGCTGCCGTTCCTGGTCACTCGGCAGCTGATCTGCGGCGCCGGCAAGGTGCTGCAGACCCCCAAGGCCGCCACGTTCTGCCTTTCCCAACGTGCCGAGCACATCTGGGAGGGCGTCTCGTCGGCCACCACCCGCAGCCGCCCGATCATCAACACCCGCGACGAGCCGCACGCCGACGCCGAGAAGTACCGGCGCCTGCACGTCATCGTCGGCGACTCCAACATGTGCGAGACGACCACCATGCTCAAGGTGGGCACCGCGGCGCTGGTGCTGGAGATGATCGAGGCCGGCGTTCCGTTCCGCGACTTCTCGCTGGACAACCCCATCCGCGCCATCCGCGAGGTCAGCCACGACGTCACGGGCCGGCGGCCGGTGCGGCTGGCGGGCGGGCGGCAGGCCAGCGCCCTGGACATCCAGCGCGAGTACTACAGCCGCGCCGTCGAGCACCTGCAGACCCGGGAGCCCAACGCACAGATCGAGCAGGTCGTCGACCTGTGGGGCCGGCAGCTGGACGCCGTCGAGAGCCAGGACTTCGCCAAGGTGGACACCGAGATCGACTGGGTGATCAAGCGCAAGCTGTTCCAGCGCTACCAGGACCGCTACAACATGGAGCTGTCCGACCCGAAGATCGCCCAGCTGGACCTGGCCTACCACGACATCAAGCGCGGTCGCGGCGTCTTCGACCTGCTGCAGCGCAAGGGGCTGGCCGCGCGCGTTACCACCGACGAGGACATCGCCGAGGCGGTCGACAACCCGCCGCAGACCACCCGCGCCCGGCTGCGCGGGGAGTTCATCAGCGCCGCCCAGGCCGCGGGCCGCGACTTCACCGTCGACTGGGTGCACCTCAAGCTCAACGACCAGGCGCAGCGCACCGTGCTGTGCAAGGACCCGTTCCGCGCGGTCGACGAGCGGGTCAAGCGGCTGATCGCCAGCATGTAGCCGAGCGGCGCGCGCCGGAAGCGCCCGCCGCGGCCCATCGAATAACCTGGGACAAATGGCGACCTCGAAAGTCGAGCGGCTGGTTAATCTCGTCATCGCCCTGCTGTCCACCCGCGGCTACGTCACCGCCGAAAAGATCAGGTCCAGCGTCGCCGGCTATTCCGACAGCCCCAGCGCCGAGGCGTTCTCGCGGATGTTCGAGCGCGACAAGAACGAATTGCGCGACCTCGGCATCCCGCTGGAGGTCGGCCGGGTGTCGGCCATGGATCCCACCGAGGGCTACCGGATCAACCGCGACGCCTACGCGCTGGCGCCGGTCGACCTCACCCCGGACGAGGCGGCCGCAGTGGCCGTCGCCACGCAGCTCTGGGAGTCGCCCGAACTGATCACCGCCACCCAGGGCGCGCTGCTCAAGCTGCGCGCCGCCGGCGTGGACGTCGACCCGGACGCGCCGGTGGCCATCGCGTCGCCGGCGGGCGTGCCGGGCCTGCGCGGATCGGAGGAGGTGCTCGGAATCCTGTTGTCCGCCATCGGTTCCCGGCAGGCGGTGCAGTTTCCGCACCGGCCATCGCGGGCCGAGCCCTACACGACGCGCACGGTCGAGCCGTGGGGCGTGGTCACCGAGAAGGGCCGCTGGTACCTAGTCGGCCACGACCGCGACCGCGACGCCACCCGCACCTTCCGGCTGTCCCGGATCGGGCCAGACATCACGTCCTTCGGCCCGCCCGGCGCGGTCACCGTGCCCGACGGCGCCGACCTGCGGAAGATCGTGGCCCAGACGGTCAGCGAGTGGCCGGCCGGGGGCCAGGCCCGGGTGTGGGTCGCCGACGGGCGGGCCACCGCGCTGCGGCGCGCCGGGACGTCGATCGGGGCCCAACAGCTGGCCGGCCGCGACGGCGAGGTGATCGAACTCGGCATCGGCTCCGCCGACCAGCTGGCGCGCGACGTCGCCGGCTATGGCGCCGACGCCGTGCTGCTCGAGCCGCAGTCCCTGCGCGACGAGGTGCTGGCCCGGTTGCGCGCGCATGTGGAGGTCCGCGGGATATGACCCCCGTTTCCACGCGCCTAATTCGGCTGCTCAACATGGTCCCGTATTTCCAGGCCAACCCGAAGGTCACCCGGGCCAAGGCCGCCGCTGACCTCGGGGTGTCGGAAAAGCAGCTGGAGGAGGACCTCAACCAGCTGTGGATGTGCGGCCTTCCCGGCTACTTCCCGGGTGACCTCATCGACTTCGAGTTCTCCGGCGACACCATCGAGGTGACGTTCTCCGCGGGCATCGACCGGCCGCTCAAGCTCACGTCCCCGGAGGCCACCGGCCTGCTGGTGGCGTTGCGGGCGCTGGCCGACATCCCCGGCGTGGTCGACCCGGAGGCGGCGCGCAGCGCGATCGCCAAGATCGAGGCCGCCGCGGGCGCCGTCGGGCACGACGCCTCGGCGGCCGTGGCCGCGGTGGAGGAGCCGGCGCCGGTCGAAAGCCGCGCCGCGGCCGCCGTCCGCACAGCGGTGCAGTACAAGCGCGCGCTGGCCATCGACTACTACTCCGCCTCGCACGACACCCTGACCAGCCGGGTCGTCGACCCCATTCGCGTGCTGCTGATCGGGGGCCACAGCTACTTGGAGGCCTGGTCGCGGGAGGCCGAGGGGGTTCGGCTGTTCCGCTTCGACCGGATCGTCGACGCCACCGAGCTGGGCGAGCCGGCCGCCCCGCCGGAACCGGTGCTGCACGCGCCGCCGGACACGTCGCTGTTCGACGGCGATCCGTCGCTGCCGGCGGCCCGGCTGTGGGTGGCGCCCGCGGCCTCGTGGATGTTCGAGTACTACCCGATGCGGGAGGTGCTTGAGCTGGCCGACGGGTCGTGCGAGGCGGTCATGACCTACGCCTCGGAGGACTGGATGACGCGCCTGGTGCTGGGCTTCGGCTCGGCCGTGCGGGTGCTTGAACCGGAGTCGCTGGCCCGACGTGTACGGGATGCCGCGGCCGCGGCCCTGGAGTCCTACCAGGTCGCGGCGCGGCCCGACTAGCTGGGACCGTCGCTGCGGTAGCATCGGGTGGACGTCTGGAGGTAATCAAAGTGGGCAGTCTTAGTCCGTGGCACTGGGCGATCCTCGCTGTCGTAGTGATCCTGTTGTTCGGTGCCAAGAAGCTCCCCGATGCCGCGCGCTCGCTGGGCAAGTCGATGCGCATTTTCAAGTCCGAGATGCGGGAAATGCAGACCGAAGGCAAGTCTGAAACTCCCTCGATCGAGACCCCCCAGCCCGTGCAGTCGCAGCGGGTCGACCCGCCGGCGGCCACCGAGCAGGGGCACACCGAAGCGCGCCCGGCCTAGCCGCGCCGCCGCGGTGCCCGAGCGCCACTGACCGACCGCAAAGACCACCGTGAAAGGTTTCAAGGTTTCAGCGCGCACCGCTGGCCTGCTGAAACGGCTCAACCCTCGTAACAGGCGCAGCCGCACCAACCCGGACGCGACGATGTCGCTGGTCGACCACCTGACCGAGCTGCGCACCCGGCTGCTGATCTCGCTGGCAGCCATCCTGATCACCACGATTTTCGGGTTCTTCTGGTACTCGCACTCGCTCTTCGGCCTGGAAAGCCTCGGCGAATGGCTGCGCCATCCGTATTGTTCGCTGCCGCAATCCGCGCGGGCGAGCATCAGCGCCGACGGGCAGTGCCGGCTGCTGGCCACGGCCCCGTTCGACCAATTCATGTTGCGCCTCAAGGTGGGGCTGACGGCCGGGCTGGTGCTGGCCTGCCCGGTGTGGCTCTACGAGCTGTGGGCGTTCATCACGCCCGGGCTCTACCAGAAGGAGCGCCGTTTCGCGGTCGGGTTCGTGGTGCCCGCGGCCGTGCTGTTCGTCGTCGGCGCCGTGCTGGCCTACTTCGTGCTGTCGAAGGCGCTCGGATTCCTGTTGACCGTCGGCAGCGACGTGCAGGTGACCGCCCTGTCCGGGGACCGGTATTTCGGCTTCCTGATCAACCTGTTGGTGGTCTTCGGTGTCAGCTTCGAGTTCCCGCTGCTGATCGTCATGCTCAACGCGGTGGGCGTGCTGAGCTACGAGCGGCTCAAGTCCTGGCGGCGCGGGCTGATCTTCGGCATGTTCGCCTTCGCGGCCATCTTCACGCCCGGGTCCGACCCGTTTTCGATGACGGCGCTCGGGATCGCGCTGTCGGTGCTGCTCGAGTTCGCCATCCAGATCTCCCGCCTGCACGACAGGCGCAAGGCCAAGCGCCAAGCCCAGGTCACGATTCCCGACGACGAGGCGTCGGTCATCGAGCCGCCCGAGCCGATACCGGGGCCGATACCGGAGCCGTCCTTCACGGCCGGGCAACATGACGACGTCACCTAGATGTCGGCGTCGCATGGCAGCGGCGTGACCGAGCTTCCCGAGCTGGCGCGGTTCGCCGCCGAACTGAGCTTCACGCTCGACGACTTTCAGCGGCGCGCGTGCGAGGCGCTGGAACGCGGCCACGGCGTACTGGTGTGCGCGCCGACCGGGGCCGGCAAGACCGTGGTCGGCGAATTCGCCGTGCACCTGGCGCTGGCGTCGGGCGGCAAGTGCTTCTACACCACGCCGCTCAAGGCGCTGAGCAACCAGAAGCACACCGACCTGAGCGAGCGCTACGGCCGCGACCGGATCGGGCTGCTGACCGGCGACATGTCGGTGAACGGCGACGCGCCCGTCGTGGTGATGACCACCGAAGTGCTGCGCAACATGCTCTACGCCGATTCGCCTGCGCTGCAAGGGCTTTCCTATGTAGTGATGGACGAGGTGCACTTCCTGGCCGACCGGATGCGGGGTCCGGTGTGGGAGGAGGTGATCCTGCACCTGCCCGACGAGGTGCGCGTGGTCAGCCTCTCGGCGACGGTGAGCAACGCCGAGGAGTTCGGGGGCTGGATCCAGACCGTCCGCGGCGACACCACCGTCGTCGTCGACGAGCACCGCCCCGTTCCGCTGTGGCAGCACGTGTTGGTCGGCAAGCGGCTGTTCGACCTGTTCGACTATTCGCACGCGGCACCGGACGCCGCCGCCAAGCCGCGCGTGGACCCGGACCTGGTGCGCCACATCGCCCATCGCCGCGAGGCGGACCGGATGTCGGACTGGCAGCCCCGGCGAAGGGGGGCCGGTTCCGGCCGGCCTCGTTTCTACCGGCCGCCCCCGCGGCCGGACGTGATCGGGATCCTGGATTCGCAGGGGCTGCTGCCGGTGATCACGTTCGTGTTCTCCCGCGCCGGTTGTGACGCCGCAGTGCAGCAGTGCCTGCGATCGCCGCTGCGGCTGACCACCGAGGAGGAGCGCGCGCAGATCGCCGAGGTGATCGAGCACCGCTGCGGTGACCTCGCCGACGCCGACCTGGCGGTGCTCGGCTATTACGAGTGGCGCGAGGGGTTGCTGCGCGGGTTGGCGGCCCACCACGCCGGGATGTTGCCGGCGTTCCGGCACACGGTCGAGGAGCTGTTCACCGCGGGCCTGGTCAGGGCGGTGTTCGCCACCGAAACCCTGGCGCTGGGCATCAACATGCCCGCCCGCACGGTGGTGCTCGAGCGGCTGGTCAAGTTCAACGGAGAGCAGCACGTGCCGCTCACGCCGGGGGAGTACACGCAGCTGACCGGGCGCGCCGGCAGGCGCGGCATCGACGTCGAGGGCCACGCGGTGGTGCTGTGGAATCCCAGCGAGGAAACCACCGAACCGTCCGCGGTGGCCGGGCTGGCCTCCACCCGAACCTTCCCGCTGCGCAGCTCGTTCGCCCCGTCGTACAACATGACGATCAACCTGGTGCAGCACATGGGCCCCGAGCAGGCGCACCAGTTGCTCGAGCAATCGTTCGCCCAGTACCAGGCCGACCGCTCGGTCGTCGGGCTGGTACGCGGCATCGAGCGCGGCGAGCGGATGCTCGACGAGATCGCCGCCGAGCTCGGCGGTCGCGACGCGCCGATTTTCGAATACGCGCGGCTGCGCGCGCGGATCTCCGAGCTGGAGCGCGCGCAGTCCCGCGCGTCGCGGCTGCAGCGGCGGCAGGCCGCCAGCGATGCGCTGGCCGCGCTGCGCCGGGGCGACATCATCACGATCACCCACGGCCGGCGCGGCGGGCTGGCGGTGGTGCTGGAGTCCGCGCGCGACGGCGACGATCCGCGCCCGCTGGTCCTCACCGAAAACCGTTGGGCGGGAAGGATTTCGTCGGCCGACTATTCGGGCGCGACGGCGCCCGTCGGCTCGATGCCGTTGCCCAAGCGCGTCGAACACCGCCAGCCGCGGGTGCGCCGCGACCTGGCGTCGGCGCTGCGGTCGGCGGCCGCCGGGCTGGCCGTTCCGGCCACCCGCCGCGGCGGTCGCGGCGACGGGGACGGGGAGTTTCACGACCCGGAGCTGGCGTCGTTGCGGGCCGAGCTGCGTCGGCATCCGACGCACAGCGCGCCCAACCTCGAGCCCCGGATGCGGGAGGCCGAGCGCTACCTGCGCGTCGAACGCGACAACGCACAACTGGAGAAAAAGGTCGGCGCCGCCACGAACTCGTTGGCCCGGACATTCGACCGGATCGTCGGGCTGCTCACCGAGCGCGGCTTCATCCAGGGTCCGGCCACCGATCCCCACGTCACCGACGACGGGCGGCTGCTGGCCCGCATCTACAGCGAAAGCGACCTCTTGGTCGCCGAATGCCTGCGCACCGGTGCGTGGGCGGGGTTGAAGCCGGCCGAGTTGGCGGCGGTGGTCTCGTCGGTGCTGTACGAGTCCCGCGGGGACGGCGCAGGTGCGGCGTTGGCCGCCGAGGTGCCCACTCAGCGGTTGCGGCAGGCGCTGCAGCAGACCTCGAGGTTGTCGATGGCGCTGCGCGCCGACGAGCAGGCGCATCGGATCGCCCCCAGCCGCGAACCCGACGACGGCTTCGTCAACGTCATCTACCGGTGGGCCCGAACGGGAGACCTGGCCGCCGCGCTGGCCGTCGCCGATGTGGCCGGCGCCGGCTCGCCCTTATCGGCGGGGGACTTCGTGCGGTGGTGCCGCCAGGTCCTCGACCTGTTGGACCAGGTTCGCAACGCCGCGCCGGATCCGGAGCTGCGCGCGGCCGCCAAGCGCGCCATCAATGACGTTCGGCGCGGCGTCGTTGCAGTTGACGCCGGGTAGGCTGGGCCCGAGCTACCGTTACAGGGCGCTGACAGGCGCTAATAGCGCGAGACACAAGGCAACTGAGGAGAAACGATGAGCGGACCGCAGGGGTCGGACCCGGGTCACCAGTGGCAACCGCCCGGTCAGAGCGGCGATCAGTCCTCGGAGCCCACCCAGGTCGCGCCGACCCCCTGGCAACCGCCGCAGCAGCAGCCGGGCCAGGAGCAGACCTGGCAGGCCCCGGCCTACACGCCGCCCGCCGAGTACCCGCAATATCAGCAGCCGCCGGCCGAGCAGGCCTACCCGCAGTACCCCCAGCAGCCCGGCTACGGCCAGCCCCAGCAGTACGGCGAGCAGCCCCCGCAATACGCCCAGCCCGGCCAGTACACCCCTTATGGCCAGCCGGGTCAGTATGGACAGCCCGGCCAGCCCGGCCAGCCCGCCCAGCCGGGCCAGTACGGCCAATACGGTCAGCCGGGTCAGTACGGTCAGCCCGGCCAATACCCGCAGCAGTACGGCCCCTACGACCAACAGCCCCCGAAGAAGCGCTCGATGGCGCTGATCGGCGGCGTGGTCGGCGTGATCGCCTTCCTGCTGATCGCCGTCGTGCTGGTGCTCGGCTTCTGGCAGCCCGGGTTTTTCGTCACCACCAAGCTGGACGTCAACAAGGCGCAGGCCGGTGTCCAGCAGGTGCTGACCGACGAGACCAACGGCTACGGCGCCAAGAACGTCAAGGACGTCTCCTGCAACCACGGCCAGGACCCCGTCGTCAAGAAGGGCGGCACGTTCGACTGCGACGTCAACATCGACGGCGCCAAGAAGCACGTGACGGTGACGTTCCAGGACAACAAAGGCACTTACGAGGTCGGCCGGCCCCAGTAGGACGGTCAGCCGGGCA
Source organism: Mycobacterium sp. NGS34 (assembly GCF_059812845.1). Classification (NCBI taxonomy): domain Bacteria; kingdom Bacillati; phylum Actinomycetota; class Actinomycetes; order Mycobacteriales; family Mycobacteriaceae; genus Mycobacterium; species Mycobacterium sp. NGS34. The sequence continues at coordinate 373,234 of NZ_JCALDM010000006.1, forward strand.
ACGCGTCGAGCGCCTTCTGCAGCCGGGCGACCGGCGACCCGACCCCCAGCTCGGTCGCCAGCTTGGCGGTGCGTTTCGGATGGGCCGCGGCCAGCGGCAGCGCGTCGGTGGGCGTCGACAGCGTGACCGGCGCGTCGGTGGCCACCCGCACCACCTTGCCGGCGGCCTCGATGTAGTCGGTCGCGCCCAGCAGCTTCGCCCGTAAACCCTTGGCCATCTTCGACTTTGGGTCGTGGGCGGCGGCCAGGATCCCTTCCAGCGAACCGTGCTGGGCCAGCAGCGTGGCCGCCGTCTTCTCGCCGACGCCCGGCACTCCGGGCAGGCCGTCGGACGGATCGCCGCGCAGCAGCGCGAGCTCGGCGTAGGCCTGCCCGGCCCGGTCCCGCGGCACGCCGTAGTGTTCGGCCACCTCGGCCGGCCCGAACAACGTGGCCTTGGTCAGGCCGCGGCCCAGGTAGAGCACCCGGACCGGGACGGGGTCGTCGGCGACCACCTGCATCAGGTCGCGGTCGCCGCTGACCACGACGACCGGGTCGGTGCGTTCCCGCGCCGCCAGCGTGCCCAGCACGTCGTCGGCCTCGAAACCCTCCGCGCCCGCCGTCGGGATCCCGAACGCGTCCAGCAGCTCCATGATCATGTCGACCTGCGGGGTCAGGTCGTCGGGCACTTCCTCGATGTCCGGCTGGCCTGGCGGCTCGGGCTCGGCGACGCGGTGCGCCTTGTAGGACGGGATCAGGTCCACCCGGAATTGCGGCCGCCAATCCAGGTCCAGGCACACCGCCAGCCGGCCCGGCCGCTGCTGGCCGATCACGACGGCCATCGCGTCGAGGAAGCCGCGCACGGCGTTGACGGGCCGGCCGTCGGGCGCGGTGACCGACGACGGCACCCCGAAGTACGAGCGGAACCACATGCTGGCGCCGTCGAGGAGTAGGACGGGTGCAGGCATGCCGGCTATCCTGCCAGCGCCGTTAACCTGGCTGCCATGGACTCTCACCGATTCGACGCGGGGGTATACGCGCGCCGGCTGGCCGCGGCCGCCGCGGCGACCGCCGACGCCGGCCTGACCGGCTTGGTGATCACCCCCGGCTACGACCTGCGCTACCTCGTCGGCTCGCGGGCACAGACCCTCGAGCGGCTCACCGCGCTGGTGGTGCCGGCCGGCGGGGACGCCTCGATTGTGGTGCCCCGGCTGGAGCTGGCGTCCCTCAAGGAGTCGGCGATCGCGGAACTGGGCCTGGCGGTGCGGGATTGGGTCGACGGCGAGGACCCGTACCGGTTGGTGAGCGAGGCGCTGGGCGGCGGGCCCGCCTCGACCGCCGTCACAGATTCCATGCCCGCGCTGCACGTGTTGCCGCTGGCCGGCGTGCTCGGGGTGCTGCCGGTGCTGGCCACCGACGTGCTGCGCGAGCTGCGGATGGTCAAGGAGGAATGCGAGGTCGACGCGCTGCGCAAGGCCGGCGCGGCCATCGACCGGGTGCACGCCCGCGTGCCGGAGTTTCTGCGGCCGGGCCGCACCGAGGCCGACGTCGCCGCCGACATCGCCGAAGCGATTGTGGCCGAAGGGCATTCGGAGGTGGCGTTCATCATCGTCGGCTCCGGACCGCACGCGGCCGACCCGCATCACGGCTACTCGGATCGGGAACTGCAGGCTGGCGACGTCGTCGTCGTCGACATCGGGGGAGCCTACGAGCCCGGCTACAATTCCGACTCGACCCGCACCTACAGCATCGGCGAGCCCAGTGACGATGTGGCGCAACAGTATTCGGTGCTGCAACGAGCCCAGCGCGCCGCGCTCGACACGATCCGCCCCGGCGTCACCGCCGAGCAGGTCGACGCCGCCGCCCGCGATGTGCTGGCCGAGGCGGGGCTGGCCGAGTTTTTCGTGCACCGCACCGGGCACGGCATCGGGCTGTCGGTGCACGAGGAGCCGTACATCGTCGCCGGCAACGACCTGCCGTTGGCCGCGGGCATGGCCTTCTCCGTCGAGCCCGGCATCTACTTTCCCGGCCGGTGGGGCGCCCGGATCGAGGACATCGTCGTTGTCACCGAGGACGGCGCGTTGGCCGTCAACAACCGGCCGCACGAACTGATCGTCGTGCCCGCGTCCTAGCTGGCATGACGGTGCCGCCGCGTAGGTTGGGCGGCGTGTCGATCCTGGACCTCACGCTGCTTCCGCTGCGCATCGCGCGCCATGTCGCCGATGCGGTGCTGCACCCGCCGGCCCCCGCGCCGGCACCGCCCGGCGAGCTCGTCGTCGTCGACGGGATGCCCGAGGGCGCGCCGCCGGCCGCCCGGCGTCCCGAGCCGCGGCTGCCCGCGCCGTCGAATTGGCCGTTCGGGGAGCAGTTTCCGCGCACCTGCGGCGCGGGGCGGCTGGCCGACGGGGCCCTGTTCTGGACCGACTTCCTCTACGACGACCACGGCGCGACGGGCGTGCCGGTCGGGGACCTGAAAATCCAGGCGCCGCCGCGGGGCACCTACGTCTACCCCGACGGGCCCGCCGCCCGCAACGGCGCCGACATCTTCCGCGTCGCCATCGGGCTCACCGACACGCACACCTGGTGGCGGGTCGACTGGAACACCTTGGTGGACGCGGCGGTGCCCATCGCGCTGTTCACCTTCGACACCGACCCCGCCCGCCAGGCCGCCCCGGACTGGCCGGCCGGCGCGGGCGTGCGCTCGGCGGGCATCGACACCGCGCTGCTGGTGTCCGGGCGCGGCGCCGCGTTGATCGACCTGACCACCCAGGTGAGGACGCCGGTCGAGCACAGCGTCGACATGCAATCGCGATCGTTTCTGGCGCAGGTCCCGCGGTCGCTGGTGGAACCTGTTGGCAGCTGGACGGTGCGGCTGGTCGCCGGGCTGGCCAACTCGGCGGGGGACGCGTTCGCCGACGTGCCGGCCGAACGGGGTGCGCTGCCGGGGCAGCCCAACGTCTACAACGTCGCGTTTCGCACCAATGAGCAGGAGCCGCCGCACCTGAACTTCTGGTCGGACTCGGCCCAGGCCGCGGCTTTGACTGGTGGCGACGTGTCGGCGTTCGCGGTGACGGTGCCGTGGGCCCGGCTCGCGGCGCGCGAAACCGAGCCCGAGCCGGTGGTCACCGGCCCGTCGACCAGGTGGTACGTGTCCTCGGTCGAGCTCGGACAAGGCATCGCGGCCGACGACATCCTGAGCACCAAGCCCCAGTTCCTCGGCCGGGTGCAGCCCTATTCGATCTGCCTGCCGTCGACGTACGCGCCGGGCCGCGCGCTGCCGTTGACGCTGTTGCTGCACTCGCTTGCGCTGGGACAGAGCCAGTTCGCGGCGATCGACCCCCGGCTGTTGCACGAGGTGTGCGAGGGCCGCAACTCGGTGGTGGTCACGCCGTTGGCGCGGGGGCCGTCGACCTGGTACTTCGACACGGGAGAACTCGACGTGTGGGAGGTGTGGGCTCGGGTCGCCGAGCAGCTGGGCACCGACCCCAATCGCACTGTCATATCGGGCTATTCGATGGGCGGCTACGCGGCCTACAAGCTCGGGTTGAGCTATCCGGAGGTGTTCTCGCAGGCGGTGGTGCTGGCCGGGCCGCCGGCGTGCGGGGTGCGGCTGATTCCCGACGTCGACATCCCGGCGGACCTCGACCTGGATTCGCACTGCGCCCGGGAGGGCGACACGTGGAAGTTGCTGGTGAACGCCCGTTGGCTGCCGTACGTCATCGCCCACGGGCTGGTCGACGAACTGGTGCCGTTCGCGTCGGCGGCCGAGCAGGTGCTCGAACTCGACCGGCTGGGTTACCGCCATCGGTTCACCGTGTATCCGCTCGAGGATCACATCGCCTGGGTGCTGCAGGACAAGTTCGAGGACCCGATCGCGCACATGGGAACCGGTCTGCGCCAAGCCGATCCGGGACACATCACGTTCGCGTGGTACCCGCAGTTGGTGCGGGCGGATCTGGGTATCGGGCCGCACCAGGTGTGGTGGATCTCGGAGCTCACCGCCGATCCCTCGGTAACCGCGCGGCGCGGGGCCGTCGCCGAGGTCGACGCGCGGTCGTACGCGCGGCCGGACCCGACGCACACGATTCGCCACCACCGAGGCGTGGTGCTGAACTTCGAGCCGACGCCGGGGCTGTACAGCGAGCTTGACTGGCAAGTCGGGCGGCCCGTCGCGCCGCTGCCGTATCTGACGCTGCGCCTGATCGGGGTCGGCGGCCTCACCGTCGACGTCGCGCGCGCCGGGCTGGCCGCGCTGCCGTCGTCGACCATCACCGTGGTCAGCGACACTGCCGCGCGGATCACGCTCGGTGGGTTGCCCGACGGGGTGGCGGTGCAACTCGACGGTGAGCCCGCCGGGTCCGCCGTGGCGGTGCCCGCGGGGCGGCACCGGATCACGTTGCGTATCGACGAGTGAGCTGACCTGGGTGAATAGCGGCACAGGTCGGCCTGGGCGAGAATTTGGCGCGTGGTGCCCTTGGTCGTCGATCCCCAGGCGCTGTTCGCCGTGGGCAGCGTGGTGGTCGCCGCCGGAGAGGGTCTGGCCGCCAATCTGACGGTGTTGACGGCGGGTTTCGCGGCCAACACCGGCCATGACGCGGCCGGCGAGGTGTTCGGCCTCGGGTATCAGGACGCGGCCGAGAAGCTATTGCAGGCCGCGGCCGCCGCGGTCAACGCGTGCCGCCAGAGCGGCGCCAAGATTCAACAAGGCGCGGCCAATTATTCGAATGCCGAAGCCGCATCTAACCTTCGCGGCGGCGAGGGCGTTTTACAGGCGCCACCCGACCCGGCCAACATCTCGCCGCCTGGCCCGCCCGGGACGCTCGGGCCGGGCCAGCCGCCGCCGCTGCTGTGGGCGGTGGTGCAGTCGTTCGTCGACGACGTGTGGCCTGACGGTGACGTGGCGGGGATGCATGCCGCCGCGGCCCGGTGGCGGGGCTTCAGCGCGGGGGCTGCAGGGATGCGCGACTCCCTCAACGCCGCCATGGTGCTGATGGATGCGCATCAGATTCCCGAAGGCGGCAAGATCGATGTCGCTTTGTCGCAGATCCGCGACTGCATTGTCAAGATCAGCGACGCGAGCGGAGAGTTGGCCGCGGGCCTGGACAATTTCGCCAACAAGGTGGGTCGGGCCCAGAACGCGATCCGCGACCTGCTGAACCGGCTGGGGTCACTGACCGACCTGGGGCACGATCTGATGTTGATCGTCAAAGGCGATGCGCTCGATGAGATCAAGAAGATCGCCAAGGACGTCAACGACGTGCTTCACCACCTCGGCGGAGAAGCCCGGGCCTCCGAACAGGCGATCAAGATCGGTTTGGGGGTCGTCGACGGCCTGGTCGTCAAGCTCGAGAAGTACGTGCGCGGGGAGCTCAAGCAATATCTGGGTGATGCCGTCGGCAACCAGGTGGCAACGGTTTTCGACGTTTTCGCCAATGCGAACGAGGGGGTGTTGAAGGGCGCCGTCGGGATGGCGCTGTCGATCGCGGACCTCGACCCGCGGTGGTTCGCGTTAGATCCGCACGGCGCGGCCGAGACCTGGGCGGGCCTCGGGAAGGGCATGTGGAAAGGCAGCGTGATCAATGGCCTGGCCAACCCGCAGGAGTTTGTCGAGTCGAACTGGCAGCAGATCAAAGGCCTTCTGCACCTTGATGATTGGAGTACGGCCCGGCCGGGCTTAGGGCTCGGTGAGAACGTCTTCGACGTCGCAACGTTGCTGATACCGGGAGGTGGCGAAGCGGCCGCCGCGGTCGATGGGGCCGGGACCGCCGCGCGCGGCGCCGAGGCCGCAGCGCAGGCGGAACGTGCGGCCGGGCGGGCCGTGGATGGGATTGCGGGTGTCGCGGGACCTCGCAGCGCGTTGGCCGATATCGCCGGGACGGGCAGCAGCCTCGCCAAAGACCTCGAAGGCGTGACCGGGAAGCTGCCCAAGATCGAGCCCCCTCTGGGTGGCCAGCCCGTCGCGTTGCCTCCGAAGCCGGTTGACGTGCCGGTCGCGCCGGCGCCGCGCGCGCCGGAAGGCGCGCCGGGTGCGCCTCGCGAGCCAGGTGCCGCGCCGGCGCCGGCCCATGCCTCGCCGGACGGTCCGCACGATCCCGGTGGCCCACCGCCGCCAGCGCCGGCACCGGCGGGCGGTCCGCACGATCCTGCGGGTGGCGCGCATGATCCGCTGCCCCAGCCCGCTGGCGGTGCGCGCAAACCGGTATCAGCGCCGGCGAGTGGTCCGCATGATCCGGTCTCGGTGCCTGCCAGCGGTCCACGTGAGCCCATACCGGCAACAGCACCCGCATCGCATCCGCCAGCTGTTCCCGCTGCAGTGGCCGAACGCGCGCCGTCGACCATTCCACAACTGGCGGATCACTCGCCGGCTCCGTTGCAGGTCTCGCCTAGTGGGGCACCCGCTGAAGTTGCACCCGCCGCGGCGCACTCATCGGCACCGGCGCCGTCGCTTTCGTCTGCGACGCCTCATTCAACGCTTCCGGGAGGTCATCCGAGCGAACTGCCTGGGGGCGGCTGGCACGGGCCGGGGGAGGGCGGAGCGCCGGGCGGACCTTCACACGGGACGCCACCCGACGGCGGGCCACCCCATGGACCGGGTGATGTGAGTCCGCCACGCGGCGTCAGCTCCGACGGTCCCAGCGAGGGTCGGCCAAGCCCACATGGACTTGATGACGGCTCCATGAACGAACACGGGAGTCACGAAAGAGATGACGCTATCGGGGAAACTCCTGACGCTGACGCCGATGCGCCGGGTCCACCAATCCGGACAAAAGTTCCGGGTGTCGATTATGCGTTGCCTGCCGCGGACGCGTTACGCGTACTAGAGCATCCAGGTGCCGAGATTGACCGATTGGTGAACGGGCGCGTCCCGCACAATTTGTTGGATGGCTATGAACCTCTGGCCGGACGAACTTTGGATGATTTTGAACGAGAATTCACTGTCAGGGATCCAAACGGCAATATTCGTTGGGATTGGGATGTTCAGGCACCGGACAATGGGTTCGCGGCAGAACCAATGACGACCGATCGCATTCCTACGGATCTCCGACTTGACCGTCTAGGTCCCAACGGCGGAGGGTTCTTGTCGCCAGAAGGTACCCCATTGTCAGAACGGGCAACGCCGCCCGGCCTGGCAAACCAGTACCATATCTTTGAGGGGACGGGTGAACCAATCCCACCGGGTAAGAATTGGGAAGTGCAATTCGGGCCCGCTAAGGATGCGTTCGGGCAGCCGGGCGGAGGCGAGCAGTGGGTGGTGATTGACAAGTCGACTGGTCTCCCCGTCTCAGTCGATGAGCTCAAAGACGCTGGCATGCTTTCAGAACCCGACAGGCTGCCCGACGATGTGCCCCCACCTGAAACGGATGAGCCTGATGAACCGAACTGACACCGTCACTTTAAATGTGTAAGATTTAGTCAACATGGATACGGACATTGCAGGCCCTGAAATCGATGAGTTGCTGAGACGCTACGAGAACTGGCGGTGGATCTGCAGCTACACGGGAAATGCGCCTTGGGACCCGCCAGACAGGGAGGACGGACGACTCCATTTCCGATATGGGTATCCGCATCCTGACTGGTGGGCTTACGTCATTGAAGCCGGACAAAATGGTGGCTATCGGGTTCTTTATGCGTCGACCGAGCGTCGTTTAACTCCAGCGGAATCCGTACAGGGTATTTTTTCTCGGTTTCAGGATGCTGGTAAATTCATAATTTACAAAGTAGGAACATATCTTAGAAGCGCGCATCGGATGGAAATGATCGGGCCCAAGTGGCGCGCCGTAGGTCTTGATCCGCGCGTAGATATGCAAGTTGAAAGCGATCAGGTGGTTAAGTATGTGCTGCGCAGTAATCCCGACGCTTACTTCATCATGACACTCGGTGATATGCCTTACAGCCACCTTCTGCCGATGTCCTACGACGAACTGGATGCGGTACTTCTGGAGGGTTTTCCGGAGAGCGTCACCTCGCGGGCTAATGCCGAAAGAGGTTGAGTGACACCAGCGAAACTACTCGCCCCGGTCCAGCAAATCCGATGACCCCAGCACCCGCTCCACTTGCACCTCGATGACGACCCGTCGGGGGTTTGGACGCGGGGTCCGGTAGCGCTGGGCGTACCGAAGCTCGGCGTCACGCACGGCGTCGGCATCGCTGTTCACCTTCGACCGGCCCTCCAGCGACAGCCACCGCGCGCCGTCTACCTGACTGAGCACGGCCACCCCGGCGCGGTCGGCGTTGACCGCCTTCTGCGAGCCGCCGGTCGTGATCACCCGCGCGATGTGAGTCTTGGGATCGAAGGTGAAACCGACGGCGACCACATGCGGGGAATTGTCGGCCCGAAGAGTCGTCAGCATGGCCAGGTGGCGTTCTGACAGGAAAGCCAGCGCATCGTCGGTGAGCCGCGTAGTGGTATTCGCCATCACCGCTCACGCTAGCGCAGGTCATAATCGCAGCCGTGGACGACACGGGCGCCGGTCCGGTACTAATCCTGGGCGGCCGCAGCGAAATCGGCATCGAGCTCGCGCGGCGGCTGGCCCCCGGGGCGACGGTGGTGCTTGCCGCGCGCAGGTCCGACCAACTCGACGGCCAGATAGCCACCCTCAAAGCCGCAGGCGCCGCGTCGGTGCAGACCACAGAGTTCGACGCCGACGACCTGGCCTGCCACGGCCCGCTGGTCGCCTCGATAATCGCCGACCACGGACCCATTGGCACCGCGGTGCTGGCCTTCGGGATCCTCGGCGACCAGGCCCGCGCCGAGACCGACGCCGCGCACGCGGTCGCCATCGTGCACACCGACTACGTCGCCGAGGTCAGCATGCTGACCCATCTGGCCGCGGCCATGCGCACCGCCGGCCGCGGCTCGCTGGTGGTGTTCTCCTCGGTCGCTGGGGTCCGGGTGCGCCGCGCGAACTACGTCTACGGTTCGGCGAAGGCCGGGCTGGATGGCTTCGCCAGCGGGCTGGCCGACGCGCTGCATGGCAGCGGCGTCAAGCTGCTCCTCGCGCGCCCTGGATTCGTCATCGGACGCATGACCGAGGGCATGAGGCCCGCACCGCTGTCGAGCACTCCGGAGCAAGTGGCCGCCGCGACCGCGCGTGCGTTGGCCAAAGGGCGACGAACCGTGTGGATCCCGTGGTCGCTACGGCCGATGTTCTTCGTGATGCGGCTGCTGCCGCAGTTCGTCTGGCGCAGGATGCCGCGATGATCGTCGTTGTCGGCATCGGCGCCGACGGCATGGCCGGGCTCGCCGAAACGTCGCGTGCCGAATTACGCAGGGCCACAGTCATTTACGGGTCCCGGCGCCAGCTCGACCTGCTCGACGACACGGTGGCGGCACCGCGCCGGGAGTGGCCGTCACCGATGATGCCGGCCCTGCAAACTCTCCCCGTTGACGACGAGATCCACGTCGTCGCCAGCGGCGACCCGCTCCTGCGCGGCATCGGCGGCACGCTGATCCGGTTGCACGGGCCCGAAAAAGTCAGGGTGCTGCCGCACGTGTCGTCGGTGACGCTGGCGTGCGCGCGGATGGGCTGGAACGCACACGAAATGGAAGTGATCAGCTTGGTCACGGCGCAGACGCACACCGCGGTGCGCCGCGGCGGCCGAGCAATCATACTGTCGAAAAACGGCTCCACCCCCAAGGAACTGGCCGCGCTGCTCAACGCGCACGAACGCGGGGACTCCGAATTCAGCGTGCTCGAAAACCTCGGCGGCCCAACCGAACGCCGCCGCGACGGCACCGCGCGCCAATGGGCCGCTGCCGCGCCACACGACGTCGACGACCTCAACGTGATCGCCGTCCACTACCTGCCCGACGAACGCATGTCGTCGTATCCCGACAACGCTTTCGCCCACGATGGTCAGATCACCAAACACGGCGTGCGGGCGGTGACCCTGGCCGCCTTGGCGCCGCGACCCGGGGAACGGCTTTGGGACGTCGGCGCGGGCTCGGGCAGCATCAGCGTCGAGTGGTGCCTGAGCTGGCGGGGTTGCAGCGCGCTGGCGTTCGAGCGCCACGAGTGGCGCCGTCTCAACATCGTCGCCAACGCCGCGGCATTCGGTGTCAACATCGACGTCCGCGGCGAGGCGCCGGAGGGCTTCGACGGCGCCGAAGCTCCGTCGGCGATCTTCATCGGCGGCGGACTGACCCAACCCGGTCTGCTCGATGCCTGCCTCGAGAAACTGCCAAGCGGGGGGCGGCTCGTCGTCAACGCGGTGACCGCTGAGTCAGAATCTCTTCTCACACAATGTTATTCACAATTCGGCGGCCAGCTGCGACGCCTCCAGCACTATCAGGGCGAGCCGGTTGGCGGCTTCACCGGATGGCGACCCCAATTTCCGGTCACTCAATGGGCGATGACGAAATGACGGTCTACTTCATCGGCGCTGGCCCCGGCGCGGCCGACCTCATCACGGTGCGCGGCCAGCGGCTGCTGCAACGATGCGCAACGTGCCTCTACGCCGGTTCGATCATGCCCGACGATCTGCTGGCGCTGTGCCCGCCCGACGCGAAAATCATTGACACCGGCCCTCTTACGCTGGACGAGATCGTCACCGAAATCGCCGAAGCCGACGCGGCGGGCAATGACGTGGCACGCCTACACTCCGGTGATCCGTCGCTATACAGCGCTCTGGCCGAGCAATGTCGCCGACTCGACGCGCTGGGCATCGACTACGAAATCGTACCGGGCGTACCGGCTTTCGCCGCCGCCGCGGCCGCGTTGAAGCGCGAGCTCACCGTCCCCGGGGTGGCGCAGACGGTGACGCTAAGCCGGGTCGCCACCCTCTCGACGCCCATGCCGCCCGGCGAGGAGCTACAAACCCTCGCTCAATCCGGCGGCACTCTCGTGCTGCACCTGGCGGCCGCCCAGATCGACGCCATCGTCCCGCAACTGCTCGACGGCGGCTACGGCCCCGAAACACCCGCCGCGGTGGTGGCTTTCGCGAGTTGGCCGCAGCAGACGGTGCTGCGCGGAACGCTGGGCGACATCGCCGGCCAGATGCACGACGCCAACATCACTAAAACCGCCGTGATCATCGTCGGCGATGTCCTGGCGGCCGAGGGATTCACCGACAGCTACCTGTATTCCACCGGGCGGACCCGGGGGAGCCGGCACTGATGCGGGTCCTGCTGCTCGGCGGCACAGGCGAGGCTCGCGCGCTGGCCAGAGCGCTGCACCCGCGCGTCGACATCGTCAGTTCGCTCGCCGGCCGCGTCCCCGACCCCGCCCTACCCGTCGGCCCAGTGCGCGTCGGGGGCTTCGGTGGCGTGGACGGATTAAAACGCTGGTTGCAGGACGAACACATCGACGCCGTCGTCGACGCCACCCACCCGTTCGCGGCGACCATGACGGCCCACGCGGCCGAAGCGTGCGCCGCATTACGGTTACCGCACTTGGTGCTGGCGCGCCCGGCCTGGGCGACCGGCGCGGCCCACGTCGTCGACTCGGACGTCGAAGCAGCAGAAGTCGTTGCCAAACAACAATATTCGCGGATATTCCTCACTACCGGCCGTTCAAGCGTCCCGGCCTTCGCCGACAGCGACGCATGGTTTCTGATCCGGGTGGTCACCGCGCCGGATACCACCGGGCTACCGCGTCACCACCGGCTGCTGCTGTCGCGCGGGCCGTATCGCTACGACGACGAACTCTCGCTGTTGCGCGAGCACCGCATCGACGCGTTGGTCACCAAGAACAGCGGCGGGGACATGACTCGCGCCAAGCTGGACGCGGCTGCCGCGCTCGACATTCCGGTGATCATGATTGCAAGACCGCAAATTCCGGCCGGCGTGGCAACCGTCGGCACCGCGGAAGAGGCCGCCGAATGGGTTGCGGGGCTGGACTAGCCGGTGAGGTCTTCGCGTTCGGCGTCGGCCAGCAGCGCGTCCCGAGCGCGGGCGACGCGGGATCGGATAGTTCCCACCGGGCAGCCGCAGACCGCCGCGGCGTCGGCGTAGGGCAGCCCGAGCAGCTGCGTGAGCAACAGCGCCTCCCGCTGCTCGGTGGTGAGGTTCGCGATCATCGCGGTCACCTCGACCAGGTCTTCGAATCCCCGGGCGTGGCGATCGCCTCTGAGGAACTGAGCCGGGTCGGCGCCGGACGCGGTCCGCGGCCGCGATTGAGCGTGCCGGATGTGATCGGCCACGACACGGCGCGCGATGGCCAGCAGCCACGTCCGGGCGCTGGATCGTCCGGAGAACCGCTCGATCGCCCCGATCGCCCGCAGGAAGGTCTCTTGCGTCAAATCGTCCGCGGCGCTCGCGTCGGACAGGTAGGTGACGAAACGCCAAACGTCTTGCTGGGTCGCCTTGATGAATGCCTCGAGCGCTCGCTCGTTCCCGCGTGCGGCGGCCAACGCGAGGTCGGTGACGGCCTCGTCGTCGCTTGACGCGGTCATAGCCAACCACCTTAGTTGGGCAGGCACGCCTCGTCTACGACGGGTCGTCGTAGAGATGGCTCGGTTGATGGGCCAGAGATGCCGGTGTCGCCGACCGGACTCCGCGGGCTGAGACGGACGGTCATCGTCCGCGTCGGCGCCGGACGCGTGGTTCCGGCCCGACCGGGCGCGTTCGCGCGCCACCAGCAACGCGAACACCAAACCCAACAGCAGGGGCATGTGACTGGCGATGCGCGTCGCGGTCACCTCGCCGGCGAAGGCGTCGACCACCACGTAACTGAGCAGCGCCACCGAATACACGCCGGTGATCGCGGCCACGCCGATCGCGGTGATTGGCCATATCCCCGCGGCGACCATGGCAAGACCCAACGCGAGCAACCACGCGGTCGACTCGTGCATCAGGTGTTCTCCCGACATCACCCCGTGCATGTGGCTCGACACCATGCCGAAATCGATCCCGCCGATCTGGGCCGCGGCGATCGCCACCTGGAACAAACCGACGCCGATCAGTCCCCAGCGCCGGTAGCGCGACCGCAGCCATCGCATCGAGCGGTGATACGCGGGAGAATCTTGATCGAGGCCGGCCATGATCTTTGCGACCAAGTCCGGCCCCTCGCCCGGCTCGATCGACGCCAACCGGCGACTCTGCACCGCCGCGCCGATCAACCACGTCCGGCAGGAGCGACACGAATCCAGGTGGGCATCGACCTGCTGCGCGAGCACCTGCGGACGCTCTCCGTCCAACCGCGCAGAAAGCGCCTCACGCGCAACGTCACACCGCATCCCTGCATCGTTGCGCATGCCCGATCGGTGCGCAAAGGCCTGGGCGGAACAGACGCTGGGAACCAAACCGTCCGGCAAACCGACCACTGGAGGCAAGCCCCTGCCGCCACGCCGCCGACTGAAGAGGTATTCGTGTTCCTGCCCGAAAGCTCCCACCGATGACCGCCCCGATCTGGATCGCCTTGCCTCCTGAGGTGCACTCGGCATTGCTGAGCAGCGGACCGGGTCCCGGGTCGATGTTTGCCGCTGCGGAGGCGTGGACGTCGATGGGCGCCGAATATGCAACCGCGGCAGACGAAGTCATCGGGATGTTGGGCGCCGCGCAAAGCGCCTGGGACGGGCCCAGCGCCGAACGGTACGTGGCGGCCCATGTGCCGTACTTGAGCTGGCTCCTGCAGAACGCCGCGAAGAGCACCGCCGCCGCCGCGCTGCATCACACGGCGGCCGCCGCCTACACGACCGCTCTGGCCGCGATGCCCACGATGGCCGAGCTCGCCGCAAACCACGCCGTTCACGCGGCGCTGGTGGCAACCAACTTCTTTGGCATCAACACCATCCCGATTGCGGTCAACGAGGCGGACTACGCGCGGATGTGGATACAGGCCGCCGAAACCATGACCACCTACCAAGCCGTCACCGACTCGGCCCTGGCCGCCGTCCCGACGGCGACCCCGGCGCCGCAGGTCGTCGCGACCGGCGGCGAGAACAGCGCCGCAGCGGCGGCCAATACCAGCGTGTCTTGGCAGGACCAGCTCGCGGCGCTCCTGCAGCAATACACAAAAAATTTCGCGTGGCCGGTATCGAAGGACCTGAATCCTGCGGGGTGGCCGATTCCCGCCGTCCCGTTCGCCAACGGCGTCACCTCGGCGCTGATGCAGATCCCCGGGATGTCACCGGCGCTGGCTTCCGCGCTCGCCTGGGCCACCTTCCACACGTTGATGATCTTCTGGCCCTTCGGGCAACAGGCGATCCAGTTGGCGGTGTCGCTTGCCCCGGCGCTGGCCGCCGTCGTTCCGGCCGCCGGCGCGGCGGGCGTGGCGGCTGGCGCCGCGATGGCAACCGGCATCGCGATCCCCGTGTCGGTGGCCAGCTCCATGCCGACGGCCGTGGCGGCGCCGGTTGGCTCGATGCCTGCCCCCGCGACCGCCGCCGCCCCGGCGAGCGCGAGCAGTGCCGCGTCGGTGTCCGGTCCCGCGGCGCCGAGCCCAACGTCCGCCCTCGGCGGGGGACCGGCCACTGGCGGGCCAGGGGTGGGGTTCGGTCCGTCGGCGTCAACGGGCGTTAGCGCGGGCCTCTCCGACGTCCTCTACGCGGTCGGCCTGTCCGGGTTGTCGGCGCGCGGCAGCGACACCGCTCGCGCGCGTCGTCGCTCGAAGGAACCGGCGCCCGAGGGCGCCGACGAGCCGGCGGCATCCGCGGCCGCGGTGAACGGCCGAACACGGTGGCGCCGGCGCCGGGGCGCAACGATCGAGGATCGCGCCCATCGCTACGAGTTCATGGACCTCGACGACTCGGAGGCTTCGGGCCAAGGGGGCGGGCCAGTCGGATTCGTCGGTGGAACGGTCACGCCCGCCGCCGGCCGTCCGGCCGGGCTGGTAACACTGGCCGACGACGGATGCAACGGTGCCGCGGCCATCCCCCTATTGCCGAACAGTTGGGACAACAGCGCGACCGAATAGCGCAGCGCGACAACGTTGTTCGTGCCATGCACTGAACTATGTCGCTGACGGGACTGTCGCGACGGCGTGCTGAGGCTGTTTGCCCGGCCCGCCTACTCTTCCGAGGTTTAACAGTGACGAACGGGTCTGGAAGAAGCGTTAAACGGACCGAGTCCAGTTATAAAGCCGACCGAATCCAGTTCATAATTGCGATAGATTCCAGATTTTTAGGTATAAATCCGACCGAATCCAGTTAATAATTCGGACCGAATCTAGTTTATTATTCCGACCCAATCCAGTTCCTAAACCCGACCATTTCCAGTGTTACGGAATCTATTTCGATGACCGACCGACTGCGGTAGCGTTTCGACTCGGTTGCTCGAATGCGATCTCGCATTATGCCTTTCCGCAGGGCTGGCGATGAAAATGAGGGTGGAATGCCATGAGCTCTCCTTTTTACATTGACCCCGCCGTCGTCCAGTGGGTGACTGCAAATCTTGACAACATCGGCGCGAACTTGGCCAGCGCCAATGCGGCGGCTGCAATTCCGACGACCGGGGTGACGGGCCCGGCGGCTGATGAGGTGTCGGCGGCGATCGCATCAGTGTTCGGCGAGGTTGGGGACGAGTATCAGGCACTGGCCGCGAAGGCAGCGGCCTTCCATGACCAGTTCACACGCACGATGGCCGCCGCCGGGGCTGCGTATTCGGGTACTGAGGCTGCCAATGCGGCCCAGATGGTGGAAGCTGCGATCCGCGCGCCGGGTGCTGCGATCAATGCGATGAGCACGGCGGCGACCGGGCGTCCGCTCATCGGTAACGGCGCGAATGGGACCTCGGGGGTGCAGGGGACTGCCGGCGGTGCCGGCGGGTGGTTGTTGGGCAATGGCGGTGCCGGCGGTAATAGCACGGGAGCGGGCAACGCGGGCGGTGCTGGCGGGGCGGCAGGCCTGATCGGTAACGGCGGGGCCGGCGGCCTCGGCGGTCCCGGCGGTGCCGGTGGTGCCGGCGGCCGCGGTGGGTGGTTGTTCGGTGTCGGCGGGGCCGGCGGTGCCGGCGGATCGGCCATTCTCGCTGGTGCGACTGGTGGTGCCGGTGGTATGGGCGGTGCCGGCGGGTTCTTCATGGGCCATGGCGGTCCCGGTGGTCCCGGAGGGGCGGGCGCCGCCGGTGCGGCCGGCACTGGTCCCGGTGTTGCCGGGAGTCCCGGTGGCTCGGGTGGTGCCGGCGGTGCCGGTGGTGCCGGCGGGCTCTTCGCGGGCACTGGCGGTGACGGCGGTACCGGCGGGCAGGGCGGCGCCGGTGGTCCCGGCGGTCTTAACGCTCCCGGCGGTACCGGCGGCATCGGCGGTCAAGGCGGCCCCGGCGGTCCCGGCGGCGTCTTGGGTGTCCAGGGTGCTCAGGGCGCACAGGGTGCTCAGGGCGCTCACGGCGCGACCGGGTAGCTATTCACCCGGTGCGGCTGTGACTTGAGTGGCTGAGGGGCCGTGTTCTGCGATGGCTGAAGGCGTGTTCGGGCGCAGCGAAGCTGAGATCGACTTACTGGTGCGTGGCAGGCGGTCGGGCGTCGCGGTGGTGGGCTTCGGCTACATCGGCACCGTGATCGGTGCGGTGCTGGCCGATCGCGGCTGGCCCGTGACAGGTATCGACGTGCGACAGGCCGTCGTTGACGAGATCAACCTGGGCAAGACCACCGTGCCTGAGCCGGGCCTCGGTGAACTCGTCGCCAACAGCGTGCGGGTCGGTCGGCTTCGCGCCACGACCGACTTTGGTGCGCTCGCGGACAACGACTTCGTCATCGTGACCGTGGGCACGCCGCTAGGCCCGGACTTCGAGCCCATCGTCGACGACATCAAGGCGGCGGCGAAGGCCGTGGGGGGGCACCTGCGTGCCGGCCACCTCGTCATCCTCAAGAGCACGGTGCCGCCGGACACCACCGAAAACCTCGTTCGGCCGATCCTTGAGGAGACCTCTGGGCTGCGGGCCGGCGTCGACTTCGGGTTGGCGTTCTGCCCCGAGCGGCTCGCCGAAGGGCAAGCCATCCGCGAGCTGACATCGATCCCCGTCGTGGTCGGTGCAGTCGACGAGCGCAGCGCCCGTGCCTGCTCCACACTGTGGCGGCACGCTCTCGGAGTGGACTCGGTCGTCGTCGACGATCCGCGGACCGCCGAGATGGTCAAGCTCGCCGACAACCTGTGGGTCGACCTCAACGTCGCGCTAGCGAACGAGCTGGCCAAGGTGTGCGACCGACTCGGGATGGACGCCCTTCAAGTGATCGAGGCGGCCAATACGATGCCCAAGGGTGGCCGCGATGCGAACATCTTGCGACCAAGCATGGGCGTCGGCGGCTACTGCCTGACCAAGGATCCGTGGTTTGTGAATCATCTGGGCCAGTCCGTCGGTCTGGACTTGGTGATCCCGCGGACTTCGAGGACCGTCAACGACACGATGCCGGCGTACACGTACGGGTTGCTCACACAGCTCCTTGCCGAGCAGGACAAGGTCATCGAGACCAGCAAGATCGCGGTTCTGGGTATCGCGTTCAAGAACAACACCGGCGACTGCCGGCTCACGCCCACCAAGCACGTCGTCGCCTTGCTCGAAGAGTCCGGTTGCCAGCTGTCGGTCCACGATCCGCGGGTACCGGACGAGGAGGCCCATACGGTGACGAAGATCCCGTTGTCTGCAGATATCGATTCAGCGGTCAAAGATGCCGACGCCCTGGTGGTCCTTGCGGGGCACCGGGAGTTCCACCAGATCCCGCTGGTGCGGCTTGCGGATCTGGCGACACCCGACTGCGTATTCCTCGACGGACGCAACAGTTTCGACCCGGCAGCGGTGCGCGCCGCCGGCTTCGTCTACAAAGGCATTGGCCGGTAGTTGGTCGGCAATGGAAAGCGATCCGTCCATAGAAACGAAGGAGCAATACGTCCAATGTCGTCGTGGGGGGCGGCTACAGCTTCATCGGATCGCATTTGGTGTCAACCCTGCCGGACCGTGGGGACACGGTGACGGTTTCGACCAGGCCAAGAAAACCGCAACATCAACATCGATTGGGATCCGGTGCACTGTTCGCCCAACAGCACGACCAATGATTTACAGCCGCTGCTATTTCGCGTGCAACCCGATCCGCGACACGCGATTGCTCTGTAAACTCTGAGCGGTGTCCAGACCAGTGACTGTGCGCGCCACGATCTGCCTGAACATGATCGTGAAAAACGAAGCCGACATCGTCACGGAGACGCTTGATTCGGTCGCTCCCTACATCAGCTCGTGGGTGATCGTCGACACCGGCTCCACCGACGGAACCCAGGACGTGATCCGCAAACACATGGCACGCCTGGGCATTCCAGGCGTGCTCTACAAACGACCATGGCGCAATTTCGGCCACAACCGCACCGAGGCACTGAGCCTCGCCCAAGGCCACGGCGACTACATCTGGGTCATCGACGCCGACGACATCGTCGTGGGCACACCCGACTTCGCGCAACTAAGCGCCGACATTTACCGCATGCGCCTCGGAGACGCCTCCTTCATCTACTGGCGCCCGCAGCTGTTCCGCGACGGGGTGCGCGTCCGCTACGAAGGCGTCGTCCACGAGACGGCCGTATGGGAGTCTGACTGCGTCGTTGGGCGCCTCGAGGGCGACTACTACGTCGAATCTCGGCGCCTCGGTGCCCGTAGTCGGGATGCGCACAAGTATGCGCGTGACCGTGACCTGTTGCTGGCCGAGGTCGAACGCAACCCCGAGGATGCGCGGGCGGTGTTCTATCTAGCGCAGAGCTACTTCGATCTCGAAGATTTCGTCAACGCGCACAAGTGGTATGAGCGACGGATCGAGATGGAGGGCCGGGAGGAGGAGGTCTATTACTCGATGCTCCGGCTCGCGGAGTCGGTGACGAGGCTCGAATGGCCGTGGCAGGTCGTCCAGGACATCTACCTACAGGCGTGGGAATTTCGACCGACCCGGGCCGAGGCGCTGTATGCCATCGCTCGGCGGTATCGCGAAGATGAGCGCTACCTGCCCGGCCACTTGTTTGCCCAGCGCGCCGCCCAAATCCCATTTCCCGATACCGACCTCTTGTTCATCGGCGCAGACGTCTACGCCTGGCGTGCCATCGACGAGCAGGCGGTGTGTGCCGCCCAGCTCGGTAAGCATGCGGAGGCGTTCATGCTATGTCGGCGCCTGCTGGCCCTCTCCGCCGTCCCCGACGTTGAGCGGCAACGGATCGCGGTCAACCGCGACGTCAGCGTGCCGTTCATGCTCGAGGCCGCGTCACCGTATCCCGACGCGCAGGTGCAGCGTCTGGCCGCCGCTCCGGGCGAGGCTAAGGTGGTCGTTAGCCTGGTCGCCGGGCCAGACCGCGGGACCACCGAGCAGGCCATCAACTCGTTTCTGAACTGCTGCCTCGATTTGCCACTGTGGTTCGGGCGCTTTCTTGTGGTCGACGCCGGCCTGTCAGCCCTCGACCGCGCGCTGCTGCGTGAGCGCTATGGGTTCCTCGAGTTTGTTGATTGCAGCCCCGGCGACGCGGCCGCCACACAGCTCGCGCGGCTTCGCGCTCAGGCGCAGGGACGGTTCTGGCTGCACCTGGGCCAGGGCTGGCGGTTCTTTGCGCCCGAGAATCTCATCACCCGCCTGATCGCGGTGCTCGAATCCGAACCGCAGGTATTCCAGGTGGGAATCAACTTCGCCGATGCGGACAAGCTGACCGGCGTCTGCGCGGCCGAGGCAGCGGTCCGCCGGGAAAGTTATGGCGGCCGCTACGTCCTCACCGATGCGGTGGCAAACGGCCCGGCGATGTTCCACACGGCACGCCTGGATCGGGCCGGCAGCATTGGAGGCAGCGACCCAGATCCCATCGCCGAACTCGGTTGGCGGGCGGCCGCTTTCGGGCTACAGACCGCCAGCCTCGACGAGGTTCTCTGCATCGCCGCAGTCCCACCCCGGCAGCGGCCCAAGGCTCCAGCCCGGGCGGCGAAGACGGCCGCAGCCCGGGCCGCGCGGCAAGCCAAGGCTCCGGCGCGGGTGGCGAAGAAGGCCGCAGTCCGGGCCGCGCGGCAAGCCAAGGCTCCGGGGCGGGTGGCGAAGAAGGCCGCAGTCCGGGCCGCGCGGCAAGCCAAGGCTCCGGGGCGGGTGGCGAAGAAGGCCGGGGTGCGTCCGGTGCAGCAGCCCAAGGCTCCGGCGCAGCAGCCCAAGGCTCTGGGGCGGGTGGCGAAGGAGGCCGCGGCCCGACCGGTGCAGCAGCAGCCCAAGGCTCCGGCGCGGGTGGCGAAGAAGGCCGCGGCGCGTCCGGTGCAGCAGCAGCCCAAGGCTCCGGGGCGGGTGGCGAAGAAGGCCGCGGCCCGACCGGTGCAGCAGCAGCCCAAAGCCTCGGCCCGGGCCGCGAAGGGACGTCGGGCGAAAACACCTTCTCAGTGAGCGGATCGAGGCTCGGCGATGTTCGATACCTATTGACTAAATGGGGTCAAGCGTAATCCTCGTGCTGTACTTTGCACCCATGCGTGTCGCGGTCGCGATCGTGTCACCTCCCTCCCACCAAGACATCAGCGGCGGAGCTTTCAACGAGATCGCCGAGGCATTGCACCACGGTCTTTTGGCGCTTGGCCATGACTCGGTGCTGACCAACCGTCTAGACCTCGACGAGCGCTGCACCATCGTGCTCGGCGGAAACCTCCTCGTCCAGTACGCATTAGCGCCACCAAAAAACCCCATCTTCTACAACCTCGAGCAACTCGGTGACGACTTGCCGTGGATGACGATGCCTGCATTCGTCGACCTTTTCCGGCACTACCCGGCGTGGGACTACAGCCAAGCCAACATCGAGTACCTCGCGGCCCTGGGGCTGCCCCGACCAACCTACGTTCCGATCGGATACGTCCCCGAGCTGACACGGATCGCCCCAGCCGCCGAGGACATCGACGTCCTGTTCTACGGCGCGCTCAACGGACGCCGATACGCCGTTCTCAGGGATCTGCACGACCGCGGTCTTCGCGTCAAATGGCTGTCGGCGGTCTATGGCGCGAGCCGTGATGCCTGGATCGCACGCTCGAAGGTCGTCCTCAACATCCACTACTGGGAAGCGAAAATCTTTGAAATCACGCGTGTTTCGTACCTGCTCGCCAATAGACGCGCAGTGGTCTCCGAGCGTGGTGCCGATCCCACAGTGGAGCGCGACCTAGAGTCGGGCATCGCGTTCGCCAACTACGACGAACTGGTCGATCGCTGTGTGGAGCTCGTCGGGGACGAGCGCGCGCGACGCGACCTCGCCGAGCGGGGCTACCAGGCTTTCTCTGCTCGCGACCAGGCGGCGATCGTGGACCGCGCGCTGTCAGAAGGCCTCGAGGGTGAGACCCACCAGACCGCTGCGCGCGATGCCCCGCGGATCCCTTCGCGCCACGAAGGCAAAGACCGCAGCGCAGATGATCAGCTCCGCGACCGCCAACTGTTCACCCACAGCCTGTTCATGCATAAGGCTGCGCAGGAGCGCGATTGGTTGCTGGACAAGGTTAAACGCAACCCCGAGGATGTGCGGTCGGTCTTTTTCCTGGCCGAGACCTGCTCGCGTATGGAGGATTTCGACGACGCGCGCCGGTGGTGTGAGCGGCGGGTCGAGATGGGCGGCTGCGATGAGGAGGTCTACTGGGCGATGTATCGGCTCGCGGAGTCGATGTCGAACCTCGGCGAGCCGTGGCCGGATGTTGAGGAGGCCTATCTCAAGGCGTGGGAGTTTCGGCCGACGCGCGCTGAGGCGTTGCATGCCATCGCCTTTCGGTATCGCGTCGAGCAGTGCTACAAGTCCGCGTACCTGTATGCCCAGCGCGCCGCCGAGATCCCCTTTCCCGAAGAGGACCTCTTTGTTCCCAGATACGCGAACGTCTACGCGTGGCGCGCAAGCGATGAGCAGGCGGTGTGCGCATCCTGGATCGGTAAGCACGATGAGGCATTTACCCTGTGTCGGCGCCTGCTGGCCCGGCCCGACCTGCCCGAGCCTGATCGGCAACGGATTGCGGCCAACCGCGATTTTTCGGTGCCGGCCATGCTCGAGGCGGCCGCAGCGTACCCCGAAGCCCTGGTTCAGTCCGTGGCCGCAGGTCCCGCTGAGGGGTTCGAGGTCACCGTTAGCCTGATCGCCGGACCAGATCGCGTGACCACCGAGCAGGCCATCAACTCGTTTCTGAACTGCTGCCTCGATGTGTCACGCGTCGGGCGCTTCCTGGTGCTCGATGCGGGCCTGTCCGCTCCCGACCGTGCACAGCTGCGGAAACGTTACGAATTTCTCAAGTTCGCCCGTCGCAGATCCGGCGACAAGCCCGCCGCCCATCTGGCGCAGCTGCGCGCTCAGATCGACGGACGGTTCTGGCTGCATCTGGGCGGGGGCTGGCGGTTTTTCGCCCCCGAGAACTACATCACCCGCCTGACCGCGGTGCTCGACGCCGAACCACAGGTGTTTCAGGTGGGTATTAACTTCGAAGATGCGGCCAAGCTGACCGGCGCCAGCGCCGCCGAGCGGACGGTGCTCCGAACTCCCGACGCCGGCCGCTACGTGCTCACCGATGCGATGGCCAGTGGCCCGGCGATATTCGACACCACTCGCCTGGATCGAGCCGGCGGTGAGCAAAACAGCGACACCGATCCGCCCGCCCCGCGTGGACGACTGGCCGCCGACGCCGGGCGGTGCACCGCCAGTCTCGACGAAGTGCTCTGCATCTCAGGTCTGTACCTCTAGGTCTACCCGGGGCTTCGCCCCAACCCGACGAGTCATGTTGAGAGTCAACGATATTGTTAAGACCATTCCGATCAGGTGGCGCGTGGCTGATGATGAGTCGAGCGCGACGTGTTGGCGGCGCTGCGTTCGATGCGCTGCGAAATCGCCGCTCCGGCGGCCGCCCGTAAGGTCGACGGGCACCTCGCCGCCACGCCCATAACGGTCGTTCGGGCGCAACATCAGCGTGGTGTCCGCGCACGAGGAGGCGCTTCGGGTGTTCGGCAGCGGACGGGAGTCGGCGCTGTCCCAGCTGCCGATGCTCGTGATGATGGTCCTGTTCACTACGGTCGGGCTGTGGATCCTGGCGCAGCCGATTCAGGCGGCCGCCGTAGTCCTGCCGGCCGGACACTAGTGTCGCGCGAGCAGGCGCTTTTCGTATTCGTCCAACATCAATGCGCCATACGCGGCGTTCGCATGTGTCGCATCCTCGGCCCAATACTCGGGCCGCAGGTACCCCTCTTCGGTCATCGCCGATGCGCTCACCGGCCAGAATTCGACCGCGTGGCGCTCGGCGGTCTCGCGCATCATCTGCTGGACCAACCACCACAGCTTCAGGCGGAGGTATGCGGGCGCGAGCTGCGCCTTATCGGGATGCAAGCCGCGGTCCGAGGCCAGCTTGGCGAAGAAATCGGCATGGACCTGCATGCCGCGCCGGATGGCTTCGTTGTCCGCTTTCGGGGGTGGAGTACCCAGGACGATCGGCCGCGGCCCGCCGGTATCCAGCATCCGTGTCAGGAGTACCTCGAGGGGGGGCATCGAAGGCTGAAACACTTCGCGGACCTGCAGCTCGGGGACGAGATCGCCCCCCTCGTCCATGACCAGCCCGGGGTGCGACGCCAAAGCAAAATCAAA
This sequence comes from Mycobacterium sp. NGS34, assembly GCF_059812845.1. Classification (NCBI taxonomy): domain Bacteria; kingdom Bacillati; phylum Actinomycetota; class Actinomycetes; order Mycobacteriales; family Mycobacteriaceae; genus Mycobacterium; species Mycobacterium sp. NGS34. Next base: position 396,666 of record NZ_JCALDM010000006.1, read on the forward strand.
CGGCTTCTCGAGGAACATGAAATGTGCGTGCTGATTGCCCTGCCAGCAGACAGCAACGCGGAAAGTCTTGGCCAGCCCGACGACCGCGTCCCAGTAACCCAGATTCTCCGGGCTGCCCCCGATCACCATGAATCCCCGGCCTTCGTCGATGGGTTTCATCTCGTAGTCGTCGGGTGGGTGGTTGAATTGCCCGCCGTAGCACCAGCTGTGGGAATGGCCGACGATCAGCAACTGCACACTGCGCGGCGTTCTCGGCGCATCACCCATGCTGGCTCCGCTGGAACAACTGATTCATCCCCTTTCGTCCGCGGATGCTCATGCCGAAATGTCCTTCAGGCGCCCCTTGAACTCGTCCGACGAGACAAACAGCTTAACGAGGTCGATCACCGACATGCCGCGTGCGGCACCGGTCCAGACCTCCAGCTCGCTTTCCCCAGGTGAGCGCGCCAGCAGCTCAGAATAAAGCGTCCGGATAGTCTCTTCCGCGACGTCGCCGGCCGGCTCGGTCGGGATGTCGGCCATCGACTCCTCGCATTCCACCTGGCTCAGCATCCGTGAGAGCCGGCGCGCGGCGTCTCCCTCTTCGCGCGGCGCGTTCAGCACGCGTGTGGCCTCGTCCGGGGCTTCGCATGCCGCAAGGAATGCAGTCATTACGGTGGCGATGGCCTCCTGTGTGACAGTGCGCCGATCGGCCTCCAAGTAAGCATCCGGGGCTTGTGGCCCTGTGACGATCTCGAAGGCCGGAAAGTAGGAGACGAAGGCGTGGCGTCTCACGATTTCGTCCGCGGACGCCCGTAGGACGGCCTTACTGTAGGTGGAAGACGGGAGCACGTGCTTCCCAGTTGCGGTGGCCACCAACGGCACCGGCGAGACCGTGAGAATTACGCGAACCCCGCGATTCAACGCGCAAAGCTCGGTGACGAATGCGTCGAGATCCGAGGTGACCTCGTCCACTGAAAAGTTGACGAACGCATGGAGCGTCTCGTCGAACGTGCCGGCAATCGTCCCGGGACACGCGGGAAAAACTGCCCCGTCGAGCCGCGAGACCCACGCTTCGGTCAAGCCGAGCGTGAAGATGAAGACCTTGGCCTCCTCGAACACCCGCCGAACCGCGCGCAGATGCTGGGCACCGAGCAGGTCGAACTCGCGGTCGGTGAGCGCGTGATAGCGAAGTCCGGGACGGAAGGGGTCGATCACGCCGGTATCCGTGTGCCAGCGGTCTTCCGCCGGTCTGAAGGATCCGACGCAGCGGCGCAGGAGCTGAAGTAACTGCCGCGGCGTGTAGATATTGCCGTACGCTGCGCTGAAGTTCTCGTAGCCGAGGTTCTCCGGCGGAACATATGAGAATGCGGGGTTACGCCTCTCGGTCCGAAGGTATTCGAACCCCGCACGCTCAAGGAACGGCACCAGGTTAGAGGCGAAACAACTTCCGGCCGACGCAACAGATTCACCCGGTCGGATCAGCGGCCCATCATGATCCGCGAGTTGGCAGACGTCGAAACCCGAAGATACGGATCGACTCCAGAAGGAGCGGTCCGGCGCGTTCTGGTACGGATGCATGATATTCCTCCACGACCGGATCGGACAGATCGATCAAGACCTCGCCGACGATCTCAGGCGCGGGCGCCCGAAATATTCGTAATCCAGCGCTCGACCAGCATCCAGAGCGTACGACAGGAAAAACACAAATGCGGTTGTTTGCGCCTCGGCCTATCGACGGCATCACGCACGCGCGTCTCGGTCATGCTGCCGACGTTGAATGCCTCGCCGATCGCCGCGTCGCTGTCGGCCGCGAGCAACGTGCCGGCGATGGCGTCGTCGACGTAGGTGAAGCACCCTGTTTGGTTACCCCAGTCGTACAGCAACGGCTGGATGCTGTTGAGGATCCGAAGAATGCTTTGCGAGATCACGAAGATCGGATTCTGGCGTGGCCCATACACGTTGAAGGAACGCGGCACCGTCACCGGCAACCCGTAGGATCCAATCAGGCCACCACGTCAACTCCGCGGAACATGCGGACTAGCGCTTGAAAACGAATATGATGAATCAATGCGCTCCCCAGTATTTATTCTCGGGTCCGTGCGCTCCGGCACGAGCGCGATTGCCGACGTGCTGCGGCATATCGGCTACGAAGGCTGGGGAGAGGGGCACTTTCTCTCCTTAATCCACTACACCGAAATCGCAGTCGATCAACACTTTGTGAGGTTTGCACACCCTCCCGACCCAGAGACGATGCTGGGAAACATCGACAATCGCGATCTGAAGCGCAGGCTCTTCGAGATTTTTCGGACGTTGGTGAACGAGCTGAATTATCCAAATCCGAAAAATCCGTGGTTCGACAAGACACCGGACCCGGGGATGATTGAGGCGAGCCCGGTGGTCCGGGAACTTTGGCCGGACTCGGTTTTTGTTTTCGTCAAGCGGCGCGGCATTGAAAACGTAATCTCGCGCGTGAAAAAGTTTCCCGGTGAGTCGTTCGAAAACCACTGTGCCGGTTGGGCCGGAAGCATGGCCACGTGGCGGAGGATTCGGCAGCAGTTACCGCCGGGATGTTTCATTGAGGTCGAGCAGCGAGACATGATTCACCGACCGGCGCTCACGACTCGAAGTTTGTGTGCATTTCTGGAGGGGAACGAGAGCACGGTTCCCGCCAAGCGGATTGCGACGTTCTGGCGTGACGTCGCTTGCAAAGTTATGAGTACTCCTGGCTCCCAGGAGAGCGAAAAAGGAAGCGCCTACAAGACATTGTCGCTCGCTGAATCGGGCTGGACCGTAGAACAGACGAAGACGTTTCTCAAATATTGCGAGAGCGAAATGAGGGAATGGGGCTACACCATGGATGAGCATTACAGGCTCTTCCCAGACGAGGGTGTAGACGCAGCCACGTCGCCGCCAGGGTAGGCGTCGCGTCGAGGTCTCCCGACGCTTGCCCTGATCTGACCACGTTTTGCCCCCTTGACGAGCTCGATCTGCAGGTGGCCGGACAACGCCTGCAACCTGATCGAGCGGTGATGGGGTGCCGAATCGCCGACGGTCGACGCGCGGGTCCCTGAGGGGTCGAGATGCTCAACACCGCCAACGCTGATACATGGCGATCGACCCCAGTGGCCTCACTCATAAAGGCAGCTGGGGTCACCGAAATCACCAAGTTGGGGGATATGTCCAAATAGCCACCGGAACCCGGCTGACCCTATACGGTGTTGGCCGAACGACTGCTTCAGCAGGAAGGGGGCGGATCGCGTGCTTACGCCGAGGACGATGCGACGCCCGAATGTCCTTGAGTATTCCACTCTGTCTAGGTCACTCACGGCGCCGACGGAGGTTACCTTATGACCATTGTCAAGGGCGCCGGCAAGAAAGCTCCGACAGGCCAAAGTCCGCCGAAGGTACGCGCGGCAACGTCGCCTTCGAAGCGAGCTGAGCCAGTCAGCGCGACACTCGGGCCGCCCCAGTTGCGAACGTCTTGGCCGGTTTCCTCCCATGCTGCCTCGGAAGATTTTGATGAGTCAGCCTATCTCTCAGCGTTTCCGGACGTCGCAAGATCCATCAAGGAGGGACAGTTTCCTTCGGCATTACGCCACTATGAAACTTTTGGTATGCATGAGAGCCGTCTTACGGATCCTCGTTATGAGGCAGCCGTTCGCGCCGACACCGCCGGATTTCCCGCAGGCAACGTGGATAAAATCTTCGGTTGCAAAGACGGGCAATACCTGGTTTTGGGCTGGGTAAACGACGACGAACAGGAACCCGTCGGCCAACTCAGCAAACTGATGGTGCGGAACGCCCTAGGTTTGCGTGCTTCAACGACGGTTTTCTACCGGTACATCCGCGACGACGTCACAAGGTATCTGAAACTGCCGGAGCACCGAAGGCTCGCGTTCTGGGCGATTGTAGTGATCGAAAGGCCCGAAACCATGAGGGCACCGGCCGAAGTGACCATCTCGGTAGGAGCCGAGCGCAAAACATTCGAGTGTCAAATCTGCCCGGTGGACGAGGAACGCTTCAGAGAACTTGCTCTCGACCATCTGGCCATGACTCAAACTGTCGGGCACGCTCCCGTGGAGACCTTTCGTTACCTGGACAGCGGATTAGGAAGTTCCCTGATCGCGTTGAGTCTTAAGATTTCGAGGCGGATCGCCCTGGGCGCACAGACGGTTCAGATTGGCGCGGCGCCGATTCGACCGAAAGCATCAATCATCGTATGTCTGTTCGGCAAGCCGGAATTGCTTACGATTCAGTGTGCGCTCTTCTCCAAGTGCCGTGGCATCGAAAACTACGAATTTATCTATGTCTCGAATAGTCCCGAGATGGCAGACCTGCTGATCAAGAACGCTACTATCGCGAACCGGATCTATGGAATGCCTATCACCCTAATTCTTATGCCGGGCAACGCGGGATTTGGCGTCGCCTATAACACTGCGGCCAACGCCGCGCGCAGTGCTCGCCTTCTGATAGTAAACCCAGACATTTTTCCGATGGATCCGGAATGGCCGCTACAGCATAGCCGGATCGTGAACGATCTGCCCCCGGAGCAAGTTGCGCTGTTTGGCGCACCCCTGTATTACGACGACGGCTCGTTGATGCATGGGGGTATGTATTTTGAAGTGGACGTCGAATTTTCTTTTCGGGATAACCAAGCTACGCGCTGCGAGATGCTCAGAGTGGAACACTACGGCAAGGGAGCGCCGCCGCACACGAACCCTTTTCTTGTCTCACGCCCGGTTCCAGGCGTGACCGGGGCCTTCATGTCTGTCGAACGCGAATGGTTCGAGTCGTTGGGGGGTTTCTCGCCGGAATACATGTTCACACAATTCGAGGATGCTGACCTCTGCCTCAAGAGCTTCAGCGCCGGGAAGCCGGCTTGGATGCATTACCTGCCGTTTGTGCATTTCGAGGGCAAGGGGTCTGTGTACCGTCCAGTTCACGTAAGCGGACGTCTGGTGAATCGATGGCATTTCACCAAACTGTGGGGGGAAACCGTGAAGAAGAGCCTCCACGGTCCTGCGTCACAAGCTTTCTCGACTCCGGCTCACCGCTGAGCACTCACTCACCTGGAACAAGAGGAGGAGGGAATGACCAAGACGGAGGACAACGCCAAAGTTCTCATTGTCAGCCACCTGCATCCCGAATTGAACCGGGGCGGTTCGCAGCGGATCGCGTATGAAATATTCCAGGGGTTGCAGCACGAACCAGGCATCGAACCGGTGCTTCTGGCTTCAACCGATAGCGCGTATCCGGCTTTGTATAAAGCCGGAGCCTGTATCACTGGCTTCGACCAGCGGCCGAACGAATTCTTGTTCCTATCGGCTGAATACGACTTTACCTGGTATCGGACATCATCGGTCCGTCTGATCGATGCCTACTGCGAATTTCTTGACACCATTCGACCTGATATCGTTCATTTTCATCATTTCCTGAGTTTTGGCATTGATATCCTCACCTTGACCAGGCGCGTTCTTCCCAATGCGCGCATTGTCTTCACATTTCACGAATTTATCGCCATCTGCAACGCGAATGGACACATGGTGCGACTGAGCGATCAAGCGCTGTGCTCACAAGCGAGCTCCGTTCGTTGCCATCAGTGCTTCCCCCACCTTCCGCCCGAACACTTTTCGTTACGGAAGATGTGGTTCATGCGCCACCTGCAGGATGTGGACGTTTTTACTTGTCCGCGCAGATCCATGGTGGACCGCTATGTAGCGTGGGGAATCGATGCGAGAAAGATCCGTCACGTACCGAACGGTCAGTCGATAGGTCAACCTGCCTGCGCTCGCGGTTCAAAGCTTCCCGCTTCTGACAGTCCAAAGAACCGCTTCGGCTTCTTTGGACAGATGGTCGACGTCAAGGGTATTCAAATAATCCTCCGTGCGGTGGCAATCCTTCGGGAGCAGGGCTTCACAGACTTCAAGGTTGAGTTGAACGGCGACAACCTCCGCTATGGAACGTCGGCGCTCGCAAAGGAAATCGAAGATTTCTTCGCCGAAGAGAATGAGCGGCCCTTTGCGGAGCGAATCGTCCACAACAATGGTGCCTATCCAATAGATCAACTGGCTAGCCGAATGGCACGCGTTGACTGGACCATTGTGCCTTCCCTCTGGGAAGAGGGTTTTCCGGTCGTGCTATTGGAGGCGGCGGCGTTCCGCCGCCCGGTCATCTGTTCCGATATTGGGGCGATGGCCGAGCACGTGACCGATGACGTCGATGGCATCCATTTTACTCGGGGCGACCCCGACGCCCTCGCCGCAGTCATTCTGAGAGCCTCTACGCAAACAGGCCTTTGGGAACGCCTTTCCGGCGCGATTCCTGAACCGCCATCTCTGGCGGGAATGATAGCGGGGTTCCTCGACGTTTACGGCCTCAAACAAAAGCCAAACGGCTCATTAGTACGGCGACCGGTCGGCCGGGAAAAGGTTGCAAAAACATCTGACGCACCAATGAAAGCGCAAAGACCATCCCGCCGTCCGGCACGGGTATCGAATTCGAGATAACGACCGATCGATGATCAAGGTGGTGCCAGACAGGTGACGGTGTACCAAGGATGCGGCCGCGGCACAGTGGTCCAGCGATACCTCAATCTGCTCGAGGCAGCGCTGACCGGCATGCTTATCGAAGATGCACCGGACGATTGGCGGCCGCCGGGCATCGAGTTCAATCCGCACCTGCGCCTTTTGGGAGGGGACTGGCCGTCACTCGCCTGCTCAATGATCGGCGGCGTTCGCATGCGAAATTTGCGCTACGCGTGCGAGACCGTAATGCTGGATGGCGTCCCCGGTGACTTCATCGAAACCGGCGTTTGGCGAGGCGGCGCCTGCATCATGATGAAGGGCATTTTGGAGGCCTATGGCGACGACACGCGGTGTGTCTTCCTGGCCGACATCTTTGACGGGAATTTCCCGGAGGATCCGGGCTCCCAGCCTGAATTTTATGACAAGCTCGTGGTGCCTCGCGCGCAGGTCGAGCGCAATTTCCGTCGTTTCGGATTACTCGACGAGCGGGTCGTCTTCCTTGAGGGTTGGTTCAAGGACACGTTGCCAGACGCTCCGATCGATCAATTGGCTGTATTGCGGCTTGACGGTGATAGATACGACTCAACAATGGAGGCATTGGATGCGCTTTATCACAAGGTGTCGTATGGCGGCTTCGTGATCGTGGACGATTTTGGCCTAGAGCATGGCGGATGCGCGCTGGCCGTCCACGATTTCCGTAAACGCTACGCAATCGGATCGCCCATACTGCCGATCGACGGAATGGGTATCTACTGGCGTGTCGACCACGACCCGATACGATAATTTTGCGCGCCGATCGCCACCGTGCGTCCGTATTGAGGCGGAAAGTCGTAGGGCCGAAGGCCTACCCGACTCCTCCCGTCTGCTCCCCGATCAGGTGTGCATTCTTTGGGCGACGCCAGATCCAGAAGTGTTCACAAACTCCGAACAGTGCCGCGGTCACCGCCCTGACCTCGCAGACACCTCAGCCTCAACGATCCAGATCTACTGCTGCAGTATTGGGTCAGTGCGGCGCTCGCTGCTTGACGGACCTATTAGTGCGACGAGAGGGCCGCCCCGATGGAGGAAAATAACGCGATTGCAACGTTTCGCTTGTCCGGCGTCTTCTACGTCGAATTCCTCAAAGCGCTGCACACCCACCTGACACCGCGCAGCTATCTAGAGGTTGGGACCGCGACTGGGGCTTCGCTGGCGGTTGCTGGCTGCGACACGATCGCGGTGGACCCGCGGTTCGATGTAAATGCCGGCGCCACAGGAAACCGGAAACGCACGTTCTTCTTTCAGATGACGTCAGACGATTTCTTCGCGACAGAAAATGCACCCGCGTTGTTGGGACGGCCGGTGGATATGGCCTTCCTCGACGGCATGCACCGGTTCGAATACCTGCTGCGCGATTTCATTGGCACCGAGGCCGCCTGCCATCCCCGCTCACTGATCCTGCTGCATGATTGCGTGCCGTCGAACACGCGGATGGCCCTGCGACAGTTCCAGCCCGGTGATTCCTCCGAAGGAGACACCGCTGGCTGGTGGACCGGCGACGTGTGGAAGCTGCTGCCGATTCTGCGTGAGTACCGCCCGGACCTGCGGCTACACATACTGGACTGTCCGCCTACCGCCCTGGTCGCGATCACCCGGCTGGACCCTGCATCGAGTGTTCTTGCCGATCGTTATTACGAGGTCGTCGATCAGCACGCCGGATCCGTTCTCGACGAGGACCGGCTAAGGTCGTTCTGGGACAAACTCGAACTAACCGCTTCGCGACCACTTTGCGCGGAACCCGACCGCCTGACCGAGCTGTTCACCCTTTACGCGCCGCGCTCCCGCATGGCATCAGTAAGTAATGAAATCAAAGAGGCGCAGAACGAAGAATTCATAGTTCGCGCGTCCTCGGAGCCCGGACCGGATTTGTTGCCCCGAGGCAGATTTCCGCTCCGGGACTGGCCGTCATCGGATGGCACGCTGACAGTCATCGAAGCGCCGAAGGTAGAGCAATTGAGGCCGGCTGAGTTTGTTTACAACCTCTCCGGCAAGGAGATACCCGACTGTTTCAGTACGCGCGCCGAAATCCATGGAAGCTACTTGGTTTCGCGACCCGACGTGATTCTATTTGGGCCCAATCACCTGGTGAGTCAATCCGGGCACTGGTCGTGCGAAACGCGGACGTTCAAGCGACAGTTCATGGAATTTGTCACCGCTGCTGGGTTTTCGCATATCCACCCGGGTGTGAAGCCCGGCATCGAATTCGAGGGCGATGAGATTGTTCTCGATTGCACCACGCTAAGCAAGGACAATGTTCATTCGATCACCGAACCAGTGTTCCTCGCCACTCCTCTCGAACCCGATAATTGGGGTAGATGGCTCGCAACGGTGCTCCCCAAATGCGTTCAGTTCAAGAAATTCAGTAATGGAAGAAAATTCTTTTGCTGGGCTGCGCATCCCTGGCAGCGGGACATCCTGCAGCTGATGGGCATCGATGCGGCTCACGTGTTGGAGCACGATCCAGGCAAAACATACTTTTGCCGTGACATCCAAACCGTGGAATATTCGGTGGCAGACCTGTCGCTTAGTGATGCTGAGAAGGAGGTCTACGCCGACTTGGCCGATGCCTGCCGGCGAGATTCCGCAGGCGCTTTTGGCGAGCGAATCTTCGTGTCGCGTCTCTCCATTTCGGCGAAGTATCCCCACTACCGCGTTTTGCAAAACGAATGCGAGCTCATCGCGGCGCTGGGCAAGTTGGGTTTCAAGACGGTTCAACCGGAGCAGCTACCACTTAAAGAGCAGATTGCGATATTTGCACGGGCCAAATGCGTTGTCGCCTTGGGCGGTGCGGCTCTCTTTAGCGTTCGTTTCTGTCCGCCCGGCACAACCGTGGTGACCATCGAGTCGAGTGATCATTTTGTCCGCGGGCACGCCATGATGCTCGGCTCAACCGGGCACCGCTTTGGCATTATTTTTGGGCAGCAAGACCCCGCCGATCCGGCACCAATCCACAAACGGTGGACCATCGATGTGGAGCGCGCCTGCGCCGCAATTCTCGAGATTCTTTGACTATTTTCGCGGTTTCGGTGATCAGGTGGGGCTACCGCAATACCGTTTACTTAAGCGGTGATGATCGGGTGGCTATGAATTGTGGGACGTTGCGATGGGCGTGTTTGAGCTGATAGCCAGACATTTTGCGTTTGACGACGCGCGAGTTGTCGCGAGGACGCCGTCGGGGCAGCAGCTGGCTCACGATCTCGGCGGTGACGCAGGTCTCGGCGTCAGCGGTGGCCTCAGGGCAAGAACCGGCGGGCCGGTCCACGTCTTAATGGCGTGCTGCGGCAGACCGGGGTTCGGGCCAAGACTCACCGCCCAGCATGCCTGCTTCTCCCTACCTGACGACGCTACGGCCTCGGTCCACAATGCACTCTTCCTGTCCGCCACCTGCGGTCCGTTGAATACACCGTTTCCTTGCGGGCAGAAGAGGCGGTAACCGATAATCCCCACGATGGGGGGCCCGCCTCGTGATACAGCTCCCAGCTGACCACGTATCCGGGATCCTCGATCAAGAGTCGACCGGAAGGGCCTACCTCCGCAATGAATCCGAACACAGATATCGTCTCGCGCCGTTACGAGACGTACCCGGAACCCATACAAGATCTCGAGGCATGGACCGACAGCAATTGGGAGTGGTTCGACCCTTCTCACGCTCACTCGACTTTGTGGCCCGACCGCGACTACAAGCCCGATCTCGATATTTTGATCGCTGGCTGCGGTACCAACCAAGCCGCGGTTTTCGCGTACACCAACCGTTCCGCGAAGGTGGTGGGGGTCGATGTCAGTCAACCGTCGCTGGACCACGCGCAATATCTGAAAGACAAGTACGCGTTGTCGAACCTGGAGTTGCATCAGGCGTCGATAGAGGAGCTTTCATCGCTGAAGCGCAACTTCGACCTGATTGTGTCGACTGGCGTCTTGCATCTCTTGCCAGACCCTTTGGCGGGCATGAAGGCACTCAGGGCTTGTCTGCGGCGAGATGGCGCGCTGGGCGTGATGCTTTATGCGAAGTCTGGCCGAATGGGCGTCGAAATGCTGCAATCGGCCTTCCGTGACTTGGGAATGGGTCACGACGACGCATCGGTCCAAATGGTCAAAGAAGTCATCTCGGCGCTCCCGCTAGAACACCCCGTCCACAATTACTTCAAGATGGCGCCGGTTTCCGCCCAGTCCGATGCCGCCCTGGCGGATACCTTCCTGCATGGCCCTGAGCGCAGTTACAGCGTCGATGACTGCATCGATCTCGTGACGTCAGCTGGGTTGGCATTTCAGGGATGGTTCATCAAGGCGCCTTACTACCCGCATGATTGGTTTCGACCCGGTACTTCGCTCGATCAGGCGGTGAGCGCGTTGCCCGAGGCCAAGCTCTGGTCCGTAGTCGAGCGTCTTCACGTGATGAACGGCGCCCATTTCTTCATGGCATGCCGTTCCGACCGGCCGAAGAAGAGCTACGAAATCAGTTTTTCCACTCCCGAATGCCTCGAGTACGTTCCACGGATGCGGATGCGCTGCGGTATCGAGGGGCAGGAGATCTTCCGACCGAATTGGCGCACGAGTGTCACGCCGGCTCAGGTGCGTTTCCTGCGGCAGGTCGATGGCCGGCGCACGATTCGTCAGATCGCTGATCGGGTCGCCAAGGGCGGAGAGTCGCCCGGTGCCAGCAAGCGTGACCTGGAGGAGTTCGGTCGTGGGCTGTTCGAGTCGCTGTGGCGCCTCGACTTCGTGGCGATGACGCTGAAGGAAGATCTGCCGGTTTAGGCAGGGCGGCTGCGTCGAGCGAACACTCGGGCACCGAAGCCGCCGCCACCGAATCGCGCTGTCATCCAATTGGATTCGTTCAAATAACGCATGCCCGCCGGTCATCGCGTGGTCCGGTGGCGGATTCCCGACCGCAGGTCAATCCAGCGCACTCCCGTATGACCCCTCGAAGCGCACTAGAAATACCCTACGGGGTATGGTATAACTCTAGTTGCGGGGCAGGGCCGCGGCTACGCCCGATTTGTGTCTGCGGGCCACCAGTTGCAGGCCGAATGGCCCTATCGGCTGCGCCAATGCGGGCTCACACTCCGCACTAGCAGGACCGGGCGACGAGCGAAAGGAAAACCGATGTTGGCTGTTCTCAAACGGGCCTGGGTGCCGCTCGTCGTCGTCGTCGCGGTTGCCCTCGGCGGCATCGCCGTCAACCGGCTACGCGGCGTCTTCGGCTCCGACGCAATCTTCACCGCGACCGGCAGTAGCGCCGAACCGCTCGAGCCGTCCCATCTCAAGCGGGTGACGTACGAGATCTACGGGCCTTCCGACACCACCGGAAGCGTGAGCTACCTGGACAAGAAGGCCCAGCCCGAACAGGCCGACTTCGGCGGCCTGCCCTGGACCCTCACGATCACCACGACGGTGCCTGCCGTGATCGCCAGCGTTGTGGCACAGGGCAACAGCGAAAACATCGGGTGCCGCATCACCGTCAACGGCGAGGTCAAGGACGAGCGGTCGTCGGCCGGACACCACGCGCAAACGTCATGTCTGGTGAAGGCCGCATGAACACCGATAGCCCGGATGCCCAAGCCCGTCCGAGATTCATGCGGTTTGTCCGCAACTTTGCCTGGCCCATCATCATCGGATGGTTGCTGCTGACCGTCGCGCTGAACGTGCTGGTCCCGCCGATCGAGTCGGTCGCCCGCAAGCATGCGGTCACCATGTCGCCCCAGGACGCGCCGGCGATGATCGCCGCCAAACGCATCGGCGCGACGTTCCACGAGTCGGACTCCGACAGCATCGCGATGATCGTCCTGGAGAGCGACAAGGATCTCGGCGACGAGGCGCACCGTTACTACGACGGATTGGTCCAAAAGTTGCAGGCCGATCCGACACACGTGCAGCACGTGCAGAACGTGTGGGGAGACCCGCTCACCGCCGCCGGTGTCCAGAGTCGCGACGGCAAAGCCGCTTACGTCCAACTCAACCTGGCGGGCAACCAGGGCAGCACCCAGGGCAACCAGTCCGTCGACGCGATCAGGAAGATCGTCGACAAGTCGGAGCCCCCCAAGGGGCTGAAGGTCTACGTCACCGGTCCGGCACCGCTGACGACCGACATGAACGAAGCCGCCGACAAGAGCATGTTCAAGATGATGGGCGTCACGGGTGTGGTCATCATGATCATGCTCTTCATCGCCTATCGCTCGATCAGCACCGTGCTTCTCGTCCTCGTCATGGTCGGTTTCGAGATGGGCACGGCCAGAGGGCTCGTCGCGCTTCTCGGCAACAACCAGCTGTTGGGGTTTTCGACGTTCGTGGTCGCCATGTTGTCCTCGTTGGCGATCGCGGCGGGCACCGACTACGCGATCTTTCTCATCGGTCGGTATCAGGAGGCCCGACAGGCCGGTCAGGATCGAGAAACGGCTTGGTACACGATGTTCCGTGGGACCTCGCACATCATCCTCGGCTCGGGGCTGACCATCGCGGGCGCCACTTTCTGCCTGCACCTGGCGCGGCTGTCGTACTTCAAAGCGCTCGGCATTCCGTCCGCGCTGGGGCTGCTCGTCGTCGTCGCGGGCGCGATGACCGCGGCGCCGGCTGTTGTCGCGGTGGCCAGTCGGTTCGGCTTGCTCGACCCGAGGAGGATGATCAAGACGCGTGGCTGGCGGCGCGTCGGCACCGCCACCGTGCGCTGGCCCGGTGCGGTGTTCGCGGCCTCGCTGGCCATCGCGATCGTCGGCATCCTGGTCATGCCGAGCATGAAAATCAGCTACAACGACCGGTACTACATACCCGCCAACCTGCCGTCGAACGTCGGATACGCCGCCGCGGAACGCCACTTCAGCGCCGCGACAATGAATCCCGACATCCTGATGATCGAGAGCGATCACGACATGCGCAACAGCGGCGACATGATCATCCTGGACCGGATCGCCAAAGACGTCTTTCGTTCGCCGGGAATCGCGATGGTGCAAAGCATCACGAGGCCGTTGGGCGGGCCGATCGAGCACACCTCGATACCGTTCCAGATCAGCGCCCAAGCGATTCCGATCCAGCAGAACCTCCAATTCATGAAGGACCGCAACGCCGACATGCTCAAGATGAGCGACGATCTTGGCGCCATGATCGACTCGATGGAGCGCATGCAGGGTCTGCTGGGGCAGATGAGCGGCACGACCCATCACATGGTGGGCGACATGCATGACATGCAAGCCACGCTCGACGAGATGCGGGACCATCTGGCGGATTTCGACGATTTCGCGCGGCCGTTCCGCAGCTATCTGTATTGGGAACCGCACTGTTTCGACATCCCGGCCTGTTGGGCGTCGAGGTCGGTGTTCGAGGCGATCGACGGCGTGGACAAGTTCAGCGCGAACATGAGCACGCTGATCAAGGACGTGAGCAACGTCGACGCGATTCTGCCCCAGATGATGGCCCAGTTCCCGCCGATGATCGCGGTCGCGAAGTCCATGCAGGGCACGCTGCTCACGATGCACAGCAGCTTCTCGGGCCTGGTCACGCAACTGACCCAGATGACCGATACGGCGAGCGCGATGGGTCAGGCCTTCGACGCGTCGAGGAGCGGCGACTACTTCTACCTGCCGCCGGAAGCCTTCCAGAATGCCGACTTTCAGCGCGGGCTGAAACTCTTCCTCTCGCCGGACGGCAAGGCCGCGCGCTTCATCATCACCCACGACGCGGACCCGGCGACTCCGGCGGGCATCGCCGCGGTCAAGCCCGCGCTCGACGCGGCACATCAAGCGGTGAAGGGGACCACGCTCACCGGCGCCAAGTTCTACCTCGCCGGCACGGCCGCGATCTACCGCGACATCCAGTCGGGCTCGCACTACGACCTGCTGATCGTCGGTATCGCCGCCCTGACGCTGATTTTCGCCGTCATGGTGATCATCACCCGTGCGCTGGTCGCATCGCTGGTGATCGTCGGGACGGTGCTGTTGTCACTGGGCGCCGCGTTCGGGCTGTCGGTGCTTGTGTGGCAACACCTCTTCGGCCTGGAACTGAACTGGATCGCGCCGGTGTTCGGGTTGATCATCCTGCTGGCCGTGGGATCCGACTACAACCTGTTGCTGGTTTCGCGGTTCCAGGAAGAGATCGGCGCCGGGTTGAGGACCGGCATCATCCGATCGATGGGGGAGACCGGCGGCGTCGTCACGGCGGCCGGGTTGGTGTTCGCGTTCACCATGATGTCGATGGCGGCCAGCGACCTGCGTTCAATCGGGCAGGCGGGCACCACGATTGGCCTCGGCCTGCTGTTCGACACCCTGGTCGTGCGCTCCCTGATGACGCCGTCGATCGCCGCGCTGCTCGGGCGCTGGTTCTGGTGGCCGCAACGCGTGCGACCGCGCCCGGCGAGCTACATGCTTCGGCCTTTCGGGGCCCGCGGTTCGGTCCGTTCGCTTCTCCTGGGTGAGGAATCGGACGCAACCAAGCGCAACAAGTCGCCGGGGCAGGACGGACACCCGGTCGGCTCGGGCCCGGATTCAGGCGGGATACCGCCGAGGGGTGAACACGCGGTCGCCGAAATCGTCTGAGTACCACTGGGTTTGCGAGGAGCCGACGATCAGCAGGCAGCGCATGTCGACGTCGGCGGGGTCGAGGTCGGCCAATCGCACCACGCGGACGTCTTCGTCGGGGCCGGACACGTTGCGGCCGATCACCACCGGCGTGCCGGGTTCGCGGTGGGCCATCAGCACGTCGCGCATCGCGCCGACCTGCCAGGTCCGCGCCTTCGATGCCGGGTTGTAGATGGCCAGCACCAGGTCGGCGGCCGCGGCGGCGGCCAGCCGGGAGGAAATCACGTCCCAGGGCTTGAGGCGGTCGGACAACGAGATCACCGCGTAGTCGTGGCCCAGCGGAGCGCCGACCCGGCTGGCGACGGCCTGCGCCGCCGTCATCGCCGGAATGACCCGGATCCGCACTCCCGGCCACTGTTTGGCTTCTTCCAGCACCGCGGTCGCCATGGCGAACACGCCGGGATCGCCCGACGACACGACGGCGACGGCGTGCCCCTGCTCGGCCAGCGCGCAGGCCAGCCGCGCCCGCGCCGGTTCGTCGGTGTTGTCGCTGGGGTGGCGGCGTTGTCCGTCGCGGACCGGGACGCGGTCCAAATAGCCGGCGTAGCCGATCAAATCGGTCGCGGTGGCCAGCTCCCGGCGGCTCTGCGGCGTCATCCAGTCCACGTCGCCGGGCCCCAGGCCCACGACCGCGACGGTGCCCGGAAGCCTTTCGCGCCGGCGGCCGCCGGGCAGCATGGCCAGCGAAAAGTAGGGCACGCCGGCGTCGTCGACGTCCGCGGCGGGCAGGATCCGCTGTCCCGATGTGCTGGCCCGCTCGACGTAGAACGCGTCGTCGAGCTGTCCGGACGCCGAAAGCGCTTCCCGCACAGCGTGATACGAACGGCCAAGCTTGAGCACGACGGCGGCGTCGGCGTCGGCGAGGCGGCGCGTCAGCTCGGCCACCGGCAGGGTGCCGGGCAGCACGGACAGCACCTCGTCGCCGGCCACCAGCGGGGTGGCGATGGCCGCCGAGGCGGCGCTCACCGACGTCACGCCCGGCACGATGACGGCGTTGAACCGCTGCGTCAGCCGGGTGTGCAGGTGCATGTAGGAGCTGTAGAACAGCGGGTCGCCCTCGGCGAGCAGCGCCACGTCGCGACCGGCATCCAGGTGCGCGGCGATGCGCCGCGTCGAGTCCGCGTAGAAGTCTTCGATCGCACCGGCGTAGCCGCCCGGATGATCGGTCGTCTCGGTGGTCACCGGATAGATGAGGTGCTCCTCGATCTGGCCGGGGCGGAGATACGGTTCGGCGATGCCGCGGGCGATGCTGCGGCCGTGCCGGGCGCTGTGGTAGGCCACCACATCCGCCTCGCCGATCACCCGGGCGGCCTTCACCGTCACCAACTCCGGATCGCCGGGCCCCAACCCGACTCCCCATAGGGTGCCTTGCGCGCTCATTCGGCGTCGCTCGCGGTCGCGTTAACGGCGGCCGCGGCCATCGCGCTGCCCCCGCGACGGCCCCGCACCACCAGATAGGACATGCCGCGCGGACGCTCGATGAGCTCCTGCTTGGACTGCGCGGATCCGACGAATCCGACCGGCCCGCCGAGCACCGCGGCCGGCGGGGCGGCACCCTCGTCGATCAGCTCCAGCAGCCGGAACAGGGCGGTGGGCGCGTTACCGATGGCAAGCACGGCGCCGTCGAGCCGCCCCGCCCACAGCTCGACGGCGGCCGCCGAACGGGTGGTCCGCCGGCGCGCGGCCAGCTCGGGGGCGCGCGGATCGGCCACCAGCGACACGACCTCATTGCCCGCGGGCAGCCGCGCGGCGGTGATCCCGGCGGCCACCATCGACGAATCGCACAACACCGGCGCGCCGCCGCGCAGCGCGGCGCCCGCGCGTGCCACCACGTCGTCGGTGTAGGCGACGTGCTCGGCGACGTCGACCTGACCGCAGGTGTGGATCAACCGGACCACGACCCGCGCCACGTCGTCGGGAAACCTTGTCAGGTTGGCCTCGGCGCGGATGGCCGCGAACGACTGGCGATAGATCTCCGCCGCGTCGCGGATGTAGTCGAGCACCCGCTCACCTTAGGCGCTGGTCGCGCAGCAGCCGATAGCCCTGTCCGCTGGCGAGCAGGACCTGCCCGAAGGGCGGGCTGCCGCACGCGCGTTCGCAGCCGACGAAGTGACGGTGCACCCCCGCATCGGCGTCCCGCGCGTCCAACGACATCGCCGCGTCCGCCCGCACGTCGGCGGCGGAATGCTGGCAGCCCGGGCTGCCGGTGCAGGCGCTGATGCTCAGCCAGGGGGAGTGCTCGTCGAAAACCAGGCCCAGCGGCGCCAGCACGCGCAGCGCGACGTCGGCCACCTCCTCATCGAGATCACACACCAGCACCGATCGCCACGGCGTGACCACCAGCGGGGCCTTGATGGCGGCCAGGTATTCCGCGACCCGGGCGGGCAGCACGCCCAGCGGTACCGCGGCGCCCAGCGCCACCCTGCCGTCGTCCTGGCCTATCCAGCCCACCTGGGGCCTTGCCACGGGCGGGAAAGCCGCGCCGAGTTCGGCCCCGGGCCACAGCGTCGCAATGTCGGCCAATTCGCAGACGCGCCAAGCCTTCCCACGTACCTCGAGGAACCGCGCCGCGAGCGCGACCAGCGACGGCGCCACGTCGGCGACACCCAGCCGGACACCGGTGTCCCGCCCCGCCAACACAAGAGCGACGCCGTCGTCCAGGGCATGCGCGCCGACGTCGGCGCCCAGCCCGGACACGTCGGCGCGGCCGTCGTCAAGGCTGAACCAGAACCGGCCGCCCAGCTCCGCGAGCCTGGGCTCGGCGCAAATCGCCGCGTCCAGCTCGCCCACCCACCCACTCACGTCGGCCAGCCCACCCACGCGGCCCGACAGGGGCGACGCGACGATGTTGCGGACCCGCTCATGGGTCGGCGACGGCAGCAGCCCGGCCTCTGCGAGCGCGTCGGCGGCCGCGGCCACGTCGGTGATCGCGCGCAGCTGCACGTTGCCCCGGCCGGTCAGTTCGAGCGTTCCCGAGCCGTAGGTGGTCGACGTGCTCGCCAGGGTCGCCAGCTGCGCGGCGTTGAGCCGGCCGCCGGGCAAGCGCACCCGCACCAGCGGACCGTCGGCCGCCAGATGCACCTGCAGCGCACCCGGGCAGGCGTCGGTGTCGCGCGCTCGGACCACTCGCCCACGGTACGACTCCGCGGGCAAGCCGCGCACCCGACGCGCATTGCGCGCGCCGCCCGAGGTCAGGACGTGCCGCTGCGCCGGGCGTAATCCCGGCGCTTGTCGGGTTGCAGATCGGTGGTGAAAACCCGGTCCGTTCCCACCGCGCGCCCGAGCGCCTCCGCAATGGTTTGCGGCAGCAGGCGCTGAGCCGACAGGACAATGCCCATCGCGCGCGGAACTACGACGCGCCGCCGCGGTCTGGCGATGACGGCGGCAACCGCCTGGGCGACATCTTCCGGCTCGGCGTTTTTGATGCCGGTTGGGTGGCCCGCGCCCGCGACCATGTCGGTGTTCGTCAGCGACGGCATGATCACCGAAAAGTGAAGGCCGCGACCGCGATTCTCCATGCGGACGGCGTCGGTATAGCCGAGCACGGCGTGCTTGGTGGCGGAATACGTCGCGACGCCGGCCGCGGGCAGCACGCACCCCACCGACCCGATGTTCACGATGTGGCCGCGACCGCGCGGCAGCATCCGCTGGGCGGCGAGTTTGGTGCCGAGAATGACGCCCCGGATGTTGACGTCGAGAACGCGCTGGGTGACCGCGTCGGGCTCGTCAATCGCGTTGCCGGCGGCGATGACGCCGGCGTTGTTCACCAGCACGTCGAGGGGGCCCAGTTCCCGCTCGACGGTGTCGAGGAAGGTCGTGAAGGATTGGCGGTCGGTCACGTCCAAGGCGCGATAGACCGTCAGTCCGAGCCGGTCACCCGCTTCGGTCACGGCGGTTTGGTCGATATCACCGATGGCGACCCGGTCGCCCGTGCCGTGCAGGGCTGCGGCGATAGCGAAGCCAATCCCGCGCGCACCGCCCGTGACGGCAATTGTTCGTCCGGACGCCTTACCGCCGAGAGACACACGTTTCATCCCGTCAGTGTCGCGCGGCATGGGCATGGTTCTCCGTCGAATGGGCACACTCGTCCACGTGAGGACGGTGGAATACGCCCCGGGACGTTTGGCCGACGTCTTCGGCGCTTCGACGCAACCGACGGTCCTGCTGTGGCACGGCATGCAGACCGACGCCCGCGCTGTCGTCGGGCCTCTGGCCGGCATGCTCGCCGAACGCGGCGCCGCGGTGGTGGCTCCGGACTGGAACTCCCACGCCGACGACGGCGGGCGCGCGGACTTGTTGCGATCGCTCGAATTCGCCCGGAAGCGCGCCAGCGGCCCGTTGGTCCTGGTCGGGTGGTCCCTGGGGGGTTGCGCCGCGGCGGGCGTGACGCTCGGGGACTTCGACGGCGCCCTCGCGCACACGGTGTGCCTGGCGGGTGCCTTCATGGTCCCGGACCCGATCTCCGGGCGGACGCCGACCGAGATGCTGGCGGCCGACGGCGCCCGGTCGCCGTTCACGCTGCTGCACGGCCTCGCCGACGACGCGGTGCCGGTCACGGCGAGCAGGGCGTTCGCCGCCGACCTGCTCCGGGCCGGTTGGCCGGTGGAGCTGGTGGAGCTGGCGGCCGATCACGGCTCGATCGCCGGCGCCGACTACGACCCGGTCGCGGATCGCTACGTGCCGGCGACGGGCGGAGCGGCGCTCGGGGTGGCCGGCGAGGTCGCCGCGCGCATCGCGGCGACGCTGCGGTACGAATGACGGGTGGTTGAGCCGAGGATCCTGCTGCTGTCGACGTCCGACACGGACCTGATCAGCGCCCGGTCCAGCGGGAAGAACTATCGGTGGGCCAACCCGTCGCGGCTCTCGGACGAGGAACTGCCCGACCTGCTGGCGGACGCCGCCATCGTCGTCGTCCGGATCCTCGGTGGCTACCGCGCCTGGCAGGACGGCATCGACGCCGTGCTCGCCAGCGGCGTCCCGACGGTGCTCGTCAGCGGCGAGCAGGCCGCCGACGCAGAGCTGACCGGCCTGTCCACGCCGGCGGCCGGCATCGCGGTGCAGGCCCACATCTATCTGGCGCACGGCGGCGTGGAGAACCTGCGCCAGCTGCACGCCTTCCTCTCGGACACGGTGCTGATGACCGGTTTCGGATTCACCCCGCCGGTGGTGACGCCGACGTGGGGCGAGCTGCCGCGGCCGGACGCCGCCGAGGGCGACGGCCCCACCATCGCGGTGCTCTATTACCGCGCGCAGCAGCTGGCCGGCAACACCGCCTACATCGAATCGCTGTGCCGGGCCATCGAAGACGCCGGCGGGCGAGCGCTGCCCGTCTACTGCGCCTCGCTGCGCACCGCCGAACCCGAACTGCTGCAACGGCTTGGCGACGCCGACGCCATGGTGGTCACGGTGCTGGCCGCCGGCGGACTGAAACCGGCGGAGGTGGCGGCTGGTGGTTCCGATGACAGCTGGAATGTCGAACACCTTGCCGCGCTGGACATCCCGATCCTGCAGGGCCTGTGCCTGACGAGCCCCCGCGACCAATGGCGCGACAACGACGACGGCCTGAGCCCCCTCGACGTGGCCACCCAGGTCGCGGTGCCCGAGTTCGACGGGCGCATCATCACGGTCCCGTTCTCGTTCAAGGAGATCGACGACGACGGGCTGATCTCCTATGTCGCCGATCCCGAACGCTGCGCGCGGGTCGCGGGCCTGGCGATCCGGCACGCGCGGCTGCGCCACGTCGCGGTGTCCGATAAGCGGGTGGCCCTGGTGTTTTCGGCCTATCCGACCAAGCACGCCCGCATCGGCAACGCGGTCGGGCTGGACACCCCGGCCAGCGCGGTCGCCCTGCTGCGCGCGATGCGCGAACGCGGGTATCGGGTGGGCGATCTGCCCGGCGTCGAGGCCAACGACGGCGATGCCCTGATCCACGCGCTGATCGAACACGGGGGACAAGACCCCGACTGGCTCACCGAAGGGCAGCTGGCCGGCAACCCGATTCGGGTGTCCGCCAAGGAGTATCGCGAATGGTTCGCGACCCTGCCCGCCGACCTCGCCGACGCCGTCGTCAAGCACTGGGGACCGCCGCCCGGCGATCTCTTCGTCGACCGCACGGCGGACCCCGACGGCGAAATCGTCATCGCCGCAATGCAAGCTGGCAACCTCGTCTTGATGGTCCAGCCGCCCCGCGGGTTCGGGGAGAACCCAGTCGCCATCTACCACGACCCCGACCTGCCGCCCAGCCACCACTACCTGGCCGCGTACCGCTGGCTGGACACCGGATTCAAAGCCGACGCGGTGGTGCATCTCGGCAAGCACGGCAACCTGGAATGGCTGCCGGGCAAGACCCTCGGCATGTCGGCGGCCTGCGGATCCGACGCCGCGCTGGGCAACCTGCCGCTGATTTACCCGTTCCTCGTCAACGACCCCGGCGAGGGCACCCAGGCCAAACGGCGGGCGCACGCCGTGCTCGTCGACCATCTCATCCCGCCGATGGCCCGCGCCGAAACCTACGGCGACATCGCGCGTTTGGAGCAGCTGCTCGACGAGCACGCCAACGTCGCGGCGCTGGACCCCGGCAAGCTGCCCGCCATCCGCCAGCAGATCTGGACGCTGATCCGGGCCGCCAAGATGGACCACGACCTGGGGCTGACCGAACGGCCCGCCGAGGACGCGTTCGACGACATGATCCTGCACGTCGACGGGTGGCTGTGCGAGATCAAGGATGTCCAGATCCGCGACGGGCTGCACGTGCTGGGCCAACGGCCCACGGGCGAGGCCGAACTCGACCTGGTGCTGGCCATCCTGCGCGCACGCCAACTGTTCGGAGGCGAGCACGCGCTCCCCGGCCTGCGGCAGGCGTTGGGACTGGCCGAGGACGGCACCGACGAGCGCGCAGCGGTCGACCAAACCGAAGCCGCGGCACGCGAATTGGTCGCGGCGCTGCAGGCCGGCGGCTGGGATCCGGGGGCCGCCGACCGCCTCACCGACAACGCCGACGTCGCGGCGGTGCTGCGGTTCGCGGCCACCGAGGTGGTGCCCCGGCTGGCGGGCACGTCGTCCGAAATCGACCAGGTGCTCAGGGCGTTGGACGGCCGCTTCATTCCCTCGGGCCCGTCCGGATCGCCGCTGCGCGGCCTGGTCAACGTGCTGCCGACCGGGCGCAACTTCTATTCCGTCGACCCGAAAGCGGTGCCGTCCCGGCTGGCGTGGGAAGCCGGTGTGGCGCTGGCGGATTCGCTGTTGGCCCGGTACCGGAGCGACCACGGGCAGTGGCCGCAATCGGTCGGGCTGTCGGTGTGGGGCACCTCGGCGATGCGCACCGCCGGCGACGACATCGCCGAAGTCCTCGCGCTGCTGGGTGTTCGACCGGTCTGGGACGACGCGTCGCGGCGGGTCGTGGGCCTGACGCCGATTCCGCTGGCCGAGCTCGGCCGGCCCCGCATCGACGTGACGGTGCGGATCTCCGGGTTCTTCCGGGACGCCTTCCCGCATGTCGTGACCATGCTCGACGACGCGGTGCGGTTGGTCGCCGACCTCGACGAGCCCGCCGAGGACAATTACGTGCGCGCCCACGCCCGGGCCGACCTCGCCCAGCATGGCGACGAACGACGTTCCACCACAAGGATTTTCGGATCCAAGCCTGGAACGTACGGCGCCGGGCTGCTGCAGCTGATCGACAGCCGCAACTGGCGCGACGACGCCGACCTCGCGCAGGTGTACACGGCCTGGGGCGGGTTCGCTTACGGGCGTGGTCTGGACGGTCGCCCCGCGACCGACGACATGAACCGTCAGTACCGGCGCATCGCGGTGGCCGCCAAGAACACCGACACCCGCGAGCACGACATCGCCGACTCCGACGACTACTTCCAGTACCACGGCGGCATGGTCGCCACGGTGCGGGCGCTGACCGGGCAGGCGCCCGCCGCCTACATCGGCGACAACACTCGGCCCGACGCGATCCGCACCCGGACCTTGTCGGAGGAGACCACCCGGGTGTTTCGCGCCCGCGTGGTCAACCCGCGCTGGATGGCGGCGATGCGCCGGCACGGCTACAAGGGCGCGTTCGAGATGGCGGCGACCGTGGACTACCTGTTCGGCTACGACGCCACCGCGGGCGTGATGGCCGACTGGATGTACGAGCAACTGACCGAGCGTTACGTGCTGGACCCCGAGAACCGCAAGTTCATGGCCGAATCCAACCCGTGGGCGCTGCACGGCATGGCCGAGCGGCTGCTGGAGGCCGCCGGCCGCGGCATGTGGGCGCAGCCCCAGCCGGAAACCCTCGACGGGCTGCGCCAGGCGCTG
>NZ_JCALDM010000060.1:0-780 GCF_059812845.1 Mycobacterium sp. NGS34
AGCTAGCTGTTCTGACCACGGACGTTAGGAACGGCGTGGCGTGGTGACATAGCGAAGACCTCCGAGTGAAGTGCGAGCTGTCAAGGAACGCACCGTCACACTTCGGAGGTCTTCGTGTCCCACCGTAATGCCCCCTTGTCAGAAACCGGTCGACTGCGGCTGGCCCGTTGTGTTGTCGACGACGGTTGGCCGCTGCGCCGGGCCGCCGAGCGGTTCCAGGTGTCGCCGACAACGGCGGCCCGTTGGGCCTACCGTTATCGCGACCAAGGTCCAACGGGGATGGTTGATCGCAGCTCACGGCCGCACCGCAGCCCGAGTCGCATGCCTGCACGCATCGAGCGGCGGATCATTAAAGTCCGCGTCCTGCGGCGCTGGGGACCCGCGCGTATCGGTTACCTGTTGGGCATTCACCCCTCGACCGTTCACCGCGTGTTGACCCGCTACGGGCTGGCCAAACTGCGCTGGCTGGATCGCCCGACCGGCCGTGTCATTCGTCGTATCGAATCCGTCAAGCCCGGTGATTTGGTCCACGTGGATGTCAAGAAACTGGGCAAGATCCCGGCCGGCGGTGGCTGGCGGATGCTGGGCCGCACCGTCGGCAACCGCAACGCTCAGGCGGACAAGAGTTCGGGGCTATCGAGCAAGAATCATCATCCCTTGCGTGGGCATCATTTCCTGCATACCGCATTAGACGGGCACTCACGACTGGCCTACAGCGAGATCTTGACCGACGAACGCAAGGACACCGCCGCCGCATTTTGGACACGCGCTAACCGCTGG
>NZ_JCALDM010000061.1:0-729 GCF_059812845.1 Mycobacterium sp. NGS34
CATCCACCTGAAAGTCCGGCTCGAGCAGGAAAAGCTCTGCCTGTTGGTGATGCTCGGGGTGCGGGCGGACGGCCGCAAGGAACTCGTCGCCCTGGCCGACGGCTACCGAGAGTCCACCGAGTCCTGGGCGGACCTGCTGCGGGATTGCCGCCGCCGCGGGATGCGCGCGCCGGCGCTCGCGGTCGGGGACGGAGCTTTGGGATTCTGGCGGGCACTGCGGGAGGTGTTCCCCGCCACCCGCGAACAACGCTGCTGGTTCCACAAACAAGCCAACGTTCTTGCTGCACTCCCGAAATCGGCGCATCCGGGTGCGTTGGCGGCGATGAAGGAGATCATCGGGGCCGAGGACATCGACAAGGCGCAGTTGGCGATCGCAGCGTTCGAACGTGACTACAGCGCGAAGTACCCGAAAGCGGTGAAGAAAATCGTCGATGACGCCGACGTGCTGCTCGAGTACTTCCGGTATCCCGCCGAGCACTGGGTGCATCTACGCACCACGAACCCGATCGAATCGACCTTCGCGACGGTTCGGCTTCGGACCAGGGTGACCAAGGGCCCGGGATCACGGGCGGCGGGCATGGCGATGGCCTACAAGCTGATCGAAGCAGCGCAGTCGCGGTGGCGGGCGGTCAACGCACCACACCTGGTGGCGTTGGTGCGGGCCGGCGCAGTGTTCCACCAGGGCAAGCTCCTCGAACGTCCGGTCGACATCACCCCGGAACCATCGCC
>NZ_JCALDM010000062.1:0-709 GCF_059812845.1 Mycobacterium sp. NGS34
GGTAACGTCGGGATAGCGTTCCTGCCAGCCGGCGAGGCGCTGCGCAAGGGCCTCCTTCGCCGCGGCTTGCACCGTCTGTTCCGACCATTTTTCCCTGCCCGGGATGTGTGACAGGTCGGCGTCATTGAAGGCGTGGAGGGCGAGCAGTTCGGAGTCGCGCCAAGAGGCTTCGTCGAAGGCGATCGCGATGGCTTGCTCCGATGCCGGCGAGCCGTCAATGCCGACAAGGACCGGCCAATTTGTGCGTTGGTGCAGGGGCGTGAGGTCGTCATGGATGACCGCGACAGGGCAGTGCGCGTGGTGGACCAACGCGGTGCTGACCGATCCAAGCACGCTACGACGCCATATGCTTTGGCCGCGGCTTCCGACGACGATCATCTCAGCGGATTTGGATTGCTCGACAAGCGCCGCCGACGGTGACGAAGTAAGCGCTTCAGTGGTCATCTGGGGGCTCTTGCCGCCCACCGCATTGTCTTCGGCGATCTTGATTGCGTCGCTGAGCAAGTGCCGGACGCGTTGTTCGAGCTGTTCGAAGAAATCAGCAGACAGCGGCTGCGGGTGCGTCGCCAGTATTGGTGGGCCGACCGCGGGCCGGGAGCGCGCGTGGACGAGGGTCAGGGGGACGTTACGCATTGTTGCCTCGCGGGCGGCCCACCGCACGGCCGCCATCGACGACGGCGACCCGTCAACACCTGCCACGATTCCTAAA
>NZ_JCALDM010000063.1:0-649 GCF_059812845.1 Mycobacterium sp. NGS34
GTGCCGATCGCCGAGCCCGACGCCGTGCTGCCCAGGATCAGATCACCCTCCCAATGCCCTGCTACGGCGCGATCCTCAACTTCAGGTGGTCGTTCGCTGATGTTGACCATGTTGGGGATGCGGCCCCGGCGCTCAGCAGGGCGGCGCTGGGGCTTGCGCAACGCCCTTCCCGTACGCAGACAGGTATGCAGTTCACGACGCAGATTTCCTTTGCCCTGCACGTAAATCGACTGATAGATGGTTTCGTGAGACACCCGCATCTCCGTATCGTCGGGAAAATCCATCGGCAACCGTCGGGCGATCTGTTCGGGACTGTGCTCGTCGAGCAGCCGCGCCTGCACCTCATCATGCAGCTTGTCGTTGACCGCAAGCTTGCCCAGTTTCGGGCGACGTGCCCGCCGATCGGAATATGCCTGCGCCGTCAGCGCGCAATAGCCCACCGTTGCGCTGCGGCCACTTTGGCGGGCCCCGAACGCTTCCTTGCGCCGATACCCCGACTTGCGCTCAGGGTGGTCGACGTTATGCAGACCGTTGTTATCGATTTCGCGTTTGATCGTCGATGCCGGCCGCGCGGGTGTTAGCCGGTTACCAATCGAATGCAGCGACTCATTGACCTTGACACCGACTTCAATCTGAATCCGGTCGCGCA
>NZ_JCALDM010000064.1:0-526 GCF_059812845.1 Mycobacterium sp. NGS34
GGGGTATTGCGGCGGCGGACCGTATTTGGATCCGTCTTCTGTCTCTGTCGATCGCATGCCTTGTATCGTACCCAGCGTCGGCGGGACTGTCGGCACTGCCGCGCTGGCCGGCTTCATGGGCTGACGCTCAGCCGGGCGAGCTCGTGTCGCCAGGCGGTCGCGATGTTGAACGGCCCTCCGAGATCTGGCAGCTCCGCCATGTCGGGACCGGGAAGGTCGTGCAGCTGCCCTCCGGCTGCTGTGATCTGAAGCGACAGGCCTGCCAAGGTGTTTACGCTGATGGCTTGGAGGACCGCCTGCTCCATCGTCGGCGCCGCGCTGGTGAGGCCGTGTCCGCGCAGCAGCACCACGGGCCGATCGCCCATGGCGTCGAGCATTTCCGCTGCGAGCTCGCGGTTTCGCACGAGCACTCCTCTGGGGTAGACGGGTATTCCGTCTGCCGCCAGGCGGGTGCCCGGGATGTCGAACGCCCCGACGATCGGCCGGATAGCGAGCCCTGCCAAGTCGGCGGCCACGACCTGCGGGG
>NZ_JCALDM010000065.1:0-468 GCF_059812845.1 Mycobacterium sp. NGS34
CCGCATCGATGTCCGCGTTCAAACGGGTGGCGCGTTCTTATTCCAGATATCACTCAATGTCACAAATGACAAAATTCTGAGGATCGGCATTCGGGGCCAGAACGGTGCGGGGGTTCGTCGTTGCAAAGGCGATCGCCGAAGTTATGCGGTTTGCTGTAGCCCAGCGGTGAGAAGAACGAAGCAAGCATCGGCGGTTGCCGCTAACAGTTAAGTGCGGCAACAAATTTCCCATAGACCGCAGATTCAGTATTCGCGCCCGGCGGCAAGCTGTGTCCCGTCGCTGCTGTGACTGGATCGGTAGTTTCTGCTGTTCATTCGATGTGGTCGCTGGTGGGGATGCTGACCCAGTTGGGGGCGGCTGGGACGCTGTCGAGATGCTCGGTACGCAAGATATAGGGACGGTGAACGGTATTGTGAAGTCATAGATTTCGTACCGCCGACAGGAAGTCTCATGGCGCGTCTACCCCT
>NZ_JCALDM010000066.1:0-442 GCF_059812845.1 Mycobacterium sp. NGS34
CTCGTCGAGCGGATGACCCGGTTTGTGATGCTGCTGCACCTGCCCGCTGACCACACCGCCCCGGCCGTCCAGGAAGCGATCGTCGCCAAAATGGCACAGCTGCCGGCGATCCTGCGCAAGACCCTGACCTGGGACCAAGGCCGCGAGATGGCGAATCACGCCGTCATCGCCGAGGCCGCCGAACTGGACATCTACTTCTGCGATCCGCACAAGCCGTGGCAGCGCGGGACCAACGAAAACACCAATGGGCTACTGCGCCAATACTTTGCTAAAGGCGCCGACCTGTCAGTGTTTCCGGCTGACTACCTGGACTACGTCGCGGCCAAACTCAACCGCCGGCCCCGCGAAACCTTGGGCTGGAAAACACCAGCCGAAGCCCTCGATGAACTACTCTCAGACCCGTTTAAACCACCGGCTGTTGCATCGACCGCATGAAACCACC
>NZ_JCALDM010000067.1:0-395 GCF_059812845.1 Mycobacterium sp. NGS34
CCGTCGACCCACAGGTACACGTAGTCGACCTGCGAGAGGTCCCTGGTGCCGAAGGCCTTCGCCTCGTCCTGCCACTGGGCCGTGAGCCGGGTGATCGAGGATGCGGACAGTCCGGCGCCGGTGCCGAGGAACTGTTCGAGCGCCGGCCCGAAGTCACTGGTTGACAGGCCGTGCAGGTACAGCAGCGGCAGCACCTCCGATACCTGCTCGGACTTGCGAGCCCAGGCGGGCAGGATCGCCGAGGAGAACCGCTTGCGCTCGCCGGTATCGGGGTCGATCCGCTTGTCGTTCACGCGGGGCGCCTTCACCGCCACCGCACCCGCCGAGGTCACGACCTCACGTTCGGCGTGGTATCCGTTGCGGACCACCAGTCGGTGGCCGTGTTCGTCGACCTC
>NZ_JCALDM010000068.1:0-340 GCF_059812845.1 Mycobacterium sp. NGS34
CCCATAAGCCACGTTGTCGCGCACCGTCAGATGCTTAAACGCCGCATAATGCTGAAACACAAACCCGATACCCCGGCGCTGCGGCGGCACCCCCGTCACATCACGCCCATTAATCGTCACCGTCCCGCTATCCGGGTGATCCAACCCCGCAATCGCGCGCAACAACGTCGACTTACCCGACCCACTCGGACCCAACAACGCCGTCAACGACCCCTTGGGCACCACAAAATCCACATGATCCAGCGCGACGAAATCGCCATAACGCTTATAGGCGTCGCGCACCGTGATCGCGTAGGCGCTTGGGTCGTCCCCGGTTTCGGTCATGGTTGCCATCTCCTTG
>NZ_JCALDM010000069.1:0-325 GCF_059812845.1 Mycobacterium sp. NGS34
TGAGTTCGACACGGGGTCAGTTTTCATGCGACGCGGACAACATCGCACCCATGGCAGGTATTTGCCCGGAGTCTGCGGGGCCGTAACTTGGGGATGGGGGTCTCCGAGGGCATACCGCAGCTACGGCCCCTCAACTTGAGCGCGGCATCATTGTCACCGCGCGGCAAGGACAACGCGCATAACGGGCTGCGCTCAGCCGGCACCGCTTTAACCTGGAAGCGATGGGTCGCACGGAAGCTGCGGGTGCTCTTCTTGAACGCTGGTGAGTTGCGCTGCGTTGTGTCCGCCGGGATCGGACCGAGTGCGCGAACGCGACCCGACGTGC
>NZ_JCALDM010000007.1:0-386050 GCF_059812845.1 Mycobacterium sp. NGS34
GCCGCCCGCGGCGCCCGCGCCGAACAGCAGGTGGCTTCCGCCGGCCCCACCATTCCCGCCGGTGGTGGCGCCGGCCCCGCCGGTCCCGCCGGCGCCGGCGGCGCCGAACAGTCCGCCCGACCCGCCAACGCCGCCTGACCCGCCGCCCCCGAGCGCGGATCCCACCCCGCCTGCCCCGCCGATACCGCCGGCGCCGCCGAGCATTCCGCCGGCGCCGCCGGCCCCGCCGGCACCGCCGGTAGTCGAGCCGAGCCCGCCGGCGCCGCCTAACCCGCCGTGGCCGCCGAACAGCCCGCCGACCCCGCCGGCGCCGCCTGCCCCGCCGGTGACGGAGCCGAACCCGCCGACCCCGCCGGTCCCGCCGGCACCGAAGAACAGCCCGCCGGCGCCGCCGGCCCCGCCGACACCGCCGGTGGTGGACAGGCCGCCCGGACCACCGGCGCCCCCGGCCCCGCCCGCCCCGAACAGACCGGCGGCCCCGCCCGCTCCGCCGTTGTGTCCCGGCGCGCCGGACCCGCCGTTGCCGCCGCTGCCGAACAAGATCCCGCCGGCCCCGCCGGGGGCCCCGGTCCCGGCGGCGCCGTTGGCGCCGTTGCCGATCAGCGGGCGTCCCAGGAACGTGAGGAAGGGGGTATTGATCGCGCCCAGCACGATTTCCAGTGGCGAGGCGTTGGCCGCCTCCGCGCTGGCATACAACCCTCCCGCGCCGGCCAACGCCTCCGCGAACTGGTTGTGGAAGGCCGCCGCCTGCTCGCTGACCGCCTGGAATTCCTGCGCGTGGCTGGAAAACAGCGACGCGATCGCCGCCGACACCTCGTCACCGGCGGCGGCGAGCACGCCGGTGGTCGGAGCCACCGCCGCCGCCCTGGCCTCGCCGATCGTCGCCCCGAGACCCGCCACATCGGAAGCCGCCGACGCCATCGTCTCCGGCACTGCGATCACAAACGACATCCCGCACCTCTCACTCGGTCGCGACAGACAAGGACGTCCCGCACCTTCGCTCGCTGCACGAACCGGAGGAGGGTGATCAGGACCGGCTCACCGTAACCCAGCGGCTGCCGGATCTGCGGTTTTGCCGAAGACTCGGCCATGTCGCGCCCGCGCCGGAGTCGGTCCGGCGGGTGACCGCCGAGGCCGTCGCGGCCACCAGAACGCCGTCCGCTGAAGCAGACCCGTCGTGGGGGCGACCGTGGGACGACGCCGAGCGATTTTGCCAGGTGAGGCGGGGTTTCGGCTCATAGCTGCTACTTAACTAGCGCATAGCCACAACTACTCCTAACGCACGCATCATTTGTCTCATGAGTGAAACATCTGAAACCCCAACCGTGCGGACCGCTACCGCAACTGAACCCGCACCGGCGGCAGCGTCGGTGCTATACCGGACCCCCAAGGTCTTCCTCGCCGCGGCATGGGTTGCCATCGTCGCCGGAGTCGTGTTCATCATCTCGGTGATCTTCTTCACCGGGATGGCGCTCGGGCACGGCCACGGCGGCATGCACCACCACAAGCACCACGCGGCGTTCATGCATCCGCACCGCTTCGGCCCCGGCGGCCCGGGCGGACCCGGCGGACCGGCCGGACCACCCGCGGCGGTACAGGGCGGCGGCCCCGCCTCGGCGACCCCCGGCGCCCCGGGGCCCAGCCAGATTCCGTCGTCCGTCGCCCCCACGCGGACCCCGTAGCCCCGCGGGTCGTTAAACCCACATCCGATGGCCCGGCGCTCGCACGAGCGCCGGGCCGCTCGATTCACAGCAACATTTGTGTCTCGGACCTGTTCTCGCGGTTGGCGGCGGGGGCAGTATTCAAGGCATGACCCAAACACCCGAACCGTCAACGCAACCGACGTCCGTCGCCGCGGCCCCGCCTGCGTACACACCGGTCAAGCCTCCCCGGGTATATGTCGCCGCCGCGTGGGTGGTGATCGTCGCCGGGATCGTCTTCATCCTCTCGACCGTCTTCTTCGCCGGTGCCATGGTCGTGGGAATCGGCCATCACTGGCACTACTACAAGCACCACCACGGCATGATGTACGGCCCCGGTGGACCCGGCGGCCCCGGTGGACCGGGTGGTGGACCGTGGCAGTACGGCGGCCCATGGGGTCCGGGCATGGGCGGCCCGTGGGGTCCGCCGCCGGGCTTCGGGCCGGGCGGTCCCGGGGGGCCCAGCCAGACGCCGACGCCCAGCGCCCCGGCACCGGCGCCGAACACGCCGGGCAATCCGCGCCCGTAGACGAAACTGCGCGGGCCCCTTATGTCCCGCCGCGCCGAAAGTTGTTGGGCCGATTGCCGTTACGCGACAACCCCGGCGATGGGTCCGGAGACCGGTTGGCGCACAACAGTATTGGAAATGTAAGCGGCCCCCTCTTCGGCAACTGTGTCGAGAAGGGGGTCCCGGCCCGAAAATCGGTGTTCGCCACCCGGCGGCCGCCCTGGCATGATCGAAAACCATGACCATGCGCATCCGCGCTGCGGTGATGACCATCGGGGTGGCGGTCGGGGGAGCGTTGGGTGTCCCCGTGGCGGTCGCTCACCCGTCGGAGCCCGGGGTGGTGAACTACGCGGTCCTGGCGAAGGGATCGGTCGGCAACATCGTCGGCGGGCCCATGGGCTGGGAGTCGGTGTTCACGCAGCCGTTCCAGGGCTATTCGGTCGACGTTCCGGTTTGCAACAACTGGGCCGACATCGGGCTGCCCGAGGTCTTCGACGACCCGGATCTCGCGTCGTTCAACGGGGCGACCACCCAGACGTCGGCCAGCGATCAGACCCACTTGGTGAAGCAGGCCGTCGGCGTATTCGCCAATAACGACGCCGCCGGGCGGGCCTTCCATCGCGTGGTGGACCGGACCGTCGGCTGTTCGGGCCAAACCACCGCGATGCACCTGGACAACGGAATCACGCAGGTGTGGTCGTTCGACGGCGGCCCGGCCACGGGCGCGGACGCGAACTGGACGAAGCAGGAGGCGGGCACCGACCGCCGGTGCTTCGATCAAACCAGGCTGCGCGAAAACGTATTGTTGCAGGCCAAGGTCTGCCAATCTGGCAACGCGGGACCCGCGGTCAACGTGCTGGCCGGGGCCATGCAGAACGCGCTGGGTCAGTAGCGTGGATCCGGATCTTCGGGTGGTCCGTCACGGGAAAGTCCGGCAGGACGGGAATATGTCGGTGCGATCTGCAAGATGAAGTAGTGGCGTTGAAATTTCCGTTGGCTACGCAACAAGCGGCGCGTCCTGGAGGAATCGTGATATGACGTTCGCCCCGGCCAGCGCCGCTCAGGCCGAAATGGCCGACGCGGCGGCCGCCGCTGAATACATCGCCGACGGCTGCCTCGTTGACGGCCCGCTGCGGAGCATCGGTCTCGAGCTGGAGGGCCACTGCCACGACCCGGCCGACCCGCACCGCAGGCCGCGCTGGGCCGAAATCGCGGCCGTTCTCCAGCAGCTGCCCACCCTGCCCGGCGGCAGCGCCGTCACGGTGGAACCCGGCGGAGCCGTCGAACTGTCCGGCCCGCCCGCGGACGGGGTGCTGGCCGCCGTCGACGCGATGAATCGGGATCAAGCCGTGCTGCGGTCGGCCTTCGCCGACGCCGGGCTGGGCCTGGTTTTCCTCGGGGCGGATCCGCTGCGGCCGCCGAAGCGCATCAACCCCGGTGCCCGCTACCGCGCCATGGAACAGTTCTTCCGCGCCAGCCGCTCCGGCGAGGCGGGCGCGGCGATGATGACGTCGACCGCGTCGATCCAAGTCAACGTGGACGCCGGGCCGCGCGACGGCTGGGCAGCGCGGGTCCGGCTGGCGCACGCGCTGGGCCCCACGATGATCGCGATCGCCGCCAACTCCCCGATGCTGGGCGGCGAATTCACCGGCTGGGTCTCCACCCGGCAGCGGGTGTGGGGGGACATGGACTCGGCCCGCTGCGGGCCCATTCTGGGGGC
Organism: Mycobacterium sp. NGS34; assembly: GCF_059812845.1. Classification (NCBI taxonomy): domain Bacteria; kingdom Bacillati; phylum Actinomycetota; class Actinomycetes; order Mycobacteriales; family Mycobacteriaceae; genus Mycobacterium; species Mycobacterium sp. NGS34. Next base: position 3,929 of record NZ_JCALDM010000007.1, read on the forward strand.
CAGCGGCGACGACCCGGGCACCGACTGGGCGCGCTACGCGCTCAAGGCCCCGGTGATGCTGGTGCACAACCCCGACGCCACCGCCGTCACGCGGTGGGTGCCCTTCGCCGACTGGGTGGACGGCCGGGTGTTGCTCGGTGACCGGCGTCCGACGATCGCCGACCTGGAATACCACCTGACCACGCTGTTCCCGCCGGTGCGACCGAGACAGTGGCTGGAGATCCGCTACCTCGACAGCGTGCCGGACGCCCTGTGGCCCGCGGTGGTGTTCACGTTGGTGGTGCTGCTCGACGACCCGGTCGCCGCCGACCTCGCGGCCGAGGCCGTCGAACCGGTCGCCACCGCGTGGGACGTCGCGGCCCGGGTGGGCCTGCGCGACCGCCGGCTCTACGCGGCGGCCAACAAATGCGTGGCCGTCGCCGCCGAGCGGGCGCCGGCGGAACTGACCGACGCGATGCAACGGTTGGTCAGCGGAGTCGAGCGGGGCCGATGTCCCGGCGACGACTTCTCCGACGAGGTGATCGAGCACGGCATCGAGGCGACGGTCTCGAGGGCCGCGCGCTGGCCGCAAGGGGGCCCGTGACTTCTCGGGAAAAGCTGGCCGACGATTTGGCGCGGGCGCGAGCGCGGACGCTGCGGCTGGTCGAGTTCGACGACGCCGAGCTGTGGCGGCAGTTCGACCCGTTGATGAGCCCGCTGGTGTGGGACCTCGCGCACATCGGTCAGCAGGAAGAGTTCTGGCTGCTGCGCGGCGGTGATCCGTCCCGCCCGGGGATCCTGCCGCCGGCCGTCGAGGGCCTCTACGACGCTTTCGAACACTCCCGGGCCAGCCGCGTCGAGTTGCCGCTGCTGTCGCCGGAGCGCGCGCGGTCGTATTGCCGCACCGTGCGGTCCGCCGCACTGGACGCGCTCGACGCCCTGCCCGACGATCCCGCCGGTGTGGAAGCGACGTTCGCCTTCGGGTTGGTGGTCAGCCACGAAAACCAGCACGACGAGACCATGCTGCAGGCGCTCAACCTGCGCACCGGCGCGCCGCTGCTGCGCGACGCCCCGGCCCTGCCCGGCGGCCGGCCCGGTCTGGCGGGAACGTCGGTGCTGGTCCCCGGCGGCCCGTTTGTGCTGGGTGTGGACGCGGCCAGCGAACCGTATTCGCTCGACAACGAGCGCCCCGCCCACGTCGTCGACGTGCCCGCCTTCCGGATCGGCCGGGTCCCGGTCACCAACGGCGAGTGGCGAGGGTTCATCGACGACGGCGGCTACGACGAGCCGCGGTGGTGGTCCGAGCGCGGCTGGCAGCACCGGCAGACCGCGGGTCTGACCGCGCCGCAGTTCTGGAGTTCCGACGGCCGAACCCGCGCCCGTTTCGGCTACATCGAGGACATCCCCGCCGACGAGCCGGTGCAGCACGTCACCTATTTCGAGGCCGAGGCCTATGCGGCCTGGGCCGGGGCGCGGCTGCCTACCGAGATCGAGTGGGAGAAGGCCTGCGCGTGGGATCCGGCGGCCGACGCCCGGCGCCGCTACCCATGGGGGGAGCGGGAGCCGTCCGACGACCTGGCCAACCTGGGTGGCACCGCGCTGCGGCCCGCCCCCGTCGGCGCGTATCCCGCCGGCGCTTCGGCCTACGGCGCCGAGCAGATGCTGGGCGACGTCTGGGAGTGGACCTCTTCGCCGCTGCGGCCGTGGCCGGGGTTCGTCCCGATGATCTACGAGCGCTACTCGCAGCCGTTCTTCGACGGCGACTACCGGGTGCTGCGCGGCGGCTCGTGGGCCGTCGAGCGGGGGATCGTGCGGCCCAGCTTCCGCAATTGGGACCACCCGATCCGGCGTCAGATCTTCTCCGGTGTCCGCCTGGCGTGGGACGTGACCGACTGATGTGCCGTCACCTGGGCTGGCTCGGCGCCGACGTCACCGTCTCCTCGCTGGTGCTGGACCCGCCGTGCGGGCTGCGGGTGCAGTCGTACGCCCCGCGCCGCCAGAAGCACGGGCTGATGAACGCCGACGGTTGGGGCATCGGGTTTTTCGACGGGAACGTGCCCCGGCGCTGGCGCAGCCCGGCGCCGCTGTGGGGCGACGCGTCGTTCGATTCGGTGGCGCCGGCGCTGCGCAGCCACTGCGTGGTGGCCGCGGTGCGCTCGGCGACCGTGGGCATGCCGATCGAGGCCAGCGCGACGGCGCCGTTTACCGACGGCCGCTGGCTGTTGTCGCACAACGGCATCGTCGACCGCACGGTGCTGCCGTTCACCTCGTCGGCCGAATCGGCTTGCGACAGCGCCATCCTTGCGGCCACCATCTTCGAGCGCGGGCTCGACGCGCTGGCCGACACCATCGCCGAAATCGGGGCGGCCGACCCGTTGGCTCGGCTGAACGTGTTGGCCGCCAACGGCTCTCGGCTGCTGGCGACCGCCTGGGGCGACACCCTGTTCGTCCTGCCCCGCGACGACGGGGTGGTGCTGGCCAGCGAACCGTACGACGACGCGCCCGACTGGCAGGACGTGCCGGACCGCCACCTGGTTGAGGTCACCGAGCGGGGGGTCACGCTGACGCCCCTCAATTCGAAAGGCTCTTCATGACGCTGACGCTGTCCAACCACCTCGCCGCCGACTCGGCGTACCACGCGCTGCGCCGCGACGTGCTCGACGGCCTGCGGCAGACACCGAAGTCGTTGCCGCCCAAGTGGTTCTACGACTCGGTGGGCAGCGACCTGTTCGACCAGATCACCCGGTTGCCCGAGTACTACCCGACGCGCGCCGAGGCCGAGATCCTGCGCGCCCGGTCGGGCGAGGTCGCGGCGGCCAGCGAAGCCGACACGCTGGTCGAATTGGGCGCCGGGACGTCGGAGAAGACCCGGCGGCTGCTGGACGCGCTGCGCGACCGGGGCTCGCTGCGCGGGTTCGTGCCGTTCGACGTTGACGCCAACGTGCTGTCGGCGACCGCGACCGCCATCCAGCGCGAGTACCCGGGCGTCGAAATCAGCGCGGTCTGCGGGGATTTCGAGGAACACCTGACCGAGATACCCGACGGCGGGCGGCGACTGTTCGTCTTCCTGGGGTCGACCATCGGCAACCTCACGCCCGGTCCGCGCGCGCAGTTCCTCGCCACGCTGGCCGGGGTGATGCGGCGGGGGGACAGCCTGTTGCTGGGCACCGACCTGGTCAAGGACGCCGACCGGCTGGTCCGCGCCTACGACGACGCCGCCGGGGTGACGGCCCGGTTCAACCGAAACGTGCTCGCGGTGATCAACCGCCAACTCGACGCCGACTTCGACATCGACGCCTACCAGCACGTGGCGCGGTGGAACACCGACGAGGAGCGCATCGAAATGTGGCTGCGGTCCGGCCGGCGCCAGCGGGTGCAAGTCGGCGCGCTCGAATTGACCGTCGATTTCGCGGACGGCGAGGAAATGCTCACCGAGGTGTCGTGCAAGTTCCGCCCGGACGGGGTCAGCGCCGAGTTGGCCGCCGCCGGGCTGCGCCGCATTCGTTGGTGGACCGACGCCGCGGGCGACTTCGGGCTGTCGCTGGCGGTTAAGTGAGCCTGGCCGACCGATGGCGGGCGGCCCGCCCGCCCGTGGCCGGGCTGCACCTGGACAGCGCCGCCTGCTCGCGCCAGAGCTTCGCGGCCCTGGACGCGGCGGCCAAGCATGCGCTGCACGAGGCCGAGGTCGGCGCGTACGTCGCGGCCGAGGCGGCCGACCCGGTGCTCGAGGCCGGACGCGCCGCGGTCGCGACGCTGTGCGGCACACCCGACGCCGAGGTGGTGTTCACCACCGGCTCCCTGCACGCGCTCGATCTGCTGCTGGGCGCTTGGCCGGCCGACCGGCGCACGCTGGCCTGCCTGCCCGGCGAGTACGGCCCCAACCTGGCCGTGATGGCCGCCTACGGGTTCGAGGTGCGGACCTTGCCGACCCTGGACGACGGCAGGCTGGCGTTGGACGAGGCGGCGTTCGAACTCGAAAGCGACCCACCGGATTTAGTGCATCTCACCCCGCTGGCCAGCCACCGGGGCGTGGTGCAACCGCTTGCCATGGTGGCCAAACTCTGCCGTCAGCTGAGCCTGCCGCTGGTGGTCGACGCCGCACAGGCGCTGGGCCACATCGACTGCGCGGTGGGCGCCGACGCCATGTATTCGTCGTCGCGCAAGTGGATCGCCGGACCGCGCGGCGTCGGTGTCCTGGCCGCCCGGCCCGGGCTGATGGACCGGCTGGTGCCGCGGCTTCCGGCGCCGCAGTGGGCGTCGCAACTGTCGGTGGCGCAGCAACTCGGCTTTGGTGAAGCCAATGTCGCCGCGCGGGTGGGCTTTTCGGTTGCTGTGGGAGAGCACCTGGCAGCCGGGCCGGACTCGGTGCGTGCCCGGCTGGCCGAGCTGGGCGCGATCGCCCGGAGCCTGCTGAGCGATGTCGACGGCTGGCTGGTGGTCGAAGAGGCCGAGGAGCCCAGCGCCATCACGACGCTGGCCCCCGTCGACGGCGCCGACCCCGAAGCGGTGCGGGCGTGGCTGCTCGCCGAGCGACGGATCGTGACGACCTACGCCGGGGTGGCGCGCGCGCCGCGGGAACTGTCCGCCCCGGTGCTGCGGATCTCGCCCCACGCGGACACCACCGCCGACGACCTGGAGACCTTCGCCGAGGCGCTGATCGCGGCCACCGCGGCAACCGGCTGAAAATACCGGATTCGTCAATTTCGACCGCGATTTTGACCGAAAGTATGAAAAGGCCTGTTCTTATTGGGCATGTGTGGGGTAACTTTTGGCTTCTGTAGCGCGCGGCGAATCAGGGATCGGGACCTGCAACGGCTCGCCGTCGACGATGCAGCCGGTGGGAAGGGGTGCGTGATGGATTTCTCCGCGATGCTCCTTCGGATCAACTCGCCCCGGGACGGCTGGCCGGTGAATTGGCTTCGGCCGCAGCCTCATTCAGCTAGCTCGCTCCTTTGCGGCGTGCGGGAAAGGAGATGGAGATGTCCTATGTGATCACCGTGCCGGAAGCGGTGCAGGGCGCGGCCCAAGACCTGGCGGGCATTCGCGCCTCGCTGACCCAGGCCGCCGCGACCGCGGGACCCACCACGGCGATCGCGACCGCCGCTGGCGACGAGGTATCGAGCGCGATCGCCTTGCTCTTCGGCAGCGCCGGCCAGCAATTTCAGGCGCTCAACGCCCAAGCGCAGGCCTTTCATGCGGAGTTCGAAAGACTGTTGACCGCGGGCGCGTCGGCATACGTCGGCGCCGAGGCGGTTAACGCAGGGCAGGCGGCCCCCGCAGCCGTGGCGGCGGCCGTACCCGCCGCGACCTACCGAACCTTCAACCTTTTCAACGGCCTCGTCGACATCAATATCGGGACCGGTGGCATTCAATTCACGATCAGCACACCCGGGTTCATCCTGCCGGCGGTGCACGTGCCCCCGATCAGCGTCGCCCCCTTCAATCTGCCCCAGCTCGCCATTCCGCCCATCAACTTTCCGGCCGGCGCCACGCTCGCGAACCTGACGGTGACTCCGTTCAACTTGCCGCAGCTGTCGATACCGTCGATCAACATCCCGGCCGGGACGACGCCCGCCAACATCACCGTGGGTGCCTTCAACCTGCCACAGATCACGACACCCGCCATAACGGTGCCGCCGATCGACCTGCCCGCGGTGACGATACAGGCGTTCCAGACGCCGCTGATCCAGGTGACGGGCTTCAGCCTGCCGTCGATAACCGTTCCCCAGATCAACCTTCCCCAGATACAGATCCCGGATATCAATGTTCCGGGTGGCGGCCAGACGGTGGTCCACCTGCATACCGGGAACGTCCTCTTCCCGGACTATGACATCAACCTTGAGTCGTTCGATTTCGCGCCATCGCTCGGCTTCAACACTCCGGGCTTCATCACCCAATTCGGGCTCCCCAGTATCCAGGTCGGCGCCTTCACCCTGCCGACCCTGATGATCAGCAACCCGAGCGGCGGCGCCTACACGCTCCCGGCCGTCAGCTTGTCCGGCTTCACCATCCCATCGGTCACCGTTCCGCCCATCGCTGTCGGCGGTTTCACGCTGCCGCAGCTCAGTTGGCCGGCGTTCGCCACGGCGCAGTTGACCATCCCGCCGATCGGTGTCGGCGGCTTCACGCTGCCGCAGGTCAGCTGGCCGGGCTTCGCCTCGGCGCCGTTGACCATCCCGCCCGTCGGTGTCGGCGGCTTCAGCCTGCCCGGGGTCGACATCCCCCAAATCACCGTGGCGCCCGTTCAGTACGACCAGTTCACGATCCCGCCCATCCCCACCTGGTTGAACGGGCTGAGCGTCGAAGCGAACAACTTCCTTTCGATCGTCAACGACGTCGCGGCCAGCCTGCTGGGCACCGGCCCCTAACCAGGCGCCGCTACGACAGTCCGGCAAGCAGTGAGCTCAGGCTGAATAAGCCCGATGTAAAGGCGCCGGTGTTCGACAATCCCGAGACCGCGCCAAATAGGTTGGGGAATAAGCTGTTCGGGACGCCGGTGTTGAAAAAGCCCGACATCTCGCCGGTCACACTGATGCCCCCGTTGCCGATGGCCGTGTTTCCAAAGCCCGACACGAAGCCGTTTAATCCGCCACCGCTAGAGGTGTTGAAGAAGCCCGAGACATCGGGGCCAGTGTTGCCGAAACCCGAGTCAGTGGCACCGGTGTCGCCGGTGGCCCCGAAGCCCGTGTTCGCGGTGCCCGAATTCCAGAAGCCAGTGTTGACGGTGCCCGAGTTCCCATTGCCCGTGTTGATGTCGCCCGAATTCCAGAAACCCGTGTTCCATGCGCCCGCGTTCCCCTGGCCGGTGTCTAGCTGGCCCGAGTTGAACAAGCCGGTGTTCAGCGTGCCTGTGTTGCCGATGCCGAAATTTACGTCGCCCGAGTTCCCCACGCCGAAGTTCCCGATGTGCGATTCTCCGATGCCGACATTGTTGAGGCCGTGGGTGAGGGTATTGCTGCCCGAGTCGAACATGCCGATATTGCCGGTACCCGAGTTGAAGAAGCCGATGTTGTTGGTGCCCGAGTTCCCGATGCCGATGTTGCCGCTACCCGAGTTCAGGCCGCCGAAGCTGAATTGGTTGGTTGCGGTGTTGAAATAGGTGTTCCCGATACCGATCTCATTGCTTCCCGTAAGTCCGAAGCCGATGTCGTTGGTGCCGTTGTTCCCCGCACCGACGTTCCCGTCGCCGGTGTTTCCGCCACCATAATTCCCGGCACCGGTATTCCCGAAGCCGAAGTTGTTGACGCCGGTATTTCCCATTCCCACGTTTCGGCCCGTGGTGGTAGTGCCGCCGTTGTTTCCGAAGCCGATGTTTCCGGCGCCGATGTTGCCGGAGCCGAAGTTGTTGCTGCCATGGTTTCCGCTGCCGACGTTGCCGCTGCCGAGGTTTCCGCCGCCCAGGTTGGAACTGCCGGTGTTGCCGGTGCCGACGTTGGCGCTGCCGGTGTTGCCGTTGCCGAGGTTGGCGTTGCCGATGTTGCCGATGCCCAGGTTGGGCAGGGTTGCCAGCACGTCCTGCAGTGTCTGCGCGGGTGCCAACTGTGCCGCGGCGGCAGACGCGCCGGAGTAATAGCCCGACATCGCCGACACGTCCCGGGCCCACATGGCCTCGTAGTCAGCTTCGAGTTGGGCGATCGCCGGCGCGTTGAGACCGAACCAGTTCGACATCACCATTTGCACCAGCGAATTACGGTTGAGGTCCACCAGGATCGGGTGCACCGTGCCCGCCTGCGCGGCCTCAAACGCGCTCACCACCGCGCGGGCCTGCCCGGCCGCCGAGGCCGCCTGCGTCGCGGCCTGGCTCAGCCACCCCGTGTACGGGGCGGCCGCGGCCGTCATCGCCTGCGCCGACGCACCCTGCCAGGCCTGACCCGCCAGCCCTGAGGTCACCGATCCGAACGACGATGCCGCCGCACCCAGTTCGGCGGCCAACACGTCCCAGGCCGTCGCCGCCTCCAACATGGGCGCCGAACCCGCGCCCGAAAACATGAGCAGAGAATTGATTTCCGGGGGCAACACCATGAAATTGGTCATCGGTAGACCTCCCAACCGATTCCGGTTTCCGGATTCCCGATTCGCTTGACGCAACGGGGCGGCTGATGGAATCGGGCAATCCAAGCCGCAATGCTACGGCTACCGCAAGGTCGGCACTTCCTTTTCCGCAAAAGCAAGGTCGAATTGACCGAAGCGTGGCGCCGTAAACCCTCAGCCGGCCTTGTGCGCCGACAGCAGGAAGGCCGGCAACTTCATCCGCCCCTTCTCGTCGCGGTCGTGCGGCGGGAATTCGAACGGCGCGTCGGCCAGTGCCGGGATGTTCGCGTGGATGAAGGCGGGCCGGATCTCGTCGATCTCCCAGTATTTGCTCACCGCGGCGCGCAACTCGTCCTCGTCGACCTCGTTCGGCTTGGGCTCCATCTCGGCGGGGAAGGCGCCCTTGGCGAACACGAGCACGAAATAGCTCGCGCCCGGCGCGGCCGCGCGATGGACCGAGCGCAGGTATCCGTCGCGGCCCTCCACCGGCAGCGAATGGAACAGCGTCGAATCCGCGACGGTGGAGAAGCGTCCGTCGTAGCCGGTGAAGGACGTGATGTCGGCCTGCACGAAGGCGGCGGTGGTCAGGCCCCGCTCGGCGGCCGCCTTGGTGGCGGCGGCGACGGCGGTCGGCGTGAGGTCGATGCCGACCACGGTGTAGCCCTGCGCGGCCAGCGCCAGCGACAGCTCGGCGACCCCGCACCCGGCGTCCAACACGTCACTGCGGAACTTTCCGGCCGCTATCAGCGCCGCCAATTCCGGCTGCGGCTCACCGATGTTCCACGGCGGTGGCCCCTGGAATTCGCCCTCCTCGCGGTACGCGCCGTCCCAGTCCATGATGTCGGATGACATGGTTCCCCTATCTATCCCAGGTGTGCACCGGCGCGTTGGCATGCATGTGTTCGCAATACCGCCGCAGCATTTCGGCGAGCGCCGCGGGCCGGCTCATGCCGCCGTCTTCCAGCGTACGCACGGTGGAGACCTGCCAGCTGGCCCCGTTGCGGCCGGCCCGGGCGCGCCCCTCGATGACGCCCAGGAACCGGTCGCGCACCTCGGCGTCGACACCCCAGCGGCGCAGTCCCTCGTCGGCGATCGGCAGCAAGGTGTCGAGCACCAGCTCCCGCGCCGACACCTTGCCCATGCCGGGCCAGAGCAGACGGGCATCGATGCCGTGGCGCGCCGCCTCGAGGAAATTCTCCCGCGCCACAAGGAAACCCATCCTCTTCCAGAGCGGGTCCTCGTCTTCGGACAGGCCGCGCAGCGCGCCGTAATAGAAGGCGGAGTTCCCCAGCATGTCGATGACGGTCGGCCCGGCCGGCAGCACCCGGTTCTCCAGCCGCAGATGCGCGCGCCCGTCGACGACGTCGTACACGGGCCGGTTCCACCGGTACACGGTGCCGTTGTGCAGGCGCAGCTCGGGCAATTGCGGGGTGCGTCCCGCGGCCAGCTCGGCGACCGGGTCCTCGTCGGAAACCTCCGGCAGCAGGGACGGGAAATATTGGATGTTCTCTCCGAACAGGTCCAGCACGGAGGTGATCCAGCGTTCGCCGAACCACACCCGCGGCCGCACGCCCTGGGCCTTGAGCTCCTCGGGACGGGTGTCGGTGGACTGGGTGAACACCTCGATCCGGGTCTCCGACCACAGCTGGTGGCCGAAGAAGTACGGCGAGTTGGCCCCCAGCGCCAGCTGCGGGCCCGCGAGGATCTGGGCCGCGTTCCAGTTCGCGGCGAACTCCTCGGGGGCGAGCTGCAGGTGCAATTGCATGCTGGTGCAAGCGGATTCGGGCGCGATGGTGGCGGCGTTCCAGCTCAGCGGCTCCGGGCCGGAGATGTCGATCGGGATGTCCTCGCCGCGGGCGGAGAAGATCGAGTCGTTGAGGGCGGCATACCGCTTCGACTCGCTCATCCAGCCTTCGGAGAGGTGTTCGGGCATCAGCGTGGGCAGGATGCCGATCATCACGATGTGCGCCCCACCCGAGTTGGCCTTGGCCTCGGCGTCATTCAGGCTGGCCCGCACCTCGGCCTCGAGGTCGAGCCCCGTGTGCCCCGGCAGCGGGCGGGGCGGGACGTTGAATTCGATGTTGTAGGCGCCCAATTCGGTCTGGAAGGCGGGGTCGGCGATGGCCTCCAGCACGGACCGGTTCGACATGGCCGGCTGGTAGTCCGCGTCGACGAGGTTGCATTCGATCTCCATGCCGGTGAGCGAACGGTCGGAATCGAAGCGCGACTGGGCGAGCATCGTCTCGAAGACGTTCAGGCACAACCGCACCTTGCGCCGATATTCCGAGCGTTGCGCGCGGTCATACGTGGTGCGCTTGACCTCTTCGCCCACAACGCCGATGCAACAGGTTTACCGGCGGCAACGCAAGGGCGACAGGCTGACCAGTGCTGACGGCGAGAGGGTGGGTAGACCATCATGGACGTGAGGAGTCTCAATCACGGGTGGAGGAGAGCTAGTTGGCCGAGTCCGCTGAATTCGTAGCCGCAATCGATCAGGGCACCACCAGCACCCGCTGCATGATTTTCGATCACGACGGCGCCGAAGTGGCCCGCCATCAGCTCGAGCACGAACAGATCCTGCCCCGCGCCGGCTGGGTCGAGCACGACCCGGTGGAGATCTGGGAGCGCACGTCGTCGGTGCTGATGTCGGTATTGAACCGCGCCAAGCTGACGCCGAAACACCTGGCGGCCCTGGGGATTACGAATCAGCGCGAAACCACGCTGGTCTGGGACAAACGGACCGGCCGGCCGTACTACAACGCGATCGTCTGGCAGGACACCCGCACCGACCGGATCGCTTCCGCGCTGGAGCGAGACGGCCGTGGCGACGTGATTCGCCGCAAGGCCGGCCTGCCGCCGGCGACCTACTTCTCCGGCGGCAAGCTGCAATGGATCCTGGAAAACGTCGACGGGGTCCGCGAGGCCGCCGAACGCGGTGACGCCCTGTTCGGCACCGCCGACACCTGGGTGTTGTGGAATCTCACCGGGGGCCCACGGGGCGGCGCGCACGCCACCGACGTGACCAACGCCAGCCGGACCATGCTGATGAACCTGGAAACCCTCGACTGGGATGACGAGCTGTTGTCGCTCTTCGGCGTCCCCCGCGCGATGCTGCCGGCGATCGCGGCGTCATCGCCCCTGCAGCCCTACGGTGTGACGCTGGAAACCGGGCCGCTGGGCGGCGAGGTGCCGATCACGGGAGTCCTGGGCGACCAGCACGCGGCGATGGTCGGTCAGGTGTGCCTGGCCGAGGGCGAGGCCAAAAACACCTACGGCACCGGCAATTTCCTGCTGCTCAACACCGGCGAGACGATCGTGCGGTCGAAGAACGGCCTGCTGACCACGGTCTGCTACCAGTTCGGCGACGCCAAACCCGTGTACGCGCTCGAGGGTTCGATCGCGGTCACGGGCTCGGCGGTGCAGTGGCTGCGCGACCAGCTCGGCATCATCAGCGGTGCCGCGCAGAGCGAGTCGCTGGCCCGTCAGGTCCCCGACAACGGCGGGGTGTACTTCGTCCCGGCGTTTTCCGGGTTGTTCGCCCCCTACTGGCGATCCGACGCCCGCGGCGCGATCGTGGGGCTGTCCCGGTTCAACACCAACGCGCACCTGGCGCGCGCGACGCTGGAGGCGATCTGCTATCAGAGCCGCGATGTGGTGGACGCGATGAAGGCGGATTCCGGTGTGCGCCTTGAGGTGCTGAAGGTCGACGGCGGCATCACCGGCAACGAGCTGTGCATGCAGATCCAGGCCGACGTGCTGGGCGTGGACGTGGTGCGGCCGGTGGTCGCCGAGACGACCGCGCTCGGCGCCGCCTACGCGGCGGGCCTGGCCGTCGGGTTCTGGGCCGATCCGTCGGATCTGCGGGCGAACTGGCAGGAGGACAAGCGCTGGACGCCGACCTGGGACGACGAGCGGCGCGAGGCGGGATACGCGGGTTGGCGCAAGGCCGTGCAGCGCACCCTGGACTGGGTCGATGTGACCTGATCCAGGGCCCGCTGCCGCCGGACCTCAGTCCTCGCCGAGGATGCCGTAGACCTCGCGGCGGGCGTTGTTGATGATCTCGACGATGCGTTGCTGCTGCTCGTCGGTGGCGGTGTGCGCGGATTGCGCGACCGCGCCGAACAGCTGGCCGATGGCCGCGCGCAGGTTGACCGCGCCCGGGTCGGCGCCCTCGGCGATCTCGTCCCACGGCTTGGTCTCGATCTTCTCAGCCGCCGCGCGTCCCTCGTCGGTCAGCTCGAAAAGCTTCTTGCTGCCGTCGGTTTCGCTGGCGCTGATCAGGCCTTCGTCGTCCAGCAGCTGCAGCGTCGGGTACACCGACCCGGGGCTGGGCCGCCAGATCCCGTTGCTGCGCTCGGCGATCTGCTGGATCATCTCGTAGCCGTGCATCGGCCGTTCGGCCAGCAGGGCCAGGATGGCCGCGCGCACGTCGCCGCGCCGTCCGCGGCCGGAGCCGCCACGACGCCGTCCGCCGCGCCGCCCACCGGGGCCGAACCCGAAGCCGAAGCCAGGGCCGAACCCGGGACCGAATCCGGGCCCGAAACCGGGCCCGAAGTGGTCGCCGGCGTGGTCGCGGAGGTGTTCGCGGAATTCCCGCCGGGCCTGTCGCCGGGCGTCGTGCAGGGCGCGCCGGTCCACCGGGTCGGGGCCGAAGCCGAAACCGGGCCGGCCCACGAAGGGGCCCTCGGGGGGTGTGAATGGGTTGCTCATGGTTGGTAGTTCCTCTCAATGCTTTGTGGGTAGCGCGCCGATCGCGCGCTACGGAATATCACGATATATCGGAAACTAACGCGATGCAACGAGATATTCCGCAAGGACGTGGTCCGGGCGCGCCGAAACCGCGCTGACCTGGGGAAAATGAATTTCGCGTCGCCGGCGCCGCGCGGTTTGCATCCCGCGGACGGCGGGTAGGACCTGAGGGATGAACGCTGACAACAACCTGACGATCGGCGGCGGAACGCAGAGCGCGGCCGAGCCCACCCGGGGCGACGACGCCCGGGGCCGCGGCGCGTGGCCGTGGGTGAACTGGGGGTTGGCGCTGGCGACGGTGCCCGCCGCGGCCATCGTGATGCTCTTCGCGCTCGGCGCGGTGATGAGCACCGACGGATGCAGCGACCGCAGTTGTCCCAACCTGGGCCGCGGCGGCATCGACTTCGGTGTCGCGTTCTACGGCGCACCCGTGGTGGCGTTTGTCGTCCTTCTCATCTCGTTCTTCACCGCAAAGCGCCGCGGCGGAATCGCTGTTCCGCTGGTCGGTTGGGCGCTGCTGGTCGCCGACGTCGCGCTGATGGCGGCGGCCGTCTCCGGCTAGCCCGGCGGGGCGAAGCCGCCGGGATCCGGCTCCGGGGCCCGCTGCTGTTGGGATTGCTGCGGCCACGGCACGGGCGGCGGGGCCGGCGCCGGCGCCGGCCACGGGCCAGCCGGGGGCATCGTGGGCGGCTGGGGTTGCAGCTGGGGTTGCAGCCGGGCCAGTTCGCGGCGATGGCGCTCGGCGAGCACCGCCGCGAGCACCAACTCCGGCGGGGCGCCGGGCGGTGGCGGCGGTGCGATGCGCGACACGACGTCGCCCGCGATCCGGTACGCCATCTGTAGTCGCAGCTGACCATCGAGTTGCGAAGCGCGGGACAGGAACTGCCGCGCGACCTCGGCCTGGCCGGCGCCCAGCCCCGACAGCTGCAGCGAGGACGCCCACCACGCCAGCGACGGCGGCATCACCGGCGGCGGGCTCAGCCGGGGGCCGCGCTCGCTGACGACGACGGTGCCGGCGAAGACGTCGCCGATGCGCTTGCCCTTGGGTGAGAAGATGCTGCAGATGACCGCGGGACTCCCCGCGAGCATCCAGATCTCCACCACCGACGCCAGCGCCCGAAACAGCGCCTGCCGGAAGCGTTCTGGGCCGCCGTCCTCGGACACCACCCGCAGGCCCATCGCGATCTTGCCCACCGACCTTCCCCGCGTGGCGGTTTCGAACGCCAACGGGTAGCCGACGATCACCAGCACCGTGAAGATGAGCAGGACGGCCGTGCTCAGCGCGGTGTCGAACTGGGTGAGGGTGGCCGCCCACAGCATCATGCCGAGCACGTAGCAGATGAAGATCACCGTGATGTCGATCAGCGCGCTGGCCGCCCGCACCGGCAACTGGGCGATCTGCACGTCGAGCACCACGGCGTCCCCGGTCACCACCTCCGACATAACACCGAACGGTACAGGCCGATTAGGCTGCGCAGGGTGGACGTCGACGCATTCGTGCTGACCCATCGCGGTACGTGGGACCGCCTCGACCAGTTGGTCAAGAGGCGCCGGTCGCTGAGTGGCGGCGAGGTCGACGAACTCGTCGAGCTTTACCAGCGGGTCTCCACCCACCTGTCGATGTTGCGGTCGGCGTCCTCGGATTCGCTGCTGATCGGCCGGCTGTCGAGCCTGGTCGCGCGCGCCCGCTCCGTCGTGACGGGTGCCCATGCCCCGCTGAGCAGTACGTTCGTCCGCTTCTGGACGGTGTCGTTCCCGGTGGTTGCGTATCGCACCTGGCGGTGGTGGTTGGGCACGGCGGTCGCGTTTTTCGCCGTCGTGGTCATCATCGCGATGTGGGTGGCCGGGAACCCGGAGGTGCAGTCCGCCCTCGGAACGCCAAGCGACATCGACGAATTGGTCAACCACGATGTCGCGTCGTACTACAGCGAGCACCCGGCCGCCGCGTTCGCCCTGCAGATCTGGGTCAACAACTCCTGGGTGTCGGCGCAATGCATCGCCATGTCGGTCGTGTTGGGCCTGCCGATCCCGATCATCCTGTTCAACAACGCCGCCAACCTCGGGCTGATCGCCGGGCTGATGTTCCAGGCCGGCAAGGGCGGCATCCTGTTGGGCCTGTTGATCCCGCACGGGCTGCTGGAGCTGACGGCGGTATTCCTCGCGGGCGCAACGGGGATGCGGCTGGGCTGGTCGGTGATTTCGCCGGGCGACCGCCCCCGCGGACAGGTCCTCGCCGAACAGGGCCGCGGCGTCGTGTCGGTCGCCGTCGGGCTGGTGGGTGTGCTGCTGGTCTCGGGGCTGATCGAGGCGCTGGTGACGCCGTCACCGTTGCCGACGTTCGTCCGGGTGGGCATCGGGATCATCGCCGAGGCCGCATTCCTGTCCTACATCGTGTATTTCGGTCGGCGCGCGGCGAAGGCCGGCGAGACCGGCGACACCGAAGACGCGCCCGACGTGGTGCCCACCGGCTGAGCCGCGAAAGTTACAGTCGCCCGGTGGCTTTCATCGCCAGATAGCGGTCGGCGAGCGCGGGCGCGATCTCGGTGGGCGGGGCGTCGACGACCTCCACCCCGCCGCGCCGCAGCCGCGTCGCGATCGCGCCGCGATCGTTGCGGGACCGTTCGGCGGCCGCCGCGTCGTAGACGGCGGCGGGGTCCGAGCGCCCGGCGGCCATCTGGTCGACGCGCGGGTCGCCGACGGCGGCGATCATCACGTGATGTTTGGCCGACAGCTGCGGCAGCACCGGCAGCAGGCCCTCGTCCAGGGCGGTCGCGTTGAGGTCGGTCAGCAGCACGACTAGCGACCGTCGCCGGGTGCGCCGCAGGATGGTGGCAACCATTGCGCGCCAATCGGATTCGACGAGCGCCGGCTGCAGCGGGGCCATCGCGTCCACCAGCTGGGCGAGCAGCTCGGTGCGCGACGCGCCGAACACGCCGGCCCGGCTCACCCGGTCGTGGGCGAGGAAGTCGACGTGATCGCCGGCCCGCGATGCGAGCGCGGCCAGCAGCAGTGCGGCGTCCATCGCCCAGTCCAGCCGGGGCCACCCCGCCGGGTCGGACGCGGTCGGGTCGACGCCGACGCGACCCGCCGCCGTGCGCCCGGTGTCGAGCGCGATCACCACGCGCCGGTCACGCTCGGGTCGCCAGGTGCGGACCACCACGTCGGCACGCCGGGCGGATGCGCGCCAGTCGATCGAGCGCACGTCGTCGCCGACGACATACTCGCGCAGCGAATCGAATTCGGTTCCCTGCCCGCGGATCAGCGTCGGCAGGAGCCCGTCGATCTCACGCAGCTTGGCGAGCCGCGACGGCAGGTGCTTGCGCGACAGGAAGGGCGGCAATACCCGGACCTGACCCGGCACCGGCCGCGAACCCTGCCGCCCGGCCAACCCCAGCGGCCCGATCGATCGCGCCGTCACCGCGGCGGCGCGCTGGTCGCCGCGACGAACCGGGCGCAGCCGGGTCTCGAGCGGATGCGCCTGCCCGGCCGCGATGTTGACGGCGTGAGTCCGCGGCTCGGCGCACGCGCTGGGTGGCCAGGCGTCGCGGATCTGCCCGCGGAACCGCCGACGTCCGCCGTTGTGCACCTGCAGGCCGATCGTCACCGGCTGCGCGAGCCGGGCCGAGCAGTCCGGTGTGCGGGTATAGCGCAACGCGCGGGTACTGGCCGCCAGCGCGGCGTCGACGACCACCAAGGTCGCCAGCAACACGAACAGTATCACGAAAGCCCTTGTCGGCCAGGGCGATACCGCGATGGGCAGGACGCCGATCAGCGCCAGCAGCCCGGTGCGCCCAGTCAGGATCACTAGCGGGGCACCGGCACCGACGCCAGGATCCCGTCGAGCACGCCGTCGGGCGTCGCCCCTTCGAGCTCGGCCTCGGGGCGCAGCATGACCCGGTGTCGCAACGTCGGGCGGGCCATGGCCTTCACGTCGTCGGGAGTGACGTAGTTGCGGCCCGACAGCCACGCCCACGACCGCGCGGTGGCCAGCAGCGCCGTCGCCCCGCGCGGCGACACGCCCAGCTGCAGGGCGGGCGATGAGCGGGTGGCGCCGACGATGTCGACGATGTAGCCCAGCACCTCGTCGGCGACCAGGACCTGTTGCACCGCCTTGCGTCCGGCCGCGAGCTCCTCCGGCCCGGCCACCGGGTTGATCTCCGACAGGTCGCGGGGATCGAAGCCGTGCGCGTGCCGGCCGAGGATGGCGATCTCGGCGTCGCGCGACGGCAGCGTCACATTCAGTTTGAGCAGGAACCTATCCAGCTGGGCCTCGGGCAGCTGATAGGTGCCCTCGTATTCGATCGGGTTCTGGGTCGCGGCAACGATGAACGGGTCGGGCAGCGGCTTGGCCTCGCCTTCGACGCTGACCTGACGCTCTTCCATCGCCTCGAGCAGCGCGGCCTGAGTCTTCGGCGGGGTTCGGTTGATCTCGTCGGCCAGCAGCAGATTGGTGAACACCGGGCCCGGCCGGAACACGAACGCGGCGGTGCGCGCGTCATACACCAGCGAGCCGGTGACGTCGCCGGGCATCAGGTCGGGGGTGAACTGCACCCGCTTGAACTCCAGTTGCAGGGCGGCCGACATCGCCCGCACCAGCAGCGTCTTCGCCACTCCCGGAACGCCTTCCAGCAGCACGTGGCCGCGGCACAACAACGCGATGACCAGGCCGCTGACCACCCCCTCCTGCCCGACGACGGCCTTGGCGAGCTCGGCCCGCAACGCCAGCAGCGATTCGCGCGCCGACTCAGCGCCGGGGATTTGTGTTTGCGTCACGTTCGTGTGACCTGCCTTTCGATGTCGTCGAGCGCACGGGCAAGTTGTAGCAGGTCGTTGTCGGTGGCCAGCGGTGGCCCGAACAGCTGGTAGGAAACGAATCCTGGGTCCGCGCCGCAGCGTCGGGCCACGGTCGCCACCACCGCGGGTGCCGGCGCGCCCGGGCCGAGGCCGAGGCGGGGCAGCAGCCGCTGCACCGTGGCGGTGCGCAACGCCGCGGCGGCGCGGTCGCGGGCCCGATGGGACCGGTAGAGCCGGCCGCGGCCCTCGACGGTCTCCGACGCGCGCACCACGACGGGCAGTTCCTCGGCGACCAGCGGGCCCGGCCGGCGGCCCTTCCACAGGGCGACGAGGAGCACGACCAGGCACAGTTGCCAGACGATCCAGGTCACGTTTTCCGGGATCAGGTCGGAAATCGATGCGGGGGAAGACGTTTCGCCTTCGATGCGGTGGGGCGCGTACCAGATGAGCCGGGGCCGCGCGCCCGCAAGGTTCATCGCCAGCGCGGCATTACCCGCCTGCAGCAGGCTCCCGTTGGTCATGAAGTCGGTGCTGCCGACGGCCGTGACCGTCCGCCCGTCGTCGCGGTAGCGGACGAGGATCCCGTCGTAACAGCTCGTCATGTCCCGGCGGTCGGTGGCGCGGTAGGTTTCGCTGGGCCCGAATCGCACCGTTCCGGCGCGATTCGCCTCTCGCAGCGAGCAATTCGGGTTCTTGTCGAATGACGTGCTGCCGGCCGACATGCGGATTCCCGGCATCAGTGCCTCCCGCGCGCGCACCGTCGGCTCCACCAGCAGCAGATCGCCGGGGGCGTGGCCCAGCCGGTCCAGCAGCACGGTGTCGGTGAGGTATTGGCTCTGCGCCACCAGGATCTGCGTGCCCGGTCGCGCCGCGCGCTCGACATCGGCGACGGTGTCGGCCACCACCACCTCGACGCCGCCGTCGCGCAGCAGCGTCACGAGCGCGCGCGCCCCGTCCGGCTCGGTCGATTTCGGATCCATCCGGGCGCCGGGCCGCGGTGCCGTCAGGTAGGCGCTGATACCGGCGATGACGGCGAGCGCGACGATGATGAGGACCGCCCAGGCCCACGTTCGCCACCGCCGCAACGGCATTGCCGCCGCCGGACGCGTCGTCGTCATCGGACCTGCGCCCAGGAGTCGGTGGCCTCGGGCCGGTCCGTCGCCGGCGCCGCGGCGGCCGAGCGCGACCGCAGATGGTCGTCGAGGGCGGCGATCATTCGATAGGCGGCCTCGGTTCCGGGCCGCTCGCCGTAGGTCACGTCGTTGAATGCCGTTGCGGCCTCGGACAGTTCGCTGCCCAGGTGCGGTAGCGCCGCGCCGGCGTCGGAGGCCAGCTCGTTGGCGGTGCGGCCCGGGGCCGGTTCCAGCACGCCGGTCTCCTCGAGTTGGCGCGCGACGGCGCGCAGCCGATGCCGAATCGCTGCGGACCAATCGCCTTGCGCGGCATAGCTTTCGGCGGTGGCGCGATGCTGCGCCGCGGTGAGCTGGGCGGCCTCGAACAGCTGGTAGTCGCCGCCGCGGTTGGTGCGCATGGTGCGTCGTGCGATACGGACGGCGACCACGACCGCGATCGCCACCAGGATGAGCAGCACGCTGGTGGTGAACCAGCCGCCCGGTATCGAGGCGGTCTTGTCCAGCAGCCGGTAGATCAGTTCGTTGACCCACTCGGCGAATTGTTGGGCCGCCGAACCTTTCGTATAGATCGGTTTGCCCAGCTCTATCTGTGCGGCCTGATGGGCGGCATCGCGGTCGATGTCGATGGAAGGCACTGTGCGCTGGTCCTAAACCGGCCGGGTCAGCCAGAGGTTGTCGGTGGACGCGCCCGCGTAGGGCCCGCCCGCTGCGCCCGTCTGCAGCACCAGGTCGAACGCCTCGGCCCGCATGCGGCGGTCGGTGTAGAGCAGCGTGATGACCCCGGCGTTGAAGGGCGCGATGATGATCTGGCCGATCGCCGACCCGACCGATGCGATCGCGCTGCTCAGCAGCAGCCCGCCGGTGGACGGGGCGCCGCCGCTGATGAGAAACACTTGGCCGACGATGCTGAACGGCAGCGCGACGGCGTTGCCGATGAACGATGCGACGATGAACGTCAGGGTCCGGATCCCCAGCACTCGCCAGAAGCCGCCACGGATCAGCCGGAACGAGCGGGTGATCGCCTCCATGACGGGCAGCCGCTCCAGCACGATCAGCACCGGCGCGAACAACACCATGGTGTAGAGGTAGACCAGCGCCACGATCGCCGCGAGCACCAGCGGGAGGCCGAAGAGGACCGCCAGCGCCGGGGCGCCAGCGACCGCCAACAGCGCGATGATCACCGCCACCAGCCCGAAAATGGCCGCCACCGCGACACCTTCCAGCAGCGCCAGCCCGAGCAACGAGAGCAGCCGCCCCCGAATCTTGACCCAGGTTTCGCCGATCGTGATCGGCGATCCGAACACCGCCCGCCCGACGATGACGGTGAGCATGCCGGACAGCAGCATCCCGCCGAGCCAGGTGACCACCATCCCCGCCGCCATCGAGCCCAGCCACGCGCCGACGACGCCGCCGCTGAGCTCGCTGGAGCGCGCGACGGTGATCCTGCCGTAGGCGGCCAACGGGCCGAACGCCGCGAGCATGGAGATGAGCTGCATGACCACGACCACCATCGCGGTCAGCCCCAGCGTCGCCCTGGGGTTGGCCCGGATGAAGCCGACCGCGCCGTTGAAGATGTCGCTGAGAGTCAGGGGCCGCAGCGGGATGATCCCCGGCTTGAGCGCCCCGGGCACCAACTGCGGCGGGCCGTATCCCGGTGGGGCGCCGTATCCGGGCGGTGGGGCGCCGTATCCGGGCGGCGGCCCGTAACCCGGTGGCGGGCCGTAACCGGGCGGCGGGCCGTAACCCGGCGGTGGGCCGTAGCCGGGCGCCGGGCCGTAGCCGGGCGGTGGGCCGTAGCCGGGCGGTGGGCCATACGCGACCGGCGGGTAGCCGGCCGGAGCGTATTGGCCGGGCGGCGGGTACCCCGGATAACCGGGCGGCGGCAGCGCGTTCACCGTGCGGTACGGCCTTCGAGGCCGTTTAGGCCTGCATAACCGGGTTTGCGGCCGGGCCCGTCGTTGATCATGGGCTCCATCCTGTCGGCGGTCCGGGCATTTCTCAATCTTGCCCGGCGCCGCGGCGCGTAGCGTCTGGGCCATGGCGGAACTGAAATCCCGGCTGCGGACCGACCTCACCCAGGCGATGAAGGCCCAAGACAAGTTGCGAACCGCGACCCTGCGCATGCTGCTGGCCGCGATCCAGACCGAGGAGGTGTCCGGCAAGCAGGCGCGCGAGCTCACCGACGACGACGTCATCAAGGTGCTGGCCCGCGAATCGCGCAAGCGCGGCGAGGCGGCCGAAATCTACACCCAGAACGGCCGCGGCGAGCTCGCCGCCAACGAGCACGCCGAGGCGCGGATCATCGACGAGTACCTGCCCACGCCGCTCACCGAGGCCGAGCTCGCCGACGTCGCGGACACCGCGATCGCCCAGGTCGCCGAGGAGATCGGCGAACGGCCGGGCCCCAAGCAGATGGGGATGGTGATGAAGGCGGCCACCACGATCGCGGCGGGAAAGGCCGACGGCGCGCGGCTGTCGGCCGCGGTGAAGGAGCGCCTGTAGGGCCAATCGCCTTGTGTCGCTGGGGGATCGGGCGTCTGGGCGCGGCGCCCAAAGTTCGACGCGACCGCCTCAGGGCGACGGCCCTATCATCCAGTCATGCTGACCTGGGTCTCGCCGGTCCGGCGCGTGTTGCGGGTGTTGCGCACCAAGGATCCGGAGCGCGACGCGCTGCGCCGCGCCGTGCGCGCGGCGATCATGGTGCCGTTCACGGCCGGGTTCGCCTTCGTCGTCGTGGGCGGCATGGTGGTGCCGCTGTACGCGTTGCTCGGGGCTTTCTGGCTGCTGGTGGTCACCGAATTTCCGGGCAACCGCCAGCAGCGCGCGGTGGCCTACCTCGGCCTGGCCGTCAACGGTTTCGTCCTGATCACCGTCGGCACGCTGGTGGCGCCCGTCGCCTGGCTGGCGGTGACGCTGACGTTTCTCCTCGGCGTGGCGGTGGTCCTGGCCGGCATGCTCAGCGCGACGATGTCGGCCGGCCAGCGCGCGACCCTGCTGTTCTACATCTGGCCGGTCTGCACCCCGGGCGGCCCGATCCACGAGCGGCTGCTGGGCTGGGTGATCGCGCTGGCGCTGTGCGTGCCGGCGGCCCTGTTCCTCCTTCCCCCGCGGCAGTACGGCGAACTGCGCCGCCGGGCCGCGAAAGTGTGCGCGACGCTGGCCGATCGGATCGACGGCGTCGGCTCGGCCGCGGAAGTGTCCGAGGCGATGGATGCGCTGCGGACCAACTTCATGGCGGCCAACTTCCGGCCGGTCGGCCTGAGCGCGGGCAGCCGCGCGCTGGTTCGCCTCGTCGACTTTCTTGAACTGGCGGTCGGTCTCGTCAACGACGACGCGGGATCGATGCTGGGGCCGGTCCAACCGCCGGCCGTCGACGTCCTACGCTGCTGCGCCCGCCTGCTCGACGCGTCGCAATCGGGCCAACTCGCCGCCAATCGCGCCGCGCTGGACCGGGCGCTGCCCGAACTGCGCTCGCACGCGCGGGGCGCCTATCGCGACCACGTGGTGCTGATCCTGGACGCCCCGGACGACGCGGCGGCGGCCGCGATCGGCGAGCGGCTGCTGACCTGCCGGGTGGTCGCGGCAACGGTCAGCCTGACCGGCCGGGTCATCGCGGCCGCGGCGACGGCCGATGCCCGACCGGTGTGGGCGCGGGCCCTGGGACTGCAACTGCCGCCCACCGGCTTCGCCGACCGGCTGTCGCCGGAGACCGTAGCCGGCACGGCGATCGTCAGCTCGTTTCTGACCACCCGTTCCGTGGCGGCGCACAACGGCCTGCGCATGGGCGTCGGGTTGGCGCTGGCCGTCGCCGTCACCCATCTGCAACTGCTCGACCGCGGCTTCTGGGTCGTGGTGGGAACGATGCTGGTGCTCAGCAGCAGCGCGCTGTGCACCCGCACCCGGGTGGTGCAGGCCGTGATGGGCACGGCCTTGGGCATCATCCTCGGCGGGTTGCTGCTGGCCGCCGTCGGCGCCGAACCATTGGTGCTGTGGCTGCTGATGCCGGTGACGGTGTTCGGCGCGACCTACCTGCCGCGTTTCGTTTCCCTGACCGCCGTGCAGGCGATGGGCGCGTTGAATCTGTTGATCATCCTCGGCCTGACGATCCCCACCGGCTGGCGCATCGGACTGGTTCGCGTCGAGGACGTCGCCGTGGGCGCGGCGGTGGGCATGGGGGTGTCGCTGCTGCTGTGGCCCAGGGGGGCGACGGCCGCGGTGTCCGCCCTGATCGATGCCGCGCGCGACGTCAACGTGCGCTATCTGCAGGCCGCCGTGCTGCGCGTCACCCACACCCGCCCGCAGGGGCCGGACGAGGCCGACGACGCCTACCTCGCCGCCCTCAGTCACGACGCGGTGGTCGGCAGCCGAAGGGTGGATGACGCTGTGCGCCATTATCTTTCGGAGACCGGCAACGGTGCCAACCTGCGCAGCCCGGTGGTGCGGGCGGCGAACCGGGCTACCTGGGTGCGGCTGACGGCGGACATCATCGCCGACATCAGGGCGCTGCCGCCGGCCGGGGCCTTCCCGTCCACCCGGGCGCTGCTGGACGCCCACCTGGAGTTCGCCGCCAACCAGATCTGCGGGCGCGACACCGCGACGGGCCGTCAGATGGCCGCGGAATTCGCGCGGGCGCTGCGCGCGGAGGCGGGCGGGCGGGACGACGCGGCCGACGCCGCGCAGCCTCTCGTCACGGTGGCGGCCAACCTCGCCCAACTCGAGCTGGTTTCGGCCGTCGAATACGGAAGCGACTCTCCCGCAACGACTTCCGCTGCCCAGTGATTCGCGGCCGGATCAGGTCATGGTCCGGGTGCCGTCGCCTGCCCGTCTGGTGACGCGCCGGTCGTCGAGCCGCTCGAGCAATGGCACGGCGACCCGGCGGGTGGTGCCCAGCGCGCGGCGGGCCTCGCTGACGGTGAACGGCTGCGGCAGCTGGGCCAGGACACCGGCCGCCCGGTCGAACGCGTCGGGACCCAGCACCACACCGTCGGCGATCCGGGTCAGCCGCCCGGCGCGCACCGCGGCGGCCAGCTCGCGGGGGCCGAGCTTGAGGCCGGCCAGCTCGTCGGCCTCCGGTGCGCGAAAGGGCTCGGCGGCCAGCCATTCCTCGATCGCACGCACCGACTTGTCGACGCGAGGCGGCAGGCCCGCACCGGGCGGACGGACCAACCCGTCGGCGACCTCCAGCTCGGTGCCGGCGAGCAGCGGCGGGAGCAGTTCCGCGGCGGGCAGCCCGGCGCGCTGCCGCAGCGTCTCCAGCGGCATGCCCGCGGCGACGTCATGGTCGTCCGCCCACTGCCGCACCGCGGCGGTCGCACGGTCGCGCCGCTCCGCCCACCACCGCGGGTCCACCACCCAGTCGCCCACCCGCTGCCCCCGCGCCGGCAGGCCCATGGCGCGCAGTTCGCTCGCCCGCGCGCAGTCGGGGGGACGGGCCCGGCCGGTCGCCAGCTCGGCGGCGCGCTCGGCCGCCGCGCCCCGGCGGCGCAGCCCGGGCGGCCGGACGTCGAGCACCTCGATGCCGGCCGCGATCCGGTGCTCACCGGGATCGCGCAGCAGCCCGACGTCTCCGACCCGCAACGGCAGCGGCCCGGCCAGGCGCAACCGCGCCGCGGCGGTCCCCAGCGGGCGCACCTGGACCGGCACGGCCGCGGACCCGACGTGCAGCACCAGCTGGCGGTGCAGCGCGCCGGCCGAGCGCAGGCCGACGTCGATCTCCGCGGTGTCCAGCCACACGCGCGGCGTGCGAACGGTGTCCCCGCGGCCGATGTCGTGGCGGTCCACGCCCCGCAGGTTCAGCGCGACGCGCGCCACCGCGCCGACCGCGGTCTGGTCGCGGCCCAGCGATTGCAGCCCCCGAACCGTGACGCGCCGGCCGGCGTGTTCCAGCTCGTCGCCCACCCGGATCGTGCCGGCCGCCAGCGTTCCGGTCACCACCGTGCCGGCACCGCGGACGGTGAACGATCGATCGACCCACAGCCGCACGTCCGCGTCGCGGTCCGGTGGCGGCAGCCGGTCGATGAGCGCCGCCAGCCCCGCGCGCACCCGCTCGAGGTCGGTGCCGATCGCGACGGGCACGTCGCCGAGCGAGGTGGCGGCGAAGCGTTCGCGCGCCCGCTCGACGGCCGGGCCGGGGTCGGCGAGGTCGGCCTTGCTGATGACCAGCAGCCCGTGCCGGACCCCGAGGGCGTCGAGCGCCGACAGGTGTTCCTCGGACTGCGGCATCCAGCCCTCGGTGGCGGCGACGACGAACAGGACGGCCGGTACCGGGCCGACGCCCGCGAGCATGTTCGCGACGAACCGTTCGTGGCCGGGCACGTCGACGAACGCGACCTGACGGCCGCCGATTTCGGTCCACGCGAAGCCGAGGTCGATGGTCAGGCCCCGGTGCCGCTCCTCGGCCAGCCGGTCCGGCCACATGCCGGTGAGCCGCTGCAGCAGGGTGGACTTGCCGTGGTCGACGTGTCCGGCGGTGGCTACGACGAACACGCCCGCACCGCCGCCGCCAGCAGCCCGTCGTCCTCGGGTGCCACCGTGCGCAGGTCGAGCAGGCAGCGGCCGGATTCCAGGCGGCCGACGACCGGCGGGCTGCCGGCGCGCAGCGCGGCGGCGTAGGACTCGGGCAGGCTCACCGCGGCGCTGGGCAGCTCGACGCCCGGCGCACCCCCGCCCCCGAC
Organism: Mycobacterium sp. NGS34; assembly: GCF_059812845.1. Lineage (NCBI taxonomy): Bacteria > Bacillati > Actinomycetota > Actinomycetes > Mycobacteriales > Mycobacteriaceae > Mycobacterium > Mycobacterium sp. NGS34. The sequence goes on from NZ_JCALDM010000007.1 coordinate 29,289, forward strand.
GGCGGCGACGCAGTCGACCGCCACCGCTCCAACGTGCTCGGGCAGCTGCGCGGCGAGGGATTCGGCGCGGGCCCGCAGCCGCGCCACGTCGGCGCCCAGCGCCTCGGCCACCGGCGGCGGCGGGCCGGTCAGCGTCGCCTCCAGCGCGGCGAGGGTGAGCTTATCCACGCGCAGGGCGCGCGCGGCGGGATGGCGGCGCAGCCGCTCGATGAGCTCGCCGTCGCCGAGGAGCAGGCCGGCCTGCGGACCCCCGAGCAGTTTGTCGCCGCTCGCGGTGACCAGCCTGGCGCCGTCGCGCAGCATCGACGTGGCGTCGGGCTCGTCGGGCAGCACCGGGTGCGGCGCCAGCAGCCCGGAGCCGATGTCGACAACCAGCGGCACGCCCAGGTCTTTCAACTGCGTGACGTCGACGGCCGACGTGAACCCGGTGACGTGGAAGTTGGACGGGTGCACCTTCAGCACGAAACCCGTGTCGGGCCCGATCGCGTCGGCGTAGTCGCGCAGGCTGGTGCGGTTGGTGGTGCCGACCTCGCGCAGCCGCGAACCGGTGGACGCCAGCAGCTCGGGGATGCGGAAGCCGTCGCCGATCTCGACCAGCTCGCCGCGGCTGAGCACGATCTCTTTGCCGGGGGCCAGCGTCAGCGCGGTCAGCAGCAGCGCGGCGGCGTTGTTGTTGACCACGTGCACGCCGCCCGCGGTGGGCACCGCCCGGGCCAGGGCGGCCAGCGCCCCCCGGCCGCGGCGCGCGCGCCGGCCCGTCGCCAGGTCGAACTCGACGTCCGTCGTCCCGGCCGCGGCGACCACCGCGTCGACGGCGGCCCGCGACAGCGGCGCCCGGCCCAGGTTGGTGTGCACGACGACGCCGGTGGCGTTGACGACGGGACGCAGGCTCGACGCGGTGGCGGGAAGGGCGGCGACGGCGTGCTCGGCGACGCGCTCGGGCTCGATCTCCCCGGCGCGGGCCCGTCGCTGCGCCTCGACGATCACCGACTTCACCAGCGCCCGGCCCAGCACGCGCTGCGCCTCGACCAGGCGCGGATCGGCGAGCAGGACGTCGGTGCCCGGCACCCGCCGGCGCGCGTCGCTCATGTCAGGCCCGACGGAGTATGGCGGAGGCGGACGGGAATCGAACCCGCCAGCGGCAGCGTCTGCCGTTCGACGGTTTTGAAGACCGCGCCGGTCACCAGACCGGACACGCCTCCTCGGACCATGCCAGCAATTATGTAACTGTGGCTTATCGACTGACCCAGTACGCCCACGGCGGCGGCTGCGCGTGCAAGATCCCGCCTGGTGAACTCGAGGACGTCGTCCGGGGACTCGGGTCGGCGGCGCCGCGCGACCCGCTCGGCGAATTGCTGGTCGGGCTGGACAGCGGCGACGACGCGGCGGTGGTGCGCCTCGAGGGCGGCACGGCGCTGATCGCGACGACGGACTTCTTCACCCCGGTGGTCGACGACGCCTACGACTGGGGCCGCATCGCGGCCACCAACGCGCTGTCCGACGTGTACGCGATGGGCGGGCGCCCGGTGGTCGCGGTGAACCTGCTGGGCTGGCCGCGCGAAGTGCTGCCGTTCGAGCTGGCGGCCGAGACGCTGCGCGGCGGGCTGGACGTGTGCGGCCTGGCCGGCTGCCACCTCGCCGGCGGGCACAGCGTCGACGACCCGGAACCCAAATACGGGCTGGCGGTCACCGGGATCGCGGACCCGAACCGGTTGCTGCGCAACGACTCCGGCAAGCCCGGCACGCCGCTGTCGCTGACGAAGCCGCTGGGCGTCGGCGTGCTGAACAGCCGGCACAAGGCCACCGGCGAGCGCTTCGAGCAGGCGATCGACGCGATGACCACGCTCAACGCCGACGCGGCCGCCGCGGCCCTGGCGGCGGGCGTCGAATGCGCAACGGACGTAACGGGTTTCGGCCTGCTGGGCCACCTGCACAAGATGGCGCGGGCCAGCGGCGTCACCGCCGTGATCGACGCCACGGCGGTGCCGTATCTGGAGGGCGCGCGGGCGGCGCTGGCGGCCGGGTACGTCAGCGGCGGCACGCGGCGAAACCTCGACTGGGTGGCGCCGCACGCCGACCTGTCCGCCGTCGGTGAGGACGAGGCCCTGCTGCTCGCCGACGCGCAAACCTCCGGCGGTTTGCTGATCGCCGGCGAGATTCCCGGCGCACCCGTCATCGGCGAGCTGGTGCCCCGCGGTGAGCACACGATCGTGGTGCGCTGAGCGGGCGGGGTTTTGGTGTGACGCATTAGGGTAGGTGCGTGGCTATGCGGAAGATCTTCTTGGAATGGCCGGTGCTGCGTCAGTTGCGCTCGGGGGACAAGCTCGGCCGAGGGTCCGCGGTGACCTCCAGGCACACCCGCGCCATCGCCCCACGCACGGCCACCGCCGACCGGGTCGTGCAGAGCGTGTGCCCGTACTGCGCCGTCGGCTGCGGGCAGCGGGTCTACGTCAAGGACGAGCGGGTGGTCCAGATCGAGGGCGACCCCGACTCGCCGATCTCGCGGGGTCGGCTGTGCCCCAAGGGGTCCGCCAGCGAGCAACTCGTCAACTCGCCCGGCCGCCAACTGAAGGTGCTCTACCGCGCGCCGCGAGCCACCGAATGGCAGCCGCTCGAACTGGACACCGCGATCGACATGATCGCCGACCGCCTCCTGGAGTCCCGCCGCCACACCTGGCAGGACATCGACAAGAAGGGGCAGCTGCTGCGCCGCACCATGGGCATCGCCTCGCTGGGCGGCGCGACGCTGGACAACGAAGAGAACTATCTGATCAAGAAGCTTTTCACCGCCGCCGGCGCGATCCAGATCGAGAACCAAGCTCGCATTTGACACAGCTCAACGGTTCCCGGTCTGGGAACCTCCTTCGGGCGCGGCGGCGCCACCCAATCACTGCAAGACATGGCCAACGCCGATTGCATCATCATCCAGGGCTCCAACATGGCCGAGTGCCATCCGGTCGGGTTCCAGTGGGTGGAGGAGGCCAGGGCCCGGGGCGCCCGGGTGATCCACGTCGACCCGCGCTTCACCCGCACCTCGGCGGTGTCCGACCGGCACATCCCGATCCGGGCCGGCTCGGACGTGGTCCTGCTCGGCGCGCTGATCAACCATGTGCTCGCCAACGACCTGTGGTTCAGGGAGTACGTGCTGGCGTACACCAACGCGGCCACCCTGATCAACGAAAAGTTCCGGGACACCGAGGATCTGAACGGCCTGTTCTCCGGCTTCGATCCCGACACGGGGCAGTACGACACGTCGACGTGGGCGTACGAGGAGCCGGACGGCTCCGAGCCCGAAGTTGGCGAGGGCGGCGCCGAGGCGTCGGCGCGCGCGGCTGGTGACCAGCATGGCAGCGGGGGACCACCGCTCGCGCATGCCCGGGTGGTGCGCGACGACACCCTCGAGCACCCGCGGACGGTATTCCAGATCCTCAAGCGGCACTACGCGCGCTACACCCCGGAGATGGTCCGGGACGTCTGCGGCATCAGCCGCGAGGATTTCGACTACCTGGCGCGCGCCATCGTCGATAACTCGGGGCGCGAGCGCACCACCTGCTTCGCATACGCCGTCGGGTGGACGCAACACACCCTCGGGGCCCAATTCATCCGCACCGCAACCATTTTGCAGCTGCTGATGGGCAACGTCGGCCGGCCCGGGGGCGGCATCATGGCGTTGCGCGGCCACGCCAGCATCCAGGGCTCCACCGACATTCCCACGCTGTTCAACCTGCTGCCCGGATACCTGCCGATGCCCAAGGCGGGGACCCACGACACCCTGCGCGACTACCTCGACGCGGTGGGATCCAAACGGCAGAAAGGCTTTTGGGCCAACGCCGACACCTACGCGATCAGCCTGCTCAAGGCGTGGTGGGGCGACGCGGCCCGCGCGGACAACGACTGGGCGTACGACTACCTGCCGCGCCTGACCGGTCCGCACGGCACCTACCAGACCGTCACCGGGATGCTGGCCGACGAGGTGGAGGGCTACTTCCTGCTGGGCCAGAATCCGGCCGTCGGCTCGGCGCACGGACGGATGCAGCGGCTGGGCATGTCCCACCTCAAGTGGCTGGTGGTCCGCGACCTGAACCTGATCGAGTCGGCCACCTGGTGGAAGGACGGTCCCGAAATCGCCTCGGGCGAACTGAAAACCGAGGACATCGAGACCGAGGTGTTCTTCCTGCCCGCGGCGACGCACGTGGAGAAGGCCGGATCGTTCACCCAGACGCAGCGACTGCTGCAGTGGCGCCACAAGGCGGTCGAGCCGCCCGGCGACTGCCAAAGCGAATTGGCCTTCTTCTACGAACTGGGCAAGCGGATCCGGCAGCGCCTCGCCGGCTCGACCGACGAGCGCGACCGGCCGCTGCTGGACCTGACGTGGGACTACCCGACCGACGAACACGGCGACCCCGACGGCGAGGCGGTGCTGGCCGAAATCAACGGATACCACGTCGGCTCGGGTGATCCCCTGTCGTCGTACACCGAGTTGCGCGCCGACGGGTCGACCGCCGCCGGCTGCTGGATCTACACCGGGGTGTACGCGAACGCCACCAACCAGGCCGCGCGCCGGGTGCCGCGCGGCGGTGCGTCGCCCAGCCAATCGGAGTGGGGCTGGGCATGGCCCGCCGACCGGCGGATCCTCTACAACCGCGCGTCCGCCGACCCCGACGGCAGGCCGTGGAGCGAGCGCAAGCGATACGTCTGGTGGGACGAAACGTTGGGTCGATGGGTTGGTGATGACGTGCCCGACTTCGTCGCCGACCGGGCGCCCGGCGCCCGGCCCGACCCCGACACCGGCGGCCCTGACGCGCTGGCCGGCGACGACCCGTTCATCATGCAGGCCGACGGCAAGGGCTGGCTGTTCGCGCCGAAGGGCGTGCTGGACGGGCCGCTGCCCACGCACTACGAACCGCAGGAGTCGCCGGTCGCCAACGCGCTGTACCCCCAGCAACGAAACCCGGCGCGAATCACGTTCCCGCGCAAGGACAACCTGAGCGCGCCCAGCGCCGGGGAACCTGGGGCCGACGTGTACCCGTACGTGTTCACCACCTACCGGCTCACCGAACACCACACCGCTGGCGGCATGAGCCGGTGGCTGCCCTACCTGTCGGAGCTGCAGCCGGAGATGTTCTGCGAGGTGTCCCCGGAACTGGCGGCCGAGCGCGGCCTCGAGCCCTACGGGTGGGCCACGATCATTTCGCCGCGCGCGGCGATCGAGGCCCGCGTGCTGATCACCGAGCGGATGGCCCCGCTGGTCATCGGCGGACACACGGTGCACCAGATCGGGTTGCCGTACCACTGGGGCGTCGGCAGTGACGCCGTCGTCAGCGGCGACGCGGCCAACGACCTGCTCGGCGTGACACTGGATCCCAATGTGCAGATCCAGGAGTCGAAGGCCGGGTCGTGTGACATCCAACCCGGCCGCCGGCCGCAGGGCGAGGAACTGCTGCGCCTGATCGCCGAATACCAGTCTCGCTCGGGGGCCACCGCCGAGACCGGCAATGTGGCCGTCAGCGACGCCGTCTGGGAAGGGGGAGCCGATGGGCCAGCTGAGCGGACCCACTGACCCGGCCAGCGACGCGGGATGGGCGGATCGCAGGCCGCGCAAGGGATTTTTCACCGACACCTCGATCTGCATCGGGTGCAAGGCCTGCGAGGTGGCGTGCAAGGAATGGAACCGCAACCCGCAGGACGGCGAGCTGGAGCTGCTGGGCTCGTCGTACGACAACACCGGCGCGCTGGGCGCCAGCACGTGGCGGCACGTGGCGTTCGTCGAGCAGGGCCGCGACCGCATCGAGGAGGCACGCGAATCCGGCCGCGCCCTCATCGATTTGGGCATGCCCACCGCCCCCGGACCCCCGGACATCAGCCCGCCCGACACTCCCGAGTTCCGCTGGCTGATGTCGTCGGACGTGTGCAAGCACTGCACGCACGCCGGCTGCCTGGACGTCTGCCCGACGGGCGCGTTGTTCCGCACCGAGTTCGGCACCGTCGTCGTGCAGGACGACGTCTGCAACGGATGCGGCACGTGCGTCGCCGGCTGCCCGTTCGGCGTGGTCGAGCGCCGCAGCGACGGCACGTACACGACGCCGGCTCAGCGGCCGGGCTCCCCGGGGGAGAAACCCGTCACCGGGGTGGCCCAGAAGTGCACCCTGTGCTACGACCGCCTGGTCGAGGACCAGACACCGGCGTGCGCCCAGACCTGCCCGACGACATCGATCAAGTTCGGCGACCACGACGACCTGGTGGTCAAGGCGCGCGAGCGGGTCGCCGCGCTGCATGCCCAGGGGCTGACGGAGGCCCGCCTCTACGGCGCCAACGAGCACGACGGCGTGGGCGGCACCGGCTCGATCTTCCTGTTGCTCGACGAGCCGGAGGTCTACGGCCTGCCGCCCGACCCGCGGGTGTGCACGGCCGACCTGCCCGAGATGTTCAAGCGGGCCGGCCTGGCCGCGGCCGGCATGTTCGGCGCCGCGGTGCTGGCGTTCTGGAGGAACAGGTGACCACCTCGGAATTCGACAGCGTGCGCCCGCCCGAGCCGACCGGCGGGCGGCGCCGCAACGGAAAGGGCAAGGGGCGCAGGGGCGGTGGCGACGGGTCGCGCGAGATGCCGATGGTCCCCGAAGCGGAGTTCGGCTCGTACTACGGACGCCCGGTGGTCAAGCCCGCGCCCTGGGGACACGAAGTGGCGGCATACCTGTTCCTGGGCGGCGTCGCCGGTGGGTCGGGCCTGCTGGCGGCCGGCGCCCAGCTCACCGGCCGGGCCAAGTTGCGCCGCAACACCAGGCTGTCCGCCCTGATCGCGGTGATGCTGGGCGCCGGCGCGCTGGTGAAGGACCTCGGCCGCCCCGAGCGTTTCGTCAACATGCTGCGCACGATCAAGCTGACCTCGCCGATGAGCGTCGGGTCGTGGATTCTGAGCCTCTTCAGCGCCGGGATCGGCGTCGCCGCGGTCTCCGAGCTCGACCGGATGACCGGCGCGCGAATCCCGCTGGGCCCGTTGCGGCCCGTCCTGCGTGCCGTCGAGGGACCGGCCGGGCTGGAAGCCGCGGTCCTCGCGCCACCGCTTGCCGTCTACACCGCGGTGCTGCTCAGCGACACCGCCACGCCGACGTGGAACGCCGCATACCGGGACCTGCCGTTCGTGTTCGCCAGCTCGGCGAGCCTGGCCGCCTCGGGATTGGCGATGATCACCACCCCGGTCGCCGAGGCCGGGCCCGCCCGCACGCTGGCCGTCATCGGCGCGGTGAGCGATCTGGTCTCCGCCAGGTTCACCGAACACCGGATGGACCCGGTGACCAGGGAACCGCTGCACCACGGCAGGCCAGGACGGTTGCTGGCGGGCAGCGAATGGCTCGCCGCCGCAGGCGGTTTGGGCGCGTTGCTCGGCGGGCGGCACCGCGGCGTCGCCGCCCTGTCGGGGGTGGCGCTGCTGGCGGCGTCGGCCATGCTGCGGTTCGGCTTCTTCGAGGCGGGGCTGGAGTCGACCCGCGATCCCCGCTACACGATCGAGCCGCAGAAGCGCAGGCTTGCGGCGCGCCGGGCGGCCGGCGTCACCGGGGACTCCATCACCACCGCGGACTAGCGGTTCAGCTCTCAAGCGCCCGCGAGCCGAACCTGGCTGCGAGTTTCGGCACGGTTTTTCGCAGTGGGGTTGGGCTCGCGAATGTAAAGACGTTACGTCCGCGAACACCCGGGTACCCCGTTCGCTATGACGAATTTTGGCTACACTTTGATGACCGAGCAGAGTGGACCCAAAGACCTTGTGCGGCATGCAATGTCGGCCGAAGATCGCGGGTTCGACTTCGAGGTGTGCAGCGACCATTTCTCGCCCTGGCTGATGTCGCAGGGACACGCGCCGAACGCCTGGGCGGTGCTGGGCGCGGTGGCGCACGCCACCGAACGGGTGGACCTCTACACCTATGTGACCTGTCCGACGATGCGGTATCACCCCGCGATCGTCGCGCAGCAGGCCGCCACCGTGCAGATCCTGTCCGACGGGCGGTTCACCCTCGGCCTGGGCAGCGGGGAGAACCTCAACGAACACGTCGTCGGCAGGGGCTGGCCGACCGTCGAGCGGCGGCAGGACATGCTGCGCGAAGCCATCAAGGTCATCCGCGAGCTGTTCAGCGGCCAACTGGTGAACTTCAGCGGCGAGTACTTCCAGGTGGACTCGGCGCGGCTGTGGGACCTGCCCGACGTTCCGGTTGCCATCGGGGTGGCGATGTCCGGCGCGAAGGGCGTCGACAAGTTCGCCAAGCTGGCCGAACACCTGATCGCCGTGGAGCCGGACGGGGAACTCGTCCGCGAGTGGCACGCCGCCCGCCAGGCCGCCAACCTCGCCGGGGGCGGGCGGGTGGTCGGCCAGATCCCGGTGTCCTGGGACCCGGACCGCGACACCGCCATCCAGCGCGCGCACGACCAGTTCCGCTGGTTCGGCGGCGGCTGGAAGGTCAACGCCGACCTGCCCACTCCGGCCGGCTTCGCCGGCGCGACCCAATTCGTGCGGCCCGAAGACGTCGCCGACGCCATCCCGTGTGGGCCCGACCTGGACGTGATCGTCGAGGCCGTCCGCCCCTACTGGGAGGCGGGGTTCACCGACATCGCGCTCGTCCAGATCGGCGGCGAGACGCAGGAGCTCTTCCTCAAGGAAGCAGCCCAGCCTTTGCTCGACGCTCTGCGCAATGCGTCCGGTTGACGGCAAGTTTGGGCCCATCCTGCCGGGGTATCCGAGTGCCAACGTGGGCATCGGGCTGCCACCGGAAGTTTGACGTACCGACAAGGGGCTGGGGCCGGGCTGGCGGAAAGCCGCAAAACGCTGTGTAGCAGCAATTTTATTGCTGTTTGTGCCCACAAGCGGGACGGCTGCACAAAAGTCGTCCTCCACCCGTGAAGGAGGTATCGCGATGTCAAATGAGTTGCAAGGGACAAAGATTGCGATTCTGGCGGCCGACGGCGTCGAGAAGGTGGAACTCGAACAGCCACGCGAGGCACTGGAGCAGGCCGGCGCCCAGGTCGAGGTGCTGTCGCTGAAGCCCGGCGAAATCCAGGCCCGCGAACACGATCTCGAGCCCGCGGGCACTTTCCCCGTCGACCGCGCGGTGTCGGACGCGTCGGTGGGTGAATTCGGCGGCCTGGTGCTCCCCGGCGGCACGGTGAACCCGGACAAGCTGCGCCTCGACGACGCCGCGGTCAAGTTCGTCCGCGACTTCGTCGTCTCCGGCAAGCCGGTCGCCGCGATCTGTCACGGGCCGTGGACGCTCGTAGAGGCCGGCGTGGCCGTGGGGCGCACGCTGACCTCGTATCCCAGCATCCGCACCGACTTGCGCAACGCGGGCGCGCACGTGGTGGACGAAGAGGTGGTGGTCGACGGCAACTTGATCACCAGTCGCTCGCCGTCGGACCTGCCGGCGTTCTGCGACACCATCATCAAGCAATTCGCCCACGGCGCCGCCGGGTAGCCGTCGCTGATCGGGACCGCACCGTTTAACCCGCAAGTTTGCGGGCATTACACAGGTCAGGCCGTGCTCGCCACGGCGATCTCTACCAGGATGACCGAAAGGCCGACGTTGACAACGACCTATCCAGAACCGGCGATCTCGGTTACGCATAACGTGTACCGGCCCCAAGAGGATTCGCGATTGCTGGTCGACGCGATGCACCACACCGCGCTCATCCCTGGACGGCGGCTCCTCGACCTTTGCACGGGCAGCGGATTCGTCGCGATCGCCGCGGCCGAGATGGGTTGTGCCAGCGTGACCGCCTGCGACACCTGCCCCCACGCGGTGCGTTGTTCGCGCCGCAACGCCGATCTGGCCGGCGTGGAGGTGGACGTCCGCGAGGGGTCTTGGACCGACGCCGTCGACTGGGCGCCGTTCGACGTGGTGGTGGCCAATCCGCCTTACGTTCCGGCCCCGCCCGACGGCGAGCCGGCCCGGGCGAGCGCCGGACCCTCGTGGGCCTGGGACGCGGGCCCAGATGGGCGGCTGGTCCTGGATCCGCTGTGCGAATCGGCGCCAAAGTTGCTGTGCGACGGCGGTTCCCTGCTGCTCGTGCACTCGGCGATCGCGGGCGTCCAGCAATCCCTGGACCGCCTGAAATGGGCCGGCATGAGGGGCGAAGTCATAGCGTCCAAATGGATTCCGTTCGGTCCCGTCATGTCGGCGCGGGCCAACTGGCTGGAGGACACCGGGCGCATCCCGCGCGGGCGCCGGGAAGAGGAGCTCGTGGTGATCCGGGCGGACAAGCCATGACCACGCGGGTGCAGGTGGTGGCGGGCGGGCCCGTGCTGGTTTCCGGGCCGGTGAGGGTGGAGACCCCCGGCGGCGACGTCGTCGAGTCCGACCGGTTCATGGTGGCGATCTGCACCTGCCGGCGCAGCGACGACTATCCGTTGTGCGACACCAGCCATCGCCGCTGCCGGGGCGTCAAGAGGCAGGCCTAGTCCACCGGCCTGCGCAGCGACGTCCGGCCCTGCTTCCACGCCTCGATGAGCTTGTCCGCCAGGCGGTTTTCCACCGCGGCGTGCGCGCGGATCCCGAAGACGACGTCCGGGTCGAGGTGCGGTTCCCGGGCGACGAGGTCGCCGACGACGTCGATGCGCACCACCTGTTCGTGGACGGCGTCGGCTTCGACGTGCTCGCTGTAGAAGCCGACGCAGGCCGGTGGCGCGGCCATCCTCTGCAAGGCCTGCACCATCCGCCGCGACCCCGGCGGCGAGGTGATCTCCGTCGAGGCGAAATGCCCGATCGCGGCGCCACGCAGCCGACGGTGCAACCCGAACAGCGACATGAGATTCACGACGGCCAACGCCTCCGCGGGGACGGCGTCGAGGTAACCGAGATACGTCGCGTCCAGCCCGGCCGCGGTCAACAGGTCGGCGAAGAGCTGCTGGTGCAGGCGCGGGCCCTGGCCGGCGCCGTACTCGTCGAACTCGACGGCCACGAAGGCCGCTTTGGCGGTGCCCATCAGCCGCGGGATCGCCCACGCGTGCGGGTCGCCCTCTTTCAGGTGATACAGAGACCGGTGTACGAAGTATTCGCGCATCTGCTGCCAGCTTCCCGTGTCGCGCAAGAAATACGACGGCCCGTCACCATCGACGGGCTCGACGGAAATCGCCTCCATTTCGGCTTGCGCCGTCTGCGCGGGGTCGATGGCACCGACGTCGCGTCGCACCCCCGCCAGGAACCCGCGTTCGAGTTCCGCGCGCAACCGCAGCAGCGCGGGATTCCACTCCCAGGCGGGATCGACGCCCGCGAAACCCCGGTAGTGCAGCTCGTAGCACATGCACAGCGCGAGCTGCAGATCCAGGCCGAACGGGTCGGAGTCCCGCACGGACGCGCCGATGCGCATCAGGTTGTCGTGTGCGGGCGGTCCTGCCAGCGCGTGGCGGACGGCCGTTGACAGCGGTCCATGCGCCGCCGGCAGGGCGGGCTCGACCGTGATTGATGCGCGAGTCACGCCGATGACTACCCGAGAATCGGGCCGGGCAAACGGCGGCCGCCCGTCAGCCCGCGCGCTCGGGAATCCGGAATGTATTGCCGACGGTGGTGCCCTCGGGGCTGCTGTGCACTTCCATCGTGTCGCTGAGCGCCCGCATCAGCACCAGGCCGCGCCCGCTGTTGCCCGGGTCGGCGGCCGGCGTCTTCCACGAACCCGCGTCGGTGATCCGCGTCCCGACGTGGCCATCGGTCACTTCCGCCTCGAGCAGCATCGTCCCGACCTGGTGTCCGCGGTAGGCATGCTCGACGCAGTTGGTGCACGCCTCGTTGACGACCAGCACGATGTCGGCGGCCAGCGCCTCCGGGATCTCGGCGGCGCGCAGCCAGGTGGCCAGCCGATGCCGGACGTCCACCAATTGCCCTGCGACCGCCTCGTTTTCGATTCGGAGCCGTGTCGGCCGGTGCCGGTATATCACCATCGCGACGTCGTCGTCGTAGCCCGACGCGGGGGCCAGCGCGCGGACCACGGTCTGCGGGACGGCCTCCAGGGGCAGGTTCGTCGTCTCGAGCAAAATGTCTGCGGCCCTGGCGATTCCGATGTCGATCGACTCGTATTTCCGCTCGACCAGGCCGTCCGTGTACAGCATCAGCGTCGAGCCCGCCGGCAGCACCCGCGAGGCCTGCGGCCGCGGTTCCTCCCGGCGCACCGCGAGCGGCACCGAGGCGGCGTCGGTCACCACCGTCGTGGTCGCGGGTCGCGGGCCGGCGACCATCGCCGGCATGTGGCCGGCATTGCTGTACTCCAGCACCCCGGTTTCGGTGTCCAAGATCGCGAGAAAGACTGTGGTGCAGTAGGCGTTCGGGATGAGCGACGCCGCCAGGTCGAGTTGTTCGAGCACCAGCGCCGGCTGGGCGCCGTTGATCAACAGCGCGCGCGCCGAGCTGCGGAGCTGACCCATGATCGCGGCCGCGGGCAGGCCGCGGCCGACGCAGTCGCCGACGACGATGCCGATCCGGTTGTCGCCGATCTGCAGCACGTCATACCAGTCGCCCCCGATCTCCAAGGGTGGCACGGCGGGCTCGTAGCACACGGCGAAGCCCGCGGGCGGCTGGACGGTGGGCAGCATGGCGCGCTGCAGGGTCAGTGAGGTTTCACGGGCGCTCTCGAACTGGCGCACGTGCTGCATGGCCAGGCTGAGGTGCCCGATCAGCACCGTGACCAGCAACCTGTCCTCGGCGCTGACCCACCGCGGGGTGCGTAGCTCCAGCCACAACGCGAGGTCCCCGGTGTTGGACAGCACCGCAACCAATCCCTGTGCCTTGCCGGGATTTTCGGGCCGGTCGACCGTCTTGGCGGTCAGCGGAAGCTGATGACGGGCATCCTGGAAGGTGTTCTGCAGCCAGGGATCCAAACTGCGCCAAGAGGATTCGGGAGGATCGCCGGCAACCTGGATGGTCGGTTCGCCCCCGGTGCCGGGCCACGAGACGGCGATCACCCGCTGGACGTCGATCGCGGCCCGGCATTCCTCGAGGGTGGTCGCGAGCAGCTCGTCGACGCTCTTGGCCACGGCCACGGCGGTCGCGAGCCGCAGCACCGCACTCTCCCGGGCCGCGAAGGCCCGCTCCGCGGTGATGTCGCGGATCGTGCCCACGTAGACGTCCCGGTCGTTGCCGACCTCCTTGACCGCGTTGATGCTGACCATCACCCACGCGAGGTGTCCGTCTCGATGCCGGATCGGGGTTTCGTACTCGGCGCTGCCGTTGGAGCGGACCAGTGCCTGCTGCTCGCGCGCGGTCTTCTTGTCGACCAGCCAAGGGTGCGGCCAGCGGTATGGCAGCCCGTCGGCGGGATAGCCGAGGATCTCGATGAGGGCGCTGTTCATTTCGATCACCGACCCCTCGTGATCGGCGACGAAGAAGCCCTCCTGCAGCGAATTCACCAGTGCGGTGCGGAACTTGTCGCGGTCTGCCAGCCCCTCGGCGCGCGCCCGCTCTTGCGCGAAACGCCTGGTGCCGTCCAGGAATCCGCGAGTCGCGACGTCCAGGGGGGCGAGCGTCTGCAGCAGGAATTCGAGCGCGGCGGGCCGGTCGACCGACGAGTTCTCGGCCAGCGCCTGGACCAATCGGAAATGGTGCTCGATGATTTCGAGCACGCTGATGTCTTCCTGCAGGGCGCGGCGTCCGAGCTCGTGGCCGACGGCCAGGGTGTCCTCATCACGCGCGTCCAGGTAGCCGTGCAGGGCGACGGTGTACTCGGCGTGAAAGTCGTGGTTGCCGCTCATTTGGACACTCCCCGGTGACGAGCGGCCAGCACCATGGCGTCGTCGGTCTCCTTGGCATGCTTGCCCAGCAGTCCTTCGGCGATGACCACGGCGGACGACGCGAAGTCGATGTGGTCCAGGTAATCCTCGGCTATGCCGTCGGTGGTGATCACCAACAGGTCACCGGGGCGGATCGGAAGTACCTGGGCGGGCCTAATTTCCGGCATCCGGTAGCCGACGATGCCCCCGGTGAGGCGCGCACTGGATCGGACCTGCAGTCCGGTCGGCGCCTTGGCCACCAGATCGGCGGTGACGTTGCCGACGCCGGTCCACGACAGCGTGCCGGCCTCAAAGTCCACCCGCGCCAGCGTCATTGCGACTCCCCTGGTGCCGTCCAACACGCGATGGCAGAGCTGGATCAAGACTTCCAACCGTTCGGCACTGGCGCGCTTGACCGTGTCGACGGCGCGCAGCGCGGCGGCCGCGGCATCCGGGCCGTGCCCGAGGCCGTCCACCACGCCGAACAGCGCGGCGCCATCGTCGATGCCGATCGCGATGCCCTGATCGCCGGACGTGTACTCGCCGGGCAGCGGGCGCCCCGCCCTTGCCCACTCGATCGGACCCAGCCGGCCGTTCTCATGCACGGGCGGGAACCCACTTCCACATCTCGATGACCGTCCCGTGGCCGAGCTTCGAGTCCACCACCAGCCGGTCCATCAGGCGGCGGGCACCGGGCAGGCCCATCCCCAGCCCGCGTCCGGTCGAGTACCCGTCCTCCATGGCGCGCTCGATGTCGGCGATGCCGGGACCGTCGTCCTCGGCGCGCACCACCAGCGCCGCGCGCCCCTCCCGGTCGGCCACCGTGATCCGGACGGCCCCGCGCCCCGCATAGCTGGTGATGTTTCGCGCGATTTCGGAGATCGCCGTGGCGATCATGGTGACGTCGGTCAGCGAGAATCCGAGATCGAGTGCGAGCTGATGTCCGGCCTTGCGGGCGGCGACGATGTCGTCGGAGCTGTGGATGTCGACGACGATGTCACCCGCCACCGTCGCGCCCGATCGTCGTCGACTTCCCCACTCCGCCTTGGCGATTCAGCAGTGCGAGGCCCTCTTCGAGATCCAGTGCGGTGTTCATGTCGTCGAACGCCAGGCCCAGTTGCACCATCGCGAAGGCCACCTCGGGTTGCAGACCCACGATCACGGTGTCCGCGCCGCGCAGCCGGGTCATGTGGGCGATGGTCCGCAGCGAGCGGGCGGCGAACGAGTCCATCACGTCGATGGCGGTGACGTCGACGATGATTCCCTGGGCGCGGAACCTGCTGACCCGTTCCATCAGGTCGAAGCGGAGGCGTTCGGCGTCGGAGTCGGTCAGCGCCGACTGCACCGAAGCGATCAGAATCGCGCCCTGTTTCAGAATCGGTACTGGCATGGGGTGCTCGTGCTAATGGTGGTTATCCGGTCTGTTCGCCGGTGCGCGTGACTTCGTAACCGAGCAGGCGTTCGGCCTCTTCGATTCCGCCCTGCAGGTCACCGACGGCGTTCATCTTCGACAGGTCGAGCCCGATGGTGACCAGGGTCAGCGCGATTTCGGAGGACAGGCCGGTGATGATGACGCTGGCGCCCATCAGGCCCGACGCGTCGACCGTCTGCACCAGGTGGTTGGCCACGGTGGAGTCGATGGTCGGCACACCGGTGATGTCGATGACGACCACCTTCGCGCGGTTCGCGCGGATCGCCCGCAGCAGCTGTTCGGTGACCTGGCGGGCCCGCTGGCTGTCGAGCACACCGATGATCGGCAGAATCAGCAGCTGCTCGCGCACCTGCAGCACCGGCGTGGACAGCTCGCGGATGGCCTCCTGCTGCTGGCGGATGATGCGCTCGCGTTCCTGCACGAAGGACACGGCCACGGTGTTGGCGATGCGGTTGGCCGCCGGTTCGTAGGCGTCGAGGACGCGGTTGAGCATCTCGAAGTCGGTCTGGTACTTCTCGAACAGCGACCGCGCCAGCACGTCGCGCAGCAGCAGCACGATGCCGACGACCTCGTCGGTTTCCACGCCTCGCGGGATGATGCGTTCCGACAGGTCGCGGGCGTAGTCCTGCAGCGCCTCGACGCTACCGGTCTCGAGCACCTCGACGTAGCTGTCGTACACGGTGGTCGCCTCGGAGAAGATCTCCTCCGGGGTCATCGCGGTGAGGAGTTCGGCCTCGGTGATGCGGCGGGCCCATTCCTCGCGCAGGACGGTGCGGTTCTGCCGCAGGTGCTGGACCAGCTGGGGCAGCAGGCCCTCGCTGACCGTCTGCGCGGCGGTGCTGGTGGTTCCGAGATCCAACGGCGAATCTGACATCTGGCCTCCCATGTGCCGCGTCGCGCTCCGCAGTATGCCTATTGGGGAGACTAGCCTGGGCAATCGCGTCGCAGGTGTCGAGGGCATATTCTTCTCGCAGTTCGCATGGCAGGCTAGGCTGTGCACCACACTCAAGGCCCGGACAAAGGATCGCCATTGTCAGCTCCTGATTCGATTACCACGCTGGTTACCGACCACGACGGTGTGTCCGTGGTCAGCGTCAGCGGCGAAATCGATCTGGTCACCGCTCCGGCGCTCGAGCAGGCGATCAGCGCCGTCATCGCGGACGGCCCGACGGCACTGGTCATCGACCTTTCCGCGGTGGAATTCCTGGGCTCGGTCGGGTTGAAGATCCTGGCCGCGACCTACGAAAAGCTCGGCAGGTCCACCGAGTTCGGTGTCGTCGCGCGCGGGCCGGCGACCAGGAGACCGATCCACCTGACCGGACTGGACAAGACCTTCCCGCTGTACCCGACGCTGGACGACGCGTTGACCGCCGTCCGGGACGGCAACGTCAACCGCTGACGGCCCTATCGCATCAGCGAGAGGTTTCGCCAGAAGTTCGCCAGGCTCTCGGTACCGCCGAAGAGCGTCGTGAAGTGGGTGGAGTCGACCAACACGATGTCGCCGGCCCGGCGTCCGTCGGGCGGCATCCAGATCAGCGCGTTGAATTCTGTGTTGCCCGCCTCGGTGAAGGGATGTGGCCGCGTCGGGTCGACTCGCTGGCGCCCCAGCACGCGCAGGGCCTCGCTTTTCGGCGCCGTCAATTCGTAGTGCGGCAGGTGCGGGTGGAAGTTGAAGGTGGTGACGCCGTCGAGGAGCCCGGGCGCGTCCAGGTCCCGGAAGCCGGTCAGCGGCGCGATCTGGCCGCCGTCGGCGACCGCCGGCCGTAGGCCCCATTTGTTGTGGACGGGCACGTCGAGGGCCTTCATCAGGGAGCGGGTGTACTGGCTGAAGCGCTGTTGGCGGGGGACGAGCGGGTCGCCGTGGTGCAAGAACTCCGTCTGGCGCTGCTTGGGGTCGTCGGTGAAGCCGACGTCGTGGTGCGGGGCCAGCAGCAGGCAGGTGCCCTCGCGCCGCAGCCAGTCCCGGATCGCCTCGACCTCCTCGGGCTGCGCCTCTTCCTGCCCGAGCACGTGGTCGAGCCCGAACACCATCAGGGTGTCGGTGTCGGCCAGCACCCGTTCGTCGATCGGCAGCTTGTAGCCGGCCTGGTCGATGCGCTGGAAAACCGCGACCGGGTGACCGGTCGCCTCGCCGGCCAGCTGCTGGAAGTGCAGCGTCGAGCGGTGGAATAGCTCGAGCGTCCCGGCGATGCCCTGCAGGAAGTGCGCGTCGTCCCATTCCGGCGTCTCGTAGTTCGGCCAGGCCACCCTGCGGACCTCGGTCATCGTCGAGAACCGGTTGTCCAGCGCGGCGGGATCGCGTTGGGCCTCCCACGGGTAGCTCCAGGTCCAGTAGATGCTGATGCGACGGCGCCCGGGTGTGTGTGCGCGGGGAACGTGGTTCTGGTTGTAGGTGCGTGCTGGTGCGCTCACGGTGTCCTCGCAAGATATTTCAGGCCGTTGATGCCGGGAAGGAAGAAGTAGGCACCGCCGGTGAGCGTGGTGAATGCCGGTAGCCCCTTGAGGACTTTCCGGATGGGGCGTTTCGGAATCTTGTATTCCAGTGTGCCGTCCTGTGTTCCGCAGATCGGGTCGCGCTCGTTGCCCAGCTCATGGAAGTTGCGGTCGTTGATCCACACGTTCTGCGCGAACTCGAACTGGCGGACGAGGCTGGCGCAGATGATGAACGCGGCGATGCCGCGGTCCGCGCCGTCGTCGTCGGCGCCCTCGGGGAGCGCCTCGCCGTAGGTGGCGCCGCGGCGGATCATGCGGCGCCGGTTCATGTTGACGGTCGTGTCGCGCGGATTCAGCCGTCGCGCGTGCGAGCCCAACGGTACGGCATACCCGAACGGATCCATCTCCTTGTAGTTGAAATCGTTGTTGCGCATGGGATCCGCGCCGAGCTCGGGGTCGTCGCGCTCCGGCGCGAGGACTAGGGGCGCGCCGCTGCGCCACCGGCCCATCAGCTTGGCGGCGAGAAGCTCTTGCCCTTCCGGTGTGTCGGCATGCTCCTGTAAGTAGCCGCGGAACAGGCCCACGTGCTCGCGCAGCCGCCGGTACGCCATGTAACTGCCATTGCGCGACAGTTCTTCGGGCTCAGGAAGTTTCGGTACGACGCCCTCTTCGTCGGGGTAGCCGAGGATGAACTCGCCGGGCTGCAACGGTCCACCGGATCCGGGTGTCGGCTCTTCGCCGGCGCCCTCGATCACGGGCTGGGACAACCGGTCGCGGTATCCGAAGTGATCGTGTGCGTAGTTGAACGGCGGCGTCGCGTTGAGATCCAGATACGACAGCACCCGCACGCCGGGGCAACGCGCGACGAGGTCGTCGTGTACCGCGGTGCAACGTCGGTGCTCGGCCTCGTTGCGGGCGAACAGGATTGCCACCGCGTGCAGGTCGTCGCCCGCCAATCCGCCCACCCAATGGTCCGGGTGGGCGGCGCCGGTGTCGCCCAGAATGTCGGCGCGCGCGGCCATGCCCTCCCGGAACTCGTCCGGGAAGCTGGCCAGCGAGTCTTCCGGAACACCAAGCGCGCGTAGGCCATTCCAGGTGAAGGCGAGTGTGATCCAGCGGTCCTGGCTGTCCATCGTCCTGCGTGCGTCGGCCGCCGACTGGGCCCTGTCCACCAGCTCGCCCAGCCACGCCCGCCCGCCCGCCGGATCGTCGAACGACAGGAATTCGTAGCGCCCCGTCATCGCCGGGGTGCGGGTCACCAGGATGTGCTGGATGTTGTCGAGGTCAAGCATTTACTGCATCTGGTCGAGCATGTCGGAGAAGGCGGCCTTGAGGCGCAGCGCCTTTTTGATCTCGTCGGCGGTGACGTACGGGTACTCGCCGTACTCGAGGAAGCTGGGGAACTGGTGTTCGCGGACGAACTTGATGAAGGCGTCCGGGTTGGTCTGCCAATCCTCGGGAAAACCCTCCAGGTTGGTGAAAACGGTGGTGACGCCGGACAGCGAGAACAGCTTGATCGCGTCCTCGGTGTACTTGTCGAAATCGGTGTCGAAGATCCCCTGGTACTGGAAGTGCAGCCCGAAGCCGACGTCGAACAGCACCCACCGCAGATAGTGCAGGCGCAGCGGGGCCAGCAGGTCGGGCTGGGCTGCTATCGCCGCCTCGATCGTCTTGCCGTACTCGCGGATCACGTCTTCGCGTCCGGGCTTGACCTTGGCGATGATGGAGAAGCCGTAACAGGCGGGCGTCCGCGGAAAGACCGGGCCGTACCGGCCGCGCTGCAATTCGAGATATCCCTCCGCGGGGATGGCCATCGCGGCGGGTTGGCTCCATTCGTGATCGGTGCTCGGCATGGTGTTCTCCCGCTCGGTCGGTCTACTTCTTGATTCTTGACCGCAGCGCTGCGCTTCGGTAGGTCTTGGCGTTTAAATCAAGCGTCCGGGGGGATGATCGGTGTTATGGGTGACGACGTCGATCATCCGGAAGATGACCAGCAGTGGGATCGCAGCCAGCGCGGCGAAACCGAAATCGAACGGCTGGACCGCAATTGGAACAGCCTGCTGCAGGAGCTGCGCGTGGTGCAGACCGGCGTACAGCTGCTCACCGGTTTCCTGCTGACGCTGCCGTTCCAGCAGCGCTTCGACGTCCTCAAGGAACCGATGCGGATCGTGTACCTGGTGACCGTCGGTTGTTCGGTAGGGGCGACGGTGCTGCTCGTCGCCCCGGTCGGCATCCACCGGCTGCTGTTCCGGCGGCATCGCCTGCAGGTCCTGGTGTCGGCCGCGCACCGGTGCGCCTACGCCGGTCTGGCGCTGCTCGGCACCGCCTTGACCGGGGTGACGGTCATCGTTTTCGACTCGGTCGCCGGACGCAGCGCCGGGCTCATAGCGGGAGCCGGTGCGCTGGCGCTGTTCGGGTTCTTTTGGTGGGTTCTACCGCTGTTGCTGCGCAGCCGCGGCATGTAGCTCGCCGATCCGGGTGGATTCCAGGTGCTCCAGGAGATCTTGCGGATCGGTGAAAATCGGTGACGCGCCGGCCGACTCCAATTCGGCGCGCGAGATGCCCCCGCTCAGCAGTCCGATGCACGGCAGTCCCGCGGCCGCGGCGGCGTGGGCGTCCCACACGGCGTCGCCGACGAACACGGCGTCCCCGGCGTCCACACCGGCCCGGTCCAGCGCCACCTGCACGATGCCGGGGTCCGGTTTGGCGGTGTCGACGTCGCGAGACGACGTCTTCTCGCCGATGACGTCATCGCAGTCGAGCACTTTGAGCAGGACCTCGAGTTCGTCGTCGGGCGCCGAAGTGGCCAGCACCACTTGCAGCCCGAGGCCGGCGACGCGGCGCAGCAGCTCGCGCGCCCCGGGCAGCGGCGCCAGCAGCGCGGTGACCTCGCGATAGTGGCGGCTGTGCCCGTCGCTGAGCCGGTCCTGCACCCGCTCCGGCGCGTCGTTGGACAACGTGCGCACCAACGTGTCGCCGTCCATGCCGATGCAGCGGTGGATCTGCCACGCCGCGACGGGCAGGCCTTCGGCGTCGAAGGCGCGCTGCCAGGCGTAGACGTGCAGATAGTTGGAATCCACCAGGGTTCCGTCCACGTCGAACAGGACGGCGGGCGCTCTGTGCATTCGCGCCGCATACCCGCGCGGGGGCCCGCTGACACTCCGGCGTCGTTTGGCCCGTCGGGGCGTCGGGTAGACGCAGACGAGGCTTCGGCGCGTTCCACTTCACGAACCGCCCTGCCACCCAAGCTTTTTCGCGAGGAGGGAAGTTGGACACCCCGAAAACTGACCCGGTTGACCACCACCGTACTTCGCGGCAGCACGCCGGTGAATCGCTTACGTACGGTGCCAATGCGCCCGGCCTCGCGTGGGCGGCCCTCGCGGTGGTCGCCCTGGCCATCGGTTTGTACGCGTTCGCGGCCGGGCACGTGCTGATCGGTGCGGCGGTGGTGCTGTTGGCCGCCGTGTCGGGTGCCGCGGGCGTCGCCTGGCTGTTGCAGACCCACCGCAAAGTGCGCGCCGCCGAAGTGCGCTGGCAGGCAATGAATTCCGACCGGCCCGCGCCCCCGCCCAGCAGCTGATCGTTGCGCGGCCAGGCCGGAACCGAAATGTTTAATTTTCGGCTTGACCGGGTAAAAGGGGGCCATGCTCGACATGTCCCGTCCCTCGCGTCCCAGCATCCCGGGACTCGTGGCCGCCGGCACCTGGGCGGTCGGACTGGCGGTCGGCGTTCTCGCGCTGGCCACCGGGCACGCAGGGGCGGCGGTTGTCGCGCTGCTGCTCGCCGTCGCGGCGCCGTGGTTCGGCCTGGCTTGGGTGTCACGGAGTCAGCGCCGGGCCTTCAACGTCGCATTGTTTCTCCACGGCCCGCGAGCCGACGGCTCCGCCGCGCACGCCAGGGCGCCGATCGCCTGCTGAGCCGGCCCGCAATGGACATCTTTTTGGGCCGATTAGGTGTGATCGGAACCCGATTGGGGTATCGACTGTGCCACGGGTGAGTACAGGCAAGTGCGTCCGCCCGTCGTTCAGCAGGAAGGAACAGCTATGACGACCGCAAGCGATTACGACGCACGCCGCGTATCCGACGTCGAGACCCCGGATGCGTCCGCCCTACGCGAACTCGCGACCGCCGGGGCGCCCACCGCGGTGGTCGACGAGGACCTTAACGATGTGGTCTTCTTCGAGCTGCCCGGTGCGGACCTCTCCGGCGAAGAACTGTCGGTGACGGTAATACCCCAGCGCTCCGACGAGTTCACTTGTTCGAGCTGCTTTTTAGTGCAGCACCGCAGCCGGTTGCGCGCCTCGAGCTCCGGCCTTCCGGTCTGCGCCGACTGCGCGTAATGGCGCCACGGGCGGCCTTGACCAACTAGGTCCGCCGTGTTTCTGTCGTCAGCGTGCCCTTGAGCCGTCCGCCCGGCCTGCCGGCTCCGCGCATGCTTCGGCCGGCGTTCGCCGCGGCGTACGCGATCGCCTATCTCGCGGGCGGCGAACGGCGGATGCTGCGGTTGATCCGCCGATACGGACCGATCATGACGATGCCCGTTCTCAGCCTGGGCAACGTGGCCATCGTGTCCGACCCCGAACTGGCCAAGCAGGTCTTCACCGCGCCGCCTGACGTGCTGCTCGGCGGCGAGGGCGTCGGACCGGCGGCGGCCATCTACGGCTCCGCGTCGATGTTCGTGCAGGAGGAGCCCGAGCATCTGCGGCGGCGCAAGCTGTTGACGCCCCCGCTGCACGGCGCCGCGCTGAGCGGTTACGTGCCGATCATGCGGAACTCCGCGCGCGCCGCGATGCACAGCTGGCCCGTCGACCGTCCGTTCGAGATGCTGAAAGCCGCGCGGGCGTTGACGCTGGACGTGATCGTCCGGGTCACCTTCGGCGTCGACGATCCCGAGGAGGTCCGCCGGCTCGGCCGGCCCTTCGAGCGCTTGCTAAACCTCGGCGTCTCAGAGCAATTGACCGCCCGCTACGCGCTGCGCCACCTGGGCGCGTTGCGGGTGTGGCCGCAACGGACGCGGGCCAACCGCGAGATCGATGACGCCGTCCTGCCGCTGATCGCGCGGCGGCGAGAAGACCCGCGCCTGGGCGAGCAACCCGACATCCTCTCGCTGCTGATGTGCGCGCGCGGCGAGGACGGGGAAGGGCTGTCCGACAGCGAGATTCGCGACGACCTGATCACCCTGATGCTGGCGGGTCACGAGACCACCGCGACGACGCTGGCCTGGATCTTCGACCTGCTGCTGCATCATCCCGACGCGGAACGGCGGGTGCGTGAGGAAGCCCTGAGCGGTGAGGAAGCCTTCACGACCGCGGTGATCCACGAGACGCTGCGGGTCCGGCCGCCGGCGCCGCTCACGGCCCGCGTTGCGGCGCAGCCGTTTCCGATCGGCGGCTACCTCGTCGAGGCCGGCACGCGGATCGTCGTCCACATCATCGCGATCAACCGCAACCCCAACACCTACGAGCGCCCCAACGAGTTCTGCCCGGAGAGATTCCTGGGGATCCGGCCCGAGACCTACGCGTGGGTGCCGTTCGGGGGCGGCGTCAAACGCTGTCTGGGCGCCGCGTTCTCGATGCGCGAGCTGATCACGGTGCTGCACACGCTGCTGCGCGAGGGGGAGTTCAGCGCCGTCGACGAGGAGCCGGAGCGGATCGTGCGGCGCTCCATCATGCTCGCTCCGCGCCACGGCACCAGGGTTCGGTTTCGCCTCCGCTGAATTGTCGTAGCCCTCGGCTACGTTTCATCACACGAGTCCGCATCGCCACCGTGGGGAGCCATGTCGCTAATCGC
This sequence comes from Mycobacterium sp. NGS34, assembly GCF_059812845.1. Lineage (NCBI taxonomy): Bacteria > Bacillati > Actinomycetota > Actinomycetes > Mycobacteriales > Mycobacteriaceae > Mycobacterium > Mycobacterium sp. NGS34. The sequence goes on from NZ_JCALDM010000007.1 coordinate 52,679, forward strand.
CGGGTCCTTCCTCCTGCTGGGGTTCGCTGTCCCTTGGTATTTCACCCAGCAGGCCACCGGCAGTGTCCCGGCGGGATTTTCGGCCGGTCTGGGCGGCCTCGCGCTGACCGTCGTCGGCCAGTTGTGGCTCGGTGTTCGGCGCGACCGCTACAGCGTCGGGCGGCAGCTCAGGCGTGACCTGCGGTACGCGGCGTCGGACCTGGCGGCCATCGACGAAATGTCGGGCGTCGAGTTCGAAGAATTCGTTGCGGCGCAGCTTCGGACCGTGGGCTGGAGCGTCGCGCACACCGCCAGCACCGGTGACTACGGTGTGGACCTGATCGCGAAGCGCGACGGCGCGTGCATGGCGGTGCAGTGCAAACGGCAGGCGAAGGCCGTCGGGGTGGCCGCCGTCCAACAGGTGGTGGCCGGCGCGCGGCAGCACCGCTGCAACCAAACGGTCGTGGTGACCAATCAGGGGTTCACCAAGGCGGCCCGCCAGTTGGCGACCACCCACCGGTGCCGCCTGGTCGGGCGGGAGCAGGTGCAGATCTGGGCGCGGGCCGACCGTCGGCGCGTCCAACCGGAGTTAGAGGCCTAAGCGCAGCGCGGGCGCGACATTCATTCCCGCGGCCTCGCCGCACCGGTCGGCGTGAGCGCGACAACCGGGATGGTCCGCGACGTCTTGCGCTCGTAGTCGGCGAATCCCGGAAACTTCTCGGCCTGCAGGGCGTACTTGTCGTCACGCTCGGCGCCCTGCAACTCGGTGGCACGCACGTCGACGATGTCGTCGCCGACTTCGACGCGGGCATCCGGGTTGGCCTTCAGGTTCCAGTACCAGGCGGGGTTGTCGTCGGCGCCGTTGTTCGAGGCGAACACCAGGTACCGTTCGCCGTCGGGGAGATACATCATGATGTTCGTCCGGGGCTCTCCGCTGCGCGCACCGACGGTGTGCAGAATGACCAGCGGCGCCCCCTCGAACTGGCCGCCGACGCGGCCATGGTTGGCACGGAACTCGGCGATATTGCGCTCGTTGAAGTCGTTGGCCTCGCTCACCAGGGGTCTCCTCACATCGGCTGACGATTCATAGCGGTCGTCTCATGGGTTACCCAATCGAGAGCCGCCGCCCCAGTCGAGCTGCGCCCGCAGGCCGTGGATGAAGATGTCGGTGAGAATCGGATCAACCTGCGTGACGATTCGGGGCGGCCGAAACCGGCTTCCGGCTGCGTGGTTTCGAGGCGGCGGCTCCGCGTGTTCCCTTGGTATCGAAGATGATGTCCCAGTACCAGAAGTCGGGTCCCGGCACCGAAGCGGAAATAAACAGGAAAATCACGAATGGAAGGAACATGCCGAGGGCCACCGCAAAGAATGCCGCTACCCCGCCGGGCGCAGAATGTTCTTGAGCGACCAGGCCAGCGTGTAAAGGCGCCACCAAGGCCATTCCGGCCGTTAACACCACCACGAGAATAACGGAACCGCGCCGCAAGATTCGCGCCCTTTTGGACTCGCCGCGGTCAGTCCACTCACCGCGGATTCTTTTATGCCGAACGTGGTAATACGTCGCGGTCCTGACGGAGATTATCGCGGCGTCAACAACCATCGTTAATCCGAACGTCCACCAAATTGCGGCCGTCAAGTGCCGCGGCGGATGCACGCCGACGGTGCTCATCATGTCGTAGTAACTGAGCGAGCCGTTCATCAACAGCAGCGACACGGTGGCAATGGCGACGAACACGAGGAAGTTGCCCAGATGTATTAGGGTTCTGCGGTCGTGACCGCCGGTTTCCTGGGTGTCGCGGCCAACGTTTCCGTCCACGGCGTGAGCCATCATCCAGACCAGCCCGGCGACCGCGACAACGAAGCCCACGCCCAGCATGCCCTGAGCCGTCATCCCTTGGGTCCAGGCAACGCTGCACACAACGTCCGGCGTGGTTTGCGGTGCGGCTTCCTTTCCCATGTTCGGGGCTACCGCCGCGATGCCGACAAACTGATTACACGCAAGCGCCAAAACCAGCAACCCGGGCGCAAATAGCGCAACGGCGTGAAGGATTTTGTCCTCTTGCCGTTCTCTGCCCAGCAAGAAGGCAATGGCGGAAATCATGAAGCCGGTCAGCAGACCCGCAAAAGCGGCATCGACTGGAGCGGCGGCAATCACGCTCCATATGGACTTCGCATTCCGGCATTGCTGATCCAAACCCATGACGCCATCCCTTCCGCTCAGGTGGCAGCCGACAGTCGCCATGCGGTCAGGCCGACGGCGCCGACCTCACAAATACTTCACCCAAAAATGCGCGGCCGATAGAGTAGCCGGCTACTCGGATCTGAGGGAATGAGCGCTGATATCGCGTTCGCGAATCGAGTGTCGTCCTGTATGACGCCGGACGACTAATAGGGTCGGGGTGGCGGGATTCGAACCCACGGCCTCTTCGTCCCGAACGAAGCGCGCTACCAAGCTGCGCCACACCCCGCTTGAAGCCACGACAGCGTATCGCACCGGCCCGTCGACTGACCAAACCGCTGGCTATGGGCTCGGCCACGCGCAGCTGCGCTCGAATTCGGCCAGCGCCTCGGCCGGGCCGGCCGGATCGAGCCCCTGCGCGCCGACCCACTCGTCGCTGAAATAGGTGTCGGCATAGCGGTCGCCGCTGTCGGCCAGCAGGGTGACCACCGACCCGCTGCGGCCCTCGGAGACCATCTCGGCGAGCAGACCGAAGGCACCCCACAGATTGGTGCCCGTCGACGGCCCCACCCGGCGGCCGAGGACGTCGCTGACGTGGCGGGCGGCCGCGATCGACGCCGCATCAGGGACCGCGACCATACGGTCGACGACGCCGGGCAGAAACGACGGCTCGACCCGCGGGCGGCCGATGCCCTCGATCCGTGAGGAGGCGGACATCACGACGTCGTAGCGGTCCTCGGCGAAGGCGGGAAAGAACGCGGAGTTCTCCGGGTCCACGACGCACAACCGCGTCGCGTGCCGCCGATACCGGATGTAGCGGCCGATGGTCGCGCTGGTGCCGCCGGTGCCCGCGCCGACCACGATCCACTCCGGGACGGGGTGTCGCTCGTCGCGCATCTGCTCGTAGATCGACTCGGCGATGTTGTTGTTGCCGCGCCAGTCGGTGGCGCGCTCGGCGTTGGTGAACTGGTCCAGGTAGTGCCCGCCGGTGTCCTTCGCGACCCGCTCCGCCTCGGCGTACACCTGGCTGGAGTCCGTCACGAAATGGCAACGGCCGCCTTGTGATTCGATCAGCGCCACCTTGGAGGCGCTGGTCGACGCGGGCATCACTGCGACGAACGGCAGCCCCAGCAGGGCCGCGAAGTAGGCCTCCGACACCGCCGTCGAACCCGAGGAGGCCTCGACGACCGTGGTGCCCTCGCCGATCCACCCGTTGCACAGCGCGTACAGGAACAGCGAGCGCGCCAGCCGGTGTTTGAGGCTGCCGGTGATGTGCGTGCTCTCGTCCTTGAGATACAGCGCGACGCCTGCGTCATCACCCCAGGCCGACGGCAGCGGATAGCGCAGCAGGTGAGTGTCGGCGCTGCGCCGCGCGTCGGCCTGGATCAGCCGGATCGCGTCGTCCGTCCAGCTTCGTGGCAGGGTGCGGACCGCGATCCGGGTCCGGTGGCTCAACGCACCGAAGCGGTCGGCTGCGAACGGCTCAGGTCGCTGGTGGAATCGCGGTCGCCCATCGGGCTGGCGATCAGCGTCAGCAGGGTCGCCTCGGGCCTGCAGCAGAACCGCACGGGCGCGAAGGGCGAGGTGCCTATCCCGGCGGAAACGTGCAACGCCATGTTCGCGCCCCAGCGCGACGGCCCCTTGGCCCGCGAGCGGTCCAGGCCGCAGTTGGTCACCAGGGCGCCGTAGAACGGCAGACACAGCTGCCCGCCGTGCGTGTGCCCAGCCATCACCAGCTGGTAGCCGTCGGCGGCAAAGCGATCCAGCACCCGGGGCTCGGGGGAGTGCGTCAAACCGAGCCGAAGGTTCGCGGCCGGGCTGGCCGGCCCCGCGATCGCGTCGTAGCGGTCCCTGTCGATGTGCGGGTCGTCCACGCCCGCGGCGGCGATGTGCAGCCCGGCCACCTCGAACTCGCGGCGGGTGTGCGTCAGGTCCAGCCAGCCGCGCTCGGTGAACGCGGCCCGCAGGTCCTGCCAGGGCAGCGGCTCGCCGCGGACCCGGTGCGACGGGTTGGTGAGATAGTTCATCGGGTTCTTCACGCGGGGCCCGAAGTAGTCGTTGCTGCCGAAGACGAAGACGCCCGGCCGCGACAGCAGGTCGCCCAGGGTCTGCACCACCGCGGGCACCGCCTTGGGGTGCGCCAGGTTGTCGCCGGTGTTGACGACCAAGTCGGGTTCCCAGGCCGCCAGCTCGCGCAGCCAGGCCTGCTTGCGGCGCTGGTTGGGCGTCATGTGGAGATCGCTGATGTGCAGTACCCGCAGCGGCGTGGATCCCGGTGACAGGACGGGCATGGTTATCTCGCGCAGGACAAACGCGTTGCGCTCGACCAGCGCGGCATAACCGACGCCGGCCAGGGTCGAGCCGACCGCGACGGCGCCGCTGCGCATGAGGACGGGTAGAACGTCAGCCATGCAGGAAGCCTACTGCCGGTTGCGGTCTCGGCGCGCATAGCTTGCGCCACAACACGGTTTTGCCGCCCCTTATGGAGGGGGCGCCCCGGGCGGCGGCGGTGGGGCCAGCAGCGGAATCGTGATCGGTGGCAGGCCCGGAATCTCGACCACCTGCGACCCCACCACCGGTGGCGCACCCTCGGGCGGCGGGGGCGGCGCCGGCGGGATGCCGTTGCTGACCTGGATTGTGATGATCGACCCCGGAATCGTCTGGCCGGAGGGCGACGTCCCGACCACCTCGCCCAGCTTCGCGGTGCTGTTCACGGAGTTGGTCTGGTCGGCGACCGGGAACCCGGCTTCCTTGATGCGCTGGCGGGCCGCGTCGACGTCCAGGCCGGTGACGGCCGGCACCCGCGAAGCGGGGGAGCCCTCGACGTAGCGGGGATCGGTCGGCGGCAGCTTCACCTCACCGAAGCTGGTCGCGATCGGTTTCATCGCGGTGAACCACGTGCGCGCCGGCTCGTTACCGCCGTAGAGGTCCCCCTCGCCGCAGTGACGCAGCGGGGCGGAGCACAAATCCGTCGGATTGGGCGAATCGTCGTAGATGTAGTTGGCGGCCGCGTAGTGGCTGGTGAATCCCACAAAGCCGGACGAGCGGTGGGCCTCGGTGGTGCCGGTCTTACCCGACACCGGCAGGTCCCAGCCCGCCGCGCCGGCCGAGCCGGCCGCCGTGCCGCTGCCCACGGCGTCCTTGCTCATCGCGTTGGCCATGGTGTTGGCCAGCCCCTCGGGCACCACCTGATCACAGGTCTCGGTCGTCACGGAGACCTCGTTGCCGTTGCGGTCGATCAACTTGTCGATCGGGTTCGGCGGGCACCACACACCGCCGGAGGCCAGGGTGGCCGCGACGTTGGACAACTCCAGCGCGTTCACCTCGATCGGGCCGAGGGTGAACGAGCCGATGTTCTGCCGTTTGACGAAGTCGGCCAGGCTCTCGTTGCTGTCGCGGTTGTAGTCGCGCGCGGTGCCCGGATCGGCGTAGGACCGCAGCCCCAGCTTGATCGCCATGTCCACCGTCCGGGTGACGCCCACCTGCTGGATCAGCTTGGCGAACGCGGTGTTGGGCGAGGTGGCCAGCGCGTCGGTCACGTTCATGGAGCCCCGGTAGTTACCCGCGTTGACGACGCACCAGGTGTCCTTCGGGCAGCCTTTCGCGCCACCGCTTCCCATGCCCTTGGCCTGGAACCGGCCGGGAACCTCGAGCGTGGCGTTGATGCCCATACCCATGTCCAGCGCGGCGGCGGTGGTGAAGATCTTGAAGACCGACCCGGCGCCGTCGCCGACGAGGGAGAACGGTTGCGGTCGCATCGTCTCGCCCGCGTCGAGGTTCAGGCCGTAGGTGCGGTTGCTGGCCATCGCCATCACGTGGTGGGAGGTCTTGCCCGGTTCGATCACGCTCATCACGCTCGAGATGCCCGGCAGGGTCGGGCTGGCGTACTTGTCGATGGCCGCCTTGACCGGGATCTGCACGTCCGGGTCCAACGTGGTGCGGATCAGGTAGCCGCCCTTGGCCACCTGTTCCTTACTGATCCCGGCGCGGGACAGGTACTCCTGGACGTAGTCGCAGAAGAAGGCGCGGTCGCCGGCCGCGATGCAGCCGCGGGGCAGCTCGTTGGGTTGGGGCAGCACGCCCAGCGGAGTGGCCTTGGCGGCGCGCAGGGCGTCGGCCTCCTGGGGCAGGTTCTCGATCATGGTGTCGAGGACCAGGTTCCGTCGGGCCAGGGCGCCGTCGGGGTTGGTGTACGGGTTGAGCGCGCTGGTCGACTGGACCATGCCCGCGAGCAGGGCCGCCTGCTGCCAGTTCAGGTCGGACGCGTTGATGCCGAAGTAGGTCTGAGCCGCGTCCTGCACGCCGAACGAGCCGTTGCCGAACGACACCAGGTTCAGGTAGCGCGTCAGGATCTCGGGTTTGGTGAAGGTCTTGTCCAGCGTGAGCGCCATCCGGATCTCGCGCAGCTTGCGCGCGGGGGTGGTTTCCACCGCCGCCCGTTTCTCGGCATCGGTCTGGGCGGTCACCAGCAGTTGGTAGTTCTTGATGTACTGCTGCTCGATGGTCGAGCCGCCGCGGGTGTCCACGTCGCCGGACGCGTAGCCGGCCAGCCCCGTCAGCGTGCCCTTCCAGTCCACCCCGTTGTGGTCGGCGAAGCGCTTGTCCTCGATCGAGACGATCGCCAGTTTCATGGTGTTGGCGATCTTGTCGGTGGGCACCTCGAAGCGGCGCTGAGAGTACAGCCACGCGATGACGTTGCCCTTCTTGTCGACCATCGTCGACACCGCGGGGACCTCGCCCTGCGTCAGCTGGGCGGACCCGTTGGCGACGACTTCAGAGGCCCGATTGGACATCAGCCCGATTCCACCGGCGAGCGGAAACATCAGGGCCGTGGCGACGACGCTGGCCAACAAACAGCACCCCGCGAGCTTGAGAACCGTGAGAACGGCCGGGGGGCGGTCTGACATGCGTACTAGGGTAGCCGCCCCCGGTCACCTGGCCATGCCACGAGTTGACCAAAGGCCCCCCCGCATCGTGACCAGCGAACTTACGATCGGGGGTGGGAAAAAATTATCGCCGCCGTCACGGGTCAGCCGCCAAGGTGAAGTGCGCGGGGCGCCTCCCCGGTTTAAGCTTTTCGGCAAGACTGCACGCCCGTCCCAAAAAAAGCGTTATGAGACTGTTGCGCAATTGCCACCTGACCACCTAACTTAGACACACGGTGAGATTCAGATAACACCGATTTGCATGGTGTGGCGTAGATCGCAGCAGGGGTCTGCACCCGAGGAGGGCGGCCGCGACAAGCGGTCGGAAGGAAGGGAACAGCTCGTGTCAGGTTCACGGCCGGCCGCGCGTCGAACGAACATCGCGGCTGCTCAGGGCGTATTGCACAGCGTTGACGCCGAGGAACGGATCGCATGGGTTTCAAAGGCGCTGTGTCGGACCACTGACCCCGACGAACTGTTTGTTCGGGGGGCCGCCCAGCGCAAGGCGGCGGTGATCTGCCGCCACTGCCCGGTGATGCAGGAGTGCGGGGCGGACGCGTTGGACAACAAAGTCGAGTTCGGGGTGTGGGGCGGGATGACCGAGCGCCAGCGCCGGGCCCTGCTCAAGCAGCATCCCGAGGTCATCTCCTGGCAGGACTTCTTCGAGAAGCGCCGCGGCCGCAGCGTCGGCTGACCGGGGTATTTTACGAACGCGTCAGGCAATCCCGGTCGCAAGCGAACTAACGGTCCTGAAAGTAACTGTTTTCATGATTACGAAACTGTTACAGCCCTAAGCGGCCCTCTTAATCGACGTCTGTTCAATATAGCACTGACTCGTGTTGAATGCGAGCTGGCTTGTGCCCAATAGGAATTCGACAGCAACGAATCGGCCGGTTTCGACCGGGGCTGGCACGTGTCAAATAGCTGCTGCGGGCGCCTAACTGGCGTGTGCCCAATAAATTGATTCGCTGAGCGGGCGTTCGCGGCGCATTGTCAGCGCCCCGCGGCGCGGGCCGCCTCGTCGCCGACGGGGTTCGGATGCGTCGGCTTCTCAGCGCCCCGCTGCGCGGGCCGCCTCGTCGCCGACGGCGGTGATCTGATCGGCCAGTGCCCGCAGCGCGTCCAGGTCCGAGACGTCGAACGGCAGCGACGGAACCCCGACGACCGGCACGTGCGGGTGGGCCCCGGTGAAGCGCGAGAGCAGCCTGATTTCCCGCTTGGCGGTCTGCGCCCGGTCGGCATGGATCTTCAGCACGGCGGAAGCCAGCTCGGCGGCCTCGGAATCGGACGCGTCCAGCGTCTCGCTGCCGTCGATCGCCCGCTCGACCGGCAGGGCGCACAGCGTCGGGTGGGTGCGGTTCAGCACCAGCCCCGCGAGCGGCATGCCCTCCTGTGACAGCCGGTCGACGAAGAAGGCCGCCTCGCGCAGCGCGTCGGGTTCGGCGGCCGACACCACGACGAACTGGGTGCCGCGCCGCTTCAAGAGCGAGTAGGTGCGGTCGGCCTTTTCCCGCCAACCGCCGAAGGTCGATTCCAGTGACTGCACGAATGAACCGATGTCGCTGAGCAATTGCGAGCCCATGATCGTGGACATGCCCTTCATCGCCAAACCCATTGCGCCGGTGACCAATCGGCCGATGCCGCGGCCGGGTGCGAGCAGCAGCCGCCACAGCCGGCTGTCCATGAAGCTGCCCAACCGTTTCGGCGCATCCAGGAAGTCCAGCGCGTTGCGCGACGGCGGGGTGTCCACCACGATGAGGTCCCAGCGGTCCTGGCTCAGCAATTGGCCGAGCTTCTCCATCGCCATGTACTCCTGCGTACCGGCAAGCGACGTGGCGACCGTCTGGTAGAACTGGTTGTTCAGCAACGCCTCTGCCCGCTCGGGGCCGGAGTACTGCATCACCATCTCGTCGAAGGTGCGGCGCATGTCGAGCATCATGGCGTGTAGCTCGCCCGGGATTTCGGGCGCCAAGGGCACCCGCTGCGGGGTGTTGCCAAGGTCGTTGACCCCGAGCGCCTGTGCCAGCCGCTTGGCCGGGTCGATCGTCAAAACGCAGACGTTGCGGCCATATTCGGCCGCGCGCATCGCCATTGCGGCCGCGGTAGTCGTCTTGCCCACTCCGCCGGCGCCGCAGCACACCACCACTCGGTTGGATCGGTCGGCCAGAATAGCCGCCATGTCAAGGGTTTTCGGCGTGGCGCTCATCGGACCCCCTGCTGCGCAAGGGTTTCCGACAGCTCATACAGGCTGCCGAGGTCGACCCCGTCGGAAATCGCCGGTAGTTCCAGCCGTGGAACCTTCAACGCGTCGAGTTGCTGCGCCGTCTCCGCGCGTGCGGCGATCCGGGTTGCGTGCTGAATCGTTTCGGTCAGCAGGCCCGCGAAATCGGCGTCGCTGAGCTTGATTCCGGCCATCTCCAGCCCGGCCCGCACGGAGTCCGCGTCCACGTCCCCCTCGGCGGCCTTCGCCAGATCTCGCGGCTCGAGGAACGAGGGGATGTTGCGGTTCACGATCACGCTGCCGATCGGCAGTTCCATCTCGGCTAGCTCCTCGATGGCTTCGAGCGTTTCCTGCACCGGCAGCGCCTCCAGCAGCGTGACCAAATGGATGGCGGTCTGATCGGAGTGCAGCAGCTTCACCACACCCTCGGATTGCGAGTACACCGGCCCGCCCTTGGCCAGGTCGGCCACCGCCTTGGTGACGTCGAGAAAACGCGCGATGCGGCCCGTCGGCGGCGCATCGACGACCACCGCGTCATAGACCGGGTTCTTGGCCCCCTTGTCGAGGCGCACCACCGACTCCTTGATCTTGCCGGTGAGCAGCACGTCGCGCAGGCCCGGCGCGATCGTCGTCGCGAACTCGATGGCGCCGATGCGGCGCATCGCGCGGCCCGCGATGCCCAGGTTGTAGAACATGTCCAGGTATTCCAGGAACGCGGCCTCGATGTCGATCGCCAGCGCGTTGACCTGCCCGCCGCGCTCGGCGGTGGCGATCTTGAGCTCCTCATAGGGCAGCGGCGGGACGTCGAAAAGTTGCGCAATCCCTTGTCGGCCTTCGACTTCGACGAGCAGGACCTTACGGCCGCCCGACGCAAGCGTCAGGGCGAGCGCGGCCGCGACCGTCGACTTACCCGTCCCGCCTTTGCCGGTCACGAAATGCAGGCGCGCCTTCGACAGGCGCGCGGGCCAACCGACGGAACTACCGCCGTTAGGAGTGGATGCCACCTTCGCATGCTAGCCCGACCCCCGCACCGGCCTTGGGCTGGCCAGAGCCGTTGACGGCCGACCGATAAGCTCGCGTCATGAGCCAACCCACCGCATGGGAATACGTCACGGTCCCGCTGCTGACGCACGCCACCAAACAGATCCTCGACCAGTGGGGCGCCGACGGCTGGGAGTTGGTGTCGGTACTGCCTGGGCCCACCGGCGAGCAGCACGTCGCGTACCTGAAGCGCCCCAAGTAGAGATGAGCGCGTCCGCCCGGCTTGGGCAGCTCGGCCTCACGCTGCCGGAGGTGGTTGCGCCGCTGGCGTCGTACGTTCCCGCCGTGCGGACCGGCAACCTGGTCTACACGTCGGGCCAGCTGCCGATGGAGGGCGGCAAGCTCCCGCGGACCGGAAAGGTCGGCGCCGCGGTCAGCCCCGAGGACGCCAAGTCGCTCGCGCGGATGTGCGCGCTCAACGCGCTGGCCGCGGTGCATTCGCTGGTCGGGATCGACACCGTCGCGCGGGTGGTCAAGGTGGTCGGGTTCGTCGCCTCCGCTCCGGGTTTCAACGGCCAGCCGAGCGTCATCAACGGGGCCTCCGACCTGCTCGGCGAGGTGTTCGGCGACCAAGGAGCCCACGCCCGGTCGGCGGTCGGCGTCTCCGAGCTGCCGCTGGATGCGCCGGTGGAGGTCGAGCTGATCGTGGAGGTCGGCTGACGGCCGTGACCGAGACCGCGGAGCCGCTGACCCATCCCGCATACGGCATGTTGCGGGCGGTCACCGACACTGCCTCGGTCCTGTTGGCCGACAACCCCGGCCTGCTGACGCTGGAGGGCACCAACACCTGGGTGCTGCGCGGTCCCCGCAGTGACGAGCTGGTCATCGTGGATCCGGGCCCCGACGACGACGGGCACATCGCCCGGATCGCCGCGCTGGGCCGCGTCGCGCTGGTCCTGATCAGCCACCGACACCCTGACCACACCGACGGCATCGACAAGCTGGTCGAGCTGACCGGGGCGACGGTCCGGTCCGCGGGCAGCGGGTTCCTGCGCGGCCTCGGCGGTCACCTCACCGACGGCGAGGTCATCGACGCCGCCGGCCTCAAGATCAAGGTCATGGCGACACCCGGCCACACCGCCGACTCGCTGTCGTTCCTGCTCGATGACGCCGTGCTGACCGCGGACACCGTGCTGGGCCGCGGCACCACCGTCATCGACAAGGAGGACGGCAGCCTCGCCGACTACCTGGAATCGCTGCGCCGGCTACGCGGTTTAGGCCAGCGCACGGTGCTGCCGGGACACGGACCGCAGCTGGCCGACCTGGAATCCGTCGCGTCCGGCTACCTGACGCACCGGCACGAACGTCTGGAGCAGGTGCGCGCCGCGCTGTGGGATCTCGGTAACGAGGCCACCACCCGCGAGATCGTCGAATACGTCTATGCCGACGTCGACGAGAAGCTCTGGGACGCGGCCGAATGGTCGGTGCAGGCGCAACTGGACTACCTGCGTCGGGACTGACCCGCTGAGATGCCCGCGCGCCTACCGGGCGCGGCGGGCGAGCCGCTCGGAATCCGAGATCAGCACGCTCTTGCCCTCGAGGCGGATCCAGCCGCGGTGGGCGAAATCGGCCAGGGCCTTGTTGACGGTTTCCCGCGAGGCGCCCACCAGCTGGGCGATCTCCTCTTGCGTGAGGTCGTGGGTGACCCGCATCGCGCCGCCCTCCTGGGTGCCGAAACGCTGGGCCAGCTGCAGCAGCTGCTTGGCCACCCGGCCGGGCACATCGGTGAAGATCAGGTCGGCGAGGTTGTTGTTGGTCCGCCGCAGCCGCCGGGCGAGTACCCGCAGCAGTTGCTCGGCGATTTCCGGGCGGTCCGCGATCCACGCCCGCAGCGCGTCGCGGTCCATCGACACCGCTCGAACCTCGGTGATGGTGGTCGCGCTGGAAGTCCGCGGCCCCGGGTCGAAGATCGACAATTCGCCGAACATGTCCGACGGGCCCATGATCGTCAGCAGATTCTCACGCCCGTCCGGCGAACGCCGGCCGATTTTGACCTTCCCTGAAACGATGATGTACAGCCGGTCGCCCGGTTCCCCCTCGGCGAAAACCGTGTGCCCGCGCGGAAAGTCGACGGGTTGCAATTGCTTGGTCAGCGCGGTGACCGCGCCGGGCTCAACCCCTTGGAAGATTCCTGCTCTTGCCAGGATCTCGTCCACCGTTGCCTCTTCAGCTTCCAATTGTGATACGGGCAGGCCAACCCTGCTCGTGTGACGTAAGTCTAGAGGTAGGCCAATTGTGTCCAACGTGCCACGCTACACACGATTGACGTGTCTAGTCCCCCCAAATTGCGGATTGACATGCGAATGGGCCCGTATCCGCGTCGGTAGACCCGCCTCGTCGTGGTCGCCGAGGGCGGTGGCAAACACCGGCTTGGCGTGACGCGGTCCGATCGCCGGGCGCGCCGGCGGTGCATCCACCGCCTGCAGGGCCTGGCGCCGATGTAGGTATTCCAGCGCTTCGGGCATGCCTTCGCGGGCCAGCGTGTGCACGTCGACGGCCTCCGCATACTCGAGGAATTCGTCGACATCGGTGACCGAGACGTGGTCGTGGGCCAGCTCCGATTCCAGCCGCCCCAGACCGAACGTCACGAGCATCAACAGCCCGGGAACGCACGCCACCAGCAACCATGACACAAGGAGAGTAAACATGGCTTAGGTCTCAGCCAGATCACGAAATCAGTACTCTGTCGTAGGTGACAGCGGCAAAGGCATCCGGGCGCTCGAAGTCAACGCCAGCCGCTTCAGACGATGTCGTCAACGATCGCTGGTCGAAAGAAACGCGAGCCGGGCTGGTGCGACGGGCGCGGCGGATGAATCGCGCACTGGCGCAAGCGTTTCCAGACGCCCACTGCGAGCTGGACTTTACGACGCCGCTGGAGCTGACGGTGGCCACCATCCTCTCGGCGCAGAGCACCGACAAGCGGGTCAACTTGACCACTCCCGCTTTGTTCAAGCGTTACCGCTCCGCGCTGGACTATGCGCAAGCCGACCGCGCCGAGCTGGAAAACCTCATCCATCCCACCGGTTTCTTCCGGAACAAGGCGTCGTCGCTGATCGGGCTGGGGCAGTCCCTGGTCGAGCGGTTCGACGGCGAGGTCCCGTCGACCATGGCCGAGCTGGTCACCCTGCCCGGCGTGGGCCGCAAGACCGCCAACGTCATCCTGGGCAACGCCTTCGACGTCCCGGGCATCACCGTCGACACCCATTTCTCGCGGTTGGTGCACCGGTGGCGCTGGACCGTCGAGAAGGATCCGGTCAAGATCGAGCACGCGGTGGGCGAGCTGATCGAACGCCGCGAGTGGACCATGCTCAGCCACCGCGTCATCTTCCACGGCCGCCGGGTGTGCCACGCCCGCAAGCCGGCGTGCGGTGCCTGCATCCTCGCCAAGGACTGCCCGTCCTTCGGGCTGGGCCCCACCGAACCGCTGCTCGCCGCGCCCCTCGTCCAGGGCCCGGAAACCGAGCACCTGCTGGCCCTGGTGGGGCTGTAGTACCGGGGCGCGCGACGTTGACCCGGACAACCCGGTGGACCATCGCGATCCTGGCGGTGGTGGCGGCGCTGGTCGCGGCGCTGGTGGCCCAGCTGCACGACAACTCGGCACCGACCGCGACGACCCAGGCGCCCGCCCCCCGCGAGCACCGCGACGCCGACACACCCGCCGCGCTCGCGGGTCCGCGCGAGCGCGCCAACCTGTCGCCGTGCCCAGCTGCCGGCGGGGGTCCCGGCCCGGCGGCGCTGCGCGGCGTGACGGTGGAATGCGCCGCCGACGGGTCGGCCGTCGACGTCGCCCGCGCGCTGGCCGGGCACCGGGTGGTCCTCAATCTCTGGGCGTATTGGTGTGCGCCGTGCGCGGCCGAACTTCCCGCGATGGCCGAGTATCAGCGCCGGGTCGGGTCGGACGTGATGGTGGTGACCGTCCACCAGGACGAGAACGAGATGGCCGCGTTACTGCGGTTGGCGGAGTTGGGTGTTCGGCTGCCGACCCTGCAGGACGGCCGTCGTCGGGTCGCGGCCGCGCTGCGTGTGGTAAATGTGATGCCTGCGACGGTCGTCCTCCGGCCGGACGGTAGCGTTGCGCAGATGCTGCCGCGGTCTTTCGCCAGTGCCGACGAGATCGCAGCCGCCGTCGGAAACGACGCGGGATAGGCAGATTGACTGGACCGAGGGAGGCGCCCGTGGGTTCTGGGGGCCTTCCCCGCTCGCGGGGGACCACTCCGCTGATGCCCGACTTGTCGCCGCCCTGGTTGCGTCCGCTGGTGGACAACGTCGGCCAGATCCCCGAGGCATACCGGCACCGGTTGCCGGCCGGCGTGCTGGCGATGGTGACCGCGTCCAAGGCCGCGGCATCGATGGCGTCGTTACTGGGCGATGACCGCGAGGCGGCCGTGCTGGTGTTGTTCTCGGGTTCCGAGTCCGGCACGGCCGACGGCGGTGTGCCCGACGACGCCGATCTGCTGCTGACGGTGCGGGCCTCGACGTTGCGCCACCACGCGGGCCAGGCGGCCTTTCCCGGCGGCGCCTCCGATCCCGGCGACGACGGCCCGGTGGCCACCGCGCTGCGCGAGGCGAAGGAGGAAACCGGGATCGACGTCGGCCGGCTGCATCCACTGGCCACGATGGAACGGACGTTCATCGCGCCGTCCCGGTTCCACGTCGTGCCCGTGTTGGCGTACTCGCCGGACCCGGGGCCCGTCGCCGTCGTCGACGAGACCGAAACGGCGATCGTGTCGCGGGTTCCGGTGCGCGCCTTCATCAATCCGGACAACCGGCTGATGGTGTACCGCGGCAACCTGGGCCGCCGCTGGGCCGGCCCGGCGTTCCTGTTGAACCAGATGCTGGTGTGGGGCTTTACCGGCCAGGTGATTTCCGCGGTGCTGGATGTCGCGGGCTGGGCCCGGCCCTGGGACACCACCAACATCTTGGAGCTGGACGAGGCGATGGTGCTGGTCGGCGACGGGGGCGGCGCCCGATGAACATGAACTCGATGACCCCGTCGCAGTGGCTGGACATCGCCGTGCTGGCGGTCGCTTTCATCGCGGCGATTTCCGGCTGGCGCTCGGGGGCGCTGGGGTCCCTGCTGTCGTTTGTCGGCGTGTTGCTCGGGGCCATCGCGGGCGTGCTGCTGGCGCCCCACATCGTCAGCCACATCGCCGCGCCCCGCGCCAAGCTGTTCACCGCGCTGTTCCTGATCCTCGCGCTGGTCGTCGTCGGCGAGGTCGCCGGCGTGGTGCTGGGACGGGCCGTCCGCGGCGCGATCCACAGCCGCGCAATCCGAACCGTCGACTCGGTCATCGGCGTGGGCGTCCAGCTGGTGGTGGTGCTGACCGCGGCGTGGCTGCTGGCCACACCGCTGACCCAGTCCAAGGACCAGCCCGAACTGGCCGCCGCGGTCCGGGGTTCGCGGGTGCTGGCGCAGGTCAACGAGGTCGCGCCGCCCTGGCTCAAGACGGTGCCCAAGCGCCTCTCGGCGCTGTTGAACACCTCGGGGCTGCCCGCGGTGCTCGAGCCGTTCAGCCGCACCCCGGTGATTCCGGTCGCGTCGCCCGACCCCGCCCTGGCCACCAACCCGGTGGTGACGACCGCCGCGCCGAGCGTGGTGAAGGTGCGCAGCCTCGCGCCGAGCTGCCAAAAGGTGTTGGAGGGCAGCGGATTCGTGATCGCGCCCGACCGGGTGATGACCAACGCGCACGTGGTGGCCGGGTCCAACAGCGTCCAGATCTACGCCAGCGGCAACCCCCTCGACGCCACCGTGGTGTCCTACGACCCGTCGGTCGACATCGCGATCCTCGCCGTCCCGAACCTGCCGGCGGCGCCGTTGGCCTTCGCGCAGGGCGAGGCCAAGAGCGGCGAAAGCGTTGTGGTGCTGGGCTATCCGGGCGGCGGCAACTTCACCGCGACGCCGGCCAGGATCCGCGAGGCGATCAGGCTCAGCGGTCCGGACATCTACCGGGATCCGGCGCCGGTCACCCGCGACGTCTACACCATCAGAGCCAGTGTGGAGCAAGGTAATTCGGGTGGCCCGCTGATCGACCTCAACGGTCACGTGCTCGGTGTGGTGTTCGGCGCCGCGGTCGACGACCCCGACACCGGGTTCGTGTTGACCGCCGACGAGGTGTCCAGTCAGCTCTCCAAGATCGGCGACACCCAGCAGGTCGCCACCGGGTCCTGCGTCAGCTGACGGGGTCCCCGTACACCTGCTCGAAGAACTTCATCAGGTGCCGGTTGATTTCCTCCGGCGCCTCTTCGTGGCTGAAATGCCCTGCGCCGGTGATGGATACGTAGCGGCCGTGGGCCGCGTAGCGTCGGGTGCGGTCCACCGGGTCGGCAAGCACGTAGGGATCGGCGTCGCCGCGCAGGTGCAGCAGCGGCATGCCGAGCTGCTGCGACATCGATTTCATGAACCGCCGGCCTTCTCCGCGCAGCTGGCTGCGCACGGCCCAGCGCTGGTATTCCAGCGCGGAGTGCGCGGCCGCCGGGATCCGAATGGCCGTCCGCAGGTGCCGGACGCTCTGTGAAAAATCCTCGGAGGCAACCCATTTGGGGCAGCTTCGGCTCCGGACCAGCCGCTCGATCTCCGCGGCGTTGTGCCGGGTCAGCAGCCGCTCCGGCCAGATGGGCAGCTGGTAGGCCAGCAACGTCGGCAGCAGCGCGTAGCCCTGGTCGCGCCGCGTCAACGTGGATCGGCGCAGGGCCGCCGGGTGCGGTGAGCTGATCAGCGCGATGGCGCGCACCAGCCGTGAATGCAGCAGGGCGGTGGCCCAGCAGGCCAGCCCGCCGTCGGCGTGGCCGACCAGCGTCGCCGACGAGTGCCCCAGCGCGCGAATCAGCCCGGCGGTGTCACCGGCGAGCGTCCAGCCGTCGTAGCCGCGGGGCGGCTTGTCGCTGCCGCCGTAGCCGCGCAGGTCGACCGCCACCACGCGCGCGCCGGTCAGCCCGCGCAGCTGATGCCGCCAGGACCACCAGAACGACCCGAACCCGTGCAGCAGCATCACCAGCGGCCGCGCGGTGGCCGGCTGCGCGGGCGGAACGCCGTCACCCTGCCCGTCGGGCAGGGCTTCGACGACGTGGAACCGGATGCCGTTGGCGTGCACGTCCAGGTGGCGCCACGGCCCGTCGATGCGGGTGACCGACGGATCTGGTGCGGGCATCTACCAACCCGAGGGATCCGCGGGTTTTTCGTGCCTGCCGCCGCCGGACCCGGCGAGTTCCTTCGCGCCGGTGGCGGGCTTGTCGTGTTGGCCGGGGGTCAGCGCGGTGCGCGTCTCCTTGACCGATTCGATGGTCTGCCGCGGGCCGCGGATGCGCCGGACCTTCAGGAAGCCCAGCAATCCCAGGATGGCGCCGACGACCACCATGATCCCGAACACGATCAGGAACGCCACCCAGCGCCACAGCCATTCGTCGAGCAGCTCGGCCAGGAAGAAAAAGAAGAAGAACGTGGAGTAGAACAGCACCACCAGCGCGGCGATGAAGTAAACGCTGCCGGTCAGGCCCTTCTTGACGTCCCGGGTGATCTCCGACCGGGCGAGTTCGACCTCGGCGCGGACCAGGGTGGACATCTGAGCTGTGGCGTCTTTGATCAGGTCGCCGATCGACGGCTCGGCCGGCCTGGCGTGCGGGTCGGCCAACGGAATCGTGGTCAGCGTGCTGGGCACGCCGTTATTGCGATCGTCTTTGCTCACGGACCGTCCTCTCGGTTCTCTCGTCGCGGTTCATGTTGCCATGCGGCGCGGTGCCGGACGAGGCCAGCTGAGAGGGCCCAGGGACCGCGGAGCGCGGCGCGCGGACAGCGAAGCCACCGCCGCGATGACGGCCCCGTCGATCCCCTTGAGCGGGAAAGGAATATGGAGGGGCGCACGATTGCGCCATCGTCGCTGGCGAATCCGCCATCCTGGCCGACTAGACTGACCAGGCCGCTCAGGATGTCCGACCGCTCGATGGGGGTATTGCATTGCAGACGGCCTACCGTTGCTACAAGGCGGCGATGGTGGCCGTGCTGGTGGCCCTGATGAGCGTCTCCGCCAGGGCGGGCGCCGACGACCGGGTGCCGATGGGCGGCGGGGCCGGAATTGTCATCAACGGGGACACGATGTGCACCCTGACGACGATCGGCACCGATGCCGCCGGGGAGCTGATCGGCTTCACCTCGGCGCACTGCGGCGGCCCGGGCGCGCAGGTCGCGGCCGAGGCCGCCCAGGATCGGGGCCCGCTGGGCGTGATGGTCGCGGGCAACGACAATTTGGACTACGCGGTGATCAAGTTCGATCCGGCCAAGGTGGCGCCGGTGTCCAACTACAACGGCTTCGTGATCAGCGGCATCGGCCCGGACCCGACGTTCGGGCAGGTCGCCTGCAAGCAGGGCCGCACGACCGGCAATTCCTGCGGGGTCACCTGGGGGCCGGGCCAGGACCCGGGCACCATCGTGATGCAGGTGTGCGGGCAACCCGGGGACTCCGGGGCGCCGGTGACCGTCAACAACCTGCTGGTCGGCATGATTCACGGGGCGTTCAGCGACAACCTGCCGTCGTGCATCATCAAATACATCCCGCTGCACACCCCGGCGGTGGTGATGTCGATCAACGCCGACCTCGCCGACATCAACGCCAAGCACCGCGCCGGCGCGGGGTTCGTGCCGCTGCCGGGCTGAGTGGGCCTTCCTACTTCGCGCTCCGGATCGCGTCGAACACACCGGGATCGAGCAGCGTCGAGGTGTCACCCAACTCGCGGTTTTCGGCGACGTCGCGCAGCAGCCGGCGCATGATCTTGCCGCTGCGCGTCTTGGGCAGTTCGGGCACCACGTGTATCTCCCGCGGCTTCGCGATGGGCGAGATCTCCTTGGCCACCTCGGCGCGCAGCTCTTCGACGATGCCGTCATGCACCTGGTACTCGGCGCACAAGACGACGAACGCGCAGACGGCCTGGCCGGTGGTCTCGTCGGCCTTCGCGACCACCGCGGCCTCGGCCACTCCGTGGTGGCCGACGAGCGCCGACTCCAATTCGGCGCTCGAGAGCCGGTGCCCCGACACGTTCATCACGTCGTCGATGCGGCCCACCACCCAGATGGCGCCGTCGCGGTCGTAATAGGCGCTGTCGCCGGCGAAGTACCAGCCCTGCTCGGCGAACCGGGACCAATAGGTCTCGACATAGCGCTCCGGATCGCCCCAGATGCCGCGCAGCATCGAGGGCCACGGCTGGTCCAGGACCAGGTAGCCGCTGACATGCTCGCCGTGATGGATGGTCGGCGTCAGTTGTTCGCCGTGGTCATCGACGATGCTCGCGGAGATGCCGGGCAACGCCCTCATCGCCGAACCCGGTTTGGCCGCAGTGACTCCGGGCAGCGGGGAGATCATCGCGGCGCCCGTTTCGGTCTGCCACCAGGTGTCCACGATCGGGAGGCTGTCGGCGCCGATCACGGTGCGGTACCAGCGCCACGCCTCGGGGTTGATCGGCTCGCCCACCGTTCCCAGCACTCGCAGGCTGGACAGGTCGTGCGCGTCGGGGATCTCGCGGCCCCACTTCATGAAGGTGCGGATGAGCGTGGGCGCGGTGTAATAGATTGTCACGCCGTGCTTTTCGATGATCTCGAAATGCCGGTGCTGGGTCGGCGAGTCGGGCGTGCCCTCGTAGAGCACCTCGGTGACCCCGTTGGACAGCGGACCGTAGACGCCGTAGCTGTGTCCGGTCACCCAGCCGATGTCGGCGGTGCACCAATAGACATCGGTTTCGGGCTTGATGTCGAAGACGTAGTAGTGCGTGTATGAGCACTGGGTCAGATAGCCGCCGCTGGTGTGGACGATGCCCTTGGGCTTGCCGGTGGTTCCCGAGGTGTACAGCAGGAACAGCGGCTGCTCGGCGTCGAAGGGCTGCGGGGTGTGTTCGGGCGATGCCGAGTCGACCACGTCGTGCCACCACAGGTCGCGGTCGTCGTTCCAGGACACGTCAATTCCGGTGCGCCGCACCACGAGAACGCGCTCGACGGGGCTGTCGGGATCCGAGACGGCCTCGTCGGCCGCCTCCTTGAGCGGGGCCGGCTTGCCGCGGCGGAACTGCCCGTCGGTGGTGATCACCAGCTTGGCCTGCGCGTCGGCGATCCGGGCCCGCAGCGCCTTGGCGGTGAAACCGGCGAACACCACGCTGTGCATGACGCCCAGCCGGGCGCAGGCGAGCATCGCGATGACGGCCTCGGGAATCAAGGGCATGTAGATGGCGACGCGGTCGCCGGCGACCAGACCGAGGTCGGTCAGCGCGTTGGCCGCCTTGCACACCTCGGCCTGCAGGTCGGCGTAGGTCAGGCTGCGGCTGTCGCCGGGTTCGCCCTCCCAGTGAATCGCGACGCGATCCCCGAGGCCGGCCTCCACATGGCGGTCCACGCAGTTGTAGGCGACGTTGAGCTTCCCGTCGGCGAACCATTTGGCGAAGGGCGCCTCCGACCAGTCCAAGACCTGGGTGAACGGCGTCGACCAGGACAGCCGCTTGGCCTGCTCGGCCCAAAACTCCAGCCGGTCCCGGTCGGCCTCGCGGTACAGATCCTCACCCGCGTTGGCCTGCTCGGCGAACTGCGCCGACGGCGGATACGACGTCGGGCCCTCGGTGTGGGTGGCGGTCACTGGTTTCCTCCTAGCGTCGAGGCGCGTCAACCGTCAGTGAGCCTAGACCTCTCAGGTGAAAAGCCGTTGCCCGATCCGGGGTCAATCACGCCCGCATGCCGCATAATCACCGATGTGCCGGGACCACGGGCGCGCCGGGTGGCGCTCAGCTTCGCCGCGGCCGCAACGGCTTACGCGGCGACGGGGATGCAGGGACCGCGCGCGTGGGCCGAGCCGTCCGACGCCGTCGGCCAGCCGACGCCCTGCTGGTCGGAACAGGTCGCCGTCAGCGCAGCCCCGACGCAGGCCGCGGTGGGCCATCGCGGCGTGACGCTGCTGTTCGCCCTGGCCGGCGGTGCGGACCCGTGCACGCTGACCGGTTACCCCGGTGTCGACTCGGGCAGCGGCGGGCCGCTCATTCACGCCCAGCAGACGCCGCGGGGGTACCTGGGCGGGCTGCCGTCCGGCGTCGACGTCCCGCCGACCGTCACGCTGTCGCTGTCGACTCAGGGGCAGGCGGTCGTGGAGGGTATGGCCGTCGACGCCGACGGCAACCCGTGCCCCGGCTACACCGACCTGGCCGTCAGCCCGCCGGCCATCATGGAGGTGTTCACGGTGCCGGCGACCATCGAGGCCTGCCGGCTGGAGGTCCATCCCGTCACCGCGGGCTGATCGCGCTTAGGCGCCGGCGCGGGCCAGGCAGTAGACGCGCGGTGGGGCCGGGTAGGCGATGGCCTTGTCGCCGGGCGCGCATCGGGTGGTGTCCGTGCTGCCGTCGATGCGCTGGACGACCCTGTCCAGTGACGGCTGGGGTTCGCCGCAGTCATCGGGCCGCAGCGTCAGGTTTTCCGATCCGTTGGTCAGTTGGTAGCAGTGGCCCTGCCGGAGGTTGAGCGCGAAGCACAGGATGGCGGAGTCGTCGGTGTAGCGGCTGTAGACGGAGTTGTCGCGTTTGCCGTCCGGGCATGCCGCCGAGGGGGCACCCTTGAACGCCAGTTGGTAGGTATTAGCCGGGTTGGCGCAATCGTTGGCCGGACTCGAACTGAAAGACCGTGCGAGAAACGCGTTTTGGTCGATGCACTGGCCCACTGGCATGGACTTGTCGGTGTCGAACAGGCTCCGCTTGTTCAGTCGCACGAGATTTCCCGCGATGCCCAGCGCGCCCAGGGTGAGCAGTACGGCGCCGACGACGACCAGCGTCGTGGCCCACCTTGTGGGTCGGGGCTGCGGCGAACCCGGTGGGCCGGTGGTGACCGCCCGCGCGTTGCGCAGGCGCAACCCGATGATCAGACAGGCCACCCCGATGATCGGAACGCCGAAGATCGCCGCCAGATACCCGACCTGAACGCCGACTTCGTGCGAGGTCACAGCGCCATCCTAGCGGCGACGCGCGTCCCGTTCGGTCGGCGGCGCCGTAGGCCTTAGGGTCGCTGGCATGCGTCGGATGCTTGCCGCGCTGGCCGTCCTGACCGCCGGGATGCTGGCGGCCGGGACGCTGGCCGGCTGCGGAGGCGGCATGCTCAGCCCCGATCTGGTGGTGGTCAACAGCGGGGAGCCACCGAACCCGTTGATTCCGACCGGCACCAACGACAGCCTGGGCGGGCGGATCCTCGATCGACTGTTCGCCGGCCTGGTCTCCTACGACGCGGACGGCCAGCCTGCGCCGGAGGTGGCGCAGTCGATCGAGACCGCCGACAACGTCAACTACCGGATCCTGCTCAAACCGGACTGGAAGTTCACCGACGGCTCACCGGTGACGGCCCACTCGTTCGTCGACGCGTGGAACTACGGGGCACTGAGCACCAATGCCCAACTGCAACAGGACTTTTTCAGCCCGATCGACGGGTTCGACGAGGTCTCCGGTGCTGAGCCAAAGCGCACCAGCATGTCCGGGCTGCGGGTGGTCAACGATCTCGAGTTCACCGTGCGGCTCAAGGCGCCCACCGTCGACTTCACGCTGCGGCTGGGCCATAGCGCGTTCTATCCGCTGCCGGACAAGGCATTTCGGGACATGGCAGCGTTCGGCCGTAACCCGGTCGGCGACGGCCCGTACCAGCTTTCCGATGGACCCGACGGGCCGGCCTGGGAACACAACGTGAAGATCGACCTGAGGCCAAACCCGGGCTACCACGGCAACCGCAAGCCGCACAACAAGGGCCTGAGGTTCGAGTTCTACGGCAACCTGGACACCGCCTACGCGGACCTGCTGTCCGGCAATCTCGATGTCCTGGACACGATTCCGTCGAGCGCGCTGACGATCTACAAGCGTGACCTGGGCGGCAACTTCGCCAGCGGTCCGGTCGCGGTGAGCCAGTCGCTCGACACGCCGCTGCGGTTGCCGCATTTCGGTGGTGAGGAGGGCCGGCTGCGCCGGCTGGCGTTGTCCGCGGCAATCAACCGTCCGCAGATCTGTCAGCAGATCTTCAACGGAACCCGCAGCCCGGCGCGCGATTTCACCGCCCGGTCCCTGCCGGGGTTTGACCCGAACATCCCGGGCAACGACGCGTTGGACTTCAACCCCGACCGGGCCCGGCAGCTCTGGGCGCAGGCCAACGCGATCGCACCGTGGAGCGGCCGCTACCTGATCGCCTACAACGCCGACAGCGGCCACCAGGAGTGGGTGGACGCGGTCGCCAACAGCATCAAGAACGTGCTGGGCATCGACGCCGCCGGCGCACCGCACCCCACCTTCGCGGGATACCGCACCCTGATCACCAACCGCAAGATCGACACCGCGTTCCGTGCGGGCTGGATCGGGGACTATCCGTCGATGATCGAGTTCCTCGCCCCGCTGTACGCGACCGGTGCCGGATCCAACGACGTCGGATACTCCAGCCCGGAGTTCGACGCCGCGCTGGCCGCCGCCGAGGCCGCGCCCAGCCTGCCGGATGCGGACGTGCTGGCTAACGCCGCACAGCGAATCCTGCTGCACGACATGCCTGCCGTGCCGCTCTGGTATTACATCGCCGTGGTGGGATGGTCGTCGTCAGTGCGCGGCGTCACGGTGACGTGGAACGGGCTGCCCGACTACGAGAACATCGTCAAGGCCTGAAATGGGTTGGTACATCGCGCGCCGAATCGCCGTCATGGTGCCGGTTTTCCTCGGCGCCACGCTGCTGATCTACGGCATGGTCTTCCTCTTGCCGGGTGACCCGGTGGCCGCGATCGCCGGGGATCGGCCGCTGACGCCCGCGGTGGCCGCCGCGCTGCGCGCCCGTTATCACCTCGACGATCCCTTCCTGGTCCAGTACGTGCGCTACCTGGGCGGCATCTTTCGCGGCGACCTGGGGCGCGCCTATTCCGGCCTGCCGGTCAGTTCGGTTCTGGCACACGCCTTTCCGGTGACCATCCGGCTGGCGCTGATCGCCCTGGTGGTGGAGGCGGTGCTGGGGATCGGGTTCGGTGTGATCGCGGGCCTGCGCCAGGGGGGCATCTTCGACGCCACGGTCCTCATCACCGGGCTGATCATCATCGCGATCCCAATTTTCGTGCTGGGCTTTCTGGCGCAGTTCGTGTTCGGCGTGCGGTTGGGGATCGCGCCGGTCACCGTCGGCGAACGGGCCACACTCAGCCGACTGCTATTGCCCGGGATCGTGTTGGGCGCCGTGTCATTCGCCTATGTGGTGCGGTTGACCCGTTCCTCGGTGGCCGCAAACGCGCACGCGGACTACGTCCGTACCGCCACCGCCAAGGGGTTGTCGCGGCCGCGGGTGGTGACGGTGCACATCTTGCGAAACTCGCTGATCCCGGTGGTGACTTTCCTCGGCGCGGACCTCGGCGCGCTGATGGGCGGGGCCATTGTGACCGAGGGCATCTTCAACATCCACGGCGTCGGCGGTGTGCTGTACCAGGCGGTCACCCGGCAGGAGGCGCCGACGGTGGTGTCGATCGTGACGGTGCTGGTGGGAATCTATCTGGTCACCAATCTGCTGGTGGACCTGCTGTACGCGGCCCTGGACCCCCGGATCCGCTATGGCTGAGCACTCGGGTTTCTGGGGCGAGACCTGGCGCAAGCTGCGCCGGCGGCCAAAGTTCTTCGCCGCCGGTGCGCTGATCCTGTTCGTCGTTGTCGTGGCGGCGTTTCCGACGTTGTTCACCGGCGTCGATCCCAGCTATGCCGATCCCGCCCAGAGCTTGCTCGGGCCGTCGTCGGCGCACTGGTTCGGCACGGATCTGCAGGGCCACGACATCTACGCGCGCACCGTCTACGGGGCGCGGGCCTCGGTGTCCGTCGGGCTGGGCGCCACGCTGGTGGTATTCGTCGTCGGGGGGGCGGTGGGCGCGCTGGCCGGCTTCTACGGCGGCTGGGTCGACGCAGTGGTCTCCCGGGTCACCGACGTGTTCTTCGGTTTGCCGCTGCTGCTGGCCGCCATCGTGCTGATGCAGGTCCTGCACCACCGCACGGTGTGGACGGTGATCGCCATCCTGGCCCTGTTCGGCTGGCCGCAGGTGGCCAGGATCGCCCGCGGTGCGGTGCTCGAGGTTCGCGCTAGTGACTACGTGCTGGCCGCGAAAGCGTTGGGGGCGAGCAGGTTTCAGATCTTGCTGCGCCACGCGGTGCCCAACGCGCTGGGCCCGGTGATCGCCGTGGGGACCATCGCCCTGGGCATCTTCATCGTCACCGAGGCGACGCTGTCCTACCTCGGGGTGGGGCTGCCGACGACCGTCGTGTCGTGGGGCGGCGACATCAACCTGGCACAGAGCCGGCTGCGCGCGGGCTCGCCCATCCTGTTCTATCCGGCCGGCGCGCTGGCGATCACGGTGCTCGCGTTCATGATGATGGGCGACGCGCTGCGCGACGCCCTGGACCCGTCGTCGCGGGCGTACCGCGCATGAGCACCCAAGGCGCGCCGCTGCTGTCGGTGGAGAGCCTGGAGGTCAGATTCGGCGCGAACCCCCCCGCGGTGTGCGGCGTGGACCTGACCGTGCTGCGCGGACAGACCGTCGCGGTGGTCGGCGAGTCGGGATCCGGGAAATCCACCACGGCCGCCGCGATCCTCGGGCTATTGCCGCCCGGCGGCCGAATCTCGGCCGGCCGCATCGTGTTCGACGGG
Organism: Mycobacterium sp. NGS34; assembly: GCF_059812845.1. Classification (NCBI taxonomy): domain Bacteria; kingdom Bacillati; phylum Actinomycetota; class Actinomycetes; order Mycobacteriales; family Mycobacteriaceae; genus Mycobacterium; species Mycobacterium sp. NGS34. The sequence continues at coordinate 78,664 of NZ_JCALDM010000007.1, forward strand.
CGCGACATCACCGGCGCCGACAGCAGGCAGCTGCGGTCGATCAGGGGCCGCGAAATCGGCTATGTGCCCCAGGACCCGATGACCAACCTCAACCCGGTCTGGAACGTGGGATTCCAGATCCGAGAAGCGTTGCGCGCGAACACCGATACCCGCGAGTCGCGACGGCGCGCCGTCGAGCTGCTGGCCGAGGCGGGCATGCCGGAGCCGGCCAAACAGGCCGGCCGCTATCCCCACCAGCTGTCCGGCGGCATGTGCCAGCGCGCGCTGATCGCGATCGGGTTGGCGGGACGGCCAAAGCTGCTCATCGCCGACGAACCGACGTCGGCGCTCGACGTCACCGTGCAGCGGCAGGTGCTCGACCATCTGCAGGGGCTCACCGAGCGACTCGGCACCGCGCTGCTGCTGATCACCCACGACCTGGCGCTCGCCGCCGAGCGGGCCGAGTCGGTGATCGTCGTCCATCGCGGTGCGGTGGTGGAATCCGGTGCCGCGCAAGCCATCCTGTCCGAACCGCGCCACGAGTACACCCGGCGGCTGGTGGCCGCCGCCCCGTCACTGGGACCCGGCCCGTCCCGGGCCCCCACGCTCGCCCCGGCGGAGCCCGCCGAGGACATCCTCGTCGTGTCGGAGCTGACCAAGGCCTACCGGGAGTCGCGCGGGGCGCCCTGGCGGCGCGCCGAGTTCCGCGCCGTCGACGCCGTGTCGTTTCGGGTGCGCCGCGCGAGCACCCTGGCGATCGCGGGCGAGTCGGGTTCGGGCAAGTCGACGCTGGCGCGGATGGTGTTGGGTCTGCTGCGACCCACGTCGGGCACGGTGGTCTTCGACGGCACCCGGATCGACGACGGGTTGCGCCGGGACGAGGCGCTGGCGTTTCGCCGGCGGGTGCAGCCGGTGTTCCAAAACCCTTACAGCAGCCTCGATCCCATGTATTCGGTATTCCGCGCCATCGAGGAGCCGCTGCGCATCCACCGCGTGGGCGATCGCAAGCAGCGCGAGCGGGCGGTGCGCGAGCTCGTCGACCACGTCGCGCTGCCGTCGTCGGTGTTGCGCCGCCTGCCCCGCGAACTTTCGGGCGGCCAGCGGCAGCGGGTGGCGATCGCCCGGGCGCTCGCGCTGCGGCCCGAGGTGCTGGTGTGCGACGAGGCCGTCTCGGCGCTCGACGTCCTCGTGCAGGCGCAGGTACTGGACCTGCTGGCCCGGCTGCAGGTCGAACTGGGCCTGACCTACTTGTTCATCAGCCACGACCTGGCGGTGCTTCGTCAGATCGCCGACGACGTCCTGGTCATGCGGGCCGGCCGGGTGGTGGAGCGGGCACCCACCGAAGAGCTGTTCACGCGGCCCGGCCACGAGTACACCCGCCGGTTGCTGGAGGCCATCCCGCGCCCGTCCGGGCCTTCCCGATAGGTTGGCAAGCTGTGACGGCTGACCCCCTGGCCCCGCTGCTGGAGCTCCCCGGCGTCGCCGAGGCCAGCGACCGGGCCCGCGAGGCGCTGGGCCGCGCCCATCGCCACCCGGCCAATCTGCGGCGCTGGACGGTGACCGCCGCCGAAGCCGCGTTGCGGGCGGCGCGCGCCTCCTCGGTCCTCGACGGCGGTCCGGTGCGGCTGGACGATTTGGAGGACGCCGCGCAGGTGAGCGAGCCGGTGTTCGGCGGAGCGCTGCGGGTGGCCCAGGCGCTGGAGGGCGGGGGAGGGCCGCTGATCGGGATATGGCAGCGAGCGCCGCTGCAGGCGCTGGCCCGTCTGCACGTGCTCGCGGCGGCCGACCAGGTCGACGACGAGCGGCTCGGGCGCCCGCGGGCAGACGCCGACGTCGGGCCGCGGCTGGAGTTGCTGGCGGGGTTGGTGACCGGCCGCACGTCCGCGCCGGCGCCGGTGGTGGCCGCCGTCGCGCACGGAGAGCTGCTGACGCTCAAGCCGTTCGGCAGCGCCGACGGGGTGGTGGCCCGGGCGGTCTCGCGACTGGTGACAATCGCCAGCGGGCTGGACCCGCACGGGCTGGGCGTGCCCGAGGTGAGTTGGATGCGGCAGCCGGCGGACTACCGCGACGCCGCGCGCGGCTTCGCCGACGGCACCCCGGACGGTGTCGGCGCCTGGCTGGTGCTGTGTTGCCGGGCGCTGCAGGCCGGCGCGCAGGAGGCGCTGTCGATCGCCGAATCGCTGCAGAATCGGTAGCCGGCGGGCGCCAAAATCGGCGTGCGGGAATTTGTTTCACAAATGTAAAGCGGGCGACGTCCCGAATTATTCGGTCCGCCGCCCGCTAGCACGGAGCTCGGTTACCAAGCGTGCATTTCTGGGCTGCGTGGGTTGGCCTCGGCGATCTTGCGATGTTTCCTGCTGCAACCCCACCCAAAGGGCCGTCGATGCTTTCCACTTTTCGCAATTACGCAGGCCCGCAACACTTCTGCCATTATCGCGGCTATGACTCCGCGTGGGTGCCGGGTTCCGTGCTGGGCGCCCGGTTCGGGAGAACGATCCTTCTCTTCCGGATCGACCTTGGCCTCATCGGGCTTCCGTGATTCCTTTGTACTACTAGTACCCCTAGCACATCAAGGCCTAAATGCGATGCAAAAATCTATTGCGCGAATTGCATGTTTGCTGCGCGGCTAAAAGGCGAACCGGCGCAGCAAAGAGTACGTGACCGCGCCGGCGGCGAGCGCCGTGACACCCACCGCGGCGGTGGTCGCGATGGCGGCGCCCGACGGCGCCGGGATCCGGTCGCGCAGCGACACCGGGCGGGAAAACATCAGCACGGGCCAGCCGCGCTCGGTGGCTTCTTTGCGCAAGGCGCGGTCGGGATTGACCACGCTGGGGTGGCCGACGGTCTCGAGCATCGGCAGGTCGGTGATCGAGTCCGAGTAGGCGTAGCAGTGTTCCAGCGGGTAGCCCTCGCGGGCCGCCAGCTCGCGGATCGCTTGCACCTTGCCTTCGCCGTAGCAGTAGAACGCGATCTCGCCGGTGTACCTGCCGTCGTCGACGACCATCCGGGTCGCCATCGCGTGCGTGGCGCCGAGCGCCCGGGCGATGGGCGCCACGATCTCTTCCCCGGACGCCGAGACCACGACGACGTCGCGGCCGCAGAGTTTGTGGGCCGCGATGAGGTCCGCGGCTTCCGCGAACACCAGCGGGGTCACGATGTCGTGCAGCGTCTCGTTGACGATCGACTTCACCTGTTCGACGTCCCAGCCGGCGACCATGTTCGTCATGTGGATGCGCATCCGGTCCATCTGGTCATGATCAGCGCCGGAGAGCAGATAGATGAACTGCGCGTAGCTGGACTTGAGCACGGCGCGGCGGTTGAGCAGTCCCTGGTTGAAGAAGGGTTTGCTGAAAGCGAGCGTGCTGGACTTGGCGATGATGGTTTTGTCCAGGTCGAAGAAGGCGGCAGTGCGCGCGCGAGGAGCGGTGGTTGCAGGTGTTTCCGGTGAGGTTTGCTGCCGCGCGGCCGAGTCGGAGACGGTCACCGATCCAGCATAGGTCGGCGATCCGGCGGCGCCCCGCCGTTGGGCCCAAAACGGCCGCTCATGACGGGCCCAAGAACATACCGTCGGTATTTTTGCGGCTCAACGCACCTTTCCTGAGAACAACTACTTGCGTTAGTCCGGACTGTCATGTGTATAGTAAGCATTACTCGGCCTGAGCCGAGGGTGCATCAGCCCGACCCCCCGGGGCTGATACACGACGACCCTCGCCTCCTCCCCCCCTGGCGGGGGTCGTCCCTTATCTGGGGTAAGTTTTCCCGCCACCATCGGGCGTCGATCCACCGGCCGCCGGGCGTTGCGGGAAGGAGTCCCGAGCGCCGCGCCTGAGCTCCCGGGCGACGCGTTTGTACACACTGGCGTCTCTATCCACAAATCCGGCTTTGGGACTGGTGTGCCAAGGTCACGGCCCCGCAAGGTGGGTTGGTGACGAGCACCATCCGCCCGAAAGCGGCGGATTCTTCGGGCGTGCTGGCGGCGCTGGCGGACGGGAGGCTGCGCGACGAACTGGACCGGGTGGCCGCCGCGGTCGGGGTCCGGGTGGTGCACGCCGGTGGGTCCGCGGTGGGTCGCAAGGCATGGTCGGCGGCCGCGGCGGTGGTGCTGGACGAGGCCGCGGCGGACCGGTGCGGGCGGGCGGCGCTGCCGAGGCGCGCCCGCGTGAGCGTCCTGACGATGGCCGAACCCGCGACGTCGACTTGGGCGGCGGCCGTCGCGATCGGCGCCGAACGCGTGCTGAGGCTGCCCGACGGCGAGCGCGAACTGATCCGCGAGCTCGCCGAGGCCGGCGAGGCCGCCCGCGACGACGGCCCGCGCGGTGACGTCGTCGCCGTCATCGGGGGTTGCGGCGGGGCCGGCGCGTCGGTGCTCGCGGTCGCCGTGGCCCAGGCCGCCGGCGACGCCCTGCTGGTGGACCTCGACCCGTGGGGCGGCGGCATCGATTTGCTCGTGGGCGGCGAGAGTGCACCCGGTGTGCGCTGGCCCGACCTGGCGCTGCAGGGCGGGCGGCTCAACTGGCCGGCCGTGCGCGAGGCGCTGCCCAGACACGCCGGAGTCAACGTGCTGTCCGGCACTCGACGCGGATACGAGTTGGGCGGCGCGGCGGTGGACGCGGTTGTCGATGCCGGGCGCCGCGGTGGCGTCACCGTGGTCTGCGATCTTCCCCGCCGCCTCACCGATGCGACGCACGCCGCGCTGGACGCCGCCGACCTCGTCGTCGTGGTCACCCGCTGCGACGTGCGGGCGTGCGCGGCGACGGCGGCTATGGGCCCGGCGCTCGCCGCGACCAATCCCAATCTCGGGTTGGTCGTGCGGGGCCCGTCGCCAGGCGGATTGCGGGCGGCCGAGGTCGCCGACGTCGCCGGCCTGCCGCTGCTCGCGTCGATAAAGGCCGAGCCGCACCTGGCCCGGCAGCTGGAGCGCGGCGGCCTGCGGGTGGGCCGGCGCGGTCCGCTCACCGCGGCGGCGCGCCGGGTGCTCGCCGTCCTGCCCGCGGGGCGGAAGGGCCGGGCGGCATGACCGGGTCGCTGATCGAGCGGGTGCGCGAGCGGCTGGCGGCCGAGTCCGTCCCGCTGCGACCCGCCGTGGTGGCCGCCGCGATCCGGGCCGAGTCCGGCGGGATGCTCGGCGACACCGAGGTCCTGGCCAACCTGCGGGTGCTGGAAACCGAGCTGACCGGCGCCGGCATCCTCGAACCGCTGTTGTGCGCGGACGGCACCACCGACGTCTTGGTCACCGCGCCCGACGCGGTCTGGGTCGACGACGGAAACGGCCTGCGGCGCAGCGGCATTCGTTTCGCCGACGAAGCGGCGGTGCGGCGCCTGGCGCAACGCCTGGCGCTCGCCGCGGGTCGGCGCCTCGACGACGCGCAGCCCTGGGTGGACGGTCAGCTGAGCGGCATCGGCGCCGGAGGGTTCGCGGTGCGGCTGCACGCGGTGCTGCCTCCCGTCGCGGTCGGCGGCACCTGCCTGTCGCTGCGCGTGTTGCGGCCGGCCACCCAGGATTTGGCTTCCCTGACCGCGGCCGGCGCGATCGATCCGCGGGCCGCCGCGCTGATCGGCGACATCATTGCCGCCCGGTTGGCGTTCCTGGTGAGCGGGGGCACCGGCGCGGGAAAAACCACTTTTTACCTATAACATAGGTATGTGGGTAACAGTGTGGTGATCGTCATCGGTATATACGTTCGGATCAGCCAGGACCGGGGAGGTGGTGGGCTGGGTGTTGCTCGCCAACTGGAGGACTGCCGCAGGCTTGCTGACCAGTTGGCTAAGCAACTTGGCGCGACGGTAGTGGTCCGGGTGTACGAGGACAACGACACCTCGGCATATTCAGGCAAGCCTCGACCCAGATACGAGGAGTTACTGAAAGACGTCGAGGCCGGGGTGGTCAACATGGTGATCGCCTGGCACCCCGACCGCTTGCATCGCTCCCCCAAAGAGTTGGAGCGCTACATCGACATATCGGAGAAGTACGGCGTCGTCACCCAAACAGTGCAAGCGGGCGTATGGGATTTGAGCACGCCGTCTGGTCGGATGGTTGCGCGGCAATTGGGTGCGGTCGCGCGCTATGAGTCGGAGCACAAGTCGGCGCGCATCAAACGCGCTCGCTTGCAACAGGCCCACGCAGGCCAGTTCCACGGTGGCATTCGGCCATACGGGTTTGAGAAGGATGGCGTCACGGTCCGCGTCGATGAAGCTGCTGAGATAGCCAGGGTTACGGAGGCGATCGTGACCGGCCAGTCCTTGCGCTCCCTCGTACGGGACCTGAACGAGCGCGGGATTTCCACGGTGACGGCGAAAGGGCCCTGGACCTCCGTGGCGTTAAAGGACATGATCTTGCGCCCACGCAATGCTGGGTTGTCCAGCTACCACGGTGAGATCGTCGGCAACGCCGTCTGGCCCTCCCTCGTGCCCGTCGAGACCTGGCGCGCGGCGTGCGCGATCCTTTCCGATGAGTCTCGGCGTACCAACCATCGTGGTGGTCTGGTTCGGTGGCTGGGTAGCGGGCTGTATGTCTGCGGTGTCTGCAACCAACCAGATCTGCGAGTGGGCGCCAGCACCGCCACGCGGCGTACTTATCGCTGCCGGAGCCGGGAACTGCGCAACGGCACCGGCCACGTGACCCGAGAGGCCTCGGCTCTGGACAGCTTCGTGGAATCGCTGTTGGTGGGCAGGATTTCAGATCCCAGGGTTCTCAAGAAGCTGCGCGAGGTACCCAAGGTCGGCGAGCCAGACACGCGGAGCCTGCGTGTGGAATTGGTGGCGTTGGGCAAGCGCCAAGACAAACTCGGCGAGATGTTCGGCGCCGGCCAGATCAGCGAGCGAACGATGTTGAGCGGCATCCAGGAGGTCGAGAAGCGTAGCGCGGAGATCGCCTCCCAGCTAGCCGTCATCGGTGAGCGGACTCCGCTTGAGGTGTTCACCAGCGCCAATGATGCAGACGACGTCGTCAGGATTTGGTACGGGCCAGATGGCCCCGGTGGTGATCGTGTCGGGGGGTTGTCGCTAGCCGCGCGGCGCGCAATTCTCAAGAGGCTGCTGATTATCACGGTCAACCCTCAAGTGGGTAAGCCCATCCGCCAGCCGGACGGCACCTACCTGGATCGCGACAGCATCGGCGCGGTCTGGAAGTAGATCGGTCAGCGTAGTGGGTCCCGGGCTCCGTGCCTGAGCTGTTCTGCAACTAGGTGGGCATGGGCGAAGCCACGATCGATCCGGTTACGTGTCTCTTCCGATATGTCGCTGAGATTGCGAGCGGTCTCTCGCAGTGCCTCACGGTCCTCGTCGGAGAGTGGCGGTAATGCTGTTGTCACTGGTACTCCTCTCGTAAACCGTTGACTGCACGCCGTTCTAGGAGTCCTCGGTCTTCATTGTCACGTATGTGACTCAGGATCGGATGAGCGACCCTCCGTTCTTTTTTTTCGAATATCCCAGAAGGGTCCGACACAAACGCGGGGCGGTCGTCGAAAGTCTCCATGTAACGCCTCGGTGCTACGCCTGCGAACGGTGCCAACCGATTATCGCTGCCGATGGGGAACATCGCTACGGCTCGGCTCTTCGAATATGGCTCAATGTACTCAACACGCTTGAGACACGCCGAAATCGCATGCTTGTAACAGAGATGACACGGGTAGGTCGTCACGTACAGCGTGCCGCCTCTCGTCGAGATACCCCTCACGGTCGCGTCGTCGATCGCCCGGGCCTCAGCGTGCACTGCACGTTGATACTCAATCACCGACATCAACTCGCCGCGTTTGAGCGCTTTCGCCGCCATCGTGACGGCCTCCTCGCCCACCTCCGCGTGGTCGTCGTGGAGCATACCTGCATCCCGCAGCTTGAGTAGGGTGTCGCGTAGGTTGTCACGTTTGAACTGTTCGCTGGTGTCCCTGCCCTGCAACACATCTGGCTGCTGCCCGACAGGTACATCGTTGTACCCCGTCGCAACAACAGCATCATCAATCACTATGGCTGCGCCGACTTTGCGGCTGGCGGCCAACGACCGCGCGGCACTGGCGCGCGCCACGTACATCGCATACTCGCCGATGGTCGGGGGTATCGGTTCGCCGAAGAGCAATCCGACTATGCGGTCGATATCCTTGTTGATGCTGTTGTTGTGCAAGAAGAAGTCTGCACGAGGAAAAGTCTCATTTACGTTCTGCCCGAACGGATCCTGATCATCGGCATCAATCTCGATCAGCTCCTCGACGATCAAATCCTTTTCTTCTTTGCTCGTTGCTGAGAGGTTGCGCTTCAGCAGGCTGGCACCTCGCTGCTTAAGCGTGCCCTGGGAGCCGATGAGAAGAAATTGGCCGCCGTAAATCTCACGGAGTAGCTCGACTTCGTTCGTCCGCTTCAGCGAGTGCAAGATGTATGCCGTTCGCGGCCGGTTCACTAGCTCAAGGGCAGGACGCTCGTCTCCAACCTGACGCAGCAGCTGAAGCCGCGTCTTCCGGATTTCCCTGACGGCTAACCGGGCTATCGCGTTGGCATCGCCGTTTTCCGTGCAGAACTTGTTGCCGGCCTCGATCAAGCGCTTTATGCGCTTGTCTTCATGCTCTCCAATCGGTGCGGGTTCGCACGGCAGGTGGTCTGACAGCTTTATCACGACCGCGGTGTAGCCACAGTCGGTCAACGCGCCCTGCACAGCATTAGCCAGGTAGGAAGTATTCGTGCCCACCGGGGTGACCAAGCCGATCACCAGTTCCGAATCTTCAACCGCCGACATCGACGGCAAGGATAAACAAAACAGGCCGCGAAAATGCTCAATTGCGATGAATCAGCCTGCTTAGTTTTGCCCGGGGGGGTAAACCTCACCACCTCTGGGGGTGTGGGGGTGGGCGGCACAGTTTGCCCACCCCTACCGGGTCCGCGCCTGTGCCTGGGCAGTATCCGGCCGCGCCACTGACCCTAGGTGGCTGGCGAACTTGCGCCCACGCCCCGTACAGCGGCACTGCGACCCCTACCGGCATAGCCGCCGTGGACCGCCAGATTGGTTCGCTGAGAACTCCGGATTTGGGTTCAAGTGGTCCGCTAAATTCCTTGTGCGCTGGGAATATGCCCGTAGCTTGTTAGGTAGGCGAACAAATTGGTTGTTTGCCAAAACCGAAGGAGATCGAGATGTCGAACACCAGCACAGCCGCAGCCCAGCCCGCCAACCTGCGCGATGCGCGGAAGGAGCTGGCCGAGGCCAAGCGGCGGCACCCGGCAGCTAGCGGCAAGCCCGGGCCAGCCGAGGCCGCGGCGAAGAAGGCACCGGCCAAGGCTGCGCCTGCCAAGGCGGCTCCGGCAAAGAAGGCAGCGCCAGGCGAGGCCAAGAAGTGGATCAGCGAAGCCACCGGTCGCGGCGGCAAGCACAACGTACGTACCACGCCTACCGAGAGCCGGTTCGCCGTCGACGTGGCCGACCCGGACGCCAAGTCGGCGGCTGGCAAGTCCGGCCTGATCTTCAGGTTCTTCGCGACCGAGGAAGCGGCCAAGGCGTTCGCCGACAAGAAAAACGGCGAACGCCTGGACGCCATTGTGGTTCCCGCGACCTCGAAGGAGGCGTGAAGATGATCGCGCTGGCGGTAGCCCTGGTCGGGTTGATGATCGCGCTGGCCGTGCTCGGCTGGGGCATCGTCCGCTGGGTCAGGTCGGTCCAGAAATGAAGCCGAAGCCGATCTCGGCGCTGGTGTGGGAAGCCGAGCGGCCGTTGGCGGAATCCGGGGTGCTGTGGAGCGGTCGGCGGCACGGAGCGATCTGGTCGATCATCAGATGGCTGGTCGACGAATACGAGTCATGGGAATGCTTCGTGGCCCGGCGTTGCGAGGTGTTCTCGTTAGGCCGGTTCGACGATTTCACCGCGCTGTTGACCATGTTGGATTGCGCGGAGGCCAGGTTCGAACACGGAGCGACCGTCGAGCTGCTGAAGGAGGAGCAACGATCATGAAGGAGAAGTGGCAACGGCGCGGCTGGCGAGACCAGCCACGGCGACCGGACGGCAACCTGGGCGCGGACAGGAGTCGAGAGGAGGTGGAGCAGCCGTGGGTTGATCCTGGCGAGATCGAGCGCCACGGCAACCAGGACGCTGACTACTACGGAGATGAGGAGTTCGTCTGACCGAACCAGCACGACCGGGCCGCCGGCCCGGTCGTGCCATGACGCGACGTTCAGCCCGACGCTGGGCTAGCCGAATTTTATTCGTCGTCGTCCCACAACGAGTCCACCTCGTCGCGGTCATCCTCCTCCTTGGCATCCCTGCTAGCTTGCTCGGCCTGCGCCAGCCTGGTCACCTCTGCCACCAGTGCGGGGTCGAGGGTGCGGCTGCGAATGAGATCGCGGGCATACAGGGGCGTTCCCCATTCGAGATCGAATCCGCGATGTTTGAGAATCTGGACGACCCGGTTGAAGCGTGACCCAGAAAGGAATCCTGATATCGCGGCCTCGACCCTGTTCCAACTGAACGAAGGCCCCGGCGACGGCCAGTCGATGTCACCAAGGGCGTTGCGAAGGTCCGTGGCCAGCTGATCGCCGACGGTGGCCAACTCTCTCCGCAGTTCGATCGTGCCTTGCTTGCCAAGGCCTCGCGCCACCTCCAACTGCTTCCCCGCCAGTTCTCTACCAATTGCGATTAGCCGGTCGGGCAGTTCGCCTGCAATCGATTCCAGGAGTTCCTGCTTGTGGCGGTCGACCACCGCACGTTGTTGCGCCTCGGCGTTGCGCGCGGCCTCTAACTTGCGGGCTGTTTCGTCGCTCATGCCGAGGAGCCTAGTGCGACGAACCGACGGATCGAGCGAGCTTCTGCGCGTCCTTTCGGGCGAATGGCTTTGGTGCGAATACTTGCGCCCTAACCCGTTCGCGCTTCCTCTTCTCTGAGCTCGGCCAACACCTTCAACAATGTGCCGACGTGTTCGAAGCAGGCCCCCACTTCATACCGTCGCGTGGTCCCGGCCCGTTGCGGTCTGGCAGTGCACGTCGGCACCAGGCATTCGAGCGCATCGCCGTGGTGGGCCCTCCGCAGCTCCATCATCACGAGACGGCCCTCGGGCCTTGGCTCCCGCACTGCGAGACGCGCGTCCGTATCAAGCCCGAAAATTCACTCATGCGCTGTCTGACGGTTTAGGAATACGGGAGACCGGTGAGCGAAAGAATGGCGCTAGGGCGCTCGACGCAAAGGGCAAGGCGCTCCTCGGCGACGTAGCGCAGAATATTTTCGGTGAAGTCGTTGCCCGAATATCCGATTCGGACTGCGAGCCCTTCCCGAACCGCGACCCGACCGAATTTGGTGGTGTCGAGCAATACCGCAGTTCCATCCGGGCACGTGGTCGTCGGAACGACGCGGATGCCCCAAATTGTCTCGGCCTCATCAAGGGCAGGGTCTTTGGAAACCAGGTACCGGCCGAAACCGTCTTTGGTGCGCCTTAGGGCTGACCAGGTATTCGGTGAAATCACGATCAGGTTGGCCAGGGCCAGCGAGGCCCCGGTGCGCAATTGCGCAATCGCTTTTTCAACCGCATCCAGCGGGTTCTCGTCAGTCGGTGTAGTTGACGACGGGTTCCACGTGGCGGTGAGAATTCCAGGGGTATGGAGGATGCCGACTAGGTGATCGGCGCTGGTGGTATTACCCTGGCCGTTCAGCAGCTCGCTGTTCTCAGTGTCGACGACGCGGCGCACCAATTCGGTGTTGGCTGAGGAAACGAAGGCGTCCCAGTCGTTAATCGCTTCCCAGGACAGACCCATATGGGCGGCGATCTTCTGTACGGGCGTAGTCACCTGGGTCGTGTTGAAAACGATTTCCGGCTTAGCCGTTCCCTCCGGAACAATGGCCGCGGCGCCGGTCACGGAATTGACCTGGATGTATTCCAAACTCGGAGCGTTAACTGCGAATCCGGGGAGGTAATTCAGCAGCCGGATTTCATGAATCGGGAACGTCGGAATTGGGAACAATTGCGCGGGCAGTAAATCGGCCGGCGAATTGAAGTCACGCTTTTCCGGCCGCAGCACCGCGACCTCACGGCGGCTGAGCTTGTCGTGCGCGTCCCGTAGTTGCGACTCGGTGAATGCCAGCGGCGACAGCGCGGCGGCGCTGCCAGGATTGATGCCGCCGAACTTTCCGTTCTGGCGGATTCGCTCCATGAGGGGGTTGTCTTCACCCAGCCGGGCGACCTCGCCGGTTTCGTCGGCGATCCGCTCGTCAATGTCCTTGATGGTGGCTTTGCACTGACTGATTTCGCCCCGGAGTTCGCCAAGCTCGCGAAGCATTGCTTGGACGTTGTCCCGACGCTCAATGCCCGTTTTGTCTAGGCCCCGGCTTTCCAGTTCGGCAGCCGTGCGCTGCACCTTGGCCTTTACGGCATTCTGGCGAGTGACGAGGAGTTGGGTGTGCCGCTTAACCTGGACTTTTTCTGCTTCCAGTTTTTCAATAAGCGCACGGCGCGAAGAAATAGAAGAACTAGTCATTTTTGGCCTGCTCTGAAAAGGCGCCTCAGAATTGGGCGCTACTTATTCGAATTTCGCAGGCGACCGGAAATTCATCCTTTGTCCTCGGCTGGCTCTCCCGGTCGTCTTCGCGTTTCCAGGGCCGTGCTGAGTAGTAACCCGACTAGAAATAATCTAATTCAGGCACAGATAAAAACCGCGCAATTTCTATTTCTTCGGCGTGGCCGCGTTTAAGCGCCGTCTAATTCGTCGAGCTCTTTCTGTAGGGCGCTAATCAATCGGCCGAGGTTCGGGGGAAGATTTGATACGTCGCCAGGCTGACCACGATCGAATTCCAGCGCGGCCAGCTGAGCGGCTTCAAGGGCGTCGAGCAGCATATCGGCGGCGGCGTTCCGCTGCTCATCGGTCCAGTGATAGCCCCGGCCGGAAGGAATTTCAGAATTCGCCATTTTTGTCGCCTAATTCGCAGTGTAAGCCATTTTCCGGCACGCGGTGGCCGTGGATACCCAGGGGCCCTTTTATCGCGGCAGCGTTGGAATGGGCCGGACTTTCGGCAGAATTATCGGTAGCCGCCAGCCGGTAGCGGCCATAGCCGACGCGCTCAATCTGGCCTTCGGCCATCAGCCTTTACAGCGTCTTATTGAGCGATCCTTTGGAAAGGCCGAGCGCAATCATGATGTCGCCGAATTTTGCGCCTGGGTGGTATTCGATAAATTCCCGAATCTTGACGGCATGGGTCAGTTGCGGCCTGGCGTCCGCGGGATCCTCCGGGGCCATTTCGTAGAGACCCTGACGCGGTCGCGACAGTATGCCCGCCTTGACGAGTTCGGTGGTCCGAGAACTTGCGGTCTTTAGGCAAACGTTGGTCGCCGCCGTGATGTCGGCGAGTGTTGCGGTTCCACCCCGCCATGCCATGTACTCAACGATTTTCTGCGCGCACGGCGACAGTTTGAGCCCGGCGATCTTCAGGTGTGCGAAGCCCGCCGCCGTCGCCTCATAAATGCCCGGCTGGACGCGCCGGATATGACCCGCCAACATGAGCCGGACGATGTACGTGCTGACGCTGCCGGGCGGTAAGCCAATGCCCACCCCCGCGTCGCGGGACCCACAGGGGCCAAGGTCGGCGAAGTACCGGAGCAGTGCGATTTCGCGGGTCTCTTTCTGCGCGCGAATCTCTTCCTGCGTCTCGCGTGGGGCTGGCTTGGCGACGATAGCTGGCTCGCCTTCGGCCCACGCGTCGGCGTGTTTTTCATCAGGCACGCCGCCGGCGGCGAACGGGACAGTTTTGAAGCGGCCATCGTGCTCGACAACCACGGAATGCCATCCCGCGCAACCTCTCCCGCACGGAATCTTTTTGGCGGCCCTTTCGGCTTTAGCGTAGGACGGCCACCCGCAGATCCGAGAGGCGACACTAACGCGGAAACAGACGCTAAACGCATAGCCGGTCAAGGGCAGCCGCCGTTCGTCTTCGCCGCCAAGATCGCTTTGAGCTTCAAGAGTTCGGAGTCGCTAAAACGGTCGACATAATGCGACTCCCCAACGCGCCGACCCTGCGCGCGGCGCTCCAAGATGATGTCGGCGGCGACGGCGAGTTCGACGTCGGTCAGCTCCTCGTCGTTCAGCTCAGTCATGGTCGTGACCGTTCGCCAGCCGGGCCAGCCGCCCAGCGACGGCTCTCTTCCTGGTGCCAGTGCATACGGCGCATAAGCTGGTTCCCAGGATTGGTCGTGACCCGCATCCTTCGCATCGCGGCCGGATTGGGCAACTGAGTGAATGGCCATCGGCAACGTGGTCACGCTGGCAGCGGCCGCAGCGGTGTCTGGTCATTCGCCTTCCTTTCGGGGTAATCCGGGATCCCGCTGCGTCGGACGCAAAGCGGAGAGTTGGCAGCCGAAATGGACCGACCGGCCGCGCCGATCTCGCTGACCGCAGGTGACTCTGCCGCCGCAGCACCGGCAAGACGGATATACCCGGCGTCGGGGTGGGGCGACAGAGCACTCGACGCAAATGCTGCCCAGGTTGGTCGATTTGAGGAGAGCGGCGCAGCGCTGGCAGTAGTTCATGCCCATGGGTCGTCATCCAACGGCTCTTGCTTGGGGACACCAGCTGGGAGTGTCCATGGATCTTCGTCTGGGGGTACCAGATGCGAAGCATCTGGGGGGTAGCCGTCATTAATACCGTCATAAGTACCGTCATGGCGGCCATCCAAGGTGGCCGAAGTACGTGTTGAATTTGGCCGGAGTACTTCCGAAAATGGCCGAAGTACTTCCCGAGTAGTTGTGCCATCCAACGTGGCCGAAGTACTTCTAACTACTTCGGCCACGTTGGATGGCCGAAGTAGCAGCTCATACACAGGGGCCTGTGGATTAGCTCCCTGAGAGTTCGAACCCCGCTTGGCGGTGCTTATGAGATTGCGATCATGCAGTGCCCTGATCGCTCGGCGGGCTGTCCTGGGTGACTTTCCCATCGCCGCCGCGATGCGCGACAGCCGCACCTGGCCGAGCCTGGTTGTGTCATAGCACTTCTCGGCGATGGTGACCAAGGCAATGATTTGGCCTTCGGTTAAATCATTGAGGACTCCGGCCTCTCGGGCGTCAATCACGGCACCAACCAATCTTCCCGACATTGAGGGTGGGTCCTTTCCTGCGGCCCAACCCATGCCGATATAGGCTTGAAGGGCTTCCTTCCTTTAATGGTCACGAGCGCCGTCCTTGCAGGGGGCGGCGTTCGTATTTCCCTAGCGGGCTACGCATTTGAACCGTCCGCCCGAATGATCGCGACGATGTCCTCGACGGCGTGATCGCTCAATGGTGGTAGGGCGGCGATGATTTCAGCGACGTATGTATCGATGGCTTGGGATCGGCCTGCCAGCAGTCCTTCGACGTCTCGACGCCGAATTCGGTAGCGGGCAGCGATCTTGGCCGCTGGTAGCTCTTTGCGAGCGATCATCCGGCGCACTGTGGCCTGGCACACGTTCAGCATCGCGGCGGCTTCGGGTACATCTAACGCGGTATTTTCGGCAGCGGGCAACATGTTTGGATCCTCGGGTCGTCAGCGCAGTGCGATCTGCTTACGACCCAAAAGGGGCCAGAATCCCAGAATGTACGACAGTTGCCTGCCGGAAGCTGTACTAGACAATACTTGGCGCAACAAAGAAGTACTGCGATTTACTCTCGGCGCGCCGCCCTAATTGTATTCTGACACAGCGTATTTACCGTGGACGTGTTATAGGTAAAGTCTGGTAAAGACGACCCTGCTCGCCGCGATGCTGGGCGCCGTGCCGGCCACCGAGCGGATCGTGTGTGTCGAGGACGCCGCCGAGTTGGCGCCCCGCCATCCCCATTTGGTCAAGCTCGTCGCGCGCTGCCCCAACGTCGAAGGCGTCGGTGAGGTCCCGGTGCGCGAACTAGTCCGGCAGGCGTTGCGGATGCGGCCCGACCGCATCGTGGTCGGCGAGGTCAGGGGCGCCGAGGTGGTCGATTTGCTGGCGGCGCTGAACACCGGGCACGACGGCGGCGCGGGCACCGTGCACGCCAACAACCCGGGCGAGGTTCCCGCCCGGCTGGAGGCGCTGGGCGCCCTCGGCGGCCTGGGCCGGGCGGCCCTGCACAGCCAGCTCGCCGCGGCGGTGCAGGTGCTGCTCCACGTCGCGCGAGACAGGACCGGTCGCCGCCGGCTCCACGAGATCGCCGTGCTGCGCCAGGTCGACGGGCAGGTGCGGGCGGTCACCGTGTGGCACGCGGACCGCGGCATGACCGACGACGCGGGCGATCTGCATCGGCTGCTGCGCGGCCGGATGCCGGCATGAACGGCCTGGCGGTCGGCGCGCTGCTGTTATCGCTTGCGCTGCTGGTGTTTCCGTCGTCGCCGCGGCGCAGGCTGCGGGCGCCGACACGGGTTCGCCGCCCCCTGGCCGCCCGGGGCGCGGCCGCTTGCGTCGCCTGCGGCCTCACCGCGTCCGCGGTCCTGCTGCCCTGGACGGCGGTCCTCGCCGCGGGGATGGTGGGCGCGACGGTGAGCCTGCGTTACCGTCGTCGCCGCCGGCTCCGGCGGGCCGTGGACGAGGGCCGAGCCCTGGAAACCGCCCTCGACGTACTGGTCGGCGAGTTGCGGACGGGCTCGCACCCGGTGCGCGCGTTCCGCATCGCCGCCGAGGAAACCGTTGGGGCGGTGGGCATGTCGTTGCGGGCGGTTTCGGCGCGGGCCCGATTGGGCGCCGACGTCACGGCGGGCCTGCGCGCGGCGGCGGGATCGTCGGCGCTGCCCGCGCAGTGGGATCGGCTCGCGGTGTGCTGGCAGCTGGCCAGCGATCAGGGGCTGGCGATCGCCACGCTCATGCGTGCCGCGCAGCGTGATATCGCCGAGCGGCAACGCTTTTCGGCTCGAGTGACTTCCGGCATGGCCGGGGCGCGCGCTACGGCGACGATTTTGGCGGTCCTGCCGGTGCTCGGCGTGCTGTTGGGGCAGTTGATCGGGGCGCGCCCGCTGGGCTTCCTGCTGGGCGGGCGCGCCGGGGGCTGGCTGCTCCTGGTCGGCTCAGTGTTGGCTTGCGGCGGGCTGCTGTGGTGCGACCGGATCACCGATCGGCTCGGCGCGTGAACACTTCGGCGGTGCTGCTGGCCGTGGCCTTGTGGATCGGCCCCGGCCCGTCGGTGGTCCGGGCGCGTGCCGGAATCCGGGCGGGTGGCCAATTGCGGCGGAGGTCGCCGCGTCGCGGCCCGGACCCACTGGCGGTCGCCTCCAGCCTCGACGTCCTGGCCGTGTGCCTGGAAGCCGGCATGGCGGTGTCGACGGCCGCGGCGGCGACCGCCCCGTCCGCACCGCCGGGGCTGGCCGCGGTGTTGCGCCGCGCCGCGGATCTGTTGGCGCTTGGCGCGGATCCGGCCGTGGCATGGGCGGTTTCGCCGGGCCCGGCGACCGGGCCGGTCGACGCGCAAATCGATGCACTGCTGCGGCTGGCGCGGCGGTCGGCCGCGTCGGGCGCGGCGCTGGCCCGCGGCGTCGCCGAACTGGCCGACCAATCCCGCCACGAGGCCGCGCACGCGGCGACCGCGGCCGCCGAGCGCGCCGGGGTGCTGATCGCCGGGCCGCTCGGTCTGTGCTTTTTGCCGGCGTTTGTGTGCCTGGGCATCGTCCCGGTGGTCGCGGGGCTGGCCGGTGACGTCTTGCAATCGGGCCTGCTGTGAAAGGAAGGAAAGACATTGATGATCAACAGGTTTCGCGCATTCCTGGCGTGGCTGACCGCGCTGGCGACCGACGAGTCGGGCATGTCCACAGTGGAATACGCCATCGGCACGATAGCCGCGGCCGCGTTCGGCGCGATCCTCTACACCGTGGTCACCGGCGACTCGATCGTCTCGGCGCTGACCAACATCATCGGTCGCGCGCTCAACACCAAGGTCTAGCGGGCTGTGCGGGCGCGAGCACCGTTGAGGCGGCGCTGGCGATCGCCACGCTGGTGGTCGTGCTGGCGCTGTGCCTGGCCGGGGTCACCGCGTTGTCGATGCAGGTGCGCTGCGTCGACGCCGCGCGCGAGGCGGCCCGACTGGCCGCCCGCGGCGACGAACGTTCGGCGCTCGACGCCGCGCGCCGGATCGCGCCGCTCGGGTCGCGGGTCCAGGTGCGCCGGGACGGCGATTTCCTCGTGGCCACCGTGGTCATACACTCGAAACTGTTGCCGTCGTTGGACATTGGGGCGAGGGCGGTCTCGGCGGCCGAGCCGGGCCGATGATCGCGGCTCGGCGACGGTACTGGCCGCCGCTATGGTGGCGGTGCTCTTGTCGGTCACCGGGGCGGGCGCCTACCTCAGCTCGGTGGTGGTGGCACGTCATCGCGCGCAGGCCGCGGCCGACCTGGCCGCGCTGGCCGCGGCCGCCCGGCTTCCCTCCGGCGCCGAGGCGGCGTGCGCCCGCGCCACGGTGGTGGCACGCGAGATGCGAGTCGACGACGCGCGTTGCGCGGTGGACGATCTCGACGTCGTGGTAACCGTCGACGTGCGTGTCGCCTTCGCCGGGGTGGCGCGGGCTGCCGCGCGGGCGGGGCCGGCCTAGTCCGATTCCAGTCCCGCGGCGGCGACTTCTGCCTCGGTCGGCAATCGCAGCGCGACCAGTCCGGCGAACGTGTCGGGTTCGAGCTCCACCCTGTTGACGGTGACGTGCACGGGCACCCAGTCGTCGTCGTGGCCCCGCATGCGCAGCACCCGGCTCGTCGGGCCCTCTACGAATTCCTTTGTCATGGAGGCCCTTAGGTGCTCGTCGTCCGGATGGACCTTGGGTCTGTCCGTTTTGGTCCCGCGCCAGTCGTAGAACGGGCAGGGCTCGTCGAGCCATTTGAGCAGCGCCCAGCTATCCAGGTCGACGAGCGCCCGGTGGACTCCGGCCTGGGCCAGACCGTTGAGGATCCGTTGCGCGAGATCGTCCGTGGACACCATCGGGCCCTTGAGTATCGAGCGCCAGTTCATCGCCCGGGCGATCAGGTGGTCGCGCCCGTCCGGCCCGGGCTCCACGGCGGTGCGGGCGACGAAGCCGATCCGAATGGGATTGCCCTGCCAATCGGCGACGTCCCATGTGCTGCAGATGGTTTGGTCGGGCTTGGCCCGAACGGCCATGGCGAGCACCTTCGTTTCGTTCGGGTTGAGCTCGCGCGAGGGGAGGTCCTCGGCGAAGGCGCGGCCGAAAGTCACCTCGACGTCGGGATTCTTGCCGCTGTTGATCAGCGACTCCCGGGTATCGGTGGCCACGCCGAGGGTGAGGTCCCACTTCAGCGGGCCGGGGATGGGCCGCTCGGACGGGTCGGCGTCGGCCGGCCCGGTCCAGACATGCACGCCGTGGATCTGGCCGTCGGACATCACCACCGGCTCGGTGCGGATGACGCGGTCGCGCTTGGTGGTGATGCTGGTCAGGCTCTGGCCGGTCTGCACCGACTCGGCGATCGCGGTCCGGACGGCGGCGAGATGCGGGCTGCGGCGCAGGAACGTCGTGATCGGGATGAGGTTTTTGAGTTGGCGACCCTGCGCCACGACGGCGGGCTCGCCGCCCAACGTCTCCACGAGCAGCCAGTCGTGGGCCATGGGCGCATTTTACGGCGGCGCGACGGCCGGCCATGCCGGTGCTCGACCGGCGCCGACGGGATTGCGAACGGATCGCATTTCCGCCCATTTGGGGCGCGGCGCGGTGGTACGTTGAAGTTTCCTCAGCAGTGAGGAATGGCGCCCATCACGACGCACGTTCGTGGAGGTCGACCGTTGAGGGGTCGGTCGCCGTCCCGGTATTGCTTGGCGTAAGTCGCTGCCCAACTCAGCCCAATTCCGCGAGCACCAGCCGCAGCACAAGTACGGCGCCGGCCTTGTCCAGTGGATCGTTGCCATTGCCGCATTTTGGGGACTGCACACATGACGGGCATCCATTCGGGCATTCGCACGCCTCGATCGCCGCGGCCGTCGCGCCCAACCAGGTGCGGGCGCGGCGGAATCCGCGCTCGGCGAATCCCGCCCCGCCCGGGTAGCCGTCGTAGACGAAGACGGTGGGCAGCCCGTCGGGACCGATCGCGGTGGACAGGCCGCCGATGTCGCCTCGGTCGCAGCTGGCCACTAGGGGGAGCAGGCCGATGGCCGCGTGTTCGGCGGCGTGCAGCGAACCCGGAACGCGTGTTGCCTCAATACCGTTGCACAGCAATGAATCCGGCGCAATGGTGTACATGGCCGCGGTGGTGGGCAGCACGTGCTCGGGCATGTCCAGCTCGATGAAGTCGATCACCTCCCCGGACATTCGGCGACGCAGGTAGCCCACCACCCGGTGGGTGACGCGGACGGGCACCAAACCCAGCGTGACGGGCCCGAAGGTCAGTCGCTCGCCGGTGCCGGTGACGACGATGTCGGTGAGTTCGCGCGCGAACGTCGCATACCCGGGATCCTCGGCGTGCACGAACGCGATCCCGTCCTCGGTGTCCAGGGAGTCGACGACGTAGGTCTCGCCCTGGTGCAGATAGACCGCGCCGGGGTGCACCGTGGCGGGGGCGCGATCGACACCTGCGCTGCCCAGGAGTCGCCCGGTGTCCGACTCGACGATGACGATCTGGCCGCCCGCCGAGCCGCGGATGTCCACCGCCCCGTGCGGTTGCATCCCGGCAGCCGGGAAGTACTTGTCGTTGCGGCGCCGCAGCAACCCGTCGTCGACCAGGCCCTGGGCCACCTCGATGGCGCCGAAATCCCGGATCTCGATGTCATCCAGCGGCATTTCGGTTGCCGCACAAAGTAGTTGGGGTCCGAGAATGTACGGGTTGGCGGGATCGATGACGACCCGCTCGACCGGCTTGTCCAGCAGCGCCGCCGGGTGGTGGACCAGGTAGGTGTCCAGCGGGTCGTCGCGGGCGATCAGCACGACCAGCGCACCCTGGCCCCGTCGGCCCGACCGGCCGGCCTGCTGCCAGAACGACGCGACCGTCCCCGGGAAACCGGCGAGCACCACCGCGTCCAGTCCGGCGATGTCCACGCCGAGCTCCAGCGCGTTGGTGGTGGCCAGCCCGCGCAGCCGGCCCTCGGCCAGGGCGCGCTCCAGCGCGGTGCGGTCCTCGGCGAGATAACCGGCCCGGTACGACGCCACCTTCGCCGACAGGTCCGGGGCGACGTCCTCGAGCCGCGCCCGCGCACCCAGCGCGGTCAGCTCGGCGGCGCGGCGCGACCGGACGAACGTCAGCGTCTGCGCGCCCTCGGCGATCAGGTCGGCCATCACCCGCGCCGCCTCGGCGCCGGCGGACCGGCGCACCGGCGCACCGTTCTCGCCGGTCAAATCGGTCCGCAACGCGGGTTCCCACAACGCCACCGTCCGCGCGCCCTGCGGCGAGCCGTCCTCGGTGACCTCCGCGACCGGGCGGCCGATCAGCTCGGCGGCCGTCGCGCCCGGCGAATCGGTCGTGGCGCTGGCGAAGACGACGGTGGGTGCCGACGAGTATCGCTCGCACAGCCGCATTAGCCGGCGCAGGACCATCGCCACGTTCGAGCCGAAAACCCCACGGTAGTAATGGCATTCGTCGACGATCACGAAGCGTAGGCCGCGCAACAGGACGGCCCAGCGGGCGTGGTTGCGCAGGATCGACAGATGGATCATGTCGGGGTTGGAAAACAGCCATCGCGAGCGTTCGCGCGCGAAGCGCCGCACCTCGGCCGGGCTGTCGCCGTCGTAGGCGGTGGGTGCAACCCCGAAACCGGGCTCACGCAGCCGGGGAACGGCCGCCGTCAGCGCGTGCGCGGTGCGCAACTGGTCGTGGCCCAGCGCCTTCGTCGGCGACAGGTAGAGCACCCGGGCCCGCGGGTCTGTCGCCAACGCGTTGAGGACGGGAAGCTGATAGGCCAACGACTTGCCCGACGCGGTGCCGGTGCTGATCACCACGTGGCGGCCGGCGTGGGCCAACTCCGCGGCCTGGAACTGGTGTGACCAGGGCGCTTCGACGCCCCGCTCGGCGAACGCGCGAACGACGTCGGGCTCGGCCCACTCCGGCCAGCCGTGGGGTTGGCCGCTGCGCGCGGGCAGCTCGGCGACGTGGCGCAGCGGGCGCTCGGTCGCCGCGGTTCCGGCGAGCGCGACGGCCAGCAGGTCGGCGCCGAAACTCGCCACGTGACACCCTCCAAGCATCCGACTAAGGATCCGTTAAGACGCAAGTCTGTCGCGGACGCGATGAACATGGTTGACTGATTGCGGTCGCAGCTTCTGTGTTCGTGTAAAACTTTCGCAGGAACAACGTTGCGGCCGCGGTTCCTGCGAGGTTATCGGTCGGGTGAAGTTCCGGCGACTACGCGAGGTATGGCGGTCGCAGCTGGCCCGGGGCATCGAAAGGCGGTGCCCCGCACCCATAAGAAAAGGAAAGATCGAGAGATGCCACAGGGAACTGTGAAGTGGTTCAACGCGGAGAAGGGCTTCGGGTTCATCGCTCCCGAAGACGGTTCCGCAGATGTTTTTGTCCACTACACGGAGATCCAGGGTTCGGGCTTCCGCACCCTCGAGGAAAACCAGAAGGTCGAGTTCGAGATCGGCCACAGCCCTAAGGGCCCCCAGGCCACCGGAGTCCGCTCCGTCTGAGACGAGCAGCTTCTCCACGAAACCCCCCGCGCAACTCCGCTCAGCGGAACTCGCCGGGGGGTTTTCGCTTTCCGTTTAGAGCGCCTGAAGGCGAGGACGGTCGACCTGGCCTACTGTCGTTGGCGTGAGCCAGCTTTCCTTCTTCACAGCGGAGTCGGTGCCGCCTGCGGTCGCCGATCTCTCGGGGGTGCTGGCGTCCTCCGGCCAGATCGTGCTGGTCGGCGCTTCGTCCGAAAGCCAGGGTGCCCGCCTTTCGGTGGTCGTGGACCAGCCGTGGCGGGCCGCGGCGCTGGCCGACATGATTCGCGAGGCGGGTCTGACGCCCGAGATCGGCCGCACCGACGAGGACACCCCCTTGGTGAGGACGGCGGTGACCCCCGCGTTGATCACGCTCGCCGCCGAATGGACCCGGGGCGCGGTCAAGACGGTGCCCCCGCGCTGGCTGCCCGGGCCGCGAGAGCTGCGGGCGTGGACGCTGGCGGCCGGCAGCCCGGAGGGCGACCACTATCTGCTGGGCCTGGATCCGCACGCGCCCGACACCCATTCCCCGCTGGCGTCGGCGCTGATGCGCGTCGGGATCGCGCCCACCCTGATCGGGACGCGCGGCGGCCGTCCGGCGCTTCGTATCAGCGGCCGTCGCAGGCTGTCGCGCCTGGTAGAGAACGTGGGGGAACCGCCGGACGCCGCGGAGGCGTTGTCCCTGTGGCCCCGGGTCTAGCCGGGCTTTAGGACCCGTTTTTGGGAAAGCCGGTTTGCGCAGGCCCGCCCGAGGGTGCGAAATTGTCAGATGCCCTGAAGCGAAGGAACGCTCGCGTACCTGATTTCACCGGAATTTCGGACGCTGGCCTGTCATCCTTCCTGCAGGGCGGTCTCGCTAGGGGCCGGGATATACGGATGGAGCGTAAGCGCAGTTGGCTGACCCGAAGCTAGAGGACCGCGTCAGCGGTGGAAATGGGATCCGTAGGCGGCTCGTCATCGTCGAGTCGCCCACCAAGGCGCGCAAACTGGCCGGTTACCTGGGTTCCAGCTACATCGTCGAGTCCTCCCGAGGCCACATCCGCGACCTGCCCCGCGCGGCGGCCGACGTGCCCGCCAAGTTCAAGTCCGAGCCGTGGGCCAGGCTCGGAGTCAACGTCGACGCCGACTTCGAGCCGCTCTACATCATCAGCCCGGAGAAGAAGCACACCGTCAGCGAGCTGAAGGGCCTGCTCAAGGACGTCGACGAGCTCTACCTGGCCACGGATGGTGACCGCGAGGGCGAAGCCATCGCGTGGCACCTGCTGGAAACCCTGAAGCCGAACATCCCGGTCAAGCGGATGGTGTTCCACGAGATCACCGAGCCGGCGATCCTGGAGGCCGCCGAAAACCCCCGCGACCTGGACATCGATCTGGTCGACGCCCAGGAGACGCGCCGCATCCTGGACCGGCTGTACGGCTACGAGGTCAGCCCGGTGCTGTGGAAGAAGGTCGCGCCCAAGCTGTCGGCGGGCCGCGTGCAGTCGGTGGCCACCCGCATCATCGTGCAGCGCGAGCGCGACCGGATGGCGTTCCGCAGCGCGTCGTACTGGGACATCGTCGCCCAGTTGGATGCCAGCGTCTCCGATCCGCAGGCCCAGCCGCCCACCTTCACCGCGCGCCTCACCAACGTGGACGGCCTGCGCGTCGCCACCGGACGCGATTTCGACTCGCTGGGTCAGCTGCGCAAGGCGGACGAGGTCGTCATCCTGGACGAGGCCGCCGCGTCGGAGCTGGCCACCGGATTGCGGGGCGCGCAGCTGTCGGTGGCGTCGGTGGAGGAGAAGCCCTACACCCGGCGCCCGTACGCGCCGTTCATGACGTCGACGCTGCAGCAGGAGGCCGGCCGCAAGCTGCGGTTCTCCTCCGAGCGCACGATGAGCATCGCGCAGCGCCTCTACGAGAACGGCTACATCACTTATATGCGCACCGACTCGACGACCCTGTCGCAGTCGGCGATCAACGCGGCGCGCAACCAGGCGCGTCAGCTCTACGGCGAGGAGTACGTCTCGCCGTCCCCGCGCCAGTACACCCGCAAGGTGAAGAACGCCCAGGAGGCACACGAGGCGATCCGGCCAGCCGGGGAGACCTTCGCGACCCCCGACGCGGTGCGTCGCGAGCTCGACGGCGACGAGTTCCGGCTCTACGAGCTGATCTGGCAGCGCACCGTGGCCTCGCAGATGTCGGACGCGCGCGGCACCACGCTGAGCCTGCGGATCGGCGGCACGGCCGGTGGGCCCGCCGGAGAAAGACAAGTGACGTTCTCCGCCACCGGGCGCACCATCACGTTCGCCGGCTTCCTCAAGGCCTACGTGGAAACGGTGGACGAGCTGGCCGGCGGCGAGGCCGACGACGCCGAGCGCCGGCTGCCCCACCTGACCGAGGGGCAGCGGCTGGAGGCCCTCGAGCTCACCCCCGACGGACACGCCACCAACCCGCCGGCGCGCTACACCGAGGCCTCGCTGGTCAAGGCGCTCGAGGAGCTGGGCATCGGCCGGCCGTCGACCTACTCGTCGATCATCAAGACCATTCAGGACCGCGGCTACGTGTACAAGAAGGGCAGCGCCCTGGTGCCCTCGTGGGTCGCGTTCGCGGTCACCGGTCTGCTGGAACAGCATTTCGGCCGGCTGGTCGACTACGGGTTCACCGCGGCGATGGAAGACGAGCTCGACGCGATCGCGTCGGGCAACGAGCAACGCACCACCTGGCTGAACAACTTCTACTTCGGCGGTGACCACGGGGTGCCGGAGTCGATCGCCCGCTCCGGCGGGCTGAAGAAGCTCGTCGGCGTCAACCTCGAGGGCATCGACGCGCGAGAAGTCAACTCCATCAAGGTGTTTGACGACGCTGAGGGCCGGCCCGTCTATGTCCGGGTGGGCAAGAACGGGCCGTACCTCGAACGCATCGTGACCAACGAGGAGGGCGAGCCCACGCCGCAGCGGGCCAACCTCAACGACTCGCTGACCCCCGACGAGCTGACGCTGGAGGTGGCCGAGGAGCTTTTCGCCACGCCGCAGGAGGGCCGTTCGCTCGGCGTGGACCCCGAGACCGGTCACGAAATCCTCGCCAGGGACGGCCGTTACGGGCCGTACGTGACCGAGGTGCTGCCCGAGCCGCCGCCGGAGGACGGCGACGCGGCCCCGGCCAAGAAGGGCAAGAAGCCCACCGGCCCCAAGCCTCGCACGGGCTCGCTGCTGCGCAGCATGGACCTGCAGACGGTCACCCTCGAGGACGCGCTGAAGCTGCTATCGCTGCCGCGGGTGGTCGGCACCGACCCCGAATCAGGTGAGCCGATCACCGCGCAGAACGGGCGCTACGGCCCATACCTCAAGCGGGGCAACGATTCTCGTTCGCTGGCGACCGAGGACCAGATCTTCGACATCACGCTCGAAGAGGCGCTGAAGATCTACGCCGAGCCCAAACGCCGTGGCCGGCAGAGCGCTTCGGCGCCGCCGCTGCGCGAGCTGGGCACCGACCCGGCGTCGGGCAAGCCGATGGTCATCAAGGACGGCCGGTTCGGGCCGTACGTCACCGACGGCGAGACCAACGCCAGCCTGCGCAAGGGCGACGACGTGCTGTCGATCACCGACGAGCGCGCCGCCGAGCTGCTGGCCGACCGGCGGGCCCGCGGCCCGGCCAAGCGGCCCGCGAAGAAATCCACCCGCAAGGCGCCGGCGCGGCGGGCGACCAAGCGCTAGCCGCGGACGTCGCTCGGGATCTCTTCTTCCACAACGTCTTCCGGAGTGGCCAGCTTGACGGGCCGGGCCAGCTGCGTCGGCGCCGCGCGCCCGCGCAACTCGACGACCTCGCCGACGTCCCAGCACAGCGCCTCGGCATCGAGCGCGCCGCTGACCGCGATCGCCGACGCCAGCACGTGCCCGGCCTCCAGCTTGGCCAGCTCGGTGAGCCGCGCGGCCTCGTTGACCGGGTCGCCGATCACCGTGTACTCGAAACGGGCCTGCGCGCCGATGTGGCCGGCGATGGCCCGGCCGGCCGACACCCCGATCCCGAACTCCGCGTAACCGATCACCGGGAGGAGTTCGTCGTGCAGCTCGCGGGCGGCCGCGAGCGCGCCGCCGGAGGAGTCGGGGTGTTCGATCGGTGCCCCGAAGATGGCCAGCGCCGCGTCGCCCTGAAACTTGTTGACGAACCCGCCGTGCCTGCCGACCGTGTCGACCACGACCCGGAAGAACTCGTTGAGCAGGTGGACGACCTCGGCGGGCGGCCGGGTGGCGGCCAGCTGGGTGGAGCCGACCAGGTCCACGAACAGCACCGCGACGTCGCGCTCCTGGCCGCCCAACTCGGTGCCGCGCTCCAACGCCCGACGGGCCACATCCTCGCCGACGTAACGGCCGAACAGGTCGCGCAGCCGCTGCCGCTCGGACAGGTCGCGCACCATGTCGTTGAACCCGGCCTGCAGCAGGCCCAGCTCGCTGGCGTCGTAGATCTGCATGTGCGCGTTGTAGTTTCCGCGCTGCACCTCCGACAGCGCCCAGCGCAGCTGGCGCAGCGGGTCGGCGATCGACATGGCCACCAACAGGGTGCTGACCAGCCCGATGCCCAAAGCCGCCAACGCCAGCAACAGGATCGGGTTGAACAACTTCTCGGGCGTCGCGTGCAGCAGCGAGGCCTTGTCGGCCACCACCGCCAGCACGATCGCCAGCAGCGGCACCGCGGTGGACAGCATCCAGCTCAGCATCTGGCGCAGGATGACGCCGGGCGCCTTGACGTTCTCCGGCACGCCGCTGCGCAGCGCCGCGACCGCGACCGGCCGCAGCACCCGCTCGGACTGCAGGTAGCCGATGATCGCCGTCGCGGCGGCGCCCAGCGCCGTGGCGACCGCGACGACGGGCGCGGTGTACTTGGCCACCGACCAGCTGGCGATGATGAACACCACGCCGCCGATGCACCAGTTCGCCAAGCTGGTGATCGTTCGGTAGTACGGCATGCGCAGCGCGCGGCTGCGGGCGACTTCGGTGGCGGCCGGATCGGCCTCGGCCAGCAGGTTGTCGCGGCGCTGCCAGCGGAACACCGGCAACATCAGGCGCAGGTTGAACGCGATCCCCGCGAGGAACAGGAACACCACCACGCTGATGAAGACGGCCAGGCTGACCGGCGGCAGGTCCTGCAGCTGGATGCGGTCCTGGGGCGGCAGGCCGTAGCGCAGGAAGCCCAGCACGAAAAGGCCGCCGATGATGTCGGCCTGCAGCATGCTCAGCGCGAACAGCGGCCACGGGGTGCGCACCACCCACCGGGCGAACGCGCTGATCCGCCCGGGCAGTGCTGCCTCGGTTGCCACCAATCCACCGTATCGGGCAGGGCGGACTTGGCGGAAAACAATAAGCATCTCGGCAAGTCGCCGATATCTGCCCAAACGGGCCGGAATGTAACGGATGCGTCGCGATACGGTGGCCGATCGGTATCTGTCCGCCGGTGTCACTACTGTTGCCGGTGATGTCCGGGGTGTTTACGCGGCTGGTAGGCCAAGAGGCCGTGGTGACCACGCTGCTCTCCGCGGCCCGCGCGGCCCGCGGTGATCCGGCTCACAGCGATCCGGCCGACGGGACTATGACACATGCGTGGCTGATCACCGGCCCGCCGGGGTCCGGCCGTTCGGTGGCCGCGCTGTGTTTCGCGGCCGCCCTGCAATGCACTTCGGATGGGGAGCCGGGGTGCGGGCAGTGCCGGGCCTGCACGACGACCATGGCCGGCACCCACGCCGACGTGCGGCGGGTGATCCCCGAGGGCCTGTCCATCGGCGTCGACGAGATGCGCGCCATCGTGCAGATCGCTTCGCGCCGCCCGACGACCGGGCACCGGCAGATCGTGGTCATCGAGGACGCCGACCGGCTGACCGAGGGCGCCGCCAATGCGCTGCTGAAGGTGGTCGAGGAACCCCCGCCGTCGACCGTGTTCCTGCTGTGCGCGCCGTCGGTGGACCCCGAGGACATCGCGGTCACGCTGCGATCCCGGTGCCGCCACGTCGCGCTGGTGACCCCGCCGACCGAGGCGATCGCGCGGGTCCTGGTCGACAGCGACGGCCTGGACGCGGATACCGCCGACTGGGCCGCGTCGGTCAGCGGCGGGCACGTGGGGCGGGCGCGCCGGCTGGCCACCGACTCCGAGGCGCGGGAGCGACGGGAGCGGGCGCTGGGTCTGGTGCGCGACGCCGCGACCCCGTCGCGCGCCTACGCCGCAGCCGAGGAGCTGGTGGCCGCCACCGAGGCCGAGGCCGTGGTCCTGACCGCGGACCGGGCGGAGGCCGAGACCGAGGAGCTGCGGACGGCGCTCGGTGCGGGCGGCACGGGCAAGGGCACCGCGGGCGCGATGCGGGGTGCCACCGGCGCGATCAAAGACCTTGAGCGACGCCAGAAGTCGCGCCAGACGCGGGCGTCGCGCGATGCCCTGGACCGGGCGCTGATCGACCTCGCGACGTACTTCCGCGACGCGCTTCTGGTGTCGGCGAACGCCGGCGGCGTCCAGGCCAACCACCCGGACATGGCCGAGCGGGTGGCGGCCCTGGCCGCGCACGCCTCGCCCGAGAAGCTGCTGCGTTGCATCGAGGCAGTGCTCGAGTGCCGCGAGGCGCTGGCGGTCAACGTCAAACCCAAGTTCGCGGTCGACGCGATGGTCGCCACCTTCGGCCAGGAACTGCGGGATTGACCTCCGGCGACTTGGGCGGGCCGGGCCGCCTGCCGTAGACTCGTGCCGCCCGTCGGGGCACGCCACCTTAGCTCAGTCGGTAGAGCGGCTCACTCGTAATGAGCAGGTCAGGAGTTCGATTCTCCTAGGTGGCTCCATTTTCCTGACGAACGTGCGGCTGACCGCACGTTCGACCGCGAGCGTGCGGCTGGCCGCACGCTCGGCGGGCCGCGTCAGGCCGGCGCGACGAACCCGACCGGCCCCGACGCCAGACACAACGACAGCGCGGTGGTGTTGGCCCGCACCGTGATCGCGTCCCCGGCGCCGGGCAGCCGAACGAAGACCCGGTTCAGGCCCGGATGCACCGGCACTTTGACATCGGGCCCCTCGGACAGTGACAGCGTCATCGAACCCTCGCTGTTGGCCAGGTAATTGAGCTCGACGGTCCAATCGGCGGGCAGCAGCGGGCCGTCGAGCGCCAGCCGCGCCGGCTTGTCCGGCTGGGCGAAGTATCCGCACTGCGGCATCGGTCCCGGGACGATGGTGCGAATCCAGGTCACCCGCGCCTTGATCAGCCGGCCCGAGCTGTCGAGCATGCGCAATTGGGTTGTCGCCGAAGCGAATTCGGGACGATCGCGCAGCAGGGCGAACATGTGGCTGGCCAGGTTCTCGGGCGCGGCCACCCGTTGCAGCACCAGCGGATCGACCTCCTGATCCAGCAGCGGTGCGTCCGAAACGGCATGCGCCGCAGCCAAACCGGCGCGCGCGTTCTGCAAGTAGGGCTGCGCGGGGTTGTCGCGCCAGCTGGCGAGAAACGTCCAGGTCGAATACAGGCTGCTCGCCACGAACGCCACCGCCACAACCGTCGTGACCACGGTGCGTCGGCGCGAGGCGTCCAGCCACCGCGCCGCGGCCGGCCGGTTGGGTGCGCACAGCGCGACGGCGGCCAGCAGCGCCAGCACCACGACGAGATCCGGGAAATACCGCATGGTCTGGGCCAGTTCCAGCGCGGTGAATCGCGACGACCGCATCAAATAGATCGGCACCTGGCACGCGACGGTGTAACCGGCCGCGGTCAGCCACACCGGCCCGATGCGTTGCTTGCGCAACAGCGACAGCGCGATCAGGCCGGCCAGCACCAGCCAGCCCAGCACCATCGCCGCCGGCGGGGGAGTCGCCCACGGCGAGGCCGGTGCCCAGCGGTCCCAGTGCCACGGCCCGCCGGCCAGCCCCGGCACGATGCCGTGGGTGATCGATCGCCACAGCAGGTCTCCCGTCATCGCCAGGTCGGTGCTCCACCGTTTCTGGTTGACCACGGCCAGATACAGCGCCACCCACGCGGCGGTCAGCGCCAGCGCCGCGACCCACAGCCGCAGCCCGGCCCGCCACACCGTCCGCAGCGCGGACCCGTCGCCCCGCACGTGCCGTAGCAGCGCGGCCACCGCGAAGGCGACGAACGGAATCACGGCGGCCTTCTCGAAGAACAGCAGCCCGCCGAGGTAGACCAGCACGCCGGTCAGCGCGTAGCGCTGGCTGCCGGTGCGGACCAGCAGGATCGCGTCGGCGCACACCCAGGCCAGCGCCGCCAGCATCGGCAGCGAGTTCAGCGCCGCCGCCCACCAGGCGAACCCCGGCACGGCCAGCGGCGTGAACAGCGCGAACGTCAACGGCAACAGCAGCACCCACCGCCAGCCGAGGATGACGTACAGCGCCCGCAACAGCGCCAGCGACGCCAGCAGCTGCAGCACCACGAGGCTGATCGCCGGGCCGGTCCAGTCCAGCGGCGCCAGCCGGGTGATCGCGCCGGCGAGCAGGAACGCGGCCGGCATCAGGTGCCCGTCGTGGTCGTCGAACAGGTAGGACGGCGACAGCAGGCCCTGGGTGCCGGCCTTGCCGACGAGGATCAGGTCGTCCCAGTAGAAGTAGCCCCCGAAGGCCAGCACCGCGCGGACCGCCAGCTGCGCGACGACGAGTGCGGCGGCCACCGCCATGACCCCCCGCTTGTATGGTGGGCCGGTGCGCGCACTGGTCACCGGGGGAGCCGGATTCATCGGGTCGACGCTAGTCGACCGTCTACTGGCCGACGGTCACACGGTGGTGGGCCTGGACAATTTCGCCACCGGGCGCGCGACCAACGTCGAGCACCTGGTCGACAACCCGGCGCACGTCTTCGTCGAGGCGGACATCGTGACCGCCGACCTGCACGCGATCCTCGACGAGCACCGCCCGGAGGTGGTCTTTCACCTGGCCGCACAGATCGACGTGCGGCACTCGGTGGCCAACCCCCAGTTCGACGCGTCGGTCAACGTCATCGGCACCATCCGCCTGGCCGAGGCGGCGCGCCAGACCGGCGTGCGCAAGGTCGTGCACACCTCGTCGGGCGGATCCATCTATGGGACCCCGCCGGTGTACCCGACTCCCGAGACGGTGCCCACCGACCCATCGTCGCCATATGCCGCCGGAAAGGTGGCCGGCGAAATCTACCTGAACACCTTCCGCAACCTGTACGGCCTGGATTGCTCGCACATCGCGCCCGCCAACGTGTACGGCCCCCGCCAGGACCCGCACGGCGAGGCGGGCGTGGTGGCGATCTTCGCCCAGGCGTTGCTGGCGGGCAAGCCCACCAAGGTCTTCGGGGACGGGAGCAAGACCCGCGACTACGTCTACGTCGACGACGTGGTCGACGCGTTCGTGAAGGCCGCCGGGGACGCGGGCGGCGGGCAGCGGTTCAACGTCGGCACCGGGATCGAAACCTCGGACCGTCAACTGCATTCGGCGGTGGCCGCAGCCGTCGGCGGGCCCGACGACCCGGAGTTCCACCCCGACCGCCTGGGCGACCTGAAGCGCTCGTGCCTCGACATCGGTTTAGCCGAACGGGTTTTGGGCTGGCGCCCGAAGGTTCAGCTCGAGGAGGGCGTGCGCCGCACGGTCGAGTACTTCCGCAAGCCGCACGAGGGCTAGCGCGGTTCGGGCGCCTGCGCGCCCTCCAACGCCACCGCCCGGGCCAGCCGCGCGTAGCGCAACTCCAAGTCCTTGAACCGCATGTAGGTGCTCAGGGTGGTGAAGCTGAACGCGATGATCAGCGCGTAGAGCATCAGGTCGGTGCCGCGGCGCACGCCGAACCAGTGCGCGACCACCGTCGTGTCGTCGGGCCGCAGCACGGCGTAGATGCCGCCGAACACGAACAGCACGTAGCCGACCTTGACCCACGCCTTGGACCGCGAGCTCCTGCGGGACCGCAACAGGTACACCAGCAGCGCGACGATCGCCCCGATCAAAAGCACCTGGATCCAGTTCATCGCGGAATCCTCCCTCGCAGAAACCCGTCGAAGATGATGTTGACGCCGTTGAGCAGGGGCTGCCCCTTCGACTTCGAGTATTCGGTGTAGAGCACCTCGACCGGTTGTTCGGCCACGCGCCAATGGTTTTCGGCGATCAGCATGACGAACTCGTTGGCGTGGCTCATGCCGCTCATGGTGATGTCCAGCCCGTCGGCGACGTTCTTGTTGAACACCCGCAGCCCATTGTTGGTGTCGGTCAAGCCAAGTCGGCGACCGCGCCGGCTCAGCCGCGCGGCGGTCTGCAGCACGATCCGCTTGAAAAGCGGTGGCCGGCTGCCCTCGTGCGAGCCGAACCGGGTCCCGATGACGACGTCGACGTCGCCCACCGCCAGCCGGTCGATCATCGCGGTCACGTCTTTGACGCGGTGCTGGCCGTCGGCGTCGAACGTGACGAAGACCTGAGCACCGGGCCGCCCGCGGGCGTACTCGACGCCGGTCTGGATGGCCGCGCCCTGGCCCAGGTTGACCGGATGGCGCACCAGGTGCGCCCCGGCCCGCCGGGCGATCTCGCCGGTGCCGTCGGTGCTGCCGTCGTCCACGCAGACGACGTGGTCGAACGTCGAGCGCACGTCGGCTATCACGTCGCCGATGACCTCGGCTTCGTTGAAGGCGGGAATGACGATCCAGACGTCCGGGTAGCGCGGTTCAGTGCCCATTTATGCCCACCAGGTTAGCCAGGATCAGCCGGTTAAGCGCCCGGCGCGCGCGAGCGCCACCAGATGCACGCCGATTCCCACCATCGGCCCGCACAACAGGCCGACCACGGTGCGCGTCTGAAGCGGCAGCGGCAACAACAGCAGCAGCCCCGACGCCACCGTCGCGCCGACCCACCCGAGCGCGTAGGCCCGGTGCAGCGCCGCGGCGACCGTAGCGGCGCCGGTCAGCGTCAGGATCGCGATCGCCACCGCGGCCGCCGTCAGCCACGCCAGCAGCGCGCTGCCGGCCTCGTATTGCGGCCCGAAGGCGACCCGCAGCAGCCAGGGGCCGATCAGGCCCGCCGCCAGCACCCCGACCGCGCCGACCCCCCCGATGATCGCCGCCGGCGTGATCAGCGCCCGAAGCCGGTCGCTGCGCTCGTCGACGAAGTGCGCGATGAGGTTGCCCTGCATGGCGGTCAGCGGCACCAGCAGCGGCGCGCGGGTCAGGGTCACGGCCAGGATGATCACGCCGCCCTGCGCGCCCAGCTCGGTGCTGGTCAGCTTCAGCAACACCGGAAACCCCATCACCAGAATCGCGCTGGCGCCGGCCGCAGTGATGGAGTGCGCGGCGCCGCGCAGGAAGGTCGAAGTGCTGCCCGGCGTCAAGAGCCGGGCGGCCGCGCGGGCCGTGGGCGAGGCGGCCAGGACGATCAGCCAGGCCGTCGCGCCCGCCACCGTCGCCCACAGGAATCCGGTCAGGCCCCAGCCGAGCACGAACGTGGCGGCGGCGACCGTCACCCGGATGACCGCGTCGGTCACCATCAGGGCGCCGTACGAGGTCCAGTGGTTGGTCCCGGCCAGCATGCCCAGCAGGGTGGCGTGCAGGCAGAAGCCGGCCAGGCCGACGGAGAGCAGCCCCACCGACAACCAGCGGTCCTCGACGAACACCCGTGCGCTCCACAGCGGCGAGCTGCCCGCGATGACGACGGCCGCGGCCACGCCGATCATCGCGGCGACGCGCAGGGGATGGGTGCGGCTGACCGGCGCCGCTCCGATGTCGGTCAGGTAGCTGTTCGAGCGGACCTCGCGGGTGGTTTCCTGCAGCAGGCCGAAGGCGGCCCCGGTGACCAGA
Source organism: Mycobacterium sp. NGS34 (assembly GCF_059812845.1). Lineage (NCBI taxonomy): Bacteria > Bacillati > Actinomycetota > Actinomycetes > Mycobacteriales > Mycobacteriaceae > Mycobacterium > Mycobacterium sp. NGS34. The sequence continues at coordinate 112,898 of NZ_JCALDM010000007.1, forward strand.
CCGAACGCCCCCCAGAACACCCCGAATATCGAGAAGCCGCGCGGCGCCAGGTCGCGCGCGGCCAGGTAGATCACCGCGTACCCGCACAGCGCGGTCAGCGCGGTGGCGGTGGCGACCCGGGCCACGCTGCCGCGCGCGACCGGGCCGGCCCCGGTGGAGGCTTGGGTACCGCCGGCTTCGGGCATCGCCACAATTTGAAAATAGTAAGTGCGCCGACGCCGGCGGCCCGCGCCGGCGAGGCTGTCGCTATTGTGGGCGGCTGTTGGGGAAGGATCCATGGCCGCGTTCCGTATCTTCGGGATCTCACTGTTCGTCACCGTCGCGGCCCTCGCGATCGGATATCTGCACGGCGGCCTGAACGCCCTCTTTTTGCTGCTGGTGCTGGCCGTCCTCGAGGTGTCGCTGTCGTTCGACAACGCCATCATCAACGCGGCGATCCTGAAGCGGATGAGCCCGTTTTGGCGGCAGATGTTCCTGACGCTGGGGATCCTGATCGCCGTCTTCGGCATGCGGCTGTTCTTCCCGCTGCTCATCGTCTGGGCGACCGCGGGCCTCGGACCGGTCCGCGCGTTCGAGTTGGCGCTCAACCCGCCGCCGAACGGCGCCATGGAGTTCCCGGACGGCTCGCCCAGCTACGAGAAGCTGATCGCCGCCGCCCACCCCCAGATCGCGGCGTTCGGCGGGATCTTCCTGCTGATGCTGTTCCTGGATTTCGTGTTTCACGACCGGGACATCAAGTGGCTCAAATGGATTGAGGTCCCGTTCGCTCGCATCGGGCGGCTCGGTCAGGTGTCGGTGGTGGTGGCCGGCGTCGCGCTGATCCTGGTGGCGACGGAGCTGACGCACTCCGAAGACGAGCGTGCGACGGTGCTGATCGCCGGGGTGCTGGGCCTGATCTCTTATTTGGTCGTCAACGGTTTGAGCCGGGCGTTTCGGCCTCAAGACCTCGAGGCGGTGACGGACGGCAAGCCGGCCGGCAGCGCGGTCGGCAAGGCCGGGCTGACGCTGTTTGTCTACCTCGAGGTGCTCGACGCCGCGTTCTCCTTCGACGGCGTCACCGGCGCCTTCGCGATCACCTCCGACCCGATCGTGATCGCGCTGGGCCTGGGGCTGGTGGGTTCGATGTTCGTCCGGTCGATCACCATCTACCTGGTCCAGCAGGACACGCTGGACCGCTACGTGTACCTGGAGCACGGCGCGCACTGGGCGATCGGCGCGCTGTCGGTGATCATGCTGATGTCCATCGAGCCGCGATTCCAGGTGCCCGAGGCCGTCACCGCCTCGGTTGGCGTCGTCTTCATCGGGGCGGCCCTGGGCTGGAGCGTGCTGCGCAACAGGCGCCAGGCCGCAGCCAGCCGTTAGGCCTCGATCTGGCCGGCGATCCGCCGCTCGATGGCGGCCCGCGCCGGCGCGGGCAGCACGATCAGCCCGTCGAGCTCCTTGGTGGCCCGCAGGTAGGCGGTCTGCCGTTCCTCACGCGTGGCCGCCTCGTCCTGGGCCAGGTGCAGCAGGTGCTGCGCGCGGGCCAGCCGTTGCTGGTCGTCCTCCGAGAAGTCGCTGCGGCGCCGGCGAATCGCCTCGGCCTCGGCGATCTCGAAGGCGCTGATGTACTCGTGGACGGCGTCGCGGTATTCCACCTGCGCGTCCCGATCGGCGGCGAGGGTCTCGACGTCCGAGGGCCGTTCCGGGCGCAGTAGGTCCGCGCGCCGCTTCGCCTTGTGAAACGCGATGGTCAGCGGGTCGCGCATGTTCGTCATCATCGGGAAGTCCAGCAATTTGGCGAGGTCGAGTTCGTAGTCGAACCACCGCGCGTCGGTACGGTCATGCGACGCAATGATTTTGGTGAGCTCTCGGCGTGAGCCCTCCCTGGTGTCGCGGTTGCGCCCCGCCGCCTCCGCCGCGGCGATCTTGGCCTGCTGCTTGAGCCGGTAGCGCTCCAGCCGTCGGTCGGCCCGGCGCTCGTTGGCGGCGACGACCGCCCGCACGCCCGCGCCGACCGAACCGCCCAGCGGGAAGATCAGCCACCAGAAATTGGAGGCGAAATGCCACAACGGGGTCACATCGCCAGGATGCCACCGAGCAGCGGCGAGCGGTTTCGCTCAGAGCGTTAGTGCCCGGAAGCCTTGAACCGCTCCACCGAACGCTGCACCTCGGCCTCGGCTTCGGCGCGGTCGACCCAGTCTGCCGCCTTGACGAACTTGCCCGGCTCCAACGCCTTGTACTGCGAGAAGAAGTGCTTGATCACGTCCAGTTCGAACTCCGGGACGTCGCCGATGTCCTGGATGTGGTCCCAGCGATGGTCGCCGGCCGGCACGCACAGCACCTTGTCGTCCCCGCCGGCCTCGTCGACCATCCGGAACATTCCCACCGGGCGCGCCTCCACGATCACGCCGGGGAACACCGACTGCGGCAGCAGCACCAGCGCGTCGAGCGGGTCGCCGTCCTCACCCAGGGTGTCGTCGATGAAGCCGTAGTCGGTGGGGTAGGCCATCGAGGTGTAGAGGTAGCGGTCCAGCCGCACCCGGCCCGTCTCGTGATCGACCTCGTACTTGTTGCGTTGACCTTTCGGAATTTCGATGGTGACGTCGAATTGCACCGCGCGGGCTCCTTCACGAGGGGTGGACCGGGGTCGGTCGGTTGGGTCGGGCATCACCCTAGTCGAGCGCAGTGCGGCCGATTCGGCAGAATGGGTTCAAACAGTCAGGAGAGTGATGGGTCCTACTCGCTGGCGGAAATCCACCCAGGTGTTCATCGGGTTGGCCGTGCTGGCGTTCGTCGCCGCGGTGGTGGCTGCAGCGACGTTTTTCACCACGGGAGGTCACGGCGTCGGCGCCTCGCACGTGCCGGTGCCGCCGCCGCGCCCGCCGACGGTCAAGCCGGGCGTGGTCCCGGTCGCCGACACCGCCGAGACGCCGAGCCCGGCCGGGGTGGCCGCCGCGCTGGCACCGGCGGCCGCCGATCCCAATCTGGGCCGGCTGGGCGGCCGGATCACCGACGCCATCACCGGCAAGGAACTCTGGCGCGTGGCCGACGACCTGCCGCTGGTGCCGGCGTCGACCAACAAGGTCCTGACCGCGGCGGCGGCCCTGCTCACGCTGGACCGCCAGGCCCGCATCAGCACCCGGGTGGTGGCGGGTAGCCAGAACGCCCAGGGGCCCGTCGTGCTGGTCGGCGCAGGGGACCCGGTGCTGTCGGCGGCGCCCCCGGGAGTTGAGCCCTGGTATCGCGGTGCGGCGCGCATCAGCGACCTCGCGGAGCAGGTGCGGCGCAGCGGGGTGACCCCGACCGCGGTCCAGGTGGACATCTCGGCGTTCAGCGGACCGACGATGGCGCCGGGCTGGGACCCGGCCGACGTCGACAACGGCGACATCGCGCCGATCGAGTCGGTGATGATCGACGCCGGCCGCATCCAGCCGACCACTGTCAACTCGCGGCGGTCCAAGACGCCGGCGCTGGACGCGGGGCGGGAGCTGGCCAAGGCGCTCGGCCTGGATCCGGGTGCGGTGACGATCGCCACGGCGCCGTCCGGAGCGCGGCAGCTGGCCGTCGTCCAGTCCGCGCCGCTGGTCCAGCGGCTGTCCGAGATGATGGACCACTCCGACAACGTGCTGGCCGAGTGCATCGCCCGGGAGGTCGCGGCCGCGATCAACCGGCCGCAAAGCTTCGCCGGGGCCGTCGACGCGGTGACCAACCGGTTGAGCACGGCGCACGTGGACACCGCCGGCGCCAGGCTGGTGGATTCCAGCGGGCTTTCCGTCGACGACCGGCTGACGGCCAAGACGCTGGACGGCGTGGTGCAGGCCGCCGCCGGGCCCGACCAGCCGGCGCTGCGGGCGCTGCTGGATCTGCTGCCGATCGCCGGCGGCAGCGGCACGCTGGGCGACCGGTTCCTCGACGCGGCCACCGATCGCGGCCCCGCCGGCTGGCTGCGCGCCAAGACGGGCTCGTTGACCGCCGTCAACTCGTTGGTCGGGGTGCTCACCGACCGCAGCGGGCGGGTGCTCACGTTCGCGTTCCTGTCCAACGACGCCGGCCCGAACGGCCGCAACGCGATGGATGCCCTGGCCACCAAGCTCTGGTTCTGCGGGTGCGCATGAGTGCCTCGTCCAGCCTGACCCTCGGGACCGCCGTCGACTGGCGGTTTGCCGCGACCGTCGGGCAGCGCCTGGCCCGGCCCGGGCCGGCGGCCAGCGACTACACCCGCCGCCAGGCGGTCGAGGAGTTGACGAGCGCGGCCGCGAAGGCCGAGCCGCCGGTGCGCGACGTCACGGGCCTGAGCACCGACGGTGTGGTCCCGGCGGCCCGCATCGTCGACCGCCTGCAGTGGATCGGCGCGGCGGCGGAATCGATGCGGGTGATGACCAACGGAACCGATAAGCCTCGCGGCTTTTTCACCGGCCGCATCACCGGCGCGCAGACGGGCGCCGTGCTGGCGTTCGTGTCGTCGGGGATCCTCGGGCAGTACGACCCGTTCGCGAGGGGCGTGGAGGCCACCAACGAGGGAAGCCTGCTGCTGGTCTATCCGAACGTCATCGCCGTCGAGCGCCAGCTTCGGGTCAACCCCTCGGACTTCCGGCTGTGGGTGTGCCTGCACGAGGTGACGCATCGGGTCCAGTTCACCGCCAACCCGTGGCTGTCCGGCTACATGTCCCAGGCGCTGGGGCTGCTGACGCAGGACGCGGGGGAGGACATCCGGGAGGTGGCGACCCGGCTCGCCGAATTCGTCCGCAGCCGCGGCGCCGGTGCGGCGGCGTCGGACGGCACCTCCTCGGGGATTCTCGGCCTGGTGCGCGCCGTGCAGTCCGAGCCGCAGCGCGAGGCCCTGGATCAGCTGCTGGTGCTCGGCACCCTGTTGGAGGGCCACGCCGATCACGTGATGGATGCCGTCGGGCCCGTCGTGGTGCCGTCGGTCGCCACCATCCGCCGCCGATTCGACGAGCGCCGCCACCGCAAACAGCCGCCGCTGCAGCGGCTGCTGCGCGCGCTGCTGGGCCTCGACGCCAAGCTCAGCCAGTACACGCGCGGCAAGGCGTTCGTCGACCACGTCGTGGGCAAGGTCGGGATGCAGCGATTCAACACCGTCTGGTCGGGCCCCGAAACGCTGCCGCTGCCCGCCGAAATCGAAGACCCCCAGCGATGGATCGACAGGGTGCTGTAGGGCAGCTGCGCACGGCTGTCGAGGCTTTCGCCAACACCTATCTCGCCACCGGAAAGCGGTGGCGCGTGGCGCTGTCCGGCGGCCCCGACTCCCTGGCGCTCACCGCGGTCGCGGCCCCGCTCCGCCCCACCACCGCCGTGATCGTCGACCACGGCCTGCAGCCCGGGTCGGCCGCCGTCGCCGAGACCGCCCGCGAGCAGGCGCTCGCCCTGGGATGTGTTGACGCGCAAGTGCTTTGCGTTGAGGTGGGCAAGGATGGCGGCCCGGAGGCGGCGGCCCGCGCGGCCCGCTATGCGGCGCTGAGCGCCTGCGGCGACGACCCGGTGCTGTTGGCGCACACGCTCGACGATCAGGCGGAGACCGTGCTGCTGGGGCTGGGCCGCGGCTCCGGGGGCCGCTCGATCGCCGGGATGCGCCCGCACGATCCCCCGTGGTGCCGCCCCCTGTTGGGGGTGCGGCGATCCGCGACGCACGCCGCGTGCGCGGAACTGGGACTGAGCGCCTGGCAGGACCCACACAACACCGACCGCCGCTTCACCCGCGCCCGGCTGCGCCTCGAAGTGCTGCCCCTGCTGGAGGACGTGCTGGGCGGCGGCGTGGCCGAGGCGTTGGCGCGCACCGCGACGGCGTTGCGCGAGGACACCGACATGATCGACGCGCTCGCCGCCCAGGCGCTGCCCGGCGCGCGGACGGCGGCGGGGCTCGACCCCCGGGCGCTGGCCGCATTGCCGGACCCGGTTCGACGACGGGTGATCCGCGGCTGGCTGCTGGCCGGGGGCGCGACGGGGTTGACCGACAAGCAGATTCGCGGCGTCGACACGCTCGTCACGGCGTGGCGCGGGCAGGGCGGGGTCGCCGTGGGCTCCGCGCTGCGCGGTGAGCGGTTGATCGCCGGGCGGCGCGACGGCGCGCTGACGATGTGGCGCGAGCCTGTGTAAACGGGGGCGGTCATTGGTTATTCGGCCGCTGGCGTGGCACTCTGTGGGCGTGGCCCAGATCTCCCCGGCTGTCACCCCCGCGCAGCCCGTGGAGCTGTATCCGGGGGATATCAAGTCGGTGCTGCTCACCGCCGAGCAGATTCAGGCCCGCATCGCCGAACTCGGCGAGGAAATCGGCAACCAGTACCGCGACCTTGCCGCTCAGTCCGGCGAGGATCTGTTGCTGATCACCGTGCTCAAGGGCGCGGTGATCTTCGTCACCGACCTGGCCCGCGCGATCCCGGTGCCCACCCAGTTCGAGTTCATGGCCGTGAGCTCCTACGGCTCGTCGACGTCGTCGTCGGGCGTGGTGCGGATCATGAAGGACCTCGACCGCGACATCCACGACCGCGACGTGCTGATCGTCGAGGACGTCGTCGACTCCGGGCTAACCCTGTCGTGGTTGCTGCGCAACCTCAAGAGCCGGCACCCGCGTTCGTTGCGCGTGTGCACGCTGCTGCGCAAGCCCGACGCGATGCGCGCCAAAGTCGAGATCGCCTACGTGGGCTTCGACATCCCGAACGATTTCGTGGTGGGCTACGGCCTGGATTACGACGAGCGCTACCGCGACCTGTGCTACATCGGCACCCTGGATCCCAGGGTCTACGAGCAGTAGCTCGCTAGTCCAGTTCCCACACCGCGGTCACCGAGAAACCCACGGTCTGCTGGCCGGGCTCCAGCGGGACCGCGGCCGCGCTGCGCGGCGGCGCCGGCGGGCCGCCGGGCATGGGTTGTGCGCCGGACACCTCCGAGATGGACAGCACCCGGCCCAGCCGCAGGCCGGACAGCTGGGCGTACTGGTCCGCGCGGGCCTTGGCGTCGTCGAATGCCCGCGCGCGGGCGTCCTTGACCAGCTGCGAGTCGTCGGCAATCGAGTAGCTGACCGAGCTGATCCGGGTGGCGTCGCCGCCGGTGGTGACCATGAGGGCCAGCATCCGTGACGCGGCGTCGGTCGGGTGGATCTTGACCCGGATCGCGTTGGTCGCGCGGTAGCCGCTGATGGTCGCGGTGCCGCTGCCGTACTGCGGCTCCAGGGTGACGGTGGTGGTGCTGATGTCCTTGCGGTCCAGGCCCGCGCCGACGAGCGCGTTGATCACCGCCTGCTGACGATCGTTGGTCTGGTTCATCGCGGTGGTGACATCGGGTGCGGTGAATTCGATGCCGGCGTCGGCGGTCAAGGTGTCCGGGACGCCCTGGACCTGTCCCGAGCCGACGACGGTCACTTGACGCGGATTCGCCCCGGGCGCCGGCGCGGCAGTGTGCTTGTCGCACGCCGACAACGCGGCGACGGTCAATGCGGCGGCGGACAATGCAATCGGTTTGCGGACCATGCGTGGACCATAACGCGTCCGGGCGCGTTTTCGCCGTCGGCAAAGCTTAGTGTGTGTCGCGGCAATCGCTCCGATATTCATGTCGAACTCTAATCATATTGGTTTGCAACATCTTTCATGCCAATTGCAAAAGGTGCAGCACATTGGTGCAGCTACATGAACAGTTTTCGGCCCGGCAATGAACACGGCGGATGAGGGGTTGCGATGCCCGCAGGTGGCAGGCCTAACCTCTGAGCTGCTTCGGTGACATCGTCGTGCCGAAATCCATTGATCGAATCCATTTTTGGGAGAACACATGTCGATCGTGATCGCACAACCCGAGATCCTTGCCGGGGCCGCCGCCGAAATGCAGGCCCTGAATGCGTTGGTGGCAGCCGGAAATGCCGCCGCGGCCGCCCCGACCACCGGGGTGGTCCCCGCGGCCGCGGACCTGGTTTCGATGTTGACCGCGGCGCACTTCGCTTCGCACGCAAGGCTTTACCAAGAGGTCAGCGCCCAGGCCGCGGCTCTCCGCGATCTGCTGGCGACGACGCTCGGCGTCAGCGCCGGCTCGTATGAGGCCACCGAAGCCGCCAACACCAACGCGGTCGGTTAGGCGAGAGGGAGCCATGCTGGATTTCGCGCAGTTGCCGCCGGAGATCAACTCCGCGCTGATGTATTCCGGGCCCGGGTCGGCGCCCATGCTGAATGCCGCGGCCGCCTGGGAGGCGCTGGCCAACGAGCTGCAGGACACCGCGTCGTCCTACCGGTCGCTGATCGCCGGCCTGACCGACGGGCCGTGGCAGGGTCCGGCCGCGGCGGCGATGGCGGCCGCGGCCGGATCCCAGGTCGGGTGGCTGAGCGCCACCGCCGGGCAGGCCGTGGAGGCCGCGACCCAGGCCGCGGCGGCGGCGGGTGCCTACGAGGCGGCGTTTGCCGCTACGGTGCCGCCACCGGTGATCGCGGCCAACCGGGCGCTGTTGATGGCCCTGTTGGCGACGAATTTCCTGGGCCAGAACACCGCGGCGATCGCGGCGGCCGAGGCGCAATACGGCGAAATGTGGGCGCAGGACGCGGCCGCGATGTACGGCTATGCGGGTTCGTCGGCGGCGGCCGCGGCGCTGACGCCGTTCGGCCCGGCGGCGCCCGCAACCGATCCGGCCGGCCTGGGTGCACAGGCCGCGGCGGTCGCCCAGGCGGCCGGGGCGGCTACCGGCGCGCAGGGCCTGTACGGGATTCCCAACGTGCTGTTCGGCCTGGCCGGCCTGACGAATTCGCCGCCGTGGCTCGTCAACCCCGCCGCCGCACTCGGCCTGACCGGGCACGCCTGGAACAGCAACGGCGACGGCATCATCGTGGCCGGAGCGCTCGGGGACCTGGTGGAGGGTTTGACCGGTTCGGCGACCGTCGACGCCAGCTCGGGCTTCGATGGCTTCATCCGATTGATCTCTCCCACACGGCTTTTCACGACAGCGTTCAAGGACATCCAGGGCCTGGCGCAGGCGGTGATGCCGCAGGCCGCCAAGGCCGCCGAGGGCGCCGCCAAGGCGGTCGAGTCGGTGCCCCACGCCCTCTCGGGCGCCGCGGGGGGCGCCGCCGGAACCATCGGCCGGGCGACATCGGTTGGGGGACTGTCTGTTCCGGCGTCCTGGGCGGGTGTCGCCCCGCCGGCCAGCCCAGCCGTCGTGTCGCTCAACGGTCTCGGGGCCGGCGCGGCCGCCGCCGAACCCGCCACCAATGCCCTTGGCGGCGTGCCTCTGATGGGTAGTGGGGGCGGTCGCGGCGTTGCGCACTTCGCCGCACCCAGATACGGATTCAAGCCCACGGTGATGCCTGCGCCGTCCGTCGGGGGGTGACGGCTAAGCGCCGAAGCCCACCGGAATATCAGCCGTCGAGGTGCGTCGGGGGGTCGGCGAAGCCGAAACCCCCGGGATTCTGGCCGGGACCCATCAAATCGCAGCGCCTTTCGGGCACCAGGAAGGAACTGGCGCCGCTGGGGATCAGGTGGGTGAATGTGACGCAACGTTGCCAGGTGCCGTCCGGCTGGATGGGGTCGTCGCACTTGCTGAGGAAAGGTCCTCCGTACACGCAGCCGGCGCTGGCCGGCGGCGCCGAGGCGATCAGCCCCCCGGCCATCAGCACTACGGCCAGTGCGCCGACGATGCAGTGCTTCATGGTTTCTCCCGTCGCATCGCGGCGCATCGACAGCCCCGGCCAGTAGCTCTGACGCTACCGCTTAGGCGGCGCGTTTTGAGGTCCAGACCGCGACCTAGTCGCGCGGCTGTTCCGGCGGCGGATTCGGGATCTGCAGCACTCGCTGTCGGGTGGTGACCTTGAAGGGGTCCAGGGCCGGCGGCCCGTCTAACGCCTCGCGGACGTCGTCGAGCGTGATGAGGCCGAGTTCGACCTGCAGCCACGTGGCGCTGAGCCCGAACGCGTGAGCCGCGCGCCGGGCTTCCTCGGCGTCCGGAAAGTCGTCGGCGTTTGCCCGCCCGACGCCGCCGTACCAGCGGCCCTTGGTGACGCCGCAGGCATCACGCAGCTGCTCGATGGTGATATCGCGATTCAGCGTCGCCTCGAGCAGGCGCTTCAGCCCCCAGCCGGCTGCGTTGGTTCGTGGCATGCCTCCCAGAGTAACCGGATGCCAAAACACGGTCAAAGCATCCCGAAAAGCGATCTAGAGACGCAATTCGAGAATTCATTACGAATAACTAGACAATAATTCATAATTTATGACATAGTCTCCTCACAACGTCAGCCAGTGCCGGAGTTCGGCACGCGGTCCGCATCAGGAGGAACACCACATGTCGTTTGTCGTCACCGTGCCGGAGCTGCTCGAAGCGGCGGCCGGCCGGCTGCACGTTATCGGCTCCGCCGTCAGCGCGGCCAACGTGACCGCCGCATTTCCGATTACCGGAGTCATCCCGGCCGCGGCCGACGAAGTCTCCGCGGCGACGGCGGCGGCCTTCTCCGGCTACGGCCAGGCCTACCAGGCGATCAGCGCCGAGGCGGCCCTGATCCACGACGAGTTCGTCAGGGCCCTCGGGCTCGGCGCCAACTCATATGCCGCCACCGAGGCGGCGAACGCGGCGCAGGCCGGGGGTGTCCGTGTGGCGCACGTCGCGCCACCCCGCATGGCCCCGACCGCGCCCGCCCGCATGACGCACGTCGCGCCCCCGCGGCCCGCTCCTACGCCGCGTGCCACCCCCGTCTTTGGCGCCGCGCCCGCCGGTCGGGCGTCGTATGGCGGCGGCTATGGCGGCGTTCGCCCCGCGACGCACGGCGGCGGTTACGCCGGCGGCAACTACGGGGGCGGTCGCGTGGATCCCTACGCGCGCTTCGGCTACGGCGGTCACGCGGCGCCGTATGCGGGCGGCTACGGCGCCCACGCGGCGCCCGCCGCGCCCGCCCACCCGGCACCCGCCCGCCCGGCGCCCGTGGCGCCCGCCCACCCGGCGCCGCCCCGGCCGGCTCCCGCCGCGCCGACTTCGCCCGCACCCAATTACCCGGGGACCGTTCACCCAGAGCATTACGTGCCCGTCTACCCGTCACCCGGCGGCCCGGCGCAGGCCTTGCCGGCGCGCGCCTAGCGACAACCACTCAAAGAAGGGATCTACCAATGGACTTCGCCGCGTTGCCACCGGAAATCAACTCCGGACTGATGTATGCGGGCCCGGGCTCGGCGCCGATGCTGGCCGCGTCGGCGGCCTGGGACGGTTTGGCCGCCGAGCTACGTTCGGCCGCGACCAGTTACGGGTCGGTGATCGTGGAGCTCGCCGACGCCGGTTGGCAGGGCCCGTCGTCGGCGGCGATGGCCGCCGCCGCCGCGCCGTACGTGGCGTGGCTGCACGGCACCGCCGCACAGGTCGAGCAGGCCGGCATGCAAGCGGCCGCCGCGGCCGCCGCGCACGAAGCCGCGTTCGCCGCCACCGTGCCCCCGCCGCTGATCGCCGCCAACCGCGCCCTGCTGATGACTCTGGTCGCGACCAACTTCCTGGGCATCAACACCCCGGCGATCGCGGCCACCGAGGCGCAGTACGCCGAGATGTGGGCCCAAGACGCCGCCGCGATGTACGCCTACGCCGCGTCCTCGACGACGGCATCCGCGCTCACCCCGCTGGCGACGGCGCCGGTCACCACGAACCTGGTGGGCTTGGCCGGCGGCGCCATCGGAACCGCCGTCACCAATCTCGAGGGCGCCGCGCAGGGCCTGGTCACCCGGGCGGTGACGGGGCTGTCGGCGATCCCGGCGGAGCTCAACGCGGCCGGGCCCTCGTTGGTCAGTGGATTCCAGTCCGGCATAGGCGAATTCGCGCAACTGATCGGCGCGCCCCTCGGCCAGGGCGCGCCGGGCGCGACCACGACGCCGAACCCTGGTGTGATGGCGCCAATGGTCGCCCCCGACCCGGCCGTGCGGCCGGCGTTCATGCCCGCGACGCCCACCGTGCCGCCAATGCGCGTGACGCCGGGGATGGGCGTACCCGCCCGCCTGGCGCCGTCGGCGGCGTTCGGTCAGGCCACTTCTGTCGGGGGTTTGTCGGTGCCCTCGGGCTGGACACCGGCGTCGGTTCCGGCCGCCGAGGCACCGGCCGTCTCGCCGATATCGGGAACCCCCGCTGCCTCGCCGATGATGGCCCGCAGCCTCCCCGCGACCACGGTCGCAGGCATGGAGATGCGTGCGTCCGGTGCCGCCGAGTTGCCCCGAGTCAGCGTCTTGCCGCGTGTGGTCGGATGACGGAAGGGAGGAGCAGCTTCCGCGACCATCGATGACCAATCATCAACCACCACAACTACTTTCGAAGGAGAAACGAATGACCGCACGATTCATGACCGACCCGCACGCAATGCGGGACATGGCGGGCCGCTTCGAGGTCCACGCCCAGACGGTCGAGGACGAGGCCCGCAAGATGTGGGCGTCCTCGCAGAACATCTCCGGCGCGGGCTGGAGCGGCCAGGCCCAGGCGACCTCGCTGGACACGATGGGCCAGATGAATCAGGCCTTCCGCAACATCGTCACCATGCTGCACGGGGTGCGCGACGGCCTGGTCCGCGACGCGAACAACTACGAGCAGCAGGAGCAGGCCTCGCGGCAGCTCCTGAGCAGCTAGCCAACCGATCAGAACAGGAGACGATTCACATGACCATCAACTACCAATTCGGCGATGTCGACGCCCACGGCGCCACCATTCGCGCGCAGGCCGCGGCGCTGGAGGCCGAGCACCAGGCCATCGTTCGCGATGTGCTTGCCGCCGGGGACTTTTGGGGCGGCGCCGGCTCGGTGGCCTGCCAGCAGTTCGTCACCGAGCTGGGCCGCAACTTCCAGGTGATCTACGAGCAGGCCAACGCCCACGGCCAGAACGTGCAGACGGCCGGCAGCAACATGGCCGGCACCGACAGCACGGTCGGGTCCAGCTGGGCGTAATAACCTAAGGCGTGACCAGAATCTTGCAGTGGCGCTCGGGGTCGGCCAGGTCGTCGAAGGCCTGGCCGACGCCGTCCAGCCCGACCTCCCCCGTGATCACCGGGGAGACGTCGATGTCGCCCTCGGCCAGCGCGCGCAGCGAGTCGCCGAACTCCTCCGGGGTGTAGGCGAGGACGAACTGCACGCTGATCTCCTTGGCGATCGCGAAGAAGGGATGCACGGTGTCGGGCTGCATGCACACCCCCGCGACGACCAGGCGGGTGCCCGGCCGGGCGCGGCGCAGCACATCGTCGATGATGCCCGGCACCCCGATCGCCTCGAACACGACCGCGGGTTTGACGGCGTCGAAGGGCGATCCCTGGGCCGCGTCGAGCGTCTGGTGGGCGCCCATCGCGGTGGCCAGCTCGCGTCGCTTCGGCGAGAAATCCGATGCCGCGATCGTTTCGACGCCGCGCGCCCGAAGGGCCGCGATGATGGCGATGCCGATCGGACCGCAGCCGAGCACCAGGGCCGTCTCGCCCGGCGCGATGTTGGATTTGTTGACGGCGTGCAACCCCACCGCCATGGGTTCGGTCAACGCGGCATGCTTGAAGTCGAGGCCGTTGGGGATCGGCAACAGCAGTGGGGCCGAGAGCAGCATTCGTTCGGCGTAGCCGCCGATCGTGCTGTTGCTGTACACGATCGGTTCAACACCCTTGGTGGACAACAGAACTGGGAGCGAAGTGACCATGGTCCCCGGCGGATGGGTGTCCGTGTCGGGCCCGGCCTCGAGCACCTCGGCGCTGAACTCGTGACCCATGTAGACGTCGCTGTTCAGATCGACGCCCATGCCCCTGGCGCCGGCGGCCACCTGCGCCGTCATCTCCATGACCTGGTCCCCGTGGGAGGCGAAATGCAAGTCGGAGCCGCAGATTCCACACGCGCGCACGCCGACCAGCACCTGTCCCGGTCCGGGCACCGGCTCGGGCACGTCGTCCCGGTAGACCATCCGGCCTTCTCGCAACACCGCAGCGCGCATCAGCTCTCCACGCCCTTCTGCTCGTCGACATGTTCGGTGATGGCTTTGACGATGGCATCGCCGGCGCGTCCGATCAGTTCGTCGCGTTTGGCCCGGGCCCAGTCGTGAGACGACCGCGACGCTTCGAGCTGCCCCTTGAAATGGGGAATCACCCTGCGGGCCATCAGGTCATAGCAGTGGTAAGTCGCTTCCGGCGAGGCCCAATCGTGGCCGAGCATCAGCAACGTCCCGAAACCGCCCGACCGTTCGAGCAGGTCTTCGATGTGCGCGATCGCGTCGTCCGGCGTGCCGATGCAGCAATTGCCCTGGGCGGCATAGTCCGCGACGAACTCGCGCGGCGTCTGCGCCTCGCCGTCGACCGTGTTGGACAGCGGCACGAAGCCGGCCGCGCCGAAATAGTTGGCGAAATCCTGTAGCCCGTAGGTGCAATCGTCGATGGCCTGCTCGCGGCTGTCGGCAATGTGCATGATGCTCAAGACGCGCCAGGAAGTCCGGTCCGGCTCGTCGCGGCCGACCTTGGCGGCCTGGTCGCGCACCACCTCCCAGGTGTTCTCCAGCGCCGCGTAACCGCCCGGCACCGACATCGACAGCGACAGCAGCGAGGTGCCCAGCGCCCCCGCCAGCCGCGGGCCGGACGGCGAAATCATTGCCGCCGTGGAGATCTCCGGGTAGGGCCACGTGTAGGGGCGAATGTGCAATTGCGCGTCGCGCAGCGTGAACCAGTCGGTGTGGCGGTCGACCCGTTCGGACGGCCCCGCGCGGAACAGCGCCAGGATCGCCTCGAGGGATTCCTGCATCATGTGTCGCTGGTCGACCGGGTCGATGCCCATCATGTACGCGTCCGACGGCAGTGCGCCGGGCCCGGTGCCGAACATGACCCGGCCGCGGGTCAGGTGGTCCAGCAGCACCCAGCGGTCGGCCACCATGAGCGGATGGTGGTAGGGCAGCGAAACCACCCCGGTGCCCAGCCGGATGTGCTTGGTCCGCTCGGCCGCGGCGGCGATGAACACCTCCGGGCAGGCGATCAGCTCGTAGCCACCCGAGTGGTGCTCGCCGAACCAGGCTTCGTCGAACCCGAGGCGGTCCAGCGCGACGACGCGCTCCATGTCGTATTCCAGTGCGACCGTGGGGGATTGGCCGATGGGATGAAAAGGCGTGATGAAGACGCCGAATCGCAGCGGGACACTCATTACCATTCCACTCCTTTGAGGAACTCGAGCAGTGCCGCATTGACCTCGTCGGGCCGTTCCTGCTGCAGCCAATGTCCGGCCCCTTCGATCATCACCTCGCGGTAGGGGCCGGAGATCACCTCCGAAACGCGGTCGCGACTGGTGAAGGACAGCACCGGATCGCCGGTTCCGGCGATAAAGATGCACGGCACGTCGATCTTCGCGCCGTCGAGTTCGGCGGTGGTCTCCCAGTTGCGGTCGAAATTGCGGTACCAGTTCAGGCCACCGGTGAATCCGGTACGGGAGAACTCGGCGATGTAATGGTCGAGTTCGTCCTGGCTGATCCAGTCCGGCAGCCCGTCGGGCTCGGGAAGCCGATCGATGAAGCCCTCGGGCCCGGGGGCGGCCATCCGCATCAGCGCGTCCGCTCCGCCGGAACCGTTCAGGCTGCTCATCATCCGTCGCATGGTTCGGGCGGGGTCGCCGGCGAGTTCTGCGTCGGCGACGCCGGGCTCCTGGAAGTAGAGGATGTAGAAGAAGTTCTCGCCGAACAGCTTGCTCCACGCCTCCGTCGGCGCCACCTGCGAGCGGGGCAGCGCCGGCACGCTGAGTGCGGCGACCGCCGCGACCCGGTCGGGGTGCAGCAGCGGCGCATGCCACGCAACGGGCGCACCCCAGTCGTGCCCGATCCACATGGCGCGCTCGGCGCCGACGTCGTCGAGCAACCCGACCAGGTCGGCGGTCAACTCATGAATGTTGTACGCCTCGATCGAATCCGGGCGGGATGAGCCGCCGTAGCCGCGCTGGTCGGGCGCCAGCACGTGATAGCCGGCCTCGGCGAGGACCGGTATCTGGTGTCGCCATGAATAGGCCAGCTCGGGAAAACCGTGGGCCAGGATCACCGCGGGCGCGCCGCGCTCTCCGGCCTCGGTCACCCGCAGTTGCACGCCATTTGTGTCTACTAACCGCTGGGTTGACGAAAGCACCGTCTCACCAAATCACAAGGACCCCGGGCTGAGAAGGGCTTCTTTATCGCCCGCGTCGCCCGCCCCATAATTTGGGCATGCGATTGGACCACGTGGTTCTCTGGACGAGGGACGCACGGGCGGCGATGGATTTCTACACGCGAGTGGTCGGGCTGGCGCCGGTACGTCTCGCGGAGTTCGAGGCCGGCGAGGCGCCGTTCCCGAGCGTGCGGGTGTGCGACGACTCCATCATCGATCTGATGCCGCTTGACATGGCTTCGGCCGCGGCGTCGTCGGCGGTGGCCGAGGGAAGCGCCGGCCAACCCGTCAACCACGTCTGCCTCGCGTTGTCGAAAGCCGAATACGACGCGCTGGATGCGCGCCTGCGGGCGGAAGGGGTGGACACCAGCGCGCGGCTGACCCACAGCTTCGGGGCCCGAGGGTGGTCGCCGCAGACGTACTACTTCGCCGACCCCGACGGCAATGTGGTCGAGGCCCGCTATTACGAGTGAGCGGCCCCCACTCGGCGAGTGTGTGGTTTGCCACGTCGGGAACCGGACCGGGAACCGCCGCTCGTTGTCTCGTGAGGATGCCGCGCCCCGGCTCTGCCGGGGCTGGCGATCGACACTAGCGGTAGCCTGGACTTTTGCAGCTTCGTGTATCGGGGAAGGACCTGGCCGACGAGGCCGATGATTGATGAACCGGAAAAACGTGATTCGCACCCTCACGGCGATCGCCGTTGTGGTGCTGCTGGGTTGGTCGTTTCTTTACTTCAGTGACGACACCCGCGGTTACAAGCCCGTCGACACCTCGGTGGCGATGTCCCAGATCAGCGGCGACAACGTCAAGAGCGCGCAGATCGACGACCGCGAGCAGCAGCTGCGGTTGACCCTGAAGAAGGGCAACAAGGACACCGACAACTCCGACAAGGTCATCACCAAGTACCCCAGCGGATACGCGGTCGACCTGTTCAACGCGCTCAACACCAAGAACGCGAAGGTCAGCACCGTCGTGAATGAGGGCAGCATCCTGGGCGAGTTGCTCGTCTACGTGCTGCCGCTGCTGTTGCTGGTGGGCCTGTTCGTGATGTTCTCCCGCATGCAGGGCGGCGCCCGGATGGGCTTCGGGTTCGGCAAGTCCCGGGCGAAGATGCTCAACAAGGACATGCCCAAGACCACGTTCGCCGACGTCGCGGGCGTCGACGAGGCGGTCGAGGAGCTCTACGAGATCAAAGACTTCCTGCAGAACCCCAGCAGGTATCAGGCGCTGGGCGCCAAGATCCCCAAGGGCGTCCTGCTCTACGGGCCGCCCGGAACCGGCAAGACGCTGCTGGCCCGCGCGGTCGCCGGCGAGGCCGGGGTGCCGTTCTTCACGATCTCCGGCTCCGACTTCGTCGAGATGTTCGTCGGCGTCGGCGCCTCGCGGGTGCGCGACCTGTTCGAGCAGGCCAAGCAGAACAGCCCCTGCATCATCTTCGTCGACGAGATCGACGCGGTGGGCCGCCAGCGCGGTGCCGGGCTGGGCGGCGGCCACGACGAGCGCGAGCAGACGCTCAACCAGTTGCTGGTCGAGATGGACGGTTTCGGCGAACGCGCCGGAGTGATTCTCATCGCCGCTACCAACCGGCCCGACATCCTGGACCCGGCGCTGTTGCGGCCCGGCCGATTCGACCGGCAGATCCCGGTGTCCAACCCTGACCTGGCGGGCCGCCGCGCGGTGCTGCGGGTGCATTCCAAGGGCAAGCCGATCGCGCCCGACGCCGACCTGGACGGGCTGGCCAAGCGGACCGTCGGCATGACGGGCGCCGACCTGGCCAACGTGATCAACGAGGCGGCGCTGCTGACCGCTCGCGAGAACGGCACCGTCATCACCGGCCCCGCCCTCGAGGAGGCGGTGGACCGGGTGATCGGCGGCCCCCGCCGCAAGGGCCGGATCATCAGCGAGCACGAGAAGAAGATCACCGCCTACCACGAGGGCGGGCACACCCTGGCGGCCTGGGCGATGCCCGACATCGACCCGGTCTACAAGGTGACGATCCTGGCCCGGGGACGCACCGGCGGCCATGCGGTGGCGGTCCCGGAGGAGGACAAGGGCCTGCGGACCCGCTCGGAACTGATCGCGCAGCTGGTTTTCGCGATGGGCGGGCGCGCCGCCGAGGAACTGGTATTCCGCGAGCCGACGACGGGCGCGGTGTCCGACATCGAGCAGGCCACCAAGGTCGCCCGCTCGATGGTCACCGAGTTCGGGATGAGTTCAAAGCTGGGCGCCGTCAAGTACGGCACCGAGCACGGCGACCCGTTCCTCGGCCGCACCATGGGCAATCAGGCGGACTACTCGCACGAGGTCGCCCGCGACATCGACGACGAGGTGCGCAAGCTGATCGAGGCCGCGCACACCGAGGCGTGGGAAATCCTCACCGAATATCGCGACGTGCTCGACACACTCGCCGGCGAGCTGCTGGAGAAGGAAACCCTGCACCGGCCCGAGCTGGAGGGAATCTTCTCCGGCGTCGAAAAGCGCCCGCGGCTCACCATGTTCGACGACTTCGGCGGCCGCATCCCGTCGGACAAGCCGCCGATCAAGACGCCCGGCGAGCTGGCCATCGAGCGTGGCGAGCCGTGGCCGCCGCCGGTCGAGGAGCCGGCCTTCAAGGCGGCCATCGCCGCGGCCACCCAGGCCGCCGAGGCCGCCCGTGCGGAGGCCGACAGAAACGCCAACGGCCCCAACGGTTCTCACGGCGGCCAGCCCGGCGGCGATCGGGAGCTCGCTCCGCACGGCCCGACCCAGCCGGACTACGGCGCCCCGGCCGGCTGGCATGCGCCGGGATGGCCGCCGCCCCAACAGCAGCAACACCAGCCGAACTACTGGTATCCGCCCGCGCAGCCCCCGCAGCAGCCCTACTGGCCGCAGCCGGTGCCGAGCTATCCGGGCCAGCAGGGGCCGCCCGCGTACCCGCCCTACCCGCCGTATCCGCCCTATCCGCCGCCCGGCCAAGCCCACCCGGATGCCGGTAAGTCACCCGAGCAAGAGGATGACGACGTGAGCCGGTCCAACCCGCCGGCGCACGGCTGACGAAACGGAGGACTAGATGGCTCTCGCGGATCTGGGGCCCGATACCCGCCAGGAGACTCCGCGCGTTCGGGCGTTCGACCAGCAACGCGCCGAGGCGGCGGTCCGCGAGCTGCTGTGCGCGATCGGGGAAGACCCCGATCGAAACGGCTTGCAGGACACCCCGGCCCGCGTAGCGCGCGCATACCGGGAGATGTTCGCGGGGCTCTACACCGATCCTGACTCGGTGCTGAACACCATGTTCGACGAGGACCACGACGAGATGGTGATCGTCAAGGAAATCCCGCTGTACTCGACCTGCGAGCATCACCTCGTCTCATTCCACGGGGTGGCCCACGTCGGCTACATCCCCGGCAAGGATGGCCGGGTGACCGGCCTGTCCAAGATCGCCCGGCTGGTGGACCTGTACGCCAAGCGGCCCCAGGTTCAGGAGCGGCTCACCAGCCAGATCGCCGACGCTCTGGTGAACAAGCTCGACCCGCGCGGGGTGATCGTCGTCGTCGAGGCCGAGCACCTGTGCATGGCGATGCGCGGCGTCCGCAAGCCCGGCGCCGTCACCACGACCTCGGCGGTGCGTGGCATGTTCAAGACCAGTCCCGCGTCCCGGGCCGAAGCGCTCGATCTGATCCTGCGCAGGTGAGCCCGGCGCCCATGCAGGTGATGGGAGTCCTGAACGTCACCGACGATTCGTTCTCCGACGGCGGGCGCTATCTCGATGCCGACGACGCCGTCGCCCACGGCGTGGCGATGGCCGCCGAGGGCGCGGGCATCGTCGACGTCGGAGGGGAGTCGACCCGTCCGGGCGCCGTTCGCATCGACCCCCGGGTCGAGGCGTCTCGTGTGGTTCCAGTGGTCAAAGAACTTGCCGCACAAGGCATCACCGTCAGCATCGACACCATGCACGCCGACGTGGCGCGGGCGGCGCTGCAGAGCGGCGCGCGGATCGTCAACGACGTGTCGGGTGGCCGGGCCGACCCCGCGATGGCCCCGCTGCTCGCCGAGGCCGGCGTGCCGTGGGTGTTGATGCACTGGCGGCCGGTGTCGCCCGAGCGCCCGCATGAGGCCCCGCCCTATCGCGACGTGGTGGCCGAGGTGCGCGCCGAGCTGCTTGCCAGCGTCGACGACGCGGTGGCCGCGGGGGTGGACCCCGACAAGCTGGTGATCGACCCGGGGCTGGGATTCGCCAAGACAGGACAACACAATTGGGCGTTGCTGCACGCGCTGCCGCAGCTCGTCGCGACCGGGATCCCGGTGCTCCTGGGCGCCTCGCGCAAGCGGTTCCTCGGCGCGTTGCTGGCCGGGCCCGACGGGTCGGCGCGACCGCCCGACGGGCGCGAGACGGCGACGGCGGTGATCTCCGCGCTGGCCGCCCTGCACGGGGCCTGGGGCGTGCGGGTGCACGACGTGCGCGCCTCCGTCGATGCCCTCAAGGTCGTCGAGGCATGGGCCCAGAATGGCTGATCGAATCGAGTTGCGCGGCTTGGCCGTTCGCGGCCGTCACGGCGTCTTCGAACACGAGCGCGCCTCCGGGCAGGATTTCGTCGTCGACATCACCGTGTGGATCGACCTGGCCGACGCCGCCGCCAGCGACGACCTGGCCGACACGTACGACTACGGCGCGCTGGCGCAGCTGGCCGCCGACGTGGTCGCCGGGCCGGCGCGCAAGCTGATCGAAACGGTCGGCGCCGAGATCGCCGACCGGGTGATGCACGACGGGCGCGTGCACGCCGTCGAGGTGGTGGTGCACAAGCCGCAGGCCCCCATCGCGCAACAGTTCGCCGACGTGGCCGTCGTGGTCCGGCGGTCGCGGCGCGGCGGCCGCGGTTCGGTGATCCCGGCCGGCGGGGCGGTATGAGTCGCGACAACGACGATGACGCCGGCGCAGCCGGGGTCGAGAAGTGGCGCTCATGAGCAGAGTCGTGCTGTCCGTCGGCTCCAACCTGGGGGACCGGTTGGCCCGGCTGCAGTCGGTCGTCGACGGGCTGGGGGAGGCCGTGGTCGCGGTGTCGCCCGTCTACGAGACGGATCCCTGGGGCCGGCGCGATCAGGCCCCCTTTCTCAACGCGGTGCTGATCGCCGACGACCCGGCGTGCGACGGGCCGGCCTGGCTGAGCCGGGCGCAGGAGTTCGAGCGGGCGGCGGGCCGGGTCCGCGGCGAGCGCTGGGGCCCGCGCTCGCTCGACGTCGACCTGGTCGCTTGTTACGGCGGCGGCGAAACGGAAGTGATCACCCGCGAGCCCAACCTGACGCTGCCGCACCCGCTGGCGCACCTGCGGGCCTTCGTGATGGTGCCGTGGCTGGCCGTCGAGCCGGACGCCCGGCTGACGGTCGCCGAAGGGCGGCGTCCCGTCGCGCAGCTGCTCGCCGAGCTGGACCCGGCCGACCGGGCCGGTGTTCGGCTGTCCAACCTGACGCTGCGGCTCGAAAAGAAATCGGAAACCTGATGGGCCCGACCCGCAAGCGTGACCTGACGGCCGCGGTGGTCGGCGCTGCGGTGGTGGGCTACCTGCTGGTGGTCTCGCTGTATCGCTGGTTTCCGCCCATCACGGTGTGGACCGGCCTGTCGCTGCTCGGTGTGGCCATCGCCGAGGCGCTTTGGGCGCGTTATGTGCGGGTCAAGATCACCGACGGCGAAATCGGCGCCGGGCCCGGTTGGCTGCACCCGCTGGCGGTGGCGCGCAGCGTGATGGTGGCCAAGGCGTCGGCCTGGGTGGGCGCGCTGGTGCTGGGCTGGT
The DNA here is from genome assembly GCF_059812845.1 of Mycobacterium sp. NGS34. Classification (NCBI taxonomy): domain Bacteria; kingdom Bacillati; phylum Actinomycetota; class Actinomycetes; order Mycobacteriales; family Mycobacteriaceae; genus Mycobacterium; species Mycobacterium sp. NGS34. The sequence continues at coordinate 134,721 of NZ_JCALDM010000007.1, forward strand.
GGATCGGGGTGCTGGTGTATTTCCTGCCGCGCCGGTCGTGGCTGCGGGCCGCCGAGCAGGACACCGCGGGCACGGTGGTGGCCGCCGTCAGCGCGCTGGCGTTGGTCGTCGCCGCGCTGTGGCTGCAGCATTGCTGCAAGTCCCCGCAGGATCCGACCGAGCACGGCGAGGGCGCGGAGACTTAGCGCGCCCGGCGACCCGGCGGTCAACCCGGTCGGGAATCGCCGGAGCCGCGCGACACGCGGAGTGACCTCGCGCAGGTACTCTCAGGCCATGACCGTTCTGTCCCGCGGCGCCCGGGTTCGGCGCGGCGGCCGCAGGCCGGGGTGGGTGCTCTTGACGGCGTTGCTGGTCCTCGCGATGGGGGCCAGTTCCGCACTGGTTTTCACCAACCGGGTGGAACTCCTCAAGCTCGCTGTAATCCTGGCGCTGTGGGCCGCAGTCGCCGGCGCCTTCGTTTCGGTGCTCTACCGCCGCCAAAGCGACGCGGACCAGTCCCGGGTCCGCGACCTGAAGCTGGTCTACGACCTGCAGCTGGACCGGGAGATCTCGGCCCGCCGCGAATACGAGCTGACGGTGGAGTCGCAGCTGCGCCGCGAGCTGGCATCCGAGCTGCGCGCCCAGGCCGAGGACGATCTGGCCGCGCTGCGCGCGGAACTGAGCGCGTTGCGGACCAGCCTCGAGATCCTGTTCGACACCGACCTGCAGCAGCGCCCGGCGCTCGAGACGCACGAGACCGAGGCGCCCCGCGGGCGGGCGTACAGCGAGTGGGAACGCAACGGCGAGAGCAACCCGGACTGGGTGTCCAGCGATCGCGTCGCGTCGGTCGCCCGGGACATCCCGCCCGGCCAGGCGGACAGCCGCGCCGACGACGCCGCGATCATCGACGTGCCCGAGGAGCCGCTGCTGCCGCCCCGGCAACCGCCGCCCCCGCAGTACGACGTGCGCCAAGAGGCGCGGTACGTGGTCTCCCAGGAGCCGCCGTACATGACGCCGCCGCCCGCGCCGCGATTCGAGGAACGTCCGGCCCCGCCACCGCCGCCCCCACCACCGCAGCCGCAGCCGCAGATGCAGGATTGGCGGCCGGCCGCCGCCGAGGGGCAGTGGCTGCCCCCGGGCGCGCCCGGTAGCAACTGGGCCGGCGGCGACCCGGCCGCCCCGGGTGGCGAGTCGCCGGGCGGGCGGCGCGCCCGTCACTCCGGCGCCGAGGAACCCCTGGACGGCTCGCCCTTCGAGCACCCGCAGCCACCGCCGTACGGCGAACCCGGCCGTCGGGCGCGCTCGCGCCACGCGGCGGAATATCGCGACTACGGCGTAGGCAACTATCCCCCGCAAGCGGGCGGTACCCGCACGCCGACGAACGAGCCCACGCCCGCCGCGCCGCCGCCACCCCCGCAGCCCGGCCCGCCGCCCGCCGCGGCGCCGCCACCACCGCAGATGGCCCCGCCGCCGCACGCCGAGGCCCCGCCCCGGCATCGCGGCACCGACCCCCTGGCGCGGGGCTCCGACGGTTCCGACGACAGCCCGCCCAGCGGGGGTCAGTCGGTGGCCGAGCTGCTGGCGCGCCTGCAGGTCGAGCCCTCCGGCGGTGGTCGCCGCCGCCGCCGCGACGGCTGAGCTGGGAGCTTCCTCACATTGGGTCGCGACTAAGAATCGACTAAAGTCTTAGGGACCGTCCGGTACCCGCGCATGGGACTGGAACGAACCAAGAAAGCTGTGAGGTCGTCTGCGATGGGGCAGTTCGACGGGCTGCGCCCCGCTCGGCTCAAGGTGGGCATCATCTCCGCCGGCCGGGTGGGCTCCGCACTGGGTGTCGCGCTGGAGCGCGCCGACCATGTGGTCGTGTCGTGCAGCGCCGTCTCGCACGCGTCGCGCCAGCGGGCGCACCACCGGTTGCCCGACACCCCGGTGGCATCGCCGCCCGACGTGGCCGCCGACGCCGAGCTGCTGCTGCTTGCCGTTCCCGACAGCGAACTCGCCGGCCTGGTTTCCGGGCTGGCCGCCACCTCCGCCGTGCGCCCCGGCACGATCGTGGCGCACACCTCCGGCGCCAACGGGGTCGGCATCCTCGCGCCGCTGAGCCACGACGGCTGCATCCCGCTGGCGATTCACCCGGCGATGACGTTCACCGGCTCCGACGAGGACATCAGCCGGCTGCCCGACACCTGCTTCGGGATCACCGCGGCCGACGAGGTCGGGTACGCCATCGCGCAGTCGCTGGTGCTCGAGATGGGCGGGGAGCCGTTCTGCGTCCCCGAGGACGCCCGCGTCCTGTACCACGCGGCGCTGGCGCACGCGGGCAACCACCTCGTGACGGTGCTCGCCGACGCGATCGAGGCGTTGCGGGCCGCGCTGCGCGGCAGCGAACTGCTCGGGCAACAGACCGTCGACGACCAGCCGGGCGGCCTCGCCGAACGCATCGTCGGGCCGCTCGCCCGCGCGGCGCTGGAGAACACTCTGCGCCGCGGGCAGGCGGCACTCACCGGGCCGGTCGCCCGCGGGGACGCCGCCGCCGTGGCCGACCATCTGGCCGCGCTGGCCGACGTCGAACCGGACCTGGCCCAGGCGTACCGCGTCAACGCCTTGCGCACCGCCCAGCGCGCACACGCCCCCGCCGACGTGCTCGAGGTGCTGGCGCGATGACTCCCGCCTTCAACCCCGGCGAACTCAACGTCTACTCGGCGCCGCGCGACGTCACAGACGTCAGCCGCGCGCTGCGCCACACCGGCCGCCGCGTGATGCTGGTGCCCACCATGGGCGCCCTGCACGACGGGCACCTCGCCCTGGTGCGGGCCGCCAAGCGGGTCCCCGGCTCGGTGGTCGTCGTCTCGATCTTCGTCAACCCGCTGCAATTCGGGGCCGGGGAAGACCTCGACGCCTACCCGAGGACGCTTGACGAGGACCTGGCGCTGCTGCGCGGCGAAGACGTCGAGATCGTGTTCGCGCCCACCGCCTCGGCGATGTACCCCGACGGCCTGCGCACCACCGTGCACCCGGGCCCGCTGGCCGGCGAGCTCGAGGGCGGCGCGCGGCCGACCCATTTCACCGGCGTGCTGACCGTGGTGTGCAAGCTGCTGCAGATCGTGCGCCCCGATCGGATCTTCTTCGGCGAGAAGGACTACCAGCAATTGGTCCTGATCCGTCAGATGGTCACCGACCTCAACATCGACGTGGCCGTGGTCGGCGTCCCCACCGTGCGCGAACACGACGGCCTGGCGATGTCGTCGCGCAACCGCTACCTGGACCCGACGCAACGCGAACTCGCCGGCACCCTTTCGGCGGCGCTGACCGCGGCGGCGCACGCCGCGCCCGCCGGCGCGCGGGCCGCGCTGGACGCCGCCCACGCGGTGCTGGGCGCCGTGCCCGCGATCAGCGTCGACTACCTGGAACTGCGCGACGCGGGCCTCGGCCCGCTGCGGGCCGACGCGCCCGGCCGGCTGCTGATCGCGGCGCGGCTTGGCACCACCCGACTGCTGGACAACATCGCCATCGAAGTAGGAACACCACCGCCGGCACCCACGGGGCCGGACGCTTATCGGGACACCCTCGAATCACATTGGAGGAATTGATGTTACGGACGATGCTGAAGTCGAAGATCCACCGCGCCACCGTGACGCAGGCCGACCTGCACTACGTCGGCTCGGTGACCATCGACGCCGACCTGATGGACGCCGCGGACCTGCTCGAGGGCGAGCAGGTGACCATCGTGGACATCGACAACGGCGCTCGCCTGGTCACCTACGCCATCACCGGCGAACGCGGCAGCGGCGTGATCGGAATCAACGGCGCCGCAGCGCATTTGATTCATCCCGGCGACCTGGTGATCCTGATCGCGTACGGAACGATGGAAGACGCGGAGGCGCGCGCCTACCGGCCGCGGATCGTGTTCGTCGACGCCGAAAACAAGCCGATCGACCTAGGCGACGACCCGGCGTTCGTGCCCGACGGCGTCGACGAATTGCTCGATCCCCGGATCGGCGCGAGGTAACCGTGCTGCTGGCCATCGACGTCCGCAACACGCACACCGTCGTCGGACTGCTGTCCGGATCCAAGGAGCACGCAAAGGTCGTGCAGCAGTGGCGGATTCGCACCGAATCCGAGGTCACCGCGGACGAACTCGCCCTGACCATCGACGGCCTGATCGGTGACGACTCCGAACGCCTCACCGGCGCCGCCGCGCTGTCGACCGTCCCGTCGGTGCTGCACGAGGTGCGGGTCATGCTCGACCAGTACTGGCCGTCGGTGCCCAGCGTGCTCATCGAGCCGGGGGTGCGCACTGGGATCCCGCTGCTGGTCGACAATCCCAAAGAGGTCGGCGCCGACCGGATCGTCAACTGCCTGGCCGCCTTTCACAAGTACCGCAAGGCGGCCGTCGTCGTCGACTTCGGCTCCTCGATCTGCGTGGACGTGGTGTCGGCCAAGGGCGAGTTCCTCGGCGGTGCCATCGCCCCGGGTGTGCAGGTTTCCTCCGATGCCGCCGCCGCCCGCTCCGCGGCGCTGCGCCGCGTCGAGCTGACCCGGCCCCGGTCCGTGGTCGGCAAGAACACCGTCGAATGCATGCAGGCCGGCGCGGTGTTCGGATTCGCCGGTCTGGTCGACGGTTTGGTGCAACGCATCCGCGAGGACGTGGACGGCTTCGCCGACGACCTGGGAGATCAAGTGGCCGTCGTGGCGACCGGCCACACCGCGCCGCTGCTGCTGCCCGAGTTGCACACGGTCAACCATTACGACCAGCACCTGACTTTGCACGGCCTGCAGTTGGTTTTCGAACGCAACCGCGACGCCGAGCGCGGCCGGCTTAAGACGGCCCGCTAAGCGCCGGGCTTCCGCGTCGAGTCTGCGCACAGCGCGCCTCTTGGGCCTTGGGCCCTTTACGCTCTGAGCGCAGGCTCGACGCCGTCATTTAAGCTGGCACGTCGTGAGCTCCGACGCCCCCGACCTTCCCGAGCAGTTCCGGATCCGCCGGGACAAGCGCGCTCGCCTGCTGGCCGAGGGAACTGACCCGTACCCCGTCGCCATCGAGCGCACCCACACCCTGGCCGAGGTGCGCGCCGCCCACGACGGCCTGCCGACCGACACCGCCACCGACGACATCGTCGGCGTCGCGGGCCGGGTCATCTTCGCGCGCAACTCCGGAAAGCTGTGCTTTGCGACACTCCAGGACGGCGACGGCACCACCCTGCAGGTGATGGTCAGCCTCGACAAGGTCGGACGGGAGTCGCTCGACGCGTGGAAGGCCGACGTCGACCTCGGTGACATCGTCTACGTGCACGGCAACGTGATCAGCTCACGGCGCGGCGAATTGTCCGTGCTGGCCGACTCCTGGCAGATGGCGGCCAAGGCGCTGCGGCCGCTGCCCGTCGCGCACAAGGAGATGAGCGAGGAGTCACGGGTCCGGCAGCGCTACGTCGACCTGATCGTTCGTCCCCAGGCCCGCACGGTGGCCCGGCAGCGAATCGCCGTGATCCGGGCGATCCGCAACGCGCTGGAGCGGCGCGGGTTTCTCGAAGTCGAAACCCCAATGTTGCAGACGCTGGCCGGGGGCGCCGCGGCCCGGCCGTTCATCACGCATTCCAATGCGCTCGACATCGATCTCTACCTGCGGATCGCACCGGAACTGTTCCTCAAGCGCTGCATCGTCGGCGGATTCGACAAGGTCTTCGAGTTAAATCGCGTGTTCCGAAACGAAGGGGCAGATTCCACACATTCTCCAGAATTTTCCATGTTGGAGACCTACCAGACCTACGGAACCTATGACGATTCAGCGATCGTCACGCGCGAGCTTATTCAAGAGGTGGCCGACGAGGCGATCGGAACCCGAGAACTCCCCTTCCCCGACGGCACCGTGTACGACATAGACGGAGAATGGGCATCAATACAAATGTATCCGTCGCTGTCGGCGGCGCTCGGTGAGGAGATCACGCCCGACACCACCGTCGATCGCCTGCGGGCCATCGCCGATCGGCTCGGTGTGGAGATCCCCGACAACCGCGACCCCTCTTTCTATGGGCACGGCAAGCTCGTCGAGGAGCTGTGGGAGCACACGGTGGGCAATTCCCTGACCGCGCCCACCTTCGTCAAGGATTTCCCAGTGGAGACAACACCTTTGACGCGGCAGCACCGCAGCATTCCCGGCGTGACCGAGAAGTGGGACCTCTACGTTCGCGGGGTCGAACTGGCCACCGGGTATTCCGAATTGAACGATCCCGTGGTGCAGCGCGAGCGGTTCGCCGCGCAGGTCCGCGCCGCGGCCGCCGGCGACGACGAGGCCATGGCGCTCGACGAAGATTTTCTCGCCGCGCTCGAGTATGGGATGCCGCCGTGCACCGGAACCGGAATGGGTATCGATCGCTTGTTGATGTCTTTGACCGGCCTGTCAATTAGAGAGACAGTTTTGTTCCCGATTGTTCGGCCGCACTCCAGTTGAGTTACCCGTTGCCCCTGGATTGAGTATCCTGCGTTGTTATGGCAGATTGGTGACTTGGGGAGTGAATCCAAACTGCTCAGCAACTGCTCAGGACGAAACGCGAGGGTAAGCTAATGGCGAAAAAAGTGACCGTCACCTTGGTCGATGATTTCGACGGTGCGGGCGCGGCCGACGAAACGGTTGAATTCGGGCTTGACGGGGTGACCTACGAGATTGACCTTTCGTCCAAGAATGCTGCGAAACTGCGCAACGATTTGAAGCAGTGGGTAGCGGCGGGCCGCCGCGTCGGCGGTCGCCGGCGCGGGCGTTCCGGCTCCGGACGTGGCCGCGGCGCCATCGACCGCGAGCAAAGCGCCGCGATCCGGGAATGGGCCCGTCGCAACGGGCACAATGTGTCGACCCGCGGCCGCATCCCGGCGGACGTCATCGACGCATTCCACGCGGCGACCTAAGCGAAGCGCTTACCGGCGCCCGGGTCCGTACGGCCCGGGCGCCGGTCCTTTTCAATTTCGCTGGCGGCGGAACGCTCGCCGCCTCGCGCGGGAAACGCTTTGGCGTTTTTCCTCGTTTACCTGTTACGGCAGCGCGCCAACGGGGGTATGCGGCCGGGACGGCCAGCAACGCCAACGTTAGGAACCCCGGCGGGCCGACCATTACAGTGGAGAGCAGGTACGCGGTTCCGGCCCCTAGGGGCCGGCAATTGGCCATCAAGAGGTCTGTACCGATGCCGAGGGAGAGCAGGTAAGCACCGATGTTCGAAAGATTTACCGACCGTGCCCGCAGGGTCGTCGTCCTGGCGCAAGAAGAGGCCCGGATGCTCAACCACAACTACATCGGCACCGAGCACATCTTGTTGGGTTTGATTCACGAGGGCGAAGGCGTCGCGGCGAAGTCGCTGGAGTCGCTGGGCATCTCGCTGGAGGGCGTTCGCAGCCAGGTCGAGGAGATCATCGGCCAGGGCCAGCAGGCGCCGTCGGGCCACATCCCGTTCACCCCGCGCGCCAAGAAGGTGTTGGAGCTGAGCCTGCGCGAGGCGCTGCAGCTCGGCCACAACTACATCGGCACCGAGCACATCCTGCTCGGCCTGATCCGCGAGGGTGAGGGCGTGGCCGCCCAGGTTCTGGTCAAGCTGGGCGCCGAGCTGACCCGCGTGCGCCAGCAGGTGATCCAGCTGCTGAGCGGTTACCAGGGCAAGGAAGCCGCGGAGGCCGGCACCGGCGGCCGCGGCGGCGAGTCCGGCAGCCCGTCCACGTCGCTGGTGCTCGACCAGTTCGGCCGCAACCTGACGGCCGCCGCGATGGAGGGCAAGCTGGATCCCGTCATCGGCCGCGAGAAGGAAATCGAGCGGGTGATGCAGGTGCTGAGCCGGCGCACCAAGAACAACCCGGTGCTGATCGGCGAGCCCGGCGTCGGCAAGACGGCCGTCGTCGAGGGCCTGGCGCAGGCCATCGTCCACGGGCAGGTGCCGGAGACGCTGAAGGACAAGCAGCTCTACACGCTCGACCTGGGCTCGCTGGTGGCGGGCAGCCGCTACCGCGGTGACTTCGAGGAACGCCTCAAGAAGGTGCTCAAGGAGATCAACACCCGCGGCGACATCATCCTGTTCATCGACGAGCTGCACACGCTGGTCGGGGCGGGTGCCGCCGAGGGCGCGATCGACGCCGCCAGCATCCTCAAGCCAAAGCTGGCCCGCGGCGAGCTGCAGACCATCGGCGCCACCACGCTCGACGAGTACCGCAAGTACATCGAGAAGGACGCCGCCTTGGAGCGCCGCTTCCAGCCCGTGCAGGTGGGTGAGCCGACGGTGGCCCACACCATCGAGATCCTCAAGGGATTGCGGGACCGGTACGAGGCCCACCACCGGGTGTCGATCAGCGACTCTGCGATCGTGGCCGCGGCCACCCTGGCCGACCGCTACATCAACGATCGGTTCCTGCCGGACAAGGCCATCGACCTGATCGACGAGGCCGGCGCCCGGATGCGGATCCGCCGGATGACCGCGCCGCCAGACCTGCGCGAGTTCGACGAGAAAATCGCCGACGCCCGCCGCGAGAAGGAATCGGCGATCGACGCCCAGGACTTCGAGAAGGCCGCGAGCCTGCGGGACCGGGAGAAGCAACTGGTCGCCCAGCGCGCCGAGCGCGAAAAGCAGTGGCGCTCAGGTGACATGGACGTTGTCGCCGAGGTGGACGACAACGAGATCGCCGAGGTGCTGGGAAACTGGACCGGTATCCCGGTGTTCAAGCTCACCGAGGCCGAGACCACGCGGCTCCTGCGCATGGAGGACGAGCTGCACAAGCGGATCATCGGCCAGGTCGATGCCGTCAAGGCCGTCTCCAAGGCGATCCGCCGCACCCGCGCCGGGCTGAAGGACCCCAAGCGGCCCTCGGGCTCGTTCATCTTCGCCGGCCCATCCGGTGTCGGTAAGACCGAGCTGTCCAAGGCGCTGGCCAACTTCCTGTTCGGCGACGACGACGCGCTCATCCAGATCGACATGGGCGAGTTCCACGACCGCTTCACCGCGTCGCGGCTGTTCGGTGCCCCGCCGGGATACGTCGGCTACGAGGAGGGCGGCCAGCTCACCGAGAAGGTGCGCCGCAAGCCGTTTTCCGTGGTGCTGTTCGACGAGATCGAAAAGGCGCACCAGGAGATCTACAACAGCCTGTTGCAGGTCCTCGAGGACGGCCGGCTCACCGACGGCCAGGGGCGCACGGTGGACTTCAAGAACACCGTGCTGATCTTCACGTCCAACCTCGGCACCTCCGACATCTCCAAGCCGGTGGGCCTGGGCTTCACCCAGGGCGGCGGCGACAACAACTACGAGCGGATGAAGCAGAAGGTCAACGATGAGCTGAAGAAGCACTTCCGCCCGGAGTTCCTCAACCGCATCGACGACATCATCGTCTTCCACCAGCTGACGCGCGACGAGATCATCCAGATGGTCGACCTGATGATCGAACGGGTCGGCAAGCAGCTCAAGGCCAAAGACATGTCGATGGAGCTGACCGACAAGGCCAAGGCTCTGCTGGCCAAGCGTGGCTTCGACCCGGTGCTGGGCGCACGTCCGTTGCGGCGCACCATCCAGCGCGAGATCGAGGACCAGCTCTCCGAGAAGATCCTTTTCGAGGAGGTCGGCCCCGGGCAGCTCGTCACCGTCGACGTGGACAACTGGGACGGGGAAGGCGCCGGCGAGGAGGCGGTGTTCACGTTTACCGGAACCCGCAAGCCGCCGGTCGAGCCCGATCTGGCCAAGGCCGGAGCGCACAGCGCACCCGAAACGCAGTAGCGGTTAGCGGAAACGGGCGGTTAGTCTCTCACGGGGCTACCGCCCGTTTTTGCTTTGCTCGAGAAGAAGGGCTCGCCTGTGCTGATCGTGACGACCAATGACCTTCCGGGCTGGGAGATCCAGCGCGTGTGCGGCGAAGTGTTCGGGTTGACCGTCCGCTCGCGAAATGCGTTCTCCCAGATGGGTGCCGGCTTCAAGGCGATGTTTGGCGGCGAGCTGCAGGGGATGACCAAGAACCTCTCCGACAGCCGCAACGAGGCGATGGGAAGGTTGATCGCCGAGGCGCGCAACCGCGGCGGCAACGCGATCGTCGCGATGCGCTTCGACACCACCGAGATCGGTGACGTGTGGACCGAGATCTGCGCCTACGGCACGGCGGTCCAGGCGGTCCCGGTCACCGAGGGCGCCAAGTACACCGCCGGCCAGCTCGGCTACGGCGCCGCGGCGCCCCAACATTGACGCGCGGTCTAGACTGACTCCTGTCCTGACGGGACACGGAATCCGGTGAAATTCCAGAACGGTCGCGCCACTGTCGAAAGTCAGACCCGTAGCCCGTCATCCGCAGCGGGGACGCGTAATCCCCGGAAGGAGTACCCGTGGCAAATCTCGAGAAGGCCAGCGCCCGTACCCGGTCGGTCGACCTGTCGGCGGCAAGTGCCGCGCTCTGGTTGGCGGCGACCGCATTCCTGGCGCTCCTGGCCCTGTACTTCGTCGGGGTCGATCAGGGCGCGGTGTCGCTGTTCGGCAGTGACTCCCACGTGCACGAGTTCGTCCACGACGCACGCCATCTGCTCGGCTTCCCCTGCCACTGACCGTCGGCGTGGAGAAGCGGCTGATCGCGCGCGGTCTCCTGGCGGGGGCCGTCGGCGCGGTGCTCGCGTTCCTGTTCTCCCGCGTGTGCGCGGAGCCGGTCATCGCCCGCGCGGTCGCTTTTGAGGACGGGCGAAACGACGCGCTTGACGCTCATGGCGTGCACGAGCACGGCGCCGAGTTGTTCACGCGCGGGGTGCAGGCCAACGCCGGATTGGGTTTCGGCGTGCTGATTTTCGGCGTCGCGATGGGGGCGCTGTTTTCCGTGCTGTTCTGTGTGGTGTCGGTGCGCGCGAGAACAATTGGGCCGCGGGCGCTTTCGGCGCTCCTGGCGGCGGGCGCGTTCGTCGCGGTCTACCTGGTGCCGTTCCTGAAGTACCCGCCGAATCCGCCCGCGGTGGGCCAGGCGGACACGATCGGCACCCGCACCGGCTGGTACCTGGCGATGGTGCTGGCTTCGGTGGCGCTGGCGATCGCCGCCGGGTTGCTTTACCGACGGCTCGCCGACCGGCTAGGCGCGTGGAACGGGGCCCTGGTCTCGGCGCTGGCCTACGTGCTCGCGATCGCCGTGGTGGCGGTGCCGCTACCGGTCGTCGACGAGACGCCGGCTCCGGTGCGCGACGCCGCGGGCGCGATCGTCTATCCCGGCTTTCCCGCAGACGTGCTCTACGAATTCAGGCTGCTTTCGCTTGGCGCGCAGCTGGTGTTGTGGGCGGGCATCGGCGTGGTCTTCGCGATGCTGGCGGGCCGGCTGCTGGAGGAGCGAGTACCCGCGTGACCGACGTCGTTCGCCTGACCGTGGTGTCGCACGCGATGACCGACGCCATGGCCGACGGGCGCTTTCCCGCGGACGAGCCGCTCAACGGCATCGGCCTTCGGCAGGCCAAAAAGGTTGGGCGCCTTGACATCGATCGCGCCACGCGCCAGCTCACGGGACCCGAGCGGCGCGCCCGCCAAACCGCACAGCTGCTGGGCCTGCACGCCACGGTCGAGCCGCGGCTGGCCGACCTCGATTGCGACGGGTGGTGCGGGCAGACCCTGCGGGCCGTCGGGCCCGCGGACCTCGAGGCGTGGCTCACCGATCCGGCGCGGGCACCGCACGGCGGTGAGTCGATCGTCGACCTGATGGGGCGTGTCGCAGGCTGGCTCGAGAGCCTGACCGCCGAAGCGGCGCCCGCGGTGGCGGTGACGCATCCGGCGGTCATCCGCGCCGCGGTCCTCGGTGCTCTCGACATGCCGCCGAAGTCGTTCTGGCGCTTGGACATCGCACCACTGAGCCGCACCGTCCTGCATTTCCGCAATGGCCGTTGGACGCTGCGCTTGTGAGTTCCTAGCGGCTCTCCGGATCGGGGCTTGGCGCCGGCCTGATCTCGACGCCCGGGGGCTCGCGCAGCCACGTCAACCGGCTACTGGGGGCCGATCAGCGCGAAGGCCTGCCGGGCGACCTGCAGCATCCAGCCGGTCACCCTGGGGCCGTGATCGCGGGGCCAGTTGAGCTGAAAGCTGACCACCCACGGCTGCTGGTTCTTGTCGACGGCGTACCAGCTGAACGTCAAATCGCCGGGCAGCCCACCGGCTTTCGCGCCGATGTACGGCCAGACATTGCGGTCCAGCTGGATGCCGGCCACCGCCGAAAGGATCTGCCTGACCGGTGCGGCCGGTCCTACCGCGTCGGCCTGCAGCGCCGCGTGCACCCGGCAGATGTCCTCGGCGCTGCCGTACCACTCCGCGCCGTAGGCCGAGGCGGGGGAGTGGGCGTGGGCCGGATCCGGTTGGTACGGAGTCGAATCCGCCTGCTGCAGCAACTGGGCGCGGACCTGCCTGGACCCCTGCTTCCACTGATCGCGCAGGTCCGGTTTGCCCCAGCCGACGGAGAACAGCTCATACATCGTCGGGAACGGCGTCATGCTGGCCGGGTCGTGATGGCCCGCCGTGGCGAGAGCCTCCTCGATGGCGTGCGTACCCAACCTGCCGATCAGCAGGTCGGTGGCCATGTTGTCGCTGGTGGCGATCATCTTCTCGGCGGCCGTTCGAACCGAAACATGTGCTCCCACGGGCAATTCCAGGCCCGACGAGCCGACCGCCCGGCCCTTGTCGGTGACGGTGAGCTGATCGTCCCAGGACACCGTGCCGTTTCGGACGGCGACGGCCACCGCGTGCAGCACATACAACTTGAAAATCGATGCCAGCGGCAGTGATTCGCCCGTGTTGGTGCCCGCCACCGGGTCGCAATGACCGTCGTCGACCTTGGCGGCCTGGTACGAGTAGCGGGCGCCGGTCTTGCTCAGCACCGCGTCGACGTCGCGCCAGGAGTTTATCTTCGGGGGTTGCGTGTCGACGTCGAACCGGTCGACCCGGCCCTCGTCGTCGGTGTGCAGCCGGATGTCTTGCCGGGCGCCGTACGACGTGACCAGGTGCAGCGTGGCCACGCTGGCGCCGAGGTCGACGGCGGCGAGGGTGAAGGGCCGATCCCACCAGAGCCCCTCCATGGTGGTTTCGACCGACTCGACCTTGTCGGGCGCGGCCAGGGTGCCGACCCCGACCGGGCCGATCGGCCAGTCCGAGTTCAGCATGTCCAGGGTCTGCTGCGCGCGGACGCCGGGCGGCGTCCGGGTGTCGATCTGCCGGCCCGGGTTCGCCGCGTTCGCCTGCGGGGAGGGGGAGGGGGCGCAACCCGGCGCCAGCGTCACCACCAGCGCCGCCGCGGCGCCCAACGCCGCAACGCGCCGCCGAGCCGAACGGTCGCTAACTACCCTGCTTGCTGCCGGCAACGTCCATCACGACCTCGAATTCCAGCAACGATGCCCCGGTCGCCACCGGGTTGGCCCGCTCGCCCGCATGGGCCGCGATGGCGGGTCCCTTCGCCCAGGCCTGGAAGGCGTCCTCGGACTCCCAGTGCGTCACCACGAAGTAGCGGTTCTCACCCTTGATCGGGCGCAGCAACTGAAAGCCGAGGAAACCGGGCTGGTTGTCCACCGCGTGTGCGCGGTGGGCGAACCGCTTCTCCAGCTCGGGACCGGCGTCTGCGGGCACCTCGATTGCATTGATCTTCACCACTTGCGGCATCCCGCTAGGCTACCGCGCCGCCCGGCTTGCCCGGCTCCCGGGCGGGCCACGCAAGATGGTGATATGTCCACCGACCTGTTGACCTGCCGCGGCGGGCAGGGCGAGCCGTTGGTGCTGGTGCACGGCCTGATGGGCCGCGGCTCCACCTGGTCGCGCCAGCTGCCGTGGCTGGCCCGGCTGGGCACCGTCTACACCTACGACGCCCCGTGGCACCGGGGCCGTGACGTCGACGACCCACACCCGATCAGCACCGAACGCTTCGTCGCCGATCTGGCCGACGCCGTCGGCGCCCTGGGGACGGCGGCCCGGCTGGTCGGGCATTCGATGGGCGCGCTGCACGCGTGGTGCCTCGCCGCGGAGCGCCCGGATCTGGTCTCGGCGCTGGTGATCGAGGACATGGCGCCGGACTTCCGGGGCCGCACCACCGGGCCGTGGGAGCCGTGGCTGCATGCCCTCCCGGTCGAATTCGATTCCGCCGAGCAGGTATTCGACGAGTTCGGGCCCGTCGCCGGTCAGTATTTCCTGGACGCGTTCGACCGCACCGAACACGGCTGGCGGCTGCACGGGCACACCCCGCGCTGGATCGAGATCGCGGCCGAATGGGGAACCCGGGACTACTGGGCGCAGTGGGCGGCCGTGCGGGCGCCGGCGCTGCTGATCGAGGCCGGCAACTCGGTGACCCCGCCGGGCCAGATGCGGATGATGGCCGAAACATCATCCTCGACAACGTATCTGCACGTCCCACAGGCCGGCCACCTGATCCACGACGAAGCCCCGGAGATATTCCGCGAGGCCGTGGAGTCCTTCCTGGCGGTCACCGCCGGCCGGTGATCCCGCGCGCGGTGCGCAGCGCCACCGCCATCAGCGTGTTGGTCGGATTCTGGCAGCCCGAGGTGACGAACACGCTGCCGTCGGCGACAAAGACGTTGTCCATCTGATGCATTCGCCCGTTCGGGTCGACGACACTCGTCGCCGGGGACACGCCCATTTGCATCCCGCCCATCACGTGCTTGGTGTTCGGCGGGGTGCCGCCCCCGAGTTTTCGCTCCAGGCCGTCCGGGACGGCGGCGAACAGCTGCGCGCCGGCCGCCGCCATCATCGCGGTGATGGGCACCAGGTAGAAGGTCTGGGCGACGGCCTCGTGCCTGCCGGGCGCCCAGGTCACGCGGGCCACGGGCTGGCCGTTGAGGTCCGTGACCGTCGGGTCGAGCGTGACGTTGTTGGTCAGGTACGGCAGGTCGGTGCCGATGAAGTTCACGCCGGCGAGCCGGTCGCGCAGCAGCGAGGCGCGCATCAGGTCCTTGAACGGGCTGCCGAACAGCTGCACCCCGGGCAGGAATCCGAGGATCTCCTGGTAGAACTTGCCCTCCGTGATCGGATCCTGGCTGCCGCCCAGCTCGCACAGGCCGCCGCGGATGTAGGGCAGCCCGGCCAGCTTCGCCGCGAGCCGGGCGCCGGGGAAGTTGGGGTCGCAGAAATCCTCCATGCACTGCGTGATCGAGCGGCCGCGGTAGGCGTGCACCCGCTGGTCGAGGTAGATGCCGAATCCGTCGACGAAGTTGTGAAACATCAGCCGCGCGCCGATCCGTCCGCTGGCGTCGGGCAGACCCGACAGCAGCGCCAGGCGCGCGGTCTCGATCGCCGAAGCGGCCAGCACCACCAGGTCGGCGCTCTCCCCGCCGGGATTGCCCACCGGGTCGAGATAGGAGACGCCGGTGGCCCGCCGGCCGGCGAAATTGACCTTGGTGACGGTGGTTTCGGGACGCAACTGCGCCCGTCCGGTCCGCAGCGCCAGGCGCAGCGGCGCAAGCGCGCCCACCCGGGCCGAGATCGGGCAGCCGTAGTTGCTGCAGAACCCGCAGTTGTTGCACGCCGGGCGGCCGTCGTATTCGACCGAATTGATCGCCGTCGGGAACGGATACGGGTGCAGCCCGATTCGCTTGGCCCCCTTGGCGATCAGTGTCGACGAACGCTGCTGCGGCCCCGGCGGCATCGGGTATTGGCGCGAGCGCGGCGCGTGCTTGAGCGAGAGGGCGGGAATCGTCGCGACGTCGCCCTGGGTCCCGAGCAGCACCTCGACCAGGTCGTAATACGGTGCGATCTCGCTGTATTCGAACGGCCAGTCCTGCACGTCCGCGCCGGGCTGCGGGCCGAGCATCGAGAGCCCCTTGAAGTCGATGTCCCAGAACCGTGGGACCTTCGCGTCCCAGTGCACCGTGCCGCCCCCGACGGTCACCGGGAGCTCGTTGACTGGGCCGACGTAACCGGCGGCCTGGGTGGCGTTGTGCCGATAGGTGCGCGGATAGGCGAGCGGGTCGGGCTGCTCGAAGTAGCGGTACAGCGACTTGAGTTCGTCGTTGGCGAATGTCGTGCCGAGCGGGCCGGTGCCCTCCAGGTTGGTGAAGTAGTTCGATCCCTTCTCGAATATCACGACGTCCCAACCATTTTCGGCAAGCTCCATCGCCACCGTCGACCCGCCGGCGCCGGAGCCGACGATGACCGCCTTAGGCACTCACGCCGCCCCTTCCGCCCAATTTGGAGATGACCTGTTCCCAGCCCCCGCGGCGCAGCCGGTTGATGATGTCGCTGAGGACGACCACGTCCCACTGGACCGCTTCCACCTCGGCGGGGGTGTATCCACGCGGCTGGGAGTCCCCGGGGTACTTGATGTCCGTCCAGCCGACCAGGTTCGCGTTGCCGCCGTACTCGGGGACGCTGTACATGGCCTCGATGGTGTGGCCGAACAGCACGCCGGCGAAGGTCGCCGCCGGACCGTGCGCCAGGATGAGGTCCTGCTTCACGCCCGGGATCGCGGTGAAGTCGCCGCCGGCCTGCTGGTCGAGCAACGCGATGCCACTGGTGTATTGGTTGCGCAGCTGCGTCAGGCGCTGCTGCCACGCGTAGGCCTGGGCGCGGTTGAGCGGGACGAAGGTGGCCATGTAGTCCTGCGCGCCGCCGGCGCGGTTGCTCCAGGGGCCGCCGGCGTGGACGTCGGCGGGCGTGACGTCGAACACCGACAGCATCCGGTCGAGGTAGTTGATCACGTTCGCCTCGTGCGCCCCCGGACCGAACTCGGTCGGGCAGTCCTGCGGCCCCGGGATCAGGCGGCGGGTGGCGGCGTCGAGCACCGCGGCCTGGTGCTGCGTCAGGAACCGGTAGCCCGGGTCGGCCGACGCGGCGGGCAGGGCGCCCCGCGTGGCGGCGGCCAGCGGCAGCAGGCCGATGCCGCCGAGTACCGCGCGCCGGGACACCGGCGGCAAGCGGGATCCCTGGCCGGCCTCCTCGCTGGGCACATCGGCAGGGTATGACGCGGATATGAGTCTCACGTGGAACGCGGAGCGGGCGGCGTGTCGGGTTGCGCGGCCTCCGGCTTTTGCGATAGCGGAGGCGCGACCCCGGCGCGCGGAACGCAACACTATTTGATAAATTCTTCAATTGTTCGAATGTAGGAAACGTGGAGTCTTCAGGAGACCTGCCCGTGTCGGAGCCGCTGTACAAGGTCAAGGCCGAGTTCTTCAAGACGTTGGGGCACCCGGCGCGGATCAGGGTCCTCGAACTCCTCGTCACCGGGGACAAGTCGGTCGCCGAACTGCTGCCCGAGGTCGGGCTGGAATCGTCGAACCTGTCGCAGCAGTTGGGTGTTCTGCGGCGCGCGGGCGTGGTTGACGCGCACCGGGACGGCAACACGATGATCTATTCGATCGCCTCGCCCGATATCGCCGAACTGCTGTTGGTCGCGCGCAAGGTTCTCACCGGGGTCCTCAGCGACCGCGTGGCGGTGCTGGAGGACCTGCGCGCCGGCGGCGTGGGGTAGCGCATGGGCTGGATCCGCAAAGCGTTCCGGGTCGGCCGGATCGCCGAACCCGCTACACCCGCCCCGGCACCGGCGGTGAAACCGGTTGCCGGGGTGCGTGGTTCGCTTCAGATCCGCCACGTCGACGCCGGTTCCTGCAACGGGTGCGAGGTGGAGATCGCGGGGGCGTTCGGACCGGTGTACGACGCCGAGCGATTCGGTGCCCGGCTGGTGGCCTCCCCGCGTCACGCGGACGCGCTGCTGGTGACCGGCGTCGTGACACGCAACATGGCCGGCCCGTTGGCCGCGACGGTCGAAGCCACCCCGCTGCCGCGCCGCGTGATCGCCTGCGGCGACTGCGCGCTGAACGGCGGGGTTTTCGGCGACGCGTACGGCGTGGTCGGCGCGGTCGGTGAGGTTGTGCCCGTCGACGTCGAGATCCCGGGGTGCCCGCCGACGCCGAGCCAGATCATCGAGGCGCTCAGATCGGTGACCGGCCGGTGACCGCGGAACTGATGGCGCGTGCGGTGCCCGCGCCAAACCTGGCGGCCCGCAGGGACTTCCGCCCCGCGCTCGCGGGCGCGCTGACGTCGTTGCTCGGCGCGGCCGGAATCTGGGCGGGCATCGTCGGGATGTTCGGTTCGGCGCGCGACGTGCGCATCGGGTGGTTGCTGCCGCTGTCGGGGGTGCAGCTGGGCCTCGACCCCCTCGGCGGCTTCTTCATGGCGCTCGTGGGCGCGGTCGCCGTCGTCGTCGGGCCGTACGCCGTCGGCTATGCGCGGCGCGAGCATCTCGGCGGGGCCGCACTGGCGGTGCTGCCGTTGTTCGTCGCGGCGATGCTGCTGGTGCCCGCGGCGGCGTCGGTCACCACCTTCCTGTTGGCGTGGGAGCTGATGGCGCTCGCGTCGCTGGTGTTGGTGCTCGCCGAACATACCCGCCCCCAGGTTCGTTCCGCCGCATTGGTTTACGCGGTGATGACCCAGTTGGGGTTCGTCGCGATCCTGGTCGGGCTGATGGTGTTGTCCGCGGCCGGCGGCGCCGACCGGTTCGCCGACTTGCACCGCATCCCGCAGGGCGCGCGCACCGCGGTGTTCCTGCTGACGGTGGCGGGATTCGGGTCCAAGGCGGGGCTGGTGCCGCTGCACGCCTGGTTGCCGCGCGCCCACCCCGAGGCGCCCAGCCCGGTGTCGGCGCTGATGAGCGCGGCGATGGTGAATCTCGGCGTCTACGGCATCTGCCGCATCGACATGCAGCTGCTCGGGCCCGGCCCACGCTGGTGGGGCCTCACCCTGATGGTCGTCGGCGGCGTGTCGGCGCTCTACGGCGTGGTGCAGGCCTCGGTGGCCACGGATCTCAAACGGCTGCTTGCCTATTCGACCACCGAGAACCTCGGGTTGATCGCGCTGGCGCTGGGGGCGGCGACCCTGTTCGCCGCGGCAGGCGCGCACGGGCCGGCGACGATCGCGGCGGTCGCGGCCATGCTGCACCTGATCGCCCACGCGGCCTTCAAGAGCCTCGGGTTCTTGGCCGCCGGTTCGGTGCTGGCCGCGACGGGGCTGCGCGACCTCGACCGGCTGGGTGGCCTGGCCCGCCGGATGCCGGTGACCACCACCCTGTTCGGGGTGGCGGCGCTCGGCGCGTGCGGGCTGCCGCTGGGCGCCGGCTTCGTCAGCGAGTGGCTGCTGGTGCAGTCGCTGATCCACACGGCTCCGCAACATATCGCGGTGCTGGCGCTGACCACGCCGCTGGCGGTGGGCGCCGTCGCGCTCACCACGGGCCTGGGCGTGGCGGCGATGGTCAAGGCCTTCGGGATCGGCTTCCTGGCCCGGCCGCGCTCCGAGCCGGCCGCCGACGCCCGCGAGGCGCCGGGCAGCATGCTGGCCGGCATGGCGATCGCGGCGGTCGCCTGTGTGGTGCTGGCCGTGGCGCCCTCGGTCGTCGCGCCCGCGCTGCGTCGGACGGTCGCCACGCTGCCCGCGGCCCGGACGGTGCAATTCAGCGACTTCGGCGCCTTCGTGCGACTGCCGGGCCTGCAAGGCTCGATCGCGCCCGGCGTGATCGCGGCCGGCGTCGTGGTGGCCGCGCTGGCCGTCGCCGTGCTGGCGCGGTGGCGCCGAAGGCACCGCCCTGCGCCCGCCACCTTGCCGCTATGGGCTTGTGGCGCCGAGGATCTCACGGCACGCATGCAGTACACCGCCACGTCGTTCGCCGAACCGCTGCAGCGCGTCTTCGACGACATCCTGCGGCCCGACACGAACATCGAGGTCGTGCCCAACGCGGGGTCGAGGTACCTGGCCGACAAGATCACCTACCGCAGCAGCATCGGCGACGCGATCGAAGACCGCTTCTATACTCCGGTGGCCCAGGCGATTTCGGTGGCGGCGGGGGTGGTGCGGCGCGCCCACACCGGCAGCGTGCACCTGTATTTGGCCTACGGCGCGCTCGGCGTCCTGACCGTGCTGGTGGTCGCCCGATGAACGCCTGGTCCTACGTCGCGGGCGCCGTGCAGATCGGCGGCGTGATGCTCGGGGCGCCGCTGGTGGTCGGTCTCACCCGCCAGGTGCGCGCGCGCTGGGAGGGCCGCGTCGGCGGCGGCCTCCTGCAGCCCTGGCGGGACATAATCAAACAGCTTGGCAAGCAACAGATCACGCCGCGCGGGACGACGGCGGTGTTCGCGGCGGCGCCCGCGATCGTCGCCGGATCGACCCTGCTGATCGCCGCGATCGCGCCGCTGGTCGCCACCGGATCGCCGCTGGACGCCAGCGCCGACCTGTTCGCCGTCGTCGGCCTGCTGTTCGTGGGCACCGTCGCGCTGACCCTGGCCGGCATCGACACGGGCACTTCGTTCGGCGGCATGGGCGCCAGCCGCGAGATCACCATCGCCGCGCTGGTCGAACCCACCATCCTGCTGGCGGTCTTCGCGTTGTCCATGCCGACGGGATCGGCGAATCTCGGTGCGCTGGTGGAACATACGATCGTCCATCCCGGTCAGGTGGTGTCGCTGGCCGCGGTGCTGGCGTTCGCCGCGCTGGTGATCGTCATCGTCGCCGAGACGGGGCGGCTGCCGGTGGACAACCCGGCCACCCACCTGGAGCTGACGATGGTCCACGAGGCGATGGTCCTGGAATACGCCGGTCCGCGGCTGGCGATGGTGGAGTGGGCGGCGGGGATGCGGCTGACCGTGCTGTTGGCGTTGCTGGCAAACCTGTTTGGGCCCTGGGGTATCGCCGGCGCCCAGCCGAGCGCGCTGGGTGTCCTCGCCGGCCTGGCGGCGATCGCGGCCAAGGTCGCGGTGCTGGCGGGACTGCTGGCCACCGTCGAGGTCTTCGTCGCGAAGCTGCGGCTGTTCCGGGTGCCCGAGTTGCTTTCCGGATCCTTCCTGCTCGCGCTGCTCGCGGTGGTCGCCGCCAACTTCTTCGCGGTGCCGGCATGACGTACCACACGTTTACGGTTCTCGTCGACCTCGCCGCGGGCGGACTGCTGCTGGGCGCGGTGCTCATCGTGTGGCGCCGCGACCTGGTCGCCATCGTCCGGCTGCTGGCGATCCAGGGCGTCGCGCTGGCCGCCATCCCCGTGCTGCGCGGGATGTACGACGGCGACCGCGCGCTCATCGGGGTCGGCGTCGCCGTGCTGGTGCTGCGGGCCGTGGTGTTGCCGCGGCTGCTGGCGCGCGCGGTGGGGTCCGGACCGCAGGCGCACCGCGAGGCCACCCCGCTGGTCAACACCGCCACGTCGCTGCTGATAACCGCCGCGCTGACGCTGGCGGCGTTCGCCGCCACCCGGCCGCTGGTGAATTTGCAGCCGGCGGCCACCACCACCGCCGTGCCGGCCGCCACCGCGGTCGTCCTCATCGCGCTGCTGGTAATGGTCACGCGGCGCCACGCGGTGTCGCAGGCGGCGGGATTCCTCATGCTGGACAACGGAATCGCCGCGACCGCGTTCCTGCTCACGGCCGGGGTGCCGATGATCGTCGAGCTCGGCGCCTCGCTGGACGTGCTGTTCGCCGTCATCGTGATCGGCGTCCTGACCGGTCGGCTGTCGCGCACCTTCGGCGGCGCCGACCTGGACCGGCTGCAGGAGCTGCACGACTGATGACCGCCCTGCTGCTCACCGCGATCCTGGCGCCGGTCGTCGCGTCGCTCGCCACACTGGTCGCCGGCTGGCGCCGCCCGACCGCGACGCTGATCGTCTTGTCGGCGGTGGCGGTGCTCGGGTGCGGCGCGGCGCTCGGGTGGCGGGTCGGGTCGGGGACGCGCCTCGCGCTGGGCGGACTGCTGCGCGTCGACGCGCTCACCGTCACCATGCTGATCGTCATCGGAGTCGTTGCGGCACTGGCCACCTGGGCCAGCATCGGTTACATCGACACCGAGCTCGCGCACGGCCACACCGACCCGCGCGGCGCCCGAATCTACGGCGCGCTGACGGCGGCCTTCCTGGCCGCGATGGTTGTCGCGGTGTGCGCCAACAACATCGGGGTCATCTGGATCGCCGTCGAAGCCACCACCGTGATCACCGCCTTTCTGGTCGGGCACCGCCGTACCCGCGGCGCGCTCGAGGCGACGTGGAAGTACGTGGTGATCTGCTCGGTCGGCATCGCGATCGCCTTCCTGGGCACGGTGTTGCTGTACTACGCGGCCGAGCACGCCGGCGCGCCCGCCGCCGCCGCGCTGAACCTCGACGTGCTGGCGGCACACGCCGGCGGGCTGAATCCCGACATCGCCCGGCTCGCGGGCGGGTTGCTGCTCATCGGCTACGGCGCGAAGGTCGGACTGTTTCCGTTCCACACCTGGTTGGCCGACGCGCACAGCCAGGCCCCGGCACCGGTTTCCGCGCTGATGAGCGGGGTGCTGCTGTCGGTGGCCTTCTCGGTGCTGATCCGCCTGAAGCCGATCATCGACGCGGCCACCGGTCCCACCTTCATGCGGTCCTGGCTGCTGGTGATCGGCCTGGCCACGCTGGTGGTGGCGGCGTTGATGCTGACGGTGACCCCCGACCTCAAGCGCATGCTCGCCTACTCCTCCATGGAGAACATGGGCCTGATCGCGATCGCCGCGGCCGCGGGAACCACGCTGGCCATCGCCGCCCTTCTGCTGCATGTCCTCGCCCATGGAATCGGCAAGACGGTTCTGTTCCTGGCGAGCGGTCAGCTGCAGGCCGCGCATGACTCGACCGCGATCGCCGACATCAGCGCCGTGCTGCGGCGCTCCCGCCTGGTCGGTGTGTCGCTGGCGGTCGGTGTGATCGTGCTGCTCGGGCTGCCGCCGTTTGCGATGTTCGCCAGCGAGCTGGCGATTGTCCGCTCGCTCGCCGATGCCAGGCTCACCTGGGCCATCGGGGCGGGCCTGCTGCTGGTCGCGATCGCCTTCGCCGCGCTGGCGCGCAACTTCGGCCGAATCCTGCTGGGGGGCAGCCCCGCCGACACCCCGGAGATCGCGGTGCCGCGCACCGTCGCGGCGGCCCTGCTGATCGGCGTGGCCGCATCGATGGCCCTCGGTGTCACCGCGGGTCCGCTCACCGGCCTGTTCACCGCCGCCGCAAGCGACGTCGGGGCCCCGCGATGAGCCGCGACTGGGTGCGCCACAGGTTATCCCAAACCAGCCTGGCGGAGACGGCGGAATTGCTGCTGGACAAGGGCTTTCGTTTGGGCCTGATGGCCGCCCACGACGACGGCGACGCCTTCCGCGTGGTCTATCTGTTCCTGGCCGGCTGGCCCGATCGCCGTGTCGAATTGGAATGTGTTGTGCCGAAGGATAATCCGGAGATCCGCTCGCTGGCGTATCTGTCGTTTGTGGCCGGCCGGTTCGAGCGCGAGATAGCGGACCTGTACGGGATCCGGCCGGTCGGGCATCCGAAGCCGCGCCGGCTGGTGCGCCACGCCCACTGGCCCGAGGGGTGGTATCCGATGCGCGGTGCGGCGCCGGCCGCACCCAAATTCGATGGCAGCGGCCATTTCCCGTTCGTCACCGTCGAGGGACCGGGGGTGTATGAGATCCCGGTCGGTCCCGTGCACGCGGGGTTGATCGAGCCCGGCCATTTCCGCTTCTCGGTCGCCGGCGAGACCGTGCTGCGGCTCAAGGCGCGGCTGTGGTTCGTCCATCGGGGCGTGGAAAAGCTCTTCGAGGGCCGCCCGACCGGCGGCGCGGTCGAGTTGGCCGAGCGCGTCAGCGGCGACACGTCCGTCGCGCACGCGCTCGCCCACTGCCTCGCCGTCGAGGACGCGCTCGGGATGGGGCTTCCCGACGAGGCGCACCGGCTGCGGGCGCTGCTGGTCGAGCTCGAACGGCTCTACAACCACGTCGCCGACCTGGGCGCGCTGGCCAACGACGTCGGGTTCGGCCTCGCCCACGCGCACGCCCAACGCGTCCGCGAAGAACTGCTGCGGCTCAACGCGACCGTCACCGGACACCGGCTGCTGCGCGGCGCCGTCCGCCCGGGCGCGGTCGCGCTGCGGGCGCTGCCGGATGTCGACGCGCTGCGGCGGATCGCCGCCGACGTCGCCGAGATCGCGGAGCTGACCCTGCGCAACAGCGGGGTGTACGACCGGTTCGCCGCGACGGCGGTCCTGGACAAGGAAGACGCCGAGGCCCTCGGGTGCCTGGGCTATGTGGCGCGCGCCAGCGGTATGCGCACCGACGCGCGAATCGAACACCCCAGCACCGCACTGCCCGTGGCCGAGATCGGCGCCGCCACGGGTGACGTGCTGGCGCGCTACACGGTGCGGCGCGACGAATTCGCGGCGTCCACCGAGCTGGCCTGCCATCTGATCGAGTCGCACAGCGGCCCAATCGAATACGATGACGGCCCGGCCGCGTCGCGCGGGCCCCGCAGTGGCATCGGCATCGTCGAGGGCTGGCGCGGCACCATCGTGCACCGCGTCGAGACCGACGCGGCCGATCGGATCACGCGCGCGAAAATCGTCGACCCGTCCTGGTTCAACTGGCCCGCGTTGCCCGTCGCGATGGCCGACACCATCGTTCCCGACTTCCCGCTGGTCAACAAGAGCTTTAACCAGTCGTACGCCGGGAACGATCTCTGAGGGCTACCCTTCGCCCAGCAACGCGAACCGTCCGTCGACGGTCCGCGTCACCAGCCCGTCGGCGAGCAACGATTCCAGTGCCCGGTCGCGCTGCTGCGTATCGGTCAACCAGGCCACGTCGAGTTCCGCGCGGGTGACGGGGGAATCCTTGGCGCGCAACACGTCCAGGAGCCGCCCGCGTACCTGGCGGTCGGTTCCCGCGTAGGTCTGGGCGCGGCGGGCCGGCCCCTGGGCGGCGGGATAACCGGCGTGGCGCCAAGCGCACTCGCGAAGCGGGCACAGCCCGCAGCGCGGGGACCGGGCGGTGCACACGGTCGCGCCCAACTCCATGAGCGCCACCGAAAACGTCGGCGCCCGTTCGTCATCGGGCAGCAGCGCCGACACGTCGGCGTGGTCGCGCGCCGCCGACGGCGCGCCGGAGTCGGCCAGGCCGTGCACGGCGCGGGCCACCACCCGCCGCACGTTGGTGTCCACCACCGGCACGGCCCGGCGGTAGGCGAAGCAGGCGATGGCGCGCGCGGTGTAGCTGCCCACGCCGGGCAGCGTCAGCAGGACCTCGACGTCGTCGGGGACCACGTCGCCGTGGTCGCGCGCGATGACGGTGGCGCACTCGTGCAGGTGCTTGGCGCGCCTCGGGTAGCCGAGCTTGCCCCACGCGCGCAGCACGTCGGCCGCACTGGCCGCGGCGGTCGCCGACGCGGTCGGCCAGCGCCGCACCCAATCCGGCCAGATCGACAGGACCCGGCTCACCGGCGTCTGCTGCAGCATGAACTCGCTGACCAGGATCTGCCACGCGGTGACATCCGGCCCCCGCCAAGGCAAGTCACGGCGGGACCGTTCATACCAAACTATGAGCTCGCTCGGGCTGACGTTCATGTGCGTGTGCGGCATGATAAGTGCCATGCCGAACACCAGCCCGATAACCGCGTGGAAAGCACTCAAAGAGGGTAACGAGCGATTCGTTGCCGGCAAGCCGCAGCATCCCAGCCAGAGCGTCGATCACCGGACCAGCCTGGCCGCCGGTCAAAAGCCCACCGCGGTCGTGTTCGGTTGTTCCGACAGCCGGGTGGCCGCCGAGCTGATCTTCGATCAGGGTTTGGGCGACATGTTCGTGGTCCGCACCGCCGGGCAGGTCATCGACTCGGCGGTGCTGGGCTCCATCGAGTTCGCGATCACGGTGCTCGACGTGCCGCTCATCGTCATCCTCGGCCACAACAGCTGCGGCGCCGTCAAGGCGGCGCTGGCGGCGATCGAGGACGGCGCGATACCCCCAGGTTTCGTGCGCGACGTCGTGGAGCGGGTCGCGCCGTCGATCCTGATGGGCCGCCGAGACGGCCTGACCCGCGTCGACGAGTTCGAGGAACGCCACGTGAAAGAGACGCTCGCGCAACTCATGGCGCGTTCCTCGGCCATCGCGGAGCGGGTGTCCGCGGGCACGGTGGGCATCGCGGGCGTGACCTATCACCTGGCCGACGGCAAGGCGGCGCTGGTCGACCATGTCGGCGATATCGGCGAGTAACCGCCGCATTTCGCGGCCCCACTAACACGGCGGTCGGCCAGCAAACATCGCGACACGCCGGGTCGGATATAACAAATTGGCGTGACCTGGGCCTACGGTGTGATCGTGCTGGATCTGGAACCGCGTGGCCCGCTACCCACCGAGATCTATTGGCGGCGCAGGGGCCTGGCCCTGGGCATCGCGGTCGTCGTGGTCGGGGTCGTGGTCGCCACGATCATTGCCTTCATGAGCCACAGCACCGGCGCCAAGCCCGCCACCGCGGGCAAGCCCAGCACCGCCGAGGCCAAGCCGGCCGCGCCCCCGGCCCAGGCGCCTCCGCAGGCCGGGCAGGAGGGCGTCACCCCGGTCGCGCCGCCCGGGCAGAACCCGGAGTCACCGACGCCCACCGCCGCGGTGCAGCCGCCGCCGGTGCTGAAGGAGGGCGATGACTGCCCCGATTCGACGCTGGCCGTCAAGGGCCTGACCAACGCGCCCCAGTACTTCATCGGCGACCAGCCGAAGTTCACCATGGTCGTCACCAACATCGGCCTGGTGTCCTGCAAGCGCGACGTCGGGGCCGCGGTGCTCGCCGCCTACGTCTACTCGCTGGACAACAAGCGGCTGTGGTCGAACCTCGACTGCGCGCCGTCCAACGAGACCCTGGTGAAGACCTTCACGCCGGGCGAGCAGGTGACGACGGCGGTCACGTGGACGGGAATGGGCTCGGCCCCGCACTGCCCGCTGCCGCGGCCGGCGATCGGGGCGGGCACCTACAACCTCGTCGTGCAGCTGGGCAACCTGCGCTCGATGCCGGTCCCGTTCATCCTGAATCAGCCGCCACCGCCGCCGGGACCCGTGCCCGGGCAGCCGGGTCAGCCGGCGCTCGCGCCGCCGCCGGAAGCGCCGCCGGGGGTCGCGCCGGGCCCGTCACCCGCGGGCTGACCGAGCTCAGGTGAGCGGGTCGGCGATCGTCGACTCCGCCAGTTGCGACAACCCCTCCCGCACGTGGCGGGCCCACATCGTGCCGATGCCGTCGACCGATTGCAGGTCGTTGGCGCTGGCCGCCAGCAGGCCCTGCAGCGTTCCGAAGGTCCGCACCAACAGGTCCGCGTGGGCGAACTGCAGCCGGGGGATGCCGGCCATGGCGCGGTAGCCGCGCGGGCTCAGCGCCGAATCCTGCGCCTCGGTTGTCGTCGGATATCCGAAAACCTTTGCCAGCGAGGTGAAGTCGAGCAGTTCGGTATCCGATAAGGCGTCCAGCTCGTCCAGGGTCGCGGTCATTTGCGCCTCGGACAGCGGCTCGGGGCTGGCGTGGTAGTCGCGCACGATCAGTTCGCGGGCGAGGTCGTTGCCGCCCAACAGCTCCTCGAGCTGCAGCCGCAGTTGCCGACCGTCGGTGCCGAGCTCGACGCAGTCGTAGTCGATCACCAGGCCGATGCGCCGGACCAACTCGAGCCGCTGCACCACCGTCATCACGTCGCGCAGGGTGACGAAGTCCTCGATCTCCATCCGGGACAACTGCCTGCTGACCTCGTCGAGCCGGGTCTTGTACCGCTCCAGCGTCGCGATGGCCTGGTTGGCCCGCGACAGGATGGTCGCGGAATCGGCCACCACGTGGCGCTCGCCGTCGACGTAGACGGTGACGATGTTCATCGAGTGGCTGACCGAGATCACCGGGTAGCCGGTCTGGATCGCGGCCCGCTCCGCCGAACGGTGCCGGGTGCCCGATTCGTCGGTCGGTATCGACGGGTCCGGAACGAGCTGCACGTTGGCCCGCACGATCCGGCTGCCGTCGGTGGACAGCACGACGGCGCCGTCCATCTTGGAAAGCTCGCGCAGCCGCGTCGGCGCGTACCGCACGTCGAGGGAGAAGCCGCCGTCGCAGATGGCCTCGACGTTGTCGTCGTTGCCCAGCACGATCAGCGCCCCGGTATTGCCGCGCAGGATGCGCTCCAGGCCGTCGCGCAGCCCGGTGCCCGGCGCCAGGCGGGCGACGGTCTCACGCAGTGTCGGACGGGTCACAGCGAGTCATTCTGCGGCCCCACTGCGTGATGCGTCCAGCCATTGCCGCGCCCGGCGATGGCTTTCATGTGTCGCAGCGCCGCGTCGATGGTCGGTGCCCGCAGCGCTCGCATCCCATCCGGCACTATCTCGCGGCGAGGATCGTCGCCGTCGGGAATGAGCGCGATGCTGAATCCCTGACGCACGGCTTCACCGAGCCGTCGTTCCATCCCGCTGACCCGCCGCAGGTCGCCCGCCAGCCCCACCTCGCCGATCATCACCGCCGTCGTCGGCAACGGCAGATCGGAGTACGCCGAGGCCAGCGCCATCGCGACGGCGAGATCCGAGGACGGGTCGGTCAACCGCATGCCGCCCACGGTGGACAGGTAGATGTCGTTCATGGCGACGGCCAGCCTGCCGTGCTTCTCCAGCACGGCGGTGATCATCGCGGCCCGGGAGTGGTCGATGCCGCTGACGGCGCGGCGCGGCGAGCCGCCGCCCGGCTTCGAAAAATTAGGGGCCAGCAGCGCCTGGACCTCGCCGATCAGCGGTCGCTTGCCGTCGAGCGTGACCGTGATCGCGGTGCCGGGGACCGGCGCGGGCCGCTGATCGAGGAAGAGGTGCGAAGGGTCGGAGACGCCCTCGATTCCGTTGTCGTGCAGCGTGAAGCACCCGACCTCGTCGGCCGCACCGAACCGGTTCTTGACGCCGCGGACCATCCGCAGCGCGCCGTTGCGGTCGCCCTCGAAGTGCAGCACCACGTCGACGAGGTGTTCCAGGGAGCGCGGCCCGGCGATGGCCCCGTCCTTGGTGACGTGGCCGACCAGGATCATCGCGACGCCGTTGGCCTTGGCGGCCGCGGTGAGCGCCGCGGTCACCGCGCGCACCTGTGTGACGCCGCCGGGGACCCCGTCGGCCTCGGTGGTGGACATGGTCTGCACCGAGTCCACGATCACCAGCGCCGGCCGGACCGTGGCGATGTGTTCGAGCACAGTGTGCACATCGGACTCGGCGGCCAAGTACACCTCGTCGCCGCCGCAGTCGATCCGGTCGGCGCGCAGCCGGATCTGGCCGGCGGACTCCTCGCCGGAGATGTACAGCGCCCGCCGGCCCGACTGGGCCCAGCGGTGGGCGACCTTGAGCAACAGCGTCGACTTGCCGACGCCCGGATCGCCGGCCAGCAGCGTCACCGAGCCGGGCACCACGCCGCCCCCGAGCACGCGGTCGAGTTCGCCTATGCCCGTCGAGCGGTGTTGGCTGGCGGTCGGCTCGATGGAACTGATCGGAACGGCCCGCGAAGCCGTCCCCGCGGGACGCCGGGCGCGTCCACCCACCGCGGCGAGGGCGGGCACCTCGTCGACCGTGCCCCAGGTGCCGCATTCCAGGCAGCGCCCCACCCATTTGGCGGTGACGTGCTGGCATTCCGAGCAGCGGTATTGCGAGCGTGCATGTGCCACGTCATGACGGTATCGGGCCGGTACGACAAGCCCCGGTTAGACAGGCCGCGTGGTTCAGGCGGGTTGTGCGCCCAGCCCCGCCGAAACCGGGACCAGCAGGGTGGCCTGCCCGGCCTTCTCGAAATTGAAGGTGAAGTTGTAGGTCAGGCCGTTGCTGATGGGCTTGTCCAGGGCCACCGTCGCCTTGACCGCGTTGTTGGCCTCGATCGGCCCAGGCGCCACCTTCGGGCCGTCGGGCGTGCCGATGAACAGCATGCCGCCCGCGGGCAGCCGGCCGTCGCCGCCGATCGTCACCGCGCCGACGTCGCTGGTGATGCTGATCAGCCGGTCGGCCACGTCGGGCGACTGGTTGACGGCCACCGCCACCAGGTTCACCGTCTTGCCCGGCTGCAGGAAGTCGCCGGTCTGGACTGCCTGCATGCGCACGTCGCGCAGCGCCACGTTGTTGACCGTGACCTTGTTGCCGTTGACCGCCGGTTCCTGGGTGGCCATCTGCGAGATCTGACCGGTTCCGCAACCGCTGAGCAAGGCGGCTACCAGGGCGACCAGTCCGACGACGGCGAAGCGGTTCACTCAATGCCTCCTGCTCGGCTGACCACCATGTCAGTGGTTCGACTATGCAACTATGCACAGTAGTAGGAAGGTCTTCGCAGCGGTAGCGCAGGGCACCGGACCAGCGCGGCAGGGCACTGAAGGGGTGGCTGCTCGGGCCCGCTCGGGACGGGCGTAGTGTGACCCCTTGCACGTCCAGCTTCCCCTGTCAACCCCTAATCCGCCCGCGTTGTGCCCCTGACCTGCACCGTTGTTCCGCACGCCTAGGGCCGCCGTGCTAGAATGAAGTAACGAAAGGGGCTCGAATCAGATGATCTTCAAGGTCGGCGACACCGTTGTCTATCCACATCACGGTGCTGCGTTAGTCGAGGCGATCGAAACCCGGACCATCAAAGGGGAACAAAAAGAGTATCTCGTCTTGAAAGTGGCGCAGGGTGACCTGACCGTTCGAGTACCCGCCGACAACGCCGAATATGTCGGCGTTCGCGACGTGGTTGGCCAGGAGGGCCTCGACAAGGTTTTCCAGGTCCTGCGCGCTCCCCACACCGAAGAGCCCACGAACTGGTCCCGCCGCTACAAGGCCAACCTGGAGAAGCTCGCTTCCGGCGACGTCAACAAGGTGGCCGAGGTGGTGCGCGACCTGTGGCGCCGCGACCAGGAGCGCGGTCTGTCCGCCGGCGAGAAGCGCATGCTGGCCAAGGCCCGTCAGATTTTGGTCGGTGAGCTGGCGCTAGCCGAGAGCACCGACGACGCCAAGGCGGAAACCATCCTCGACGAGGTTCTGGCCGCCGCTTCCTGAAGGCCCTGACGCTCTGGTGGCCGACGAAACCGGCGTCCCGGGCAAAGTAGTTGCCGTTGTCCCCGCCGCGGGGTCGGGCGAGCGGCTGGCCGCCGGCATCCCGAAGGCATTCTGTGAACTCGGCGGGCGCACCATGCTCGAATGCGCCGTCGCCGGGCTGCTGGACTCCGGCGCCGTCGATCACGTCGTGGTGGCCGTGCCCGCGGACCGCATCGACGAGGCCCGGCAGCTCCTGGGCGAGCGAGCCACCGTCGTCGCCGGGGGCACCGACCGCACCGAATCGGTGCGCCTGGCGCTCTCGGCCCTGCCCGCATCGCCGGAGTTCGTGCTCGTGCACGACGCCGCCCGAGCGCTGACGCCGCCGGGGCTGATCGTGCGGGTGGTCGAGGCTCTGCGGTCCGGGCACGTGGCCGTCGTGCCCGCGCTGCCGTTGTCTGACACCATCAAGGCCGTGGATGCCAACGGGGTGGTCCTGGGCACGCCGGAGCGGGCCGGGCTGCGCGCCGTGCAGACGCCGCAGGGCTTCGCCACCGATCTGCTGCTGCGGGCCTACCAGCGCGCGGGGACCGCCGCCTTCACCGACGACGCGTCGCTGGTCGAACACGTCGGCAGCCAGGTGCAGGTGGTCGACGGCGACCCGCTCGCCTTCAAGATCACCACTCGCCTGGATCTGTTGCTGGCCGAAACGGTCGTGCGGCGGTGAACGAGCTGCCGCGGGTCGGCCTGGGCACCGACGTCCATCCGATCGAGCCCGGGCGGCCGTGCTGGCTGCTGGGGCTGCTGTTCCCGGGCGACGACGGCTGCGCCGGCCATTCCGACGGCGACGTGGGGTCGCACGCGTTGTGCGATGCGCTGCTGTCGGCGACGGGGCTGGGCGACGTCGGGGCGGTCTTCGGGGTCGACGATCCGCGGTGGCAGGGCGTCAGCGGCGCCGACATGCTGCGCCACGTCGTCGCCCTGGTGTCGCGGCAGGGCTATCGGGTGGGCAACGCCGCCGTGCAGGTGATCGGCAACCGGCCGAAGGTCGGCCCGCGCCGCGTCGAGGCGCAGCGGGTGCTGTCCGGCCTGGTGGGCGCGCCGGTGTCGGTGTCGGCGACGACGACCGACGGGCTGGGCCTGACCGGGCGCGGCGAGGGATTGGCCGCCATCGCGACCGCGCTCGTGGTGCGCAACCGCGTGGGTGTCCTGTAGGCCGGTCGCACCAATTGGGCAGGTAAGCTGGCACGTCGTGACCGATCGCGCCCATTTGCGGCTACACGACACGGCGGCCGGTGCCGTGCGTGAGTTCGTTCCGCTGCGCGACGGGCACGTCTCCATCTACCTCTGCGGCGCCACGGTTCAGGGCCTGCCGCACATCGGGCACGTCCGCAGCGGGGTGGCCTTCGACATCCTGCGCCGCTGGCTGATCGCCCGGGGCTACGACGTCGCGTTCATCCGCAACGTCACCGACATCGAGGACAAGATCCTGGCCAAGGCCGCCGCGGCGGGCCGGCCGTGGTGGGAGTGGGCGGCCACCTACGAGCGGGCCTTTTCCGCCGCCTACGACGCCCTTGACGTCATGCCGCCGTCGGCCGAGCCGCGCGCCACCGGGCACATCACCCAGATGGTCGAATTAATGGAACGCCTGATCGAAACCGGCCACGCATATGCGGCGGACGGCGACGTGTATTTCGACGTGCTCAGCTACCAGGACTACGGCGCGCTGTCCGGGCACCGGGTCGACGACGTGCACCAGGGCGAGGGCGTGGCGACCGGCAAGCGCGACCAACGCGACTTCACCCTGTGGAAGGGCGAAAAGCCCGGCGAGCCGTCGTGGCCGTCGCCGTGGGGCCGCGGCCGTCCCGGCTGGCACCTGGAGTGTTCGGCGATGGCCCGAACCTACCTCGGGCCGGAATTCGACATCCACTGCGGCGGGATGGACCTGATCTTCCCGCACCACGAGAACGAGATCGCGCAGAGCCGCGCCGCGGGGGACGGCTTCGCCCGCTACTGGCTGCACAACGGCTGGGTGACCATGGGCGGCGAGAAGATGAGCAAATCGCTGGGCAACGTGCTGGCCATACCGGCGATGTTGCAGCGCGTGCGCCCCGCCGAACTGCGCTACTACCTGGGCAGCGCCCACTACCGTTCGATGCTGGAATTCTCCGAAACCGCCCTGCAGGACGCGGTGAAAGCCTATGTGGGCGTGGAGGAGTTCCTGCACAGGGTCCGCAGCCGGGTCGGCGCCTTCGAACCGGGCGAGTGGACGCCGAAGTTCGCCGAGGCGCTCGACGACGACCTGGCGGTCCCCGTCGCGCTGGCCGAGATCCACCACGCCCGCGCCGAGGGGAACCGGGCGCTGGAGTCCGGCGACCACGAGGGCGCGCTGCGACACGCCGGCTCGATCCGCGCGATGATGGGCATCCTGGGCTGCGACCCTCTCGACGAGCGCTGGGAGACCCGCGACGAGACGTCGGCCGCCCTGGCCGCCGTCGACGTGCTGGTGCAGGCCGAGATCGAAAATCGGGAAAAGGCTCGCCAGCAACGCAATTGGGCGCTGGCCGACGAGATTCGGGACCGGCTCAAGAACGCCGGCATCGAGGTCACCGACACCGCCGACGGCCCGCAGTGGGAACTGCAGGGCGGTCCAGAAAAGTGACAGTCAAGTAGATGGCCGGCAACTCGCGGCGCCGCGGGGCGGTACGCAAATCCGGCACCAAGAAGGGCGCAGTCGTCGGCTCTGGCGGTCAGCGCCGCCGCGGGCTGGAGGGCCGCGGTCCCACCCCGCCGGCGCACCTGCGCCCCAACCACCCGGCCGCCCGGCGCACCCAGTCCCAGCCGCGCCGGCCCGCCAAGCGCACCGACGAGACCGAAACGGTGCTGGGCCGCAACCCGGTGCTGGAGTGCCTGCGCGCCGGCGTCCCCGCGACCGCGCTCTACGTCGCGCTGGGCACCGAGGCCGACGAGCGGCTCACCGAATCCGTCTCCCGGGCAGCGGATCTGGGCATCGCGATCCTCGAGGTGCCGCGCACCGACCTGGACCGGATGACCACCAACCACCTGCATCAGGGCATCGCGCTGCAGGTGCCGCCGTACAACTACGCCCACCCCGACGACCTGCTCGCGGCCGCTCGTGAGACCCCGCCCGCGTTGCTGGTCGCGCTGGACAACATCTCCGATCCCCGCAACCTCGGCGCGATCGTCCGTTCGGTCGCCGCGTTCGGCGGCCACGGCGTGCTGATCCCGCAGCGGCGATCGGCCTCGGTGACGGCGGTGGCCTGGCGCACCAGCGCCGGCGCCGCGGCCCGCCTGCGGGTGGCGCGCGCCCCGAATCTCACTCGGGCGCTGACGAATTGGGCCGACGGCGGTTTGCGCGTCATCGGGCTGGACGCCGACGGCGACACCGCACTCGACGACCTGGACGGCACCGACCCGCTGGTGGTGGTCGTCGGCTCGGAGGGCAAGGGCCTGTCGCGGTTGGTGCGCCAGACCTGCGACGAGGTGGTCTCGATCCCGATGGCGGGCCGGACTGAATCGCTGAACGCCTCGGTGGCCGCCGGCGTGGTGCTCGCCGAAATCGCCCGCCAGCGCAGGGGGTAACCCCTATTGGCCGAGCAGCCCCCCGCAAGCGGGAGGTGCCCCCAGCAAAAGCCCCCGACACGCCGACGATTTGGGAGCTTTTGCGTCTGCTCGCTGGTCGCGCTGGCGGTGCTCGTCGCGCCGCGGAGCGCCGCGCAACCGCCCGGCTTCGATCTGCAGGCCCACCGCGGCGGGCGCGGCGAGACCACCGAGGAATCGCTGCGGGCGTTCGCCAAGGCGCTCGAACTCGGTGTCAGCACACTGGAGCTCGACATCGTCCTCAGCCGGGACGGCCAGCCGCTGGTGTGGCACGACCCGACGGTCCAGGCGGACAAGTGCTCCGACACCGGGCCGGCGTTCGCCGGCGACCCGGCCTATCCCTACGTCGGGAAGTTGGTGCACGAGCTCACCCTGGCGCAGGTCCGCACACTCGATTGCGGCAAGCGCCTCGCGGAGTTCCCCGACGCGGAGGTGGTGCGGGGCAACAAGATTGCCACGCTGCCGGAGGTCTTCGCGCTCGCCGACTCGTATCGGGCGGCCGTGCGCTACAACGTCGAAACCAAGGTCGAGGCCGACCACCCGGGCGCATCGGCCGAACCGCAGGAATTCGTCGACGTGATACTGGCGGCGGTCAGGGCGGCCGGCAAGCTGGACCGCGTCGAGATCCAGAGCTTCGACTGGCGAACCCTGCCCATGGTGCACCGCGCCGAGCCGTCAATCCCGCTGGTGGCCCTGTACGACGAGCAGACCTGGGCGCCGGGTTCGCCGTGGCTGAACGGGATCGACGCCGGCGTCGTCGGCGACCCGGCGATCGGGGCGCTGATGGTGGATGCCAACGCCGTCTCGCCCCGGTACGCGTTGGTCACCGGCAAACCCTATGTCGACCACCCGCATTCGTTGGGCCTCAAAGTCATTCCGTGGACGGTCAATGA
The DNA here is from genome assembly GCF_059812845.1 of Mycobacterium sp. NGS34. Lineage (NCBI taxonomy): Bacteria > Bacillati > Actinomycetota > Actinomycetes > Mycobacteriales > Mycobacteriaceae > Mycobacterium > Mycobacterium sp. NGS34. The sequence continues at coordinate 169,936 of NZ_JCALDM010000007.1, forward strand.
CGCCGACACCATGCGCCGGCAGATCGAGGACGGCGTCGACGGCATCATCACCGACTACCCGACGCTGGCGCGCCGCGTGATGGCGCAGCTAGGCATGCCGCTGCCGCCGGCCTACCGCCGCGGTTAGCGTGGCACGCTGTCGGCCAAGACCCCGTCCGCGGCTCCGAGCCGTTCCGTGCCGCGCCGCGCGCGGGCGGCGCGCCAGATCATCCCGGGGCGCAGCAGCCGCGTCGCGGGGTCGACCAGCGAGGTCACCCTGACGAACTGGTCGACGACGGCGAGGTCGGATTCCGCCGCGGTGAGGACGCGATCCAGGTATCCGTTCAGCAGTCGCGTGGACAGCGGTGGGGTGCCCTCGATCTCGGGCAGCGCCAGGTCCGGGTTGGTCGACAGTTGCCAGGCCTGGCGGATCGGCACCGCCGCCGCGCGGAAGAAACGCCACGCCAAATCCGCTGCGCCGCTTGATAAGCAGTCACGCAGCGCCAGCGCCTCGAGCGCGGCCACCGTCATGCCCTGGCCGTAGACCGGATTGAAGCTGCAGATCGCGTCGCCGGTGACCAGCAGGCCCTCGGGGAAGCGGCGCAATTTGTCGTAACGGCGCCATTGACTGCACGGCATCTTGTGCCGCACCGGCTCGCCGATCGGTTCGGCGCGTCGCACCGCGTCGAGCAGGTGGGCGGGTGCGCAGTCGTCCACGAAGTCGCACAGGGCCTCGAGGTCGCCGCCGGGTTCGTGACCGGCGATGCCGATCACGGTGAACATCCACGTGTCGTTCTCACAGTGCAGCAGGCCGACCCCTCTTGGTGTGCCCGGCACGATCCCGACGAGGAAGCCCAGCTCGCGCGGCGCGTCCCCCGCCATGCGCAGCAGCTGGCTCGCATAGGTCAAATGCACCACCACCCGATCCTCGGGCGGGCGGTCGTATCCCAGGCCCTCCAGCCACCCCGGGGTGTGGGCAGCGCGCCCGGTGGCATCGACCACCAGATCGGCCTTCAGCACGGCGCATTCGCCGGTGCGGCGGCTGACAACCCGTGCGCCCGTGACGCGCCGGTGATCGGGCGTCGCGGTCAGCCCGACGATGTTGTGTTCGTCCCGCAGGGTCACGTTAGGGATGTCGCGCACGCGCCGGCGGACGTGGCCCTCGACGAAGGGTCGCGTCGCGCAGTAGGCCGTGAACGAGGGGGCGGTGCCGGCGCGCGCCAACAGGTGCCCGCCCACGCTGTAGTGCAGCCGCGACAGGTCGCTCCCGTCGAAGTACTGCGCGCCGTCGAGCACCAACTCGTCGAGCAAGCCAGGGAAGAATTCCTCGATCACCTGGGCCCCGCGCGGCAGCAGGGCGTGCAGGTGCCGGCCCTGCGGCACGCCGCGACGCACATCGTCGCCGTCGGGCAGCGGGTCGCGCTCCACCACCGTCACCGTGTCGAAGAAATCGGCGAGCGACCGTGCCGTCAACAGACCGGCCATGCTCGCTCCCAGCACCACCGCGTGCTCTCCGATTTTGGTCTTGAGGTTCGCCACAATCCACCGCCTTCGCCGAGCCGCCAACTGACGAAAGTGATGCTCACAGCAAACTTTGGGCGCCGATAGCGTAGTCGGCTACCCGACTTCGGGGCCGCCATTGCCCGGCCGGCGCCGAAACGCGGGTGAAATGGCCTGTTAGGCGCGGATACAACCGGTTATAGTCGCCGAGTGATCAGCGGCAAACCGCTGACCGGGCGGGACGGCGAACTTGCGGTCGTCCGTCGTGCCCTGGGCGGGGCTGGCAACCACTCCGGCGTGGTGATCGCCGGAGCGGCCGGTGTGGGCAAAACCTGGCTGGCCCGCGAAGCGCTGCGCCGCGCCGAGGCGGCGGGTGAGCGCACGCAATGGATCGTCGGCACCGAATCCGCGCGTGCGCTGCCGCTCGGGGCGTTCATCGGCTTGCTGGGCGAGGCGATGTCGGATCCGCTGGCCAACGTGCGGCGCGTCATCAATTCGTTTGTCGCACAACAGCGCCGCGGCCGTGTCGTGGTCGGGGTTGACGACGCGCACCTGCTGGACGGACTGTCCGCGCTTGTCGTTCACGAGCTGGCGCGGTCGGGTGGGGTGCGGCTGGTGATGACCATCCGCACCGGCAGTGAGGAACCGGACGCGGTGACGGCGTTGTGGAAGGAGGGGTTGCTGGCTCGCCTGGACCTCGAACCGCTTTCGGCCGCGGCCACGCGCGAGGTGATCGAGAGCACGCTGGGCGGTCCCATCGACGCGCGTTGCGCGGCCCGGTTCCGAAAGTTGACCGGCGGCAACACGCTGTTCCTGCGCCAGCTGCTTGCCGATCAGGTCGCGGCGGGGCAGATGCGGGAAGTCGCCGGGGTGTGGATGTGGGACGGCGACGTCGCGGTGTCGCCGAGCCTGTCCGACACCGTGGGCCGCCAGCTGGGCCGGCTGAGCCCGAAGCTGGCGCTGGTGATCGACGTGCTGTCGCAGTGCGAGCCACTCGCGGTCGACGTGCTGTGCGACCTGGTGCCCCGCCGCGACCTGGCGGTCGCCGAAAGCATGGGCCTGGTAAGCGTCGAGCGCACCGCCGGCGGGTTGATGGCCCGGCTGGCGCATCCGCTGTTCGGTGAGCTTCGCCGCGCGAGCGCCGGTGAGATGTATTTGTCGTCGATCCGGGGCAAGCTCGCCACCCGGTTGGCTAAGAATGCCGACTCCGACATGCAGGGCACCGTTCGCCGGGCGCTGCTGCGCCTCGAGTCGGATCTGGACCCCGAACCCGAGCTGTATCTGGAATCGGCGCGCCACGCCATGACGCTGCTCGATCTGGACCTGGCCGACCGGTTCGCGACCGCCGCCGCGCGGGCGGGGGCACCGGGGGCGGCCGGGGTGCGGGCGATGAACCTGGTGCTGCTCGGACGCGGCGATCAGGCCGAGGCCGCGCTGCGTGAACTGGTCGACGGCCCCGACGGTCATCACTGGGCGACGATACGGGCGATCAACCTGATGTGGATCCTCGCCGAGCCCGCCGCCGCGTCGGCGATTCTCGATGACCTCGCCGCGGGCCCGGAGACCGAGGCCCAGGTGGCCGAGCGCGTGGCGGCGCAGGCCTGCCTGGACGCGATATTGGCGCGCTGCGAGTCGGCGGCCGAAGGGGCGCGGGTTGCCCTGGCTTTCGGCGCTCTGCCGGATCTGCACGCCCTGCTGGCCTCGCTCGCGTTGATCATGGCGATGGGGGCGCGGGGGGAGGTCGACGACCTCGCCGCCGTCGCCGAGCAGGCGCTGCGGCGCGCGACGACGTCGTTTCAGGCGTCGCCGCTGCGGTTCTGGTTCGGCGCCGTGTACGGCCGGGCCTGCCGGCTGACCGGACGCATCGACGAATTCGTCGGCACGGCCCGGCAATTGGCCGATTCGGCCCGCGACGTTCCCGGCCTGGCCTACGCGAACCTGGCCCTGCTGATCGGCAACGCCGACCTGGCCCGCGGCGCCGTCACCGACGCGGTCCGGCTGTTGCACGAAGCGGTTGCGGGAGTCCAAATACATGCCGTCACAACGGGTTTGCGCGCGGCGAGCTACTTCGCGCTGGCCGAAGCGCACGCCAAGCTCGGCGAGGCCGGCGAAGCGAACGACGCGGCGGCCGGGGCGCGCTCGGCGGTGCCGGCCGACTACCTGTTCATGCACACCGGCCTGTCGCTGGCCGGCGGGTGGGCGTTGGCGGCAAGCGGCCGCCTGAGCGAGGCCGTCGCCGGCGCACAGGAAGCGGCACAACTCGCCCGCGAGCGCGGCCAGCCCACCCACGAGTTGGCGTGCATACAGGCCGCCGCGCAGTGGGGCGACGCGTCCGGGGCGGCCCGCGCCCGGGAGTTGGCCGAGACGCTGTCGCTGCCGCTGGCCGACGCGGTTGCGTTGCACGCCAAGGCCCTGCTCGGCGGGGACGGCGAAGGCCTGCTGGCGGGCTCGGCGGCCTACCGCGGCATCGGTGACAAGGCCGCGGCCGCCGACGCGGCGGCGCAGGCGTCCGTCGCGTTCGCCGCAGGCCAGCAGCACAAGCGCGCGCTTTACGCCGCGGCGGTGGCGAGGGAACTGGCCGATGAATGCGGCGGCCTTTGCACACCGGCCCTGCGCACCCCGGAGGGAATCAAGCTCTCGGGTCGCCAGCGCGACGTGGTCGAACTCGTCGTCGCCGGTCTGTCCAACCGCCAGATCGCCGAGAAGCTGGTGATGTCGGTGCGCACCGTGGAGGGCCACATCTACCGGGCCTGCCAGCGGGTGGGGGCGCAATCCCGCGAGGAGCTCGCCTCGATCGTGCGATCGGGACCGGCCGGCGGGTAGACCCGCGAGCAGACACAAAATCGCATGAATTAGTTCCACTTTGTGCGATTTTGCGTCTGCTCGCGCCAACTATGCGCCCAGTAGTCGTGTGGACGCCCACAGCGCGACCACCGCGACCACCAGGGCCGCGGGCACCGTGCACAGCCCGAGGAGGGTGTACTCGCCGACCCCGGCGTCGACGTCGTGCCGGCGAAGTACGCGGCGCCACAACAGGTTCGACAGCGAACCCACGTAGGTCAGGTTGGGGCCGACGTTAACCCCGATCAGCACCGCCAGTATCGCCACCGGACCGCCGGGCGCGACGAGCGGCAGCAGCACCAGCGTGGCGGGCAGGTTGTTGACGACGTTGGCCAACACGGCGGCGATCGCGGCGATCGCGAGCAGCGCGGGCAGTCCGGAACCGGACGGCAGCACGGCGGACATGGCCCTGTCCATGCCGTTGAGCATGACCGCCCGCACCACGACGCCCAGCGCCAGCACGAACACCAGGAACGAGACGTGCGCGGAGCGCGCGATCTCGGCCACGGAGGTATGCCGACGGCTCAGGCTGCGCACCGCCAGCACCGCGGCACCGGCGAGCGCCACCCACGCCGGGGCGACCCCGACGGACTGGCCGACCGCGAAACCGGAGAGGGTCAGCCCCACCACCACCAACACGAACACGGGTGGCCGCGGCGCCGGGCCGAGTTCCTCCGCGTCGGGCTGGACGCGCAGGTCCCGGGCGAAAAACCAGCGAAACACCGCGTAGATCACCGCCACCGCGCCCAGCCACGGCAGCGCCATCAGCGCGGTGAACCGGGTGAACGACACGTTGGCGGTGTGAAACGCCAGCAGGTTGGTCAGGTTCGACACCGGCAGCAGCAGTGAGGCGCCGTTGGCGAGGTGAGCGGTGGCGTACGCGTAGGGCCGCGGCGGGGTGCGCAGCCGGCGGACCGCGGCCAGGACCACCGGGGTCAGCAGCACCACCGCGGCGTCCAGGCTCAGCACGGCGGTGATCAGCGAGGCGACGACGAACACGCGCCGCAGCAGGCCGCCCGACGAGACGCGCCCTCGCGAAATCGCTGCGCCCGCCGCCTCGAACAGCCCCTCGTCGTCGCACAGCTTGGCCAGCACCAGGACCGCGCCCAGGAAGGCGACCACCCCCGACAGCCCGGCCACCTCCTGGGCCGCCTGACGGACCGAGATCGCGCCGACCGCGATCACGATCAGCGCCGCCGGGACCGCCGCCACCGCCTCCGGCAAACCCCTCGGGCGGGCGACCGCGAACACGAGCACGGCGGCAAGCAGCAACAGCGCGGCGGTCAATCCCAACGTCTGAACCGCTTCACGCCCAGGGGTTTTCGCGCCGCCACACCGTCGGCATGTGCAGCGCTACGCCGTCGCGCGCGGCCAGCTCGTCCAGGACGCGGATCGACACGTCCAGGTCGTCGCCCGCATACGGCAAGGCCCGCAAGGGCTTTGACAGCGGGCTGAAGAAGTCGTCCCAATGGATCAGGACCACCCTGCGCGCCCCCACCGCGCCCACGGTCTCCGCCCAGTAGTCGAGCACGTAGGACCGTGGCCGCAGGCCCAGTTGTCCGACGGACAGATAGACGACGTCGGCCCGCCGGCCGTCGAGCGCGCCCCTGACGAAACCCGCGCTGCCCTGGATCAGCAGGCGCCGGTCCGACGGGCGATGGTGCACCAGCGCCGACCACGCCTCACCGCAGCGGTAGGCCGACGCCCGCACCGGCGGGGTCACCGGCGCGTCGATCGTCCCGGGGAACCGGTCCGGTGGGCAGTGATGCGATTCCACCAGCGTTACGTCGAAGGCGCCCAACCGAATTGGCTCGCCCGAGGCGGCGACGACGATGCGGTCCTCGGCCAGCCCGTACCCGCGCCCGACGTTGGCGGCCGACTGGCCGCCGATCAGCCGCGCGCCGGTTCGGTCGGCGACCAGCGCGGAGTCCAGCACGTGGTCGATGTGCGTGTGCACCGGAATCACGGCCTCCAGCCGGGACACCTTGGCGCGGGCCAGGCAGCCGTCCACGCGGGCCGGTGACGGCGACACCTTGCCGGCGGCCACCCGCGCAAGGCTGGGCCGTGAGAAGTAGCCGTCGGTCATCAGCGCGGACGACCCGTCGTCGAGCAGCAGCGTCGCCACTCCCAGCCAGGTGGCCGACAGCGGCGCGTCGGGCCCGGCGGCGGGCACGTCGAAGCGGTCGGCGTAGTGCGCCAGATCGGGGCGGCCGAGCTTGGCGCGCATCAGCAGAACGCTCGCAGCTCGATGCCGGCGGTCGTCAGCCGATCGCGCACCGCCGTCGCGATACCTACCGCACCCGGCGAGTCACCGTGTACGCAAACCGATTCCACGCCGACGGGAATTTGCGTGCCGTCGGTCGCGGTGACGCGCCCTGCGGTCACCATGGTCAGCACGCGCTCGGCGATCGCCGCCGGGTCGTCCAGCACCGCGCCGGGTTCGCGCCGGGAGACCAGTTGGCCGTCGGGCCGGTAGGCGCGGTCGGCGAACGCCTCGGCCACCACGCGCAGGCCGATCCGATCGGCCTCCTCGAAAAACGCCGAACCCGCCATCCCCAGCACCGGCAGTGCCGGGTCCACCCGGTGCACCGCCGCCGCGACCGCCGCCGCCTGTTCCCGGTTCGTCACGATCGTGTTGTACAGCGCGCCATGGGGTTTGACGTAGGACACCGCCGAGCCGGACGCCCGCGCGATGGCCTGCAACGCGCCGATCTGATACACCACGTCGGCAACGAGGTCGTCGGGGGTGACGTCGATGAAACGCCTGCCGAACCCGGCCAGGTCGCGGTAGCTGACCTGGGCGCCGACGCGCACGCCGCGCTCGGCGGCCGACCGGCAGACCTGCAACAGGCCGGCGGGGTCGCCGGCGTGGAACCCGCACGCCACGTTGGCGCTGCTGACGATCCCGAGCATGGCGTCGTCGTCGCCCAGGCGCCAGACGCCAAAGCCCTCGCCCAGGTCGGCGTTGAGGTCGATGGCGGCCACCCGCCCAGCTTATTCCGACGCTAGGCGGCGACCTCGCGGCGTCGCCCGAGGAACCAACAAAACAGGTAAATGACAAAGGAAATCGTCGCGACGAACACCGACACCGGAACGCCGGGCGCCAGCGACAGCACGATGCCCCCCACCGCGGCGACCTCGGCGAAGGCCACCGAGGCCACGATCGCCGCCGCGGGCGACGAGATCACCCGCGCCGCCGCGGCCGCCGGCGTGATCAGCAACGACATCACCAACAGCGCCCCGACGATCTGCACGGCCTGGGCGGCCACCACGCCGACCAGCGCGGCGAACACGATGCCCAGCACGCGGACCGGGACACCGCGCGCCGCCGCGACCTCGGGGTCCACGGTGGCGAACAACAGCGGGCGATAGCACGTGCCCAGCACGACGACCACCAGCAGGCAAACCAGCGCCAGCATCGTCAGGCCGGTATAGCCGACGCCGACGATCTGGCCCGTCAGCAGCGCGAAGGCGGTCCCCGTCCGTCCCGGGTAGAGGTGAATGAACAGCACCGCCAGGCCCATCCCGAACGCCAGGACGACGCCGATGACCGAGTCGCGCTCCCGGGCCCGCTGGCCGAGAATGCCGAACAGCGCCGCCGCCAGGGCGCTGCCGATCAGCGCCCCCGCGCCCACCTCGAAGCCGACCAAGAGCGCGAAAGCCGCTCCCGTCAAAGACAATTCGCTGGACCCGTGCACGGCGAACGACATCTGGCGCATCACGACGAAGGGCCCGATCAGCCCGGCCACCAGCCCCAGCAGCGCGCCCGCCGCCAGCGCCTGCTGGACGAAGTCGTGGCGAAGCAGATCGGCGGTGAGGTCAAAGGAGAACAGGTGGTGCAGCATGTCGGCGAGCCGGCGGTTCATCCAACACATCCGTCGTCGGGCTCGCCGACGACCACGTAGCCGTCGCGCACCTTCACCACCTGAATGTCGGCGCGGTACAGCGCCGAGAGCGTCTGGCTGGACATCACCTGCTCGACGGTGCCGATCTCGAAGCGGCCGTCGACGAGATACAGCACTCGGTCCACGTACGGCAGGATCGTGTTGATCTCGTGGGTGACGACGATGACGGTGGTCCCGGCGTCGCGGCGCCGCCGGTCGATCAGCGCCGACACCAGCTTCGCGTTCGCCGGGTCCAGGGTCAGCAGCGGCTCGTCGCACAACAGCAGCATCGGGTCACTGACCAGCGACTGGGCGATGCGCACCCGCTGCAACTCGCCGCCCGACATGACGCCGACCCGGACGTCGGCCAGGTGTTCGGCGTTGACCTGGCGCAGCGCCTCGGCCACGGCGGCGCGGCGGCTGGCCCGCCCGGATGATCGCAGCGGCGCGGCGCCCCAACGTCGTCCGTCGATGCCCAGCCGAACCAGGTCGCGGCCGCGCAGCATCACCTCGCGGTCGATCGGGCGGTGTTGCGGGACATAGCCGATGCTGCCGCTGCCGGAGGTGACCGGCCGGCCGTCGACCAACGCGACGCCGCCGCTCAGCGGCAGCTGCCCGAGCAGGACCTTGAGCAACGACGTCTTGCCGCTGCCGTTCGGGCCCAGCACGGCGATGAACTCGCCGGGCCGCACCGACAGGTCGAGGTGATCCCACAGGACGCGGTCGCCGAAAGCCAGCCGTGCGCCGGAAAGCGAGACGGTGTGGGCATGGCCTTCGACGGCGCGGACCGCTTCGACAGTCACGGCCGCGCCTATCGGCTCGACCGCAGCGCGGCCACCAGCTGGTTGACCGTGTTGCGCTGCCAGGTCAGGTAGTCGGTGCCGTCGGGCAGCGTCTCGCGCACCTCGGTGACCGGCACCCCGGCGCGCCGCGCGGCATCCTCCAGGCCGTTCACCGCGGAGCCGGACGTCTGCGGGTTGATCAGCAGTGCGGACACCTGCCGGCGCTTGATCATGTCGAGCACCTTCGCCATGTCGGCCGGCGACGGATCGGTCTCGTTCTCGCTGGCGGCGGCGAACGCGGCCGGGGTGCGGTTCACCAGGCCCGACGCGGCCAGCAGGTAGTCCACGTCGGGCTCGGTCGCGATGACTCCGGCGTCGGGATACGCGCCGGCGATGGCGCGCTCGGAGACCTCGATCGCGTCGGCGGCGCGGCCGAACGCGGCGGCGTTGGCCCGGTAGTCGGCGGCGTTGGCCGGGTCGATGACGGCCATCCGGTCGGCGATCGAGGAGGCCACCGATTTGGCGACGCCCAGGTCGTAAAAGACGTGCTCGTTCGGCGGCTGCCCGCCGCCGGCCGGGACGAACGAATAGGCGTCGACCGAGTTGATGCCCGGATGTCCGGTGAGGACCTGGTCCACCCACGGGTCGTAGCCGCCGCCGTTGTAGACGACCAGCGCGGCGTCGGTGATCGCGGCGGCGTCCGCGGGGCTGGCCGCATACGAGTGCGGGTCGGTATCGGAGCCGGTCAGGATGGCCTTGACGGCGACGTGGCGGCCGGTGACGGCGCTGGCCACGCTGCCCCACACGTCGGTGGACGCGACCACGGTGGCCGCCTGCGGGCGCGGCGAACCGGCGCAGCCCGTAAGCGCGATCAAGCTGGCCACGGCAATCAGGACGGCCGAACGCCGACGCCCGATGCTGCCTGCCATTTCCGTCCTCTCCCGCCTGCGGCCGGACCCATAATACTAATGAAAATCGTTTCCATTAGAAAGTGGCGCAGCGGCTCCTGGGGCGCCCCGCCGGCGACCCGCTGTAGCGTCACCGAACGTGAGGAGTCCCGCACCGCGCCGGCGTGCGACTCTGGCGTCGTTGGCCGACGAACTGAAGGTGTCGCGCACGACGATCTCGAATGCGTTCAATCGGCCGGATCAGCTTTCCGCCGACCTGCGCGAGCGGGTGCTCGCGACGGCGAAGCGGCTGGGCTATGCGGGACCCGACCCGGTGGCGCGGTCGCTGCGGACCCGCAAGGCCGGCGCGGTGGGTTTGGTGATGGCCGAACCGCTGACTTATTTCTTTTCCGATCCGGCCGCGCGGGATTTCGTTGCCGGCGTCGCGCAGTCGTGCGAGGAGCTCGGGCAGGGGCTGCTGCTGGTCGCCGTCGGCGCGAGCCGCAGCCTCGAGGACGGAACCGCCGCGGTGCTCGGGGCCGGGGTCGACGGCTTCGTCGTGTATTCGGCCTGCAACGACGAACCCTACCTGGACGTGGTGCTGCAACGGCGCCTGCCCGTGGTGGTGGTCGACCAGCCCAAGGACCTGGCGGGAGTGTCCCGGGTGGGCATCGACGACCGGGCGGCGATGCGCGAGCTGGCCGACTACGTGCTCGGGCTCGGGCACCGCGAGATCGGTTTGCTCACCATGCGGCTGGGCCGGGAGCGTAGGCAGGGCCTGGTGGACGCCGACCGGCTGCGGTCACCGGCCTTCGACGTGCAACGCGAACGCATCGTCGGCGTCTGGGAGGCGATGACGGCCGCCGGTGTCGACCCCGATTCGCTGACCGTCGTGGAAAGCTACGAGCACCTACCCGAATCGGGTGGCGCCGCCGCCAGGGCCGCGCTGGAAGCCAATCCGCGCATCACCGCGCTCATGTGCACCGCGGACATCCTGGCCCTGTCGGCAATGGATTACCTTCGCGGACACGGCATTTACGTGCCGGGTCAGATGACCGTCACCGGGTTCGACGGTGTGCCCGACGCGATCGGCCGCGGTTTGACCACGGTGGCGCAGCCCAGCCTGCAGAAGGGCCATCGGGCGGGCGAACTGCTGCTGAGGCCGCCCCGGACGGGCCTGCCCGTCGTCGAACTGCTGGACACCGAGCTGATCCGGGGCCGCACCGCCGGACCGCCGGCCTAACCGGGCTGGTGTTCGCCGAGCAATAACCGTACGGCCAGGTCCAGTCGTTTGCTGACGTCGGTCGCCGAGGCGCGGCGGGTGAGCCAGGCGAGCAGGTTCGACAGCCACACGTCCGAGATCACCCGGGCGATGTGGTACTGGTCCTCGGTCGGTTCGCCGTCGCTCATCGCCCGCGCGAACATCGAGTCGATGAGCTTCTCGACCTGGTCGACCTCGCTGGCCGCCGAGGCGTCGGCGAAGACGTAGGCGCGCGTCATGGCCTCGGTGAGCAGCGGGTTGCGTTGCATCGCGCGGTTGAGCTTGCCGACCATGAAGTTCAGCCGCTGAAACGGGGTGCCGCCGGCGACCGCGGAGCGGTCGGTTTTCGCGTCGATCCGGCCGAACTCCCGGCCCAGGGCCGACACCAGCAAATGCACCTTCGACGGGAAATACCGGTACAGCGTGCCGACCGCCACGTCGGCCCGGTCGGCCACGGCGCGCATCTGGACCGCCTCGTAGCCGCCCTTGGACGCGATGGCCATGGTGGCGTCCAGGATGCGCTTGCGGCGTTCCCGCTGCGCCTCCGAGCCGAGCTCGGACTCCGCCAGGACCGCCACGTTCATGACCTCGCGCGGCTGCGACTCAGGAACGTCGGCCGAGTCTGGGTTCGCTGACGACATCTGGGGGCGCGCTCCTTATTCGGGTGGCTCGTCCGCAAACGATACGCATGTTGGGCGTAAATTTCCCACCTCCCCGCAGCAGGGACAACCACGTGTACTGCTGTAATGGCGTTCGACTTGACGCTCGATCGCTGGCACTATTAGAACACGTTCTAGTGGGCTTTCAAGTAGTCAGAGTGCCCCGTCATCCCGAACCAAGCACGCGGAGGACCCAAGGGTGGTAGCGACCGTCACCGACGAGCAGTTCGCCGCGCGTGCGCTGGTGCGCGACTGGGCGCGCAATTCGACGTCGGGACCGGGTGGCACGGCGGCGATCCGCGACGTCGAGCAGCGCAACCCCGACGCGTGGCGGCCGGTCTTCGCCGGCCTTGCCGACCTGGGGCTCTTCGGGGTCGCGATCCCGGAGGAGCGCGGCGGCGCGGGCGGGAGCGTCGAGGATCTGTGCGCGATGGTCGAGGAAGCGGCCAAGGCGCTGGTCGCCGGGCCGGTCGCGACCACGGCCCTGGCCACCCTCGTCGTCGAGGACCAAGAAGTGCTGGACGCGCTGGCCGCGGGGGAACGCTTCGCCGCGGTCGCGCTGGACGGTGACGTGCGGTTCGACGGCCAGACCTCACGCGCGTCGGGCACCCTGCCGTGGGCGCTGGGCGCCGCGGAAGGCGCCGTCGTGATCCTGCCCGCCGACGGGACGTGGCTGCTCGTCGACACTGGCGGCGAGGGCGTGCAGCTCGAACCGCTGCCGGCCACCGACTTCTCCGTCCCGCTGGCCCGGGTGGTGCTGACGTCGGCGCCGGCCACGGTCATCGCGGATGCCGGTCGGCGGGTCGAGGAACTGGCCGCGACCGTCCTGGCCGCCGAGGCCGCCGGCCTCACCCGATGGTCGCTGGACACCGCGGTCGCTTACGCCAAGGTGCGCGAGCAGTTCGGCAAGCCGATCGGCAGCTTCCAGGCCGTCAAGCACCTCTGCGCCGAGATGCTGTGCCGCGCCGAGCAGGCCGAGGTGGCGGCCGCCGACGCCGCCCGCGCCGCGGCGGAGTCCGATGCGGACCAGTTCTCGATCGCGGCGGCCCTGGCCGCGAGCACGTGCATCGCCGCCGCGAAGGCGAACGTCAAGGACTGCATCCAGGTGCTCGGCGGCATCGGCTGCACCTGGGAGCACGACGCGCATCTGTATCTGCGCCGGGCGCACGCCATCGGGCGGTTCCTGGGCGGGGCCGAGCGCTGGCTGCGACGCATCACCGAGCTGACCCAGGGCGGCGTGCGCCGCCGGCTGGGTATCGACCTCAGCGAGGTCGAGGACCAGCGGGCCGAGATCGCCGCGGCCGTCGCCGAGGTCGCCACGCTTCCGGAAGAACAGCGCCAGGTGGCCCTGGCCGAGGCCGGACTGCAGGCGCCGCACTGGCCGCCGCCGTACGGCCGCGGTGCGTCGCCGGCCGAGCAGCTATTGATCGACCAGGAGATGGCGGCGGCCGGGGTGGTGCGCCCCGACCTGGTGATCGGCTGGTGGGCGGCGCCGACCATCCTCGAGCACGGCACGCCGGAACAGGTCGCACAGTTCGTACCCGCCACGCTGCGCGGCGAATTCCTTTGGTGTCAACTGTTTTCCGAGCCGGGGGCTGGCTCCGACCTGGCGTCGCTGCGCACCAAAGCGGTGCGGGCACCAGATTCCCAAGGCGGCTGGTTGCTTACCGGGCAGAAGGTGTGGACGTCCGCCGCGCACAAGGCGCGGTGGGGTGTGTGCCTGGCGCGCACCGATCCCGACGCCCCGAAGCACAAGGGCATCACCTACTTCCTGGTGGACATGAAATCGCCGGGCATCGAGATTCGGCCGCTGCGCGAGATCACCGGCAACGCGTTGTTCAACGAGGTCTTCCTGGACAACGTGTTCGTGCCCGACGAGATGGTGGTCGGCACGGTCAACGACGGGTGGCGGCTGGCCCGCACCACGCTGGCCAACGAGCGGATCGCGATGGCCTCCGGGACCGCCCTGGGCAACCCGATGGAAGAGCTGCTCGAGGCGCTGGCCGAGCTGGACCTCGACGTGTCCCAGCAGGATCGGCTGGGCCGGTTGATCATCACCGCCCAGACGGGCGCGCTGCTGGACCAGCGCATCGCCCAGCTAGCTGTGGGCGGCCAGGACCCCGGCGCGCAGTCCAGCGTGCGCAAGCTGATCGGCGTCCGTTACCGGCAGGCGTTGGCCGAGTACGCGATGGACGTCGCGGAGGGCGGCGGCCTCGTCCGCAACCAAGCGGTCTTCGACTTCCTCAACACCCGCTGCCTCACCATCGCCGGCGGCACCGAGCAGATCCTGCTCACCGTCGCCGCGGAGCGGCTGCTCGGCCTGCCCCGCTAGCTTTTCGTCGAGCCTGTAATTTCGCAGGCCCCTACTCGCACTTTGGCTGCAGATATACAGCCTCGAGCGCTGGGAGAACCTAAGAAAAAGAGGTCTGCGCGCAGGTGCTGGGCGAGGTGATGTTGACCCCGCCGTAGACCACCTGGATATGAGTGCACAGGATGACGCTGATGTCGGTCTTCGACTGACCGGTCTGCCAGTCGGCCGAATCGATGCGGCCGGTCGTCTGGTACTTGTCGGGCGGCCCGTCACCGAAGTAGACGGTGGTGATCTCGTCGGACCCCATCGCCTTGTGCACCCGTTCGAACTGGCCGTTGGCGTGGGTGTCCAGGTAAGCGAGCCGGTTCGGCGACCGGACCTCGGTGGTCTGGCGCGCCCACAGGCCCGGCGGGAACCCGGTCACGCCATCCGGCGTGCGCGTATCGGCCCCGACGGTGAAGTCGCAGTGGCCGTCGGCCCTGATGCAGTTGAGGAAGGCGTGCGTCTCCAGCTGGTTGGGTCCGTCCAGCGGGAACAGGGTGGTCGCCTCGTTGCTCGCGGCCGAAGCCACGGGACTCGGCAGGAACGCCAGCACGGCTCCGGCGACCGCAAATCCCGGTAATAGCCGGTTCATCGGCGCCCCCTTCCGGTTCGCTACGCGCCTACTCGTCGTAGGTGACTTCTACCGAATCAGATTCGGGGCGAGATTGACAGGCCAAAATCAGGCCGTCGTCGAGGTCCTGCTGTTCGAGGACGTCGTTGACCTCCATGTTGACGTTGCCGCTGCGCAGGGTGCAGGCGCACGCACCGCAGTGCCCTTCGCGACACGAGAAGGGGGCGTCGAGACCCTTGGCGAGCAGGACGTCGAGCAGCTTGGCGTTGCGCGGCCAGGACACCGTGTGCGTCTCGCCGTCCAGCTCCACCACCGCGGTGGCGGGCGGAAGGTCCCCCTCGGCGGTGTCCTCGATCTTGACCGCCGCGAACGGGTCGGACTCCAGCGACTTGAACACCTCGATATGCACCTGCGCCGCAGGCACTTTCAGCCCCTCCAGCGCGGTGCGGGCCGCGTCCATGAAAGGCCCTGGCCCGCAAATGAATACGGGTCGGTCGGTGTAGGGGGCGGCCAACTTCGCGAGCGAGGTCGCACCGGGCAGCCCCTGCAGCGACTCCAGCCAGTGCAGCACCGTGAGCCGGTCGGGGTACTTGGCCGACAGCTCGCGCAGCGCCTCGGCGAATATCACCGAGCGGTCGTCGCGGTTGGCGTAGAGCAGCGTCACCTGGCCGCCGCCCTCGGCGAGGGCGGACTTGCAGATCGACATGATCGGGGTGATTCCGCTGCCGGCGGCCATCAGCAGGAAGTCGCCGTCGAGGGTCTTGGGCACGAAGTTGCCCGATGGGGCCAGCACGTGGATGCGCATGCCTGCCCGCGCGTGCTCGCACAGCCAGTTGGACGCGTACCCGTCCGCGGTGCGCTTGACCGTGACGGTGAGCGCGTCGTCGGTGAACGGCGAGCTGCACAGCGAGTAGCAGCGCGCCACCGACCCGGTGCGGTCGCTGGGCACGCGCAGCGTCAGGAACTGGCCCGGCGCGTACCGCAGCCGCTCCGGCGGGATGCCCGGATCGCCGGGCGAGTCCGGCACGGCGAACACCAGGGACCGCGCGTCGTCGGTCTCGGCGATCACCTCGGCGATCTGCAGTTCCAGGACGTGGTCACCCAGCGGCTCGTCGGGAATCGCTTCCGTCAAGACCCGTCCCTTTCCTTTCGACACAACTAGAACATGTTACAGAAAACCCGATATATACCGCTACCAGCCGCAGGAATACCCTGCTCGACACAAATCGGAACGTGTTCTAGTCTTCTGGGTAAGTCCGAACTCCCGGGAGGCAACGTAAGTGACGTCCATTCAACAGCGTGACGCGCAGTCGGTGTTAACCGCCATCGATGATCTGCTTCCGAAGATCCGGGAGCGCGCTCAGGCGACGGAGGACCTGCGCCGGCTGCCCGACGAGACGGTCCAGGAGCTCGAGGACATCGGTTTCTTCACCCTGTTGCAGCCGCAGCAGTGGGGCGGGCTGCAGTGCGACCCGACGCTGTTCTACGAGGCCGTCCGCCGGCTGGCGAGCGCGTGCGGGTCGACCGGCTGGGTGAGCTCGATCATCGGCGTGCACAACTGGCACCTGGCGCTGTTCGACCAGCAGGCCCAGGAGGAGGTCTGGGGCGACGACACCAAGACGCGGATCTCGTCGTCGTACGCCCCGATGGGCGCCGGCGTGGTCACCGACGGCGGCTACCTGGTGAACGGCTCGTGGAACTGGTCGTCGGGCTGCGACCACGCCACGTGGACCTTCGTCGGCGGCCCGGTCATCAAGGACGGCCGTCCGGTGGACTTCGGCAGCTTCCTCATCCCGCGCAGCGAGTACCGCATCGACGACGTGTGGCACGTGGTCGGCCTGAAGGGCACCGGCAGCAACACGCTGGTGGTCAAGGACGTCTTCGTGCCCCGGCACCGGTTCCTGTCCTACAAGGCGATGAACGACGGCACCGCCGGGGGATATGAGACCAACACCGCCCCGGTCTACAAGATGCCCTGGGGCACAATGCATCCCACCACCATCTCCGCACCGATCGTCGGCATGGCCTACGGCGCGTACGACGCGCACGTCGAGCACCAGGGCAAGCGGGTGCGGGCGGCGTTCGCCGGCGAAAAGGCCAAGGACGACCCGTTCGCCAAGGTCCGCATCGCCGAAGCGGCCAGCGACATCGACGCGGCGTGGCGCCAGCTGTCCGGCAACGTCGCCGACGAGTACGCGCTGCTGGCCGCGGGCAAGGAGATCCCGTTCGAGCTGCGCGCCCGCGCCCGCCGCGACCAGGTGCGCGCCACCGGGCGCTCGATCGCCGCGATCGACCGGCTGTTCGAGGCGTCCGGCGCCACCGCGTTGGGCGTTGACCAACCGGTGCAACGGTTTTGGCGCGACGCCCACGCCGGTCGGGTGCACGCCGCCAACGACCCCGAGCGCGCCTACGTGATCTTCGGGAACAACGAGTTCGGGCTGCCGCCCGGCGACACGATGGTCTGATGACCACGACCACGGGGGAGTTGACGTTCGAGTCCACGTCGCGCTTCGCCGACGTGGACGTGGACGGGCCGCTGAAGCTGCACTACCACGAGGCGGGTGTCGGCAACGATCAGACGGTGGTGCTGCTGCACGGCGGCGGGCCGGGCGCGTCGAGTTGGACGAACTTCTCGCGCAACATCGCGGTGCTGGCCGAGCGGTTCCACGTGCTGGCGGTCGATCAGCCCGGCTACGGGCACTCCGACAAACGTGCCGAGCACGGCCAGTTCAACCGCTACGCCGCCCGGGCGCTCAAGGGGCTCTTCGACCAGCTGGAGCTGGGACGCGTTCCGCTGGTGGGCAATTCGCTGGGCGGCGGCACCGCGGTGCGGTTCGCCCTCGACTACCCCGACCGGGCCGGGCGCCTGGTGTTGATGGGCCCCGGCGGGCTGAGCGTGAACCTGTTCGCGCCGGACCCCACCGAGGGCGTCAAACGGCTGGGCAAGTTCTCCGTCGAACCCACCCGGGAAAACCTCGAGGCCTTCCTGCGGGTGATGGTCTACGACCAGAAACTGATCACCCCGGAGCTGATCGATCAGCGTTTCGCGCTGGCCAGCACACCGGAGTCGCTGACCGCGACGCGCGCGATGGGAATGTCGTTCGCCGGGGCCGACTTTGAGCTCGGCATGATGTGGCGCGAGGTGTACCAGCTGCGCCAGCCGGTGCTGCTGATCTGGGGACGTGAGGACCGGGTCAACCCGCTGGACGGCGCGCTGGTGGCGCTGAAGACGATTCCGCGTGCGCAGCTGCACGTTTTCGGGCAATGTGGGCACTGGGCGCAGGTGGAGAAGTTCGACGAGTTCAACAAGCTGACCATTGATTTCCTGGGAGGCGCGCGATGAGTATCCGGTCGCTGGGCTATCTGCGCATCGAGGCCACCGACATGGCGGCCTGGCGCGAGTATGGCCTGAAGGTGCTCGGCATGGTCGAGGGCAAGGGCGCCACCGAGGGCGCGCTCTACCTGCGCATGGACGACTTCCCGGCCCGCCTGGTCATCGTGCCCGGTGAGCACGACCGGCTGAGCGAGGCCGGCTGGGAATGCGCCAACGCCGAAGGGCTGCAAGAGATCCGGAACCGGCTCGACGTGGAGGGCACCCCGTACAAGGAGGCCACCGCGGCCGAGCTGGCGGATCGCCGGGTGGACGAGATGATCCGGTTCTCCGACCCGTCGGGCAACTGCCTCGAGGTATTCCACGGCGCCGCCCTGGAACACCGCCGCGTGGTCAGCCCGTACGGGCACAAGTTCGTCACGGCCGAGCAGGGCCTGGGGCACGTGGTTTTGACCACCCGCGACGACGACGAGACCCTGCACTTCTACCGGGACGTGCTGGGTTTCAAGCTGCGCGACTCGATGCGCCTGCCGCCGCAGGTGGTGGGCCGGCCCGCCGACGGGGCGCCGGTCTGGCTTCGGTTCTTGGGCTGCAACCCGCGTCACCACAGCCTCGCCTTCATGCCCGGGCAGACGCCCAGCGGCATCGTGCACCTGATGGTCGAGGTCGAAGAGGCCGACGACGTGGGCCTGTGCCTGGACCGAGCGCTGCGCCGCAAGGTGCCGATGTCGGCCACGCTGGGCCGCCACGTCAACGACCTGATGTTGTCGTTCTACATGAAGACGCCCGGTGGGTTCGACGTCGAATTCGGTTGCGAGGGGCGGCAAGTGGCCGACGACGACTGGATCGCCCGGGAGAGCACCGCGGTGAGCCTGTGGGGTCACGACTTCACGGTCGGCTTCCGAGCCTAGCCCGAGGCACCCATGTCGGCACAGATCGATCCGCGGGCCTTCCGGCAGGTGCTGGGTCAGTTCTGCACCGGGATCACGATCATCACCACCGTGCACCACGACGTGCCGATCGGGTTCGCCTGCCAATCTTTCGCGGCGCTGTCGCTGGACCCGCCGCTGGTGCTGTTCTGCCCGACCAAGGTGTCGCGGTCGTGGAAGGCCATCGAGGCCAGCGGCCGGTTCTGCGTCAACGTGCTGACCGAAAAGCAAAAGGACGTGTCGGCCCGGTTCGGCTCGAAAGAGCCCGATAAGTTCGCCGGAATCGACTGGCACCCTTCGGAATTGGGCTCACCGATCATCGACCGGTCGCTGGCCTACATCGATTGCACGGTGGCGTCGGTGCACGACGGCGGGGACCACTTCGTGGTGTTCGGTGCGGTGCAATCGCTGTCGGAAGCCCCCAAGATCAAGCCGCGGCCGCTGCTTTTCTAT
Organism: Mycobacterium sp. NGS34; assembly: GCF_059812845.1. Classification (NCBI taxonomy): domain Bacteria; kingdom Bacillati; phylum Actinomycetota; class Actinomycetes; order Mycobacteriales; family Mycobacteriaceae; genus Mycobacterium; species Mycobacterium sp. NGS34. The sequence goes on from NZ_JCALDM010000007.1 coordinate 189,366, forward strand.
CGCGGTGACTACACCGGCATCGAACCGGACAAGACGACGCCCGCCCAGTGGCGCGACGACCTGGAAGCGTTCCTCACCACGACCACCCAGGACACCTGGCTCTAGTTCTTTCGCCGCGACCCTAACCACACTGCGAAATTTCGGTCGCGTTTTCGCAGTGTGGTTAGGCTCGCGAACCGACAACCCCATGTTTGGCCGCCGGAACGGCGCCGGGGGAGAACGGCTTCAGCTACGGCATGCTGTACGCGCGCGAGCAGCAGGTCGCCCGCCAATGCCGGGAAGACGCTTTACAGATCGTGTAGTCGGCGCGCCCGGTGGCCCGCTGAGGGGGCGGGCCACCGGGCCTGGCCGGCCGGCCCCGGTTAGTCCGATGCGTGGTGGTGATGAACTGGCTCGACGGATTCCTGATGGCCGTCGGCGGGCGCGTCGGGCGATTCGTTGTTCGCGTTCGGGTCGAGCTTGTCGGCGCGCTTCAGCTGGTCGTCGAGGTGCTCGCGCGATGTCGCCGCTTCGCTCTGATGAGCGGCCGCGTGTTCCTGCAGCCGGGCGGCTTCGGCGGCCTTGACCTCGGCCTCGGCCTGAGCCGCACGCGCCTTGGCGGCCGTCTCCTCGGCAAGCGCTTCTCGCCGTTCGACCCGGGTCGTCGCGACCTTGGCCTGTTCGCGAATCTCCTCGGCCTGCCGCCGGCGGCGGCGCCGCGCCGCCGCGGTGGCCGCCACGATCGCCGCGGCGATCACGAGGACCGCCACGACCGCGGCGATCACAATCCAGGTAGTCGTACTCATGGGGGCTCCGTCGGTTCGTGTGGGTATTGCAGCTGCCCGTCCGTACCGGTTCCCCATATTTGACAGGAATAAAACAAGCGCGCGTTTCCCCAGGCAGGGGACGCGACTACTTGAAGTCGAGCGCCTCGACCGTCGCGATGGGGCCTTCGTGGGTCGGCCGATTCGCGCCGCCGATGCAGTAGACGGTGTTGCCGACCGTCGCCACCACCTCGGCGTGACGCGGCGTCGGCATCGGGGCCAACGTGCTCCATTTGCCGTCCGCGATCTCATACATCTCGACCACGTTCAGCACCATCGTGGGCTCTTCGCCGCCGACCACCACGATCCGGCCGTCGATGTACGTGGCGCCATAGCTTCCGCGCGGGGTCGGCATGCCCACCAGCCGGGTCCAGGACCCCGATGCCGGATCGAAGCGTTCCAGCGCCGCGGAGTTCTTGTCCGAGGAAAGGAACCGGCCGCCGATGGCATACACATAGGTGCCGTCGGACACGGCGGCCAGGTGTTCGCGCGCGGTGGGCATGTCGGCGGAGTCGGTCCAGGAACTTCCGTCGAACACCTCGGTCTGCGGGACGAGCTGCTTGGCGTTCTGCCCGCCGACGACCACGAGTTTGTCGCCGGCCACCGCAGCCGCCGGCGCCGCCCGGGCGTGCGTGAGGCTGGGCAGCTCCACCCAGTTGCCGCCGCGCAGCGCGAAGACCCGGTTGGACCCGTCCGCGATGTTGTCGCTGGCACCGCCGAGCACGACGACCTCACCTCGGTAGGTCGCCGCGGTCGCGTGGTGCAGTGGGATGGGCAACGGGGGTCCGGTCTCCCAGGCGCCGGTGCGCGGGTCGTAGCTCTCGACCGTCGTGAGGGCCATGCCGTCGCGCAGGCCGCCCATGATCCAGATCTTGTCGTTCAGCACGGTCCAGGCCGTCATCAGCCGCGGTGTCGGCGCGTCGGGCAGGGAACGCCACTGCGAGGCGGGCTGGATCTGGCGGGCCGGCAGCTTCAGCGCCTCGGCCTCCGAAATCACCTGGCCGTCCCCGACCGCCGTCGACCCGCCGATCGCGTACACCGACTTCTCCACCGCGGCGACGGCCATGCCGTGCCGCGCCATCGCCATGTCCGGCAGGCCGTCCCAGTGCCGCGTCATGAGGTCGAACACCGAGACGCTCTTGAGCACCTGTCCCCCCGACACGCCCCCCACGGCGACCAGCCGCCCGTCGGCGATGGCCACGCCGAGGTCGCTGCGCGACTGCGGAAGCGCGGGCAACGTCGTCCAGGTTTTCGCGGCCGGGTCGTACGCCTCGACCATCGTCAGGTCCGAGTCGCCGGTGGTGCCCCCCACCGCGTACACCAGCTTTCCGTCCGACGCCCCGGCCAGCATCTGGCGCGGGGTGGGGATGGGCGCGCCCAGGCTCCAGGACGTGCCGTCGAAGACCTCGGTGGTGTTCAGCAAGGCGCCGCCGGCGTCGACTCCGCCGGTGACGACGAGGCGGTCTCCCACCACCGCCGCTGCCGCCGCCGCCCTGGGCGCCAACAGGTGCGGCAGCTCCACCCACCGGCTGTTGACGACCCGCCAAACCTGGTCGCTGGCAACCTTTTTGCCGTTGACGGTCTTCCAGCCGCCGAGCACCACCGGGTTGCCCTGCCAGGTGACGGCCATCGCGTGTTGCAGCGCCACCGGAAGATCGTCGCCGCCCTTCCATTCGTCGATGGCGGGATCGTAGCCCTCGTGCTTGGTGGTCGCCGCGCCGTCGCTTCGGATGCCGCCGAAGACCCAGATGGTGCCGTCGGCCTGGGTGGTTGCGACCGCATCGCGCGCCACGCGGGCGTTGGTGATCGGCTTCCACGCGACCGGCGCCTGGGCCGGCGGGCCCGCGGCCGTCTTGTGGGTGCCGTTGTCGGGCCGGTGCCAGAGGAACACGGCGCCCACCACCAACAGCACGACCACGACGGCGACGAGGGCGATGCGACCGCGCCTCTTGCCCGGCTGCGCGAACCACTCCTGGATCCGCAGCGCCAGCGGTTTGCGCCAAGGCGGCGGGGCCTGTTCGGGACCGCTCGGCGGGCCGCCGGCCGGCGCGGGTGGCTGCGTTTCCGCTCCGTGCCCGCTGCGCAGCACGCTGGCCGCCTGCGAAAACTCATCCTGCCCGTGGGCTCCCGACGGCGGCGAGGGCGTGGCCGCCGCCTCGTCGCGGGCGACCGGCGCACCGATCGCCGAGGTCGGGCCTTCGTGGGACGTCATGGCCGGGGTGGGCGGGATGCTCGCGGTAAGGGATCCCGGCGGCCGCGCTTCCCCACCGTTGGTGGACGGCGCGGCGTCCGCGGTCGCCCGCCCCACGCCGCCGACCGCCATCGCATCGGGTTTGAGGCCGTTGAGGCGCTGCGCGGCCTGCAACTCGCGGCCGAATTCCTCGGCCGAGGCGGGCCGGTCGGCCGGATCGAGCGACATCGCCCGCTCGATCGCCGAGCACACCGCGTCCGGTATCCCGTCGGGACGCATGTCGGGCACGCCGGTCGTGCTGATCCGCAGGTACTGCGCGATCAGGTCCTCGCCCTTCCTGCGCTCGTGCGGGGCGTTGCCGGCGATCAGCGCGAAAATGGTCGCTCCGAGCGAGTACATGTCGGCGGCGACCGTCGCCGGGTTGCCGGTCATCACCTCCGGCGCGGTGTAGTCGATCGTGCCGGAGAAGAACCCGGTCGCGGTCTCGTAGCCGCCTTCGATGTGGGCGATGCCGAAATCGCTCAGTTGCGGTTCGCCGTAGTCGTTGATCAGGATGTTCGCCGGCTTGATATCGCGGTGCAGCGTTCCACCCCGGTGCGCGGTTTCCAGTGCGCCGCAAAGCTTTACACCGATCCCCAGGGCCTCGGGCCAAGGCACCGGACCCTCCCTGCGCAAGCGCACGGCCAGCGAATCCGCGGCGTGGTAGGGCATCACGATGTAGGGCCGGTTGCTGGTGGTCACCCCGACCCGCAGGATGTTGACGATGTTCGGGTGCCCGGACAGCCCGCCCATCGCGTAGCCCTCGCGCAGGAAGCGTTCCCGGCTCTCCTCGTCCATGTGCGACGGCAACAGCTTGACCGCCACGTTTCGGCCCAGCGCAGTCTCGTAGCAGCGATAAATCACTCCGGCCCCGCCGCGGGCCACCTGATGCGCATCCTCGAATCCGGCGGCCGCCAGCTCCGCGGCGATCCCGCCGGACACCGACGCCACGCCGTCGGACCTGGGTTCTTCGGGCATTCCTGGGCGCTTAACCTCCCGTACATACAGCTCGGAGAGCTCAAGAGTATCCCCCGTTACCGCGCGGGAGTATCTTTCGGCGACCATCGTTATGAAGCGAAGATGCAACGGGTTTGGCGCGAGCCAACGTGGCGCACCTCGGGTCAGAATGGCGATATGACCTTGGATCTGAACGGGTATCTCGAACGCATCGACTTTCGCGGCGCCGCCGAGCCGACGCTCGACGCGCTGCGGGCTCTGGTGAGCGCCCACACGCGCGCGATCCCGTTCGAGAACCTCGATCCGCTGATGGGAACGCCCGTCGATGACCTCGGCCCAGATGCCCTGACCGACAAGCTGGTTCACCGGCGCCGGGGCGGCTACTGCTACGAGCAGAACGGGCTAATGGGTTATGTGCTGTCGGAACTGGGTTTTCGGGTGCGGCGACTGGCGGGCCGGGTGATCTGGATGCTTCCGCCCGACGCGCCGTTCCCGGCGCAGACCCACACCGTGCTGGCGGTGACGTTCCCCGGCTCCCAGGGGTCTTACCTCGTCGACGTCGGATTCGGCGGGCAGACACCGACCTCTCCGCTCCGGATCGAGACCGGCACCGTGCAACAGACCACGCTCGAGCCGTACCGGCTCGAGGACCGCCGCGACGGATTGGTGCTGGCGGCCCAGATCCGCGGCGAGTGGACGCCGCTCTACGAGTTCACGACAAGGACCGCACCGGCGATCGACCTGAAGGTCGGCAGCTGGTTCGTCTCGACGCACCCGTCGTCGCACTTCGTCACCGGGCTGACGGCCGCGCGGGTCACCGACGACGCGCGGTTGAACCTGGCCGGGCGCTACCTGGCCGTCCACGGCGGCGACGGCAGCGAGAAGATCCGGCTGGACGACGCGGCCGCCGTCGTCGACACCCTCATCGAACGGTTCGGCATCAACGTGGCCGATCTGGGCGACCGCGGTGCCCTCGAGGCCCGCCTCGACAAGGTTCTCGGTGCATAAGGCCGGTTCCGCTGTGATCGGCCGCGAGCCGATGCCGAATAGTGATCACCGCAATAGCCTGTCTAATTCGGCGAATAATAAGAGCGTCTATTAACCTGTCCCACCGTGGGTCGGGATCACGGGTCAGGCAGTGCTGTCGGGGCCGCCTCGGGCAGCGGAGACGCCAGCGCTGTCCCCGGTGGCCGGATCGTGGTGCCCGATGGCGTCACGTTGACGTCGAATTTCGACCAAAACCGGACCCTCCTGGGCGACAGTCCCGCGTACCGCTTCATCGACTATTCGCAGGACCAGGACGGGCGGGTTCTCGAACTCAGCTGGAACGAGCTGTGGTCGCGCGTCTGCGCCATCGGGGCCCGGCTGCAGCAGGTCACCAAGCCCGGTGACCGGGTGGCCATCCTGGCGCCGCAGGGCCTCGACTACGTAGCGGGATTCTTCGGCGCCATCCATGCGGGCAACGTCGCCATCCCGCTCTTCGCGCCGACGTTGGCGGGGCACGGCGAGCGGCTGGCGGCGGTGCTGGCCGACGGCCGGCCCGCGGCGATCTTGACCACGACGTCGGCGGCCGAGTCGGTGCGAACGTTCATCCGGACGTTGCCCCCGAACGAGCGGCCCCGGATGATCGCGGTCGACGCGGTTCCGGCGACGCTCGGCGCGACCTTCACCGAACCCGTCCGCGACACCGACGACCTCGCCTATCTGCAGTACACGTCGGGTTCGACCCGCACCCCGGCCGGCGTGGAGATCACCCATCGCGCCGTCTACACCAACGCGATGCAGATGATCCTGCACGGCGGGCTCAACACCGACGTCCAATGCGTGAGCTGGCTGCCGCTGTATCACGACATGGGCCTGATGATGATCGTGTTCACGGCGTATTTCGGCGCGCACGTCGCGCTGATGGACCCCATGGCGTTTTTGCGCCGGCCCTACCGGTGGATCAAGCAACTGGGTATCGCGGCGACCCGCGGCCGCACGATGGCGGCCGCGCCGAACTTCGCGTTCGAGCTGACGGCCCAGCGGGGGCTGCCGCCCAATGGGGAGGATCTCGACCTCAGCAACGTGGTGTGCCTGCTCAACGGGTCGGAGCCGGTGAGCATGGCGGCCATCGAGCAATTCACCAACGCGTTCGCCCCATATGGCCTGCCGGCGTCGGTGGTCAAGCCGTCCTACGGGATGGCGGAGGCGACGCTGTCGGTCGCCAGCATCGCCTCGGACGCCGCGGCGAGCGCGATCTTCCTCGACCGGGAGCAGCTCGGTGCCGGCCGCGCGGTGGTCGTCGACCCGACGGCGCCCGGTGCGCTCTCACTTGTCTCGTGCGGCCAGCCGATCCTCGAGCAGTGGGCCGTGATCGCAGACCCGGACGGCGCGGAGGTGCCCGACGGCACCGTGGGCGAAATCTGGTTGCACGGCAACAACATCGGCCGCGGATACTTCGGCCGCGAGGAAGAGACACGCCGGGTGTTCGGCAACAAGCTGCAGTCCCGGCTCGAGGTCGGTAGCCACGCCGAGGGCGCCCCGGACAACGGGTCCTGGCTGGCCACCGGCGATCTCGGTGTCTACGTCGACGGCGAGCTGTACCTGACGGGCCGGATCAAGGACCTCATCATCATCGATGGCCGCAACCACTACCCGCACGACATCGAAACGACGGTGAGCGAGGCCTCGCCGGCCATCCGAACCGGCTATGTCGCCGCGTTTTCCGTTCCCGCCGAGGCGGTTTCATCCCTTACCGGGAGCGGCGGCTCCGGCGAGCAGGTGGTCGTCGTCGCCGAGCGCGCCGCCGGGGCGCGCCGCGACCTCGGGCCGATCGCCGACACCGTGCGCGCGGCGATCTCGCGGCATCACCAGATCCGCGTCGCCGACGTGCGGCTCGTGGCCGCCGGCGCCATCCCCCGCACGACGAGCGGCAAACTCGCCCGCAACGCCTGCCGCGCCGAGTACCTCGAAGGGCGTTTCAACCGCTGACCGGCAGCCAGGGCCCGATCCGCCGCAGGGCCTCCTCGATGTCGCTGGTGGGTCCCGCGAACGAGAGCCGGACGAACGAGTGGCCGCGCGCGGTGTCGAAGTCAATGCCCGGTGCGATCGCAACGCCGGTGTCGGCCAACAGCTTCGAGCAGAACCCGAGCGAGTCGTCGGTGAAGTCCGAGACGTCGGCGTACACATAGAACGCGCCGTCGGTGGGCGCCAGCCGATCGACGCCGATCGCCCGTAGCCCGTCGAGCAGCAGCGTGCGGTTCACGCTGTAATGCTGCAGGTTGCCGTCGGCTTCGGCGGTTGCCTCCGGGGTGAACGCCGCGACCGCGGCACGCTGCGACAGCACCGGCGGGCAGATGGTGAAGTTGCCGGTCAGGCAGTCCACCGCCCGGCGCAGTTCGCTTGGCACCAGCAGCCACCCGAGCCGCCACCCGGTCATCGCGTAGTACTTCGAAAAGCTGTTGACCACCAACGCGTCTCGCGAGGTCTGCCAGGCGCAGCTGGTCTGTGGCGCGCCGTCGTAGACCAGGCCGTGATAGACCTCGTCGCTGATAAGCCGCACTCCGGAGGCGGCGCACCACGACGCGATCGCGGCCAGCTCGGCCGGCGGGATGACCGTCCCGGTGGGATTGGCGGGGCTGGCGACGATCACGCCCTGGATCGGTGGGTCCAGCTCGGCGAGCATCTGCGCGGTGGGCTGGAAGCGGGTCTCCGGCCCGCACGCGATGTCCACCACCTCACAACCCAACGCCGACAGGATGTTTCGGTAGCACGGATAGCCGGGGCTGGCCAGCGCCACCCGATCGCCGACGTCGAAGCAGGCCAGGAAGGCGAGCAGGAATCCGCCCGAGGAACCGGTGGTGACGACGACCGCGTCGGGCTCGACGTCGATGCCGTGTTTGCGTTGGTAATCCGCCGCGATCGCGGAGCGCAGCTCCGGAATGCCCAGCGCGACGGTGTAACCCAGCTGGTTCGCGTTGAGCGCGGCGGCCGCGGCGGCGCGCACCGGTTCCGGCGCGCCGACACTGGGCTGGCCCGCCGACAGGTTGACCAGGTCGCCGTGGCTGCGCTGGCGCTCCGCGGCGGCCAGCCAGACATCCATCACGTAGAACGGAGGGATGCCGGCGCGCAGCGCGACGTGCTCGGTCACGTCGGCAATACTTCAGATTCCAGTTGGCGCAGCAGCTCTCGGGGCGGGTCGAGCAGTTGCTCGCTGCCGTGGGCGCGCTTGAAATACAGGTGCATGTCGTGTTCCCAGGTGATCGCGATGCCGCCGTGTAGTTGGATCCCCTCGGCCGCAACGGCTTTCAGGGCATCGGTGGCGGCGAGGCGCGCGGTGGCCGCGTTGGTGGGGGTGGGGTCGTCGCACGCGTCGGACACCACGGCCTTCGCCGCTGCGACCGTGACGTATAGGTCGGCCATCCGGTGCTTGAGCGCCTGGAAGCTGCCGATCGGCCGGCCGAATTGCACCCGGCTCTTGGTGTATTCGACGGTCAGCTCCAGGCAGCGCTCGGCGGCGCCGATCTGCTCGGCCGCCAGCAGGATGGCCGCGGTGTGCGCGAGGCCCGGGTCCGCTCCGAGGGGTTCGGTCTCTTCGGGCCGCAGGCGGGCCAGCCGGCGGGTGGGGTCCATGGTGGCGACCGGCTGCGCGCTGAAGCGTGTCCACCTGCTCAGCTGGCCGTCGGTGACCGCCACGACGACGTCGGCGATGTCGCCGTTGACCACGTAGTCGGCGTCGAGCACCAGGGCGCCGATCGATCCGCCCTCGGCGAGCTCCGCGAGGGTCTCGGCGTCCGGCTCGGGCGCCGCGAGCAACGCCAACTCCGCGAGCGTGGTGCCCAGCAGAGGGGAGGGCACCAGGGCCCGGCCCAGCTCCTGCAGAACGGCTGCGGCATCGGCCAATTCGCCGCCCGCACCGCCCAGCTCGTCGGGGATCACCAGCGCGGCGGCGCCGACCTGCTCGCACAGCAGGCGCCAGAGTGATTCGTCGTAGCCGCGGTCGGCTTCCATCGCGGCACGCACCGCCGCCGGGTCCGCGTGCTTGGCCACCAGGGCGGCGACGGTGTCCCGCAGCAACTGCCGTTCTTCGGTCATGCTCATAGCGCCTCCAGCACTCGGCGCCGATGCGCCTCGGGCGTACCCCAGGCCGAGCGTAATGCCTGCACCCGCAGCAACCACAGCGACAGGTCGTGTTCCTGGGTGAACCCGATGGCGCCGTGGGTTTGCAGCGACGCGCGCGCCGCCAGCAGGGCCGCCTCGGACGCCGCGGCCTTCGCCGCGCCGACGTCGCGTGAGTCCAATGAGAGCGCCGCGCCGTACACCAGGGGGCGGGCCAGCTCGATCGCGATGTGCACATCGGCCAGCTTGTGCTTGATCGCCTGATAAGAACCGATCACCCGGCCGAACTGACTGCGCTGCTTGGCGTAGTCGACGGCGCCGTTGAGCAGCGCCTCGGCGGCGCCGACCAGCTGCGCCGCGGTGGCCAGCGCCCCGAACTCGTAGGCGCGCCTGACCTCCGCTGGCCAGGGCTCACCGGCCGCGGTGACCTCGTAGAGGCGGCGGCTGGGGTCGACGGACTCCGCCGGCCCCCCAACCAGCGCCGCTTCGGTGACACCGGCGTCGGTGGCCAGCAGCACCAGCCCGGCCGTGTCCGCGTCGACGGCGCGCGGGGTGTGCGGCGGCATTGCGACGGTGGCGATGAGCTCACCGGAAGCCAGGCCCGCGCAGCGCTCGGCCTGATCGTCCGACGCCAGCAAAACCGGTGCCACCGCGATGGATTCGGCCACCGGGCCCGGCACGCACCAGCGGCCGAGGCGTTCGATCGCGACCACCAAATCGACGGGATGGGCGCCGATGCCGTCGAATTTTTCCGGCACGGCCAGCGCGGTGACGCCGAGGTTGGCCAGCTGCTCCCACACCTTGCGGCCGGGCGCGGTGTCCCCCGCGGACCACGCGCGGATGGTGCCCGGCAGGTCCGCCGCGCCGAGCGCCGCGTCGATGCTGGCCGCGAAGTCGCGTTGCTGTTCGTCCAATGCGAAGTCCATTACCGCTTCTACCCCTTCTTTTCTCGAGGCAGGCCCAACAACCGTTCGGAGATGATGTTGCGCTGAATTTCGTTGGTGCCGGCGTAGATCGGTCCGCCCAGCGCGAACAGCAGCCCCTCGGTCCACGAGCCGGCGAGCTCGCCGTCGGCGCCCAGGATGTCGAGCGCGGTCTGATGTATCGCCACGTCGAGGTCCGACCAGAACACCTTGGTCACCGAAGATTCCGCGCCGAGTTCACCCCCGGCGGCCAGCCGGGTCACCGTGCCGAAGGTCTGCAGGCGGTAGGCCTGCGCGTTGATCCACGCGTCGGCGACCCGGTCGGCGAACGCCTCGGGGGATCCGCGGTCCTTCCACAGCCGGACCAAGCGTTCGGCCGCCGCGAGGAAGCGGGCCGGGCTGCGCAGCGACATGCCGCGCTCGTTGCTCGATGTGCTCATGGCCGCCCGCCAGCCGTCGTTCGGGGTGCCGATCACGTCCTCGTCGGGGACGAACACGTCGTCGAGGAAGATCTCCCCGAAGCCGGTGTCGCCGCCGAGCTGCACGATGGGCCGCACGGTGACACCGTCGGCCTTCAGATCGAACATCAGGTAGGTCAGGCCGTTGTGCCGCTCGGCCGCGGGGTCGGACCGGAACAGCCCGAACCCCATCTCGGCGAACGGCGCGCGCGAGCTCCAGATCTTCTGCCCGTTGAGCAGCCAGCCGCCGTCGGTCCTCGTCGCGGTGGACCGCAGCGATGCCAGGTCGCTGCCGGACTCGGGTTCAGACCACGCCTGCGCCCAGATCTGTTCGCCGCTGGCCATTTTCGGCAGGATCCGGTCGAGCTGTTCGGAGGTGCCGTGCGCGAACAGCGTCGGGGCCAGCATCGAGGTGCCGTTGGCGCTGGCCCGCCCCGGTGCGCCGGCGCGAAAGTACTCCTCTTCGAACACCACCCAATGCAGCAGCGGCGCGTCGCGGCCGCCGTACTTCTTCGGCCAGGTGATCACCGACAGGCCGGCGTCGAATAACACCCGGTCCCAATGCCGGTGCTGGGCAAAGCCTTCCGCATTGTCGTAGGACTTCGTCGGGATCGAGCCGGCGTTGGCCGCCAGGAACTCCCGCACCTCGGCCTGGAAGGCCAGCGTCTCGTCGTCTAATTGCAGATCCAATTCAGGCCAACTCTCGCAGTTGTGGCTTGACCTGTGCCAAGCGATCCAGCGCTGCGGGCACGGTGCGGGGATCGGTGGTCATCGGGTGCTCCTCTGGGACCGCTCGGGGCCTGATCGCCCCGGCTCCTCCTCACGCCGCTGCGCGGCGCGCATCGTCGCCCGGGCCACCAAAGCAAGTGCTTGGTAGGTTAGCCTACAGGGCATGCAGGACGTCGAGGAGTTCCGGGCCGAGGTCCGGCAGTGGCTCGCCGACAATCTGGTCGGCGAATTCGCGGCCCTCAAGGGCCTCGGCGGCCCCGGACGCGAGCACGAGGCGTTCGAGGAACGCCGGGCGTGGAACCGGCACCTCGCCAAGGCCGGTCTGACCTGCCTGGGGTGGCCGGTCGAGCACGGCGGGCGCGGCCTGTCGACCGCGCACCGGGTGGCGTTCTACGAGGAGTACGCGAAGGCGGACGCGCCGGACAAGGTCAATCACTTCGGCGAGGAACTGCTCGGGCCGACGCTGATCGCGTTCGGCACGCCCGAACAACAGCAGCGCTTCCTGCCGCGCATCCTCGACGTCACCGAGCTGTGGTGCCAGGGCTACTCCGAACCCGGGGCCGGCAGCGACCTGGCCAACGTCTCGACAACCGCCGAACTCGACGGCGACCAATGGGTGATCAACGGCCAGAAGGTGTGGACGTCGCTCGCGCACTGGGCACAGTGGTGCTTCGTGGTCGCCCGCACCGAGAAGGGCTCGAAGCGGCACGCCGGGCTGTCGTATCTGTTGGTGCCGCTGGAGCAGCCCGGGGTGGAAGTGCGCCCGATCATCCAGCTGACGGGCGACTCGGAGTTCAACGAGGTCTTCTTCGACGACGCCCGCACCGACGCTTCCTTGGTGGTCGGTCAGCCCGGCGACGGCTGGCGTGTTGCGATGGGAACGCTGACCTTCGAGCGCGGCGTCTCGACGCTTGGCCAGCAAATCCGCTACGCCCGTGAGCTTTCCAACCTGGCCGAGCTCGCGCAGCGGAACGGCGCCGCCGACGACCCGTCCATCCGCGAGCGGCTGACGCGGGCGTGGACCGGCCTGCGGGCGATGCGTTCGTACGCGCTGGCCACCATGGACGTCGAGCAGCCCGGCCAGGACAACGTGTCGAAGTTGTTGTGGGCCAACTGGCATCGCGCCCTGGGCGAGCTGGCGATGGACGTGGTCGGCAAGTCCGGGTTGGCGCTGCCCGATGGAGAATTCGATGAGTGGCAGCGGTTGTTCCTGTTCACCCGCGCCGACACGATCTACGGCGGGTCCAACGAGATCCAGCGCAACATCATCGCCGAGCGGGTGCTCGGCCTACCCCGAGAGGTCAAGGGATGAGTCTGTCCGAAACTCCGAAAGAGGTTGCCGGGCACGGCCTTCTGGACGGTAAGGTCGTCGTCGTCACCGCCGCCGCGGGAACCGGCATCGGCTCGGCGACCGCCCGGCGCGCCCTGGCCGAGGGAGCCGACGTGGTGGTGTCCGATCACCACGAACGACGGCTGGGGGAGACCGCGGACGAGCTCGCCGCCCTGGGACTGGGCCGGGTCGAGAAGGTGGTGTGCGACGTGACGTCCACCGCCCAGGTCGACGCCCTCATCGACTCGACCACGGCGCGCATGGGGCGCCTCGACGTGTTGGTCAACAACGCCGGGCTCGGCGGGCAGACGCCGGTGGTCGACATGACCGACGACGAGTGGGACCGCGTGCTGGACGTCACCCTGACGTCGGTATTCCGGGCCACCCGTGCGGCGCTGCGGTATTTCCGCGAGGCGTCGCACGGCGGGGTGATCGTCAACAACGCCAGCGTGCTGGGCTGGCGCGCCCAGCATTCGCAGTCGCACTACGCCGCGGCCAAGGCCGGGGTTATGGCGTTAACCCGTTGCAGCGCAATCGAAGCCGTCGAGTACGGCGTCCGGATCAACGCCGTCTCGCCCAGCATCGCGCGGCACAAGTTCCTGGACAAGACGACCTCGGCCGACCTGCTGGACCGGCTGTCCGCCGACGAGGCGTTCGGCCGGGCCGCCGAGCCGTGGGAAATCGCGTCCACGATCGCGTTTCTGGCCAGCGACTACTCGAGTTACCTGACCGGAGAGGTTATTTCGGTTTCCAGTCAGCACCCGTAAGCGGTTCGGTTTACAGGCGGGCGAGGTTGAACAGGCCCGCGATACCGGTGCCGATGTTGAGCAAGCCGGAGTTGGCACCGCTGGCGACGCCGCTCGGCGAGGCCTCCAGCGGGCCGGTGACGCCCATGTTGAAGAAGCCCGACGTCAAGCCGTCCACATTTGAACCGCCACTGGCCGTGTTGAAAAATCCGGACATCGACGTGTTGTTCAGGCCGCTCGTGGCGGTGTTGAAGAGGCCGGACATGTTGAAACCCGTGTTGAAAAATCCCGAGTCGTTGACACCGTTGTTGCCGTAGCCCGAGTTGAGTGCGCCGCTGTCGGTGGTGAACCCGAACCCGGTGTTGACGCTCCCCGAATTCCAGAAGCCCGTGTTGATGTCGCCCGAATTCCCGTTGCCCGTATTGAAGTTGCCCGAGTTGTCGAAGCCGGTGGCGACGCCGCCGGTGTTGCCGACGCCCGTGTCGTAGCTGCCCGAGTTCCCGAAGCCGGTGTCCACCCGGCCCACGTTCCCGATGCCGGTGTCCAGTATTCCGGCGTTCCCGAACCCGAAGTTTCCCATGCCCGCGTTCCCCAGGCCTGTGTTGTTCAGGGCGCCCGGAACGATGAGATTGGTTGGTGATCGCCCGGTTAAGACCGGTCCAGCTGTGCGGGATTACGGCAGCCGGCTGAGGTCGAATAGCCCCGATACGGTGGTGCCCACATTGAAGAAGCCCGAATCGTAACCGCTGACGCCGAACAAGAAGATGTTTTGGCTGTCCGGGATGGCGTGGTTTCCGATGCCCGAAACGTGGTAGCTAGCAAAGGATCCGCCGGTGGCCGAGTTGAAGAAGCCGGAAATGAAGCCGTTGAAGCCCGGACCGCTTGCCGTGTTGAAGAAGCCCGAGACGTCGTCGCCGGTGTTGCCGAAACCCGAGGTGGTCAGGCCGGTGTCGGTGGTGATCCCGACGCCCGTGTTCGCGTTCCCCGAATTCCAGAAGCCGGTGTTGATGGAGCCCGAATTCCCGTCACCGGTGTTGAGGTCGCCCGAATTCGAGCTGCCCGTGTTGTCGATGCCCGCGTTACCGAAGCCGGTGTTCTGGGCTCCGGAGTTCCCGAAGCCGGTGTTGGACTCCCACGCGTTGCCGATGCCCGTGTTTCCGATGCCCGAGTTGCCCAGGCCGAGGTTGTTGCTGCCCGAGTTCCCGAAGCCGAAGTTGTTGAAGTGGTTCAGCGGCGACAGCGTATTGCTGCCCGAGTTGAAGAGCCCGATGTTCCCGTCGCCGGAATTGAAGAAGCCGACGTTGTTGGTGCCGGAGTTCCCGAAGCCGATGTTGCCGGTGCCCGAGTTCAGCCCGCCGAGATGAAGCTGGTTGGTCACCCTGTCGAAATAGGTATTCCCGATACCGATTTCGTTGCTTCCGGTAAGCCCGAAGCCGACGTCGTTGTTGCCCGTGTTACCGCCGCCGACGTTCCCCTTGCCGATGTTTCCGCCGCCGTAGTTCCCGTTGCCGACGTTTCCGAACCCGACATTGTTGTTGCCGGCGTTGCCCATGCCGAAGTTCTGGCCGGAGGTGCTGCTGGCGCCGGTGTTTCCGAAGCCGATGTTGCCGAAGCCCGCGTTCCCGGAGCCGATGTTGTTGTTGCCGGTGTTCCCGGCGCCGACGTTCTGGTTGCCGGTGTTGCCGCCGCCGACGTTCTGGTTGCCGGTGTTTCCGGTGCCGGCGTTCTGGCTGCCCTTGTTGCCGGTGCCGAGGTTGGCGTTGCCGAGGTTGCCGATCCCGAGGCTGGGGAGGTTGGCAAGCAGGTCTTGCAGCGTCGCCGCGGGCGCCAGCTGCGCGGCCGCCGCCGACGCTCCGCCGTGGTAGCCCACCATCGCGGACACGTCCTGGGCCCACATCTCCTCGTACTCGCCCTCGAGCTGGGCGATCGCCGGCGCGTTCAGCCCCAACCAGTTCGACATCACCAGCTGCACAAACGAATTGCGGTTGAGCTCGACCATCAGCGGATGAACCGTCGCCGCCTGCGCCGCCTCGAAAACGCTGGCCACGGCGCGGGCCTGCGAGGCCGCGCCTGATGCCTGGGCCGCCGCCTGACCGAGCCACCCCGCGTACGGTGTTGCCGCGGCCGCCATCGCCTGCGATGCCGCACCTTGCCACGCCTGGCCGGTCAACCCCGAGGTGACCGCCGAGAATGACGACGCCGCCGATCCCAACTCCGACGCCAAGCCGTCCCACGCCGCCGCCGCGTTCAGCATCGGTGCCGGCCCGGCGCCACCGAACATCAGCAGAGAGTTGATTTCCGGCGGCAACACCGCAAAGTTGACCATTGAAAGACCTACCTCCTACGCGTTTCGCCGGTTGGTTGCTGGACGCGTAGTACAGCCGGTGCGACGCGCTACCGATCCCAACAAAGGGATCCGGAGTATGGCCTGACAAACGTCACCGCGTGACCGGCGACATCGCGGATGCGGCCCGCTCTACCCGGCCAAGAATCGAGCGAGGCTGAAGAAACCCGCCAAGTCGGTGCCTGTGTTGAAGAAGCCGGAGTCCGAGCCTCTGAAGACAGGATTGAATGTGGGGACACCGGTGTTGCCGATGCCCGAGATTGCACCCCCACCGATGACGGTGTTGAACAGGCCCGAGACAAACCCGCTGGTGCCGATGTTGTTGAACCCCGAGACATTCGTGCCCGTGGTGTTGAAGCCGGAGTGGCTGGCACCGGTGTCGGTGGTGAAGCCGAAGCCCGTATTGACCAGCCCCGAATTCCACGCACCCGTGTTGACGCCGCCCGAATTTCCCCAGCCGGTGTTGACGTTGCCCGAGTTCCAGAACCCGGTGTTGAAAGCTCCGCCGTTGCCGAAGCCGGTGTCGAGTCCGCCGGAGTTCCCGAAGCCGGTGTTGACGTTGCTCGAGTTCCCGAAGCCGAAGTTCCAGTCGCCCGCGTTGCCGAAGCCGATGTTGCCGGACCCCGCGTTGCCGAAGCCAAAGCTGTTGAGGTGGCCCGGCAAATGGGTGTTAGTGCCCGTGGAGAAGAAGCCGACGTTGCCGCTGCCGGAGTTGAAGAAGCCGATGTTGCCGGACCCGGAATTCCCGATGCCGATGTTGCCGACGCCCGAGTTCAGCCCGCCGAAACTGAACTGGTTGGTCGCGGTGTTGAAATAGGTGTCGCCGATGCCGATTTCGTTGCTGCCGGTCAGCCCGAAGCCGATGTTGTTGTTGCCGGTGTTGCCGCCGCCGATGTTGTTGGTGCCGGCGTTGCCGCCGCCGATGTTGTTGGTGCCGCTGTTTCCGACGCCCCGGTTCCCGTCCCCGGCGTTGCCGAAGCCCCAGTTGCCGCTGCCGGCGTTGCCGAAGCCGACGTTATGGCCGGCGTCGGTGATCAAGGCCGGATTGGAGCCGTTGCCGAAACCGATGTTTCCGTTGCCCTGGTTCCCGGAGCCGATATTCCCGTTGGCCGTCACGCCGCCAAAGCCGTTGCCGCCGCCGATATTGGTGTTGCCGGTGTTGCCGCTGCCCACGTTGGCGATGCCGGTGTTGCCGTTGCCCACGTTGGCGTTGCCCTTGTTGCCGATGCCGAGGTTGGGCAGGGTGGCCAAGATGTCCTGCAGCGTCTGCGCGGGCACCAACTGCGAAGCCGCCGCCGAAACGCCGCCGTGATAACCGACCATGGCCGCCACGTCCTGGGCCCACATCGCCTCGTAGTCGCCCTCGAGTTGTGCGATGGCCGGTGCGTTGAGGCCGAACCAGTTCGACATCACCAGCTGCACAAGGGAATTGCGGTTGAGCTCGACCATGAGTGGCTGCACCGTCGCGGCCCGGGCCGCCTCGAACGCGCTCACCACCGCCCGGGCTTGCCCGGCCGCGCCGGAAGCCTGCGTCGCCGCGGCGCTCAACCATCCGCTATAGGGTGCGGCCGCGGCCGCCATCGCCTGTGAGGCGGGGCCCTGCCACGACTGGCCGGCCAGGCCGGATGTCACCGCCCCGAATGAGGACGCCGCCGCGCTCAGCTCCGACGCCAGGCCGTCCCAGGCTGCCGCCGCCTCCAGCATCGGTGCCGAGCCGGCACCACTGAACATCAGCAGAGAATTGATTTCGGGCGGCAACACCGCAAAATTCGCCATCGTGGCCTCCTACCCGTTTCCGCCGGGCCATTGAGGTGACCGGTGGTCGATATGGAATCGAGTAATCCAGCACAGATGCTACGGCGACGTCGACGGGCAGTTCGGATTTTGCGCGAACTCGCTGCCTCCGCGAGTAATCAGCCCAGTTACAGGCGAGCCAGGTCGAACAGGCCGGCTATGCCGGTGCCGATGTTGAGCAGGCCGGAGTTGAGGCCGCTTACGACGCCGCTCGGGTTGCCGGCGATGGGGCCGGTGACGCCGATGTTGAAGAAGCCCGAGGTCTGGCCGTTTAAGGTCGAACCGCCGCTGGCCCTGTTGAAGAAGCCCGACATCGCTCCATCCGCGCCGCCGCCAGTGGCACTGTTGAACAGGCCGGACGACTGCGTGCCCGTGTTTCCGAAGCCCGAGTCTCCGGGCCCGGTGTTTCCGAAGCCCGAGTTTGTGAGGCCCGTGTCCGCGGTGGACCCGATCGTCGTGTTCACGCTGCCCGAATTCCAGAAACCCGTGTTGGTGTTACCCGAATTCCCATTGCCCGTATTGAAGCTGCCCGAATTGCCGAAGCCCGTGTTGACCAAGCCGGCGTTCCCGGCGCCCGTGTCGTAGCTGCCCGCGTTCCCGAAGCCGGTGTCCAGCAGGCCCGCGTTTCCGATGCCCGTCGACAAGATGCCGGCGTTGCCGATTCCGAAGTTCGCGGTGTTCGCGTTTCCGATGCCAATGTTGTTCAGGGTGCCCGGGAGGAATGCATTCGTGCCCGTGTTGAAAATTCCGACGTTTCCGTTGCCGGAGTTGAAGAAGCCGATGTTGCCGCTGCCGGAGTTGCCGATGCCGATGTTGCCGACGCCGGAGTTCAGGCCGCCGAAGCTGAACTGGTTGGTGGCGGTGTTGAAATAGGTGTTGCCGATGCCGATTTCGTTGCTGCCGGTCAGCCCGAAGCCGATGTTGTTGCTGCCGGTGTTGCCGGCGCCCATGTTGTTGGTGCCGAAGTTCCCACCACCGCGGTTCCCGCTGCCGGAGTTTCCGAGGCCGATGTTGTTGGTGCCGAAGTTACCCATTCCGATGTTCGCACCGGTGGTCAGGGAGGTACTGGCGTTTCCGAAGCCGACGTTGCCCGCGCCGAGGTTTCCGGCGCCGAAGTTGTTGCTGCCGATGTTTCCGGGGCCGACATTGTTGTTGCCGCTGTTTCCGCCGCCGAGGTTTCCGCTGCCGGTGTTTCCGCTGCCGATGTTTTGGCCGCCGGTGTTTCCGCTGCCGATGTTGCCGGTGCCGTTCTTGTTTCCGACGCCGATGTTGGGCAGGCCGGCCAGCAGGTCCTGCAGGGTCTGCGCGGGTGTCAGCGCGGCGGCCGCGGACGATGCCCCCGAGTAGTAGCCGGACATGGCCGAGACGTCCTGGGCCCACATCTGCTCGTATTCGCCCTCGAGTTCGGCGATCGCGGGAGCGTTGAGCCCGAACCAGTTCGACATCACCATCTGGACGAACGAATTGCGGTTGAGGTCAACCAGAATCGGGTGGATCGTGGCCGCCTGCGCGGCCTCGAACGCGCTGACCACCGCGCGCGCCTGCCCCGCCGCGCCCGCCGCCTGCGTCGCCGCCTGACTTAGCCATCCGGCATACGGTGTTGCCGCGGCCGTCATCGCGGCGGCTGCCGGTCCCTGCCACGCCTGGCCCGCCAGGCCCGAGGTCACCGCGGAAAACGACGACGCCGCCGACCCCAGCTCCGAAGCCAGGCCGTCCCAGGCCGCCGCGGCCTCCAGCAACGGGCCCGAGCCCGCGCCGGAAAACATCAGCACCGAATTGATCTCGGGGGGCAACACCAAAAAGCTCACCGCCGTCAACCTCCTCACTCGTTCTTCGGCCGCCGTGGCGGATTCCTCAAAACGTGGGACCGATCGCCAGAGACGGTACGACCAATTCGGTGAAAATGTCGGTTTTCGGAGAAAATCACCGTAGCTGCGGGCGCATGATTTACCGGCTCCCTCCTTTAAGGGCCGAGGGCGCTCTGCCGCCGTCGATGACGGTGCCGAGGGGCGGTGTTGGCGAGCTCGTCTTTGTCGCGCCGAGCCCATTGGCCGAGCAAGCGCTTGGTTGATACCCTGATCCAGTGGACCGAGTGGCCGGTCAGGCTAACAGCCGGCGAGACGAATTGCTTGCGCTCGCCGCAAGCATGTTCGCCGAGCGTGGGTTGCGCGCCACCACCGTGCGCGACATCGCCGATGGTGCGGGCATTTTGTCCGGCAGCCTGTACCACCACTTCTCCTCCAAAGAGGAGATGGTCGACGAGCTCCTCCGCGATTTCCTGGATTGGCTGTTCGCCCGCTACCGCGAAATCATCGATAGCGAGCCCAACCCGCTGGAGCGACTCAAGGGGCTGTTCATGGCGTCGTTCGAGGCGATCGAGGATCGCCACGCGCAGGTCGTCATCTACCAGGACGAGGCCAAACGCCTCCTGTCGCAGGACAGGTTCTCCTACATCGAGGACATGAACCGCCAACAACGCAAGATGTGGGTCGAGGTGCTCAATCAGGGCATCGACGAGGGCTGCTTCCAGCCCGACCTGGATGTCGACCTCGTCTACCGTTTCATCCGTGACACCACCTGGGTGTCGGTGCGCTGGTATCAACCCGGCGGACCGCTCACCGCGCAGCAGGTGGGTCAGCAATATCTCGCCATTGTCCTTGGCGGGATCACCAAAGAAGGAGTCTGAAAGATGCCTGAGGCGTACGTCATTGACGCTGTGCGTACCGCGGTTGGCAAGCGCAACGGCGCCTTGGCCGGGATACATCCCGTCGACCTCGGCGCTTATGGCTGGCGCGGATTGCTCGACCGCGTCGACGTCGACCCCGGCGCCGTGGACGACGTGATCGCGGGTTGCGTCGACGCCATCGGCGGACAGGCGGGCAATATCGCCCGGCTCTCGTGGCTGGCCGCCGGTTATCCCGAAGAGGTGCCCGGTGTCACCGTGGACCGGCAGTGCGGCTCCAGCCAGCAGGCGATTTCCTTTGGCGCGCAGGCGATCATGGCGGGCACGGCCGACCTGATCGTGGCCGGCGGCATGCAGAACATGAGCTGGATCCCGATCTCGTCGGCGATGACGGTCGGCGAGCAATTCGGCTTCACCTCGCCCACAAGCGAATCCAAGCAGTGGCTGCACCGCTACGGCGATCAGGAGATCTCGCAATTCCGCGGCTCGGAGATGATCGCCGAGAAGTGGAACCTGTCGCGCGAAGAGATGGAGCAGTTCTCGCTGACCAGCCACGAGCGCGCGTTCGCGGCCATTCGTGGCGGACACTTCGACAACGAAATCATCACTGTCGAAACAGAATCCGGACCGTTCCGGGTCGACGAGGGCCCGCGCGAGTCGTCGTTGGAGAAGATGGCCGGCCTGAAGACACTGGTCGAGGGTGGCCGGCTGACCGCCGCGATGGCCAGCCAGATCTCCGACGGCGCCAGTGCCGTGCTGCTGGCCTCCGAGCAGGCGGTCAAGGACCACGGCTTGACACCCCGGGCCCGCATCCACCACATCAGCGCCCGCGCCGCCGACCCGGTTTTCATGCTGACCGGGCCCATCCCCGCCACCCGGTATGCCCTCGACAAGACCGGGCTGTCCATCGGGGACATCGACACCGTCGAGATCAACGAGGCCTTCGCGCCGGTAGTTATGGCCTGGCTCAAGGAGATCAAGGCCGACCCGGAAAAGGTCAACCCCAACGGCGGCGCGATCGCCCTCGGTCACCCGCTCGGTGCCACCGGGGCCAAGCTGTTCACCACGATGCTCAACGAGCTCGAGCGCGTCGGCGGCCGCTACGGCCTGCAGACGATGTGCGAGGGTGGCGGCACGGCCAACGTCACCATCATCGAGCGGCTCTAACTTCTGGGGCGAACGTGCATTCTGCGACGCTTCACCGGCGTGTCTCGTCGTGAATTGCACGCTCGGCGTTTGGTCACCGCGCGGCGAGCACCAGCGCGATTCCGCCCAGGGCGAGCAGCCAACTCGTGAAGCTGCCCACCAGAAAGTATTCGGTCACTTCGTCGATGCCGATGTCGCCGTTGCGGTTCTTTTGGGCGCTCAGCTCGGGAAAGCGGATGATGCCCTTGGCGGCGACGACGGCGCTGGCCGCGGCGACCTGCCCGCCGACACCGAGGCTCAGGATCAGCAGGCGCTCCATCGGGCCCAGCAGCCGGCCGCCCTTGAGCCGGTCCGACGGCTGCGGCTCACCGGCGGGACGCACCGCGCCCACCGAGCCGAGCACCAGGCGCACCAACTGATTTCCGGTGGCGAACTGCACCAGCACCACGGCGACGATCATCAGCAGCCGGGTGGGCGTCACGTGGCTCAGCGGCAGTTGCACCCAAGCGGACCACCGCGCGATCAGTCCGTTGACCGGCGAGGACCATCCGGACAACGCGGTCGCGAGCACCAGCGCGGCGGCGAATACGGCCAACGGCGCCGTTTGTCGCTTGCCGCTGCGCTCGGCGCGCACGCAGAGCCACTCCCACACGACGGCCACGGCGACCGCCAGCACGAGCAGCGGGACATCGCCGCGATGCCACAGCGCACCCAGTGCCGCGCAGCCCGTCACCACGATCGGCGCGACCACCACGGGGAGCCAGGCCGCGCCGACCGCTCGTCGGCACAGATCGGCAATCCCGACAGCGATCAGCAGGACCGCGACCGCGCTCACTGCAGGCTCCGAAGATATTGGGAGGCACGGACAATCAGGTCCAGACCGTCACGAGCCGCCCGCTGGGACACAGCGGACGGGCTGACGCCCTCGGCCGCGGCGAGCTCCTTCTTGGTCCGGCCGGTCATCAAGCCCCTCACAATCCGTAACGATCTTTCATCGAGCGATCCAAGCAGATGGTCCCGACAAATCAGCGCCGCGTTGACGGCCGCGGCGTCGGCGCGCGTGCCGTCGTCCGCCCGGAATGTGGTGCGCACCAGGGTGAACCCGGGCTGCCGCTGGGCCTCCGCCGTCTGCTGGATGGCGGCCCGGGCGGTCCACCAGCCCGGCCCGTCCTGGATCCCGGCGTCGGCGTCGAGGACGGCGACCGTCCCCCAGCCGATGCCGAATCGGACGTCGGTCTCGGGGGCAAGCAGCAGGCGCACCGTCAATGCGGCGTCGATGGCGGCACCGAGGCTGGGGTAGCTGCCCTGAAACTCGTCGCCGACGGTGAACGCGGGCGGGTCGAGGGCACCGTCGGCGACCTGCCGCAGCGCGGTGGCGACGCGCCGGTGCAGCGCCGGGCGGTCGCGGGCGCGCCGGGACCCGACGATGTCGCCGATCAGGGTCGCACGCAGTGAAGGAGAAAGCTTCACCGTAGCCATATGAAGATTATAGCTTCATTTCTGAAAAGTTTAGGACTTAGCTTCATCCAGCGGCTGGCGAGAAACGGCGCTCAGCTCGGCGATTGATCCTTGAGCCTGAGGTAGCCGTCGATGCCGACTCGCTCGAACGTGCGTCGGCGTGGGGCCGCCAGCATGGGCAGCGCCGCAGCCGCGTCGATGATCTCGGGCTCTACCACCTCGTAGTCTTCGCCCTGGGCCGAGATGGTCGCTCGCCCAGCCGCGCGGACGTTCTGCAACCAATCCACATCGGTGCCGTAGGGCAGCGGTATGACGAAGCCGTCGGCGATGCGCTCGGCTACGACCGGCGTGGTGTACTGCTTGCCGGAGCGCCGCCCGGTGTGCTTGATCGCGGCCGCGTACCAGTGCTTGTGCCCGGCCAGCTGCACCATGAGCGGGTTGAGCAGGTATTTGTTCGAAGCACGAACGGCGTTCAAGAGCGGAGTGGGCCAAGATCCCGGTGCCAGCGTCATCATCCGTCCAGGATGACGCCGCGTCCCGCTCGGCGGCCAGGGTCCTTAGTCCACGGCTGACGGTTCTTCGACCAGCGCCGTCGCCGCCTTCAGGTGGGCGATCGCGTCGCGCACGATCGAATCGATCAGCTCGGCGCACGACGGCAAGTCGTCGAGGATTCCGGCCACCTGGCCGGAGGCCAGCACGCCGGCCTCGGTGTTGCCCTCGACCAGCCCCGCCTTGAGCAGCATCGGGGTGTTCGCCGCCATCACGACCTGCGACCAGGTCAGCTCCTTGCCGTGGCGCATCGCCAGGCCGTCGCGGATCATCGAGGCCCAGGTCATCTGCGACATGTTCTTGAACTTCGCCGCGTTGCGCACCGCTGCCGTCAAACCCCTTACCGGCGAGCCGTTTTCCAGCTTCTCGACCAGCCCGGTCCGCAGCACTCGATGCGGCATGCCGTCGACTCGCGTGGTGACGACCGTGCCGTCCAGCGCCGCCTCGAGGTAGCGCCGTTTGACCGCATCGGGCACGGTGGAATCCGAGGTGAGCAAGAACCTCGTACCCATCGCCACGCCGGCGGCGCCGTAGGACAACGCCGCCGCGAGCCCGCGCCCGTCGAAGAATCCGCCCGCCGCGATCACCGGGATGCCGGTGCCCTGCACCGCGTCCAGCACGGAGGGCAGCAGCAGCGTGGTCGCGACGGGCCCGGTGTGCCCACCGCCCTCGCCGCCCTGCACGATCATCGCGTCGGCGCCCCAGGCCGCGACCTTGCGAGCGTGTTTGGCCGCGCCGATCGACGGGATAACCACCGCCCCAGCGTCTTTCAGCCGGACGATCAGCTCCTGCTTGGGCGCCAACGCGAACGACGCCACCTTGACGCCTTCTCGGATCATCAACTCGACGCGGTCGCCGGCGTCGGCCGCGTCGGCGCGGATGTTCACACCGAACGGTTTGTCGGTCGCGGCCTTGACCTTGCCGATGGCGGTCGCCAACTCGTCGAGGGTCATGGTCGCCGAAGCCAGGATGCCCAGTCCGCCCGCGTTGGCCGTGGCGGAAACCAGCCGAGCACCGGCCACCCAGCCCATTCCGGTTTGCACCACCGGGTGCTCGATGCCGACCAGCTCGGTCAGCGGGGTGCGCAGCCTCATCACCGTATCTCTTTGTCGCGCAGTGCCTTCGGGTCGATGACCTCGCGGATCAGGCGTAGCTCGTCGTCGGTCGGCAGTCGGGACTCTTGCGCCTCGTCGACGCCGGCCACCTCGAACGACGTGTTCTCCCGGACGTCGTCGGGCGATACGCCGGGATGCAGCGACACCGCCCGCATCGTCTTACCGGGCCCGTTGAAGTCGAACACCCCGAGGTTGGACACCACCCGATACGGGTTGGCGAACCGGAATGCCGGGTTGTCGGCATCGATCTTGTCCCAGCCGATGCCGCAGACCACGTCGACCGCGTCGCAGAACACCCGCTTCGAGTGGTTGCCGACCCAGTAGCTGGTCGCGTGGTTGATGGCGTTGCCGGGCGCGCCCCGCAGGCCGAACATCTGCCGGGTGGGGTGCTGCAGCGGGCCGAACGCCGAGATGTTCTGATTGCCAAAGCGATCCACCTGATTGGCGCCCATCACCACGTGCCGGCGCCCCCAGGCCAGCGTCTCGAACACCCGGCCGAACGGCATCCAGCCCTCGACGGCGCCCATCTTGCCCAACGCCGGGGTGTCGGCCAGCAGCTGAGCCTCGCCGTCGGTCAGCAGGATGTCCGGGGAGAACGTGAGCCGGGCCAGGCGCGCGCCGACGGAGGCCATGTTCGTCATCGGGCTGATCATGATTTCGCCGGCTTCCCTGAATAATTCGGCGCAGGCGACCGCGCAAACCTCCGCTCGGCTGCTCATTTCGCGGCCTCCTCTCCGAATGCGCGTACGGCGGCCTGGTAGTCGTCCTCGCTGCCAGACAGATAGGTCTGCACGAACTGCTGCCAGCCCTCGTCGGTGGACGCCGCCTCGGCGTAGTGGCGCTGGAACTTCTCGTCGCGCCCGTAATCCGGTGCGGCGGTGGTGAAGTGGGCCCCGCCCGGCGCCTCGACGACCGCGTCGACCATCATGCGGTTCACCAGCAGCGCCTGCGGCGGGACGGCCTTGACCAGTTCATCGGTCGACACGACCCGCTCCACCGACAGGTACCGTTTCTCGGCCGCCATCAGGAAGAGGTCGTCGAAGTAGGGGTCGATGCCGCTGTAGGCCGCATTGCCTTGGCTGTCACCGAGATTCAGGTGTGCGAAGGCGGCGTCCAGGCGCAGGGCCGGCATCGCGAGCAGCGTCTCGTGCCCGCCGCCGGGCGCCGGATAGGGGCTGGTGACCGTTTGCAGCTCGCCCTCCCAGAAGTCGGGAACCGAACTGCCCAGCCCCGCGCGGATCGGCAGGAACGGCAGGCGCTGAGCCGCCGCCTGCAACCCGCAGCGCAGCATGCCCTCGTCCATCTCGCGCGCTTCGATGGCGCCGCTGGTGCGGGCCTTGGCGAACCACGGGTCGTAGAACGGCGCGGAGTCCAGCGAGACGAATCCGTAGTAGACGCGCTTGACCTTGCCCGCCGAGCACAACAGGCCGAGGTCGGGTCCGCCGTAGGTGACCACGGTCAGGTCCGTGACGTCGGTGCGCAGCATCGCCCGCACGAAGGCCATCGGTTTGCGCCGCGAGCCCCAGCCGCCGATGCCGATCGTCATGCCGCTGCGCAATTCCGCGACGGCCTCGTCCAGAGTCGTTCGTTTGTCGCTCACGCGTTCTTGCCCTTCTTCGTCCCGGCGAACGCATCGCGGTGCTCGTCGGCTACCCCGGCGAGGTTGAGCTCGAACGTAAACCCTTGTTCCATGCGGTAACTCGAGTTGACCCGTTGCACGTCGATGAGGTTGAGCGCCTCCTTGGCCGCACGAATGACGCGCGTGTCCTTGGCGGCGATGTCGCGGGCGACCCGCAACGCGGCCTCGTCCAACTGATCCCGGGGCACCACCTCGTGCACCGAGCCGAAGTGATGCAGGGTGGCGGCGTCGACGGTGGCGGCGGTGAAGAACAGCCGCCGCATCAGGTGCTGTGGCACCAGCCGCGACAGGTGCGTCGCCGCGCCGAGCGCCCCGCGTTCGACCTCCGGCAGCCCGAAGGTGGCGTCGTCGGAGGCCACGATGACGTCGGAGTTGCCCACCAGGCCGATCCCGCCACCGACGCAGAATCCGTTCACGGCCGCGATCACCGGCACGGCGCATTCGTAGACCGCGCGGAAGGCGGCGAAGCAACCGCGGTTGGCGTCGATCAGCGCGGTGAATCCCTCGGTGCGCTGCATCTCCTTGATGTCCACACCCGCGTTGAAGCCCCGGCCCTCGGCCCGCAGGATCACCGCGTGGGCATCGGGATTGGCGCCGGCGGCCGTGACGGCGTCGGCCAGTTCGAACCACCCGCCCGACGGGATGGCGTTGACGGGCGGGTAGTCGACGGTGACCGCGACGATGCCGGGTTCGATTTCGTTGGATGTGATCGTCATGGCACTTCCTGCTGGGGTCAGTTACCTAAGCAAGCACTTGCTTGGTACGCTAGCACAGTGACTCGACCCGACGGAGCCGGCACCATCAATCTGGGATTGGCGGGACGCGTGGTTCTGGTCACCGGCGGTGTGCGAGGAGTAGGCGCAGGCATCAGCTCGGTTTTCGCCGAACAAGGCGCAACCGTGGTGACCTGCGCCCGGCGCGCGGTCGAGGGTCTGCCCTACGAATTCCACTCCTGCGACGTCCGCGACGAAGACGCCGTCACGGCGCTGATCGACGCCGTCGTCGACACCCACGGTCGGCTCGACGTCGTCGTGAACAACGCCGGCGGGTCGCCGTATGTGCTGACCGCGGAGTCCAGCCCGAAGTTCAACCGCAAGATCATCGAGCTCAATCTCATTGGTGCGCTGATCGTTTCGCAGTGTGCCAACGAGAAGATGCAGGGCCAGCCGGGCGGCGGGTCCATCGTCAACATCTGCAGCCTGTCCGGCCGGCGGCCGTCGCCGGGCACCGGCGCATACGGGGCGGCCAAGGCCGGCCTGGAGAGCCTCACGCAGACGCTGGCGGTCGAATGGGGACCCAAGGTGCGGGTGAACGCCTGCGTGGTCGGGATGGTCGAGACCGAGCAGGCCGACCTGTTCTACGGCGATGCCGAGTCCATCGCCGCCATTTCCAAGAACGTCCCGCTGGGCCGGCTGGCCAAGCCGGATGACGTCGGTTGGGCCGCAGCATTTTTGGCCTCCGACGCGGCGTGCTACATCAGCGGCGCCTCGTTGGAGGTGCACGGCGGCGGCGAACCACCGCACTATCTGGCCACTACCAACGCGAGCGCAGTCAAGTAGAGGAGACAAACGGATATGGGGCTAGTTGACGGCCGGGTCGTCATCGTCACCGGGGCGGGCGGCGGAATCGGTCGCGCGCATGCGCTGGCCTTCGCGGCCGAGGGCGCTCGCGTGGTGGTCAACGACATCGGGGTGGGCCTGGACGGGTCGCCCGCGGGCGGCGGCAGCGCGGCGCAGGGCGTGGTCGACGAGATCACCGCGGCCGGCGGAGAAGCGGTCGCCAACGGATCCAACATCGCCGACTGGGACCAGGCGGCCGGCCTCATCCAGACGGCCGTCGAAACCTTCGGCGGCTTGGACGTTTTGGTGAACAACGCCGGTATCGTCCGCGACAGGATGATGGCCAACACCAGCGAGGAGGAGTTCGACGCCGTCATCGCCGTGCACCTCAAGGGGCACTTCGCCACCATGCGGCACGCCGCGTCGTACTGGCGGGGGTTGTCCAAGGAGGGCAAGAGCGTCGACGCGCGGATCATCAACACCAGTTCCGGTGCTGGCCTGCAGGGCAGCGTCGGGCAGGGCAACTACAGCGCGGCCAAGGCGGGCATCGCGGCGATGACGCTCGTCGCCGCCGCCGAAATGGGGCGGTACGGCGTGACCGTCAACGCCATCGCCCCGTCGGCCCGGACCCGCATGACCGAGACCGTCTTCGCCGAGATGATGTCCACGCAGGGCCAGGATTTCGACGCCATGGCGCCGGAGAACGTCTCCCCGCTGGTCGTCTGGCTCGGCAGCGCCGAATCCCGCGACGTCACCGGCAAGGTGTTCGAGGTCGAGGGCGGCAAGATCCGCGTCGCCGAGGGCTGGGCGCACGGTCCGCAGATCGACAAGGGCGCGCGGTGGGATCCCGCCGAGCTGGGGCCCGTCGTCGCCGACCTGCTTGCCAAGGCGCGCCCGCCGGTCCCGGTCTACGGGGCTTAGCGCGGCCCGCCCGCGCCGAACGTGAAGCCATGGCGAGATTTTCGCTTAGTTTTCGCGCTGGCTTCACGCTCGGCGAAGCGGCTCGCCGCGCGGGTTACGGGTCGCAGATGACGATCGGGATGGTCCGGTCGGTCCAGGACTGGTAGTCGTCGTAGGACGGGTACATGTCCACCAATTGCGGCCAGTAGTGGGCGCGCTCCTCATCGGTGGCGTCGCGCGCGGTGAGGTCGAGCACCTCGTTCTTGATTTGCACCTGCACCTTGGGATTGGCCTTGAGGTTCAGGTACCACATCGGGTTCTTCGCGGCCCCACCCTTGGACGCCGCGACGATCACCCGGTCGCCGTCGCGCAGGAAGTACAGCGGGCTGACCCGGGGCTCGCCGGTCTTGCGGCCGGTGGTCGTCAGCAGGGCGACGGGGATTTTCTGGAAGGTCCCGCCGAGGCCTTCGCCGCCGTTGCGGCGGTACATGAACGTGTTCAGGCGCGACATCCACTTGATGATGAAGTCGGCGTAGGGCGAGTCGTGAAACCGCGGGGGTGATTTCGGCATGACTGTAGATCCTACGGGCGGGCTAGCGCTGAATGAATGGGCGCAACTTGGCCCTGATGTGATGGATCAGCCCGTCGGCTTCCGGTATCACGAAGGTCTCGTCCACCCGCGACCCGACCCGCCGTCCGCCGAACGAGACCTTGGTCAGCACGTCGTACACCGCGCGCACTTCGTCGCCGGACACGGTGTACTCCGGCGGGGTCGTCGCCGCGATGATGCGGTACTGCGGTCCGCGATTTAGGCTGCGCCGCAGGTGATTTCCGGAAAATCCTGACTTGAGGCCCACCTCGATGCGGGTGCAGCCGTCCGCGAACGGGACGACCTCGGCGTCGTGGGTGACCAGGGCGTCGATGTACGCCTGGGCCGCCGCGATGCGGTCGGCCTCCGAGACGCCCATTTGATTGCCCGCCTCTCCCCCGCAAGCGGGTGGTGCCCCCACCTCATCGCGCTTCGCGCTCTGCATCGTCGCCGGGCGCTAGATGCGTTCGATGATGGTTCCGGTGGACAGGGCGCCGCCCGCGCACATGGTGATCAGCGCGGTCGTCTGGTCGGTGCGCTCGAGCTCGTGCAGCGCGGTGGTGATCAGCCGGCTGCCGGTGCTGCCCACCGGGTGGCCGAGCGCGATCGCCCCGCCGTTGACGTTGACCTTGGCCATGTCGGGCTCGTGGACGCGCGCCCAGGACAGCACCACCGACGCGAAGGCCTCGTTGATCTCGGTGATGTCGATGTCGCCCATCTTCATCCCGGCCTTCTCCAGCACCTTCGCCGTCGACTGCACCGGGCCGTCGAGGTGGTAGTAGGGCTCGGCGCCGACGAGCGCCTGGCTGACGATCCGGGCCCGCGGCCGCAGCCCGAGCGCCTTGGCCTTGTCCTCGTCCATCCACAACACCGCCGCGGCGCCGTCGGAGATCTGCGACGACGTGCCCGCCGTGTGGATGCCGCCCTCGATGACCGGCTTGAGCTGGCTCAGGCCCTCCAGGGTGGTGTCACGCAGGCCCTGGTCGCGGCCCACCATGTGGCGCTCGCTGGTGGGCTGCTTCTGCTCGTCGAGCACCGGCGCCTCGATCGGCGAGATTTCCCGGTCGAACCGGCCCTCGGCCCACGCCTGCTGCGCGCGCAGCTGTGACTGGAGGCCCCAGGCGTCGATGTCCTCGCGGGTGATGCCGCGGCGCTTGGCGATCCGCTCGGCGGCGGTGAACTGGTCGGGCAGGTCGATGTCCCACGAGGCGGGCCGCAGGATGCCGCGGTCGGGGCCGGCGTTGGCGCCGAGCCCGACGCGGCTCATGGCCTCGATCCCGCACGCGATGCCGATGTCGATGGCGCCCGCCGCGATCAGGCCGGCGACCAGGCCGTTGGCCTGCTGGCTGCTGCCGCACTGGCAGTCCACGGTCGTGGCGCCGACGTGGTCCGGCAGGCCGGCGACGAGCCAGCTCACCCGGGTGATGTTGTTGGACTGCTCGCCGAACTGCGTCACGCAGCCGCCGACGACCTGTTCCACATCACCGGCGTCGATGCCGGCCTTTTCCACCAGCGCCTTTTGCACCGCGCCCAGCAGCTCGGTGGCGTGCAGTCCTGAAAGCCATCCATTGCGCTTGCCGATCGGGCTGCGAGTGGCTTCAACGATTACCGGGTTACCCATGGGGCCAGGCTAGAACACGTTTCATTACTATGACAAGCGACGATGCGTCGGCGCCTTTTTTCTACGGTGGAGGCATGTTTTACTGGCAACAGAGCTCCACTAGGGAAGCTAGTGTCCTGGGATCGCCAGTCACTGGCCAGTCGCCAGACCAGCATAGGGACCAGCAGTTAAAGGAGAAGTAGCGTGCCCAGCCCCAACCTTCCGCCCGGGTTCGATTTCACCGACCCCGACATCTACGCGGAGCGGATTCCGGTCGAAGAGTTCGCCGAGGTCCGCGCGACGGCGCCGATCTGGTGGAACGAGCAAGCCCCGGGCCACGGCGGCGGGTTCAACGACGGCGGCTTCTGGGCGATCACCAAGCTCAACGACGTCAAGGAGATCTCCCGGCGTAGCGACGTCTTCTCCAGCTACGAGAACTGTGTGATCCCCCGGTTCAACGACGACATCGCGCGCGAGGACATCGAGCTGCAGCGGTTCGTCATGCTCAACATGGACGCGCCGCACCACACCCGGCTGCGCAAGATCATCTCCCGCGGCTTCACCCCGCGGGCCGTCGGGCGCCTGGAGGACGAGCTGCGGGAGCGCGCGCAGAAGATCGCCCGGGACGCGGCGGCCGCCGGCTCCGGCGACTTCGTCGAACAGGTGTCGTGCGAGCTCCCGCTGCAGGCGATCGCGGGCTTGCTCGGGGTGCCGCAGGAGGACCGCGAAAAGCTGTTCCGCTGGTCGAACGAGATGACCGGCAACGACGACCCCGAATATGCCGACATCGATCCCAAGACGTCGTCGTTCGAGGTGCTCAACTACGCGATGCAGATGGCCGCGATCAAGGCCGAAAACCCCGGCGAGGACATCGTCACCACGCTGATCAACGCCGACATCGACGGGGAAAAGCTCTCCGACGACGAGTTCGGTTTCTTCGTGATGATGCTCGCGGTGGCCGGCAACGAGACCACCCGCAACTCCATCACGCAGGGGATGATGGCGTTCGCCGACTTCCCCGACCAGTGGGAGCTGTTCAAGAAGGAGCGCCCGGAGACCGCCGCCGACGAGATCGTCCGCTGGGCCACCCCGGTCACCTGTTTCCAGCGGACCGCTCTGGATGACTACGAACTCTCCGGTGTGCAGATCAAGAAGGGGCAGCGGGTCGTGCTGTTCTATCGATCGGCCAACTTCGACGAGGAAATCTTCGACGATCCGTATACCTTCAACGTCCTTCGGGATCCGAACCCGCACGTCGGTTTCGGCGGCACCGGTGCGCACTACTGCATCGGCGCGAACCTGGCCAAGCTGACGATCAACCTGATCTTCAACGCCGTTGCCGACCACATGCCCGACCTCAAGCCGATCTCGGAGCCGGAGCGGTTGCGCTCGGGTTGGCTCAACGGCATCAAGCGCTGGCAGGTGGACTACACCGGTAAATGCCCGGTGGCGCACTGAAAATGGACTTCGATCTCACTGCCGAGCAGCAGGCCGTCGCCGATGTGGCGACGTCGGTGCTGGACCGGGATCTGTCATGGGA
The DNA here is from genome assembly GCF_059812845.1 of Mycobacterium sp. NGS34. Taxonomy (NCBI): domain Bacteria; kingdom Bacillati; phylum Actinomycetota; class Actinomycetes; order Mycobacteriales; family Mycobacteriaceae; genus Mycobacterium; species Mycobacterium sp. NGS34. The sequence continues at coordinate 221,558 of NZ_JCALDM010000007.1, forward strand.
GGCGCTGGTCAGCGGCGGGCTGACGGCGCTGCCGGTGCCCGAACGCCTCGGGGGCGACGGCGTGGGCCTGCCCGAGGTCGCCACGGTGCTGACCGAAGCCGGCCGCCACGGCGCCATCACGCCGGCGCTGGCCACGCTCGGCTTCGGGGTGGTGGTGCTGCTCGACCTGGCTTCCGAGGAGCAACAGGACCGTTACCTGGCCGGGGTCGCCAAGGGCGCGGTGCTGACCGCGGCGCTCAACGAGCCGGGCACGGCGCTGCCCGACCGGCCGGGCGTCACCTTCGCGGGCGGCCGCGTGTCGGGCGTCAAGATCGGCGTGGCCTACGCCGGGCAAGCGGATTGGATGATCGTGACCACCGACAGTGCCGTCGTGGTCGTGTCGCCCAAGGCCGACGGTGTGCGGCTGGAGCGCACGCCGACCTCGAACGGTTCGGACGAGTACACGGTCACGTTCGACGGTGTGGCGGTTGGTGATTCGGACGTGTTGGCCGGCGCTTCGGCGCACCGGGTCAACCAGCTGACGCTGGCGGCGACGGGCGCATACGCCGACGGGCTGGTCGCCGGGGCGCTGCGACTGACCGCCGACTACGTCGCCAACCGCAAGCAGTTCGGCAAGCCGTTGTCCACCTTCCAGACCGTCGCCGCGCAGCTCGCGGAGGTCTACATCGCTTCGCGCACCATCGATCTGGCCGCCAAGTCGGTGGTGTGGCGACTGTCCGAGGGCCGCGATTCCGATAGCGACCTCGACGTCCTCGGATACTGGATCACGTCGCAGGCGCCGCCGGTCATGCAGACCTGCCATCACCTGCACGGCGGGATGGGCATGGACATCACCTATCCGATGCACCGGTACTACTCCACGATCAAAGACCTGGCCCGGCTGCTGGGCGGTTCTTCTCATCGTCTCGACCTGGTGGGAGCGCAATGTTCATAGACCTGACTCCGGAGCAGCGTCAGCTGCAAGCGGAACTACGGGAATACTTCTCGAACCTGATCTCGTCCGACGAGATGAAGGCGATGGAGCAGGACCGTCACAACGAGGCCTACCGTGCGGTGATCCGGCGGATGGGCCAGGACGGCAAGCTCGGCGTCGGTTGGCCAAAGGAGTTCGGCGGCTTGGGTTTCGGCCCGATCGAGCAGTCGATCTTCGTCAACGAGGCGCATCGGGCCGACGTGCCGCTGCCCGCCGTGACGTTGCAGACGGTCGGTCCGGTGTTGCAGCAGTTCGGCAGCGAGGCGCAAAAGAAGAAGTTCCTGCCCGCGATCCTGGCCGGCGAGGTGCACTTCGCGATCGGCTACACCGAACCGGAGGCGGGTACCGACCTGGCGTCGTTGCGGACCACCGCGGTGCGCCAGGGTGACGAGTACATCGTCAACGGCCAGAAGGTCTTCACCACCGGGGCCCACGACGCCGACTACATCTGGCTGGCCTGCCGCACCGACCCGGAAGCCGTGAAGCACAAAGGCATCTCGATCCTGATCGTCGACACCAAGGATCCCGGCTATTCCTGGACGCCGATCATCCTGTCCGACGGCGCCCACCACACCAACGCCACCTACTACAACGACGTGCGGGTGCCCGCCGACATGCTGGTCGGCGAGGAGAACGGCGGCTGGCGGCTGATCACCACCCAGCTCAACAACGAACGGGTCATGCTGGGCCCGGCGGGCCGCACGGCCGGCATCTACGACCGGCTGCACGCCTGGGCGTCCAAGCCGGGCGGCGACGGCGTCACCCCGATCGACCACGAGGACGTCAAGCGGGCGCTCGGCGAGATCTACGCCATGTGGCGGATCAACGAACTGCTGAACTGGCAGGTCGCGGCCGCGGGCGAGGACATCAACGTGGCCGACGCCGCATCGACGAAAGTGTTTGGCACCGAGCGCATTCAGTACATCGGCCGGCTCGCCGAGGAGATCGTCGGCAAGTACGGCAACCCGGCGGAACCGGACACCGCCGAGCTGCTGCGCTGGCTGGATTCGCAGACCAAGCGCAACCTGGTCATCACCTTCGGTGGAGGCGTGAACGAAGTGATGCGAGAGATGATCGCGGCGGCCGGCCTCAAGGTGCCGAGGGTGCCTCGATGACGGATATCGCCGAAGCGGTCGCGGAGATCACCGCCACCGTGGTCGCCGCGCCGCGCGCGGGCCGGGATCCGGTGAACCAGCCGATCATCAACAACTGGGTCGAGGCCCTCGGCGACCGCAACCCGATCTACGTGGACGAGGATGCCGCCAGGGCCGCGGGCCACCCCGGGATTGTGGCCCCGCCGGCCATGATTCAGGTGTGGACGATGTTCGGGCAGGGCGGTGAACGCCCCACCGACGATCCGATGGGCCCGATCATGAAGCTGTTCGACGACGCGGGCTATATCGGGGTGGTCGCCACCAACTGTGAGCAGACCTATCACCGTTACCTGCGTCCCGGCGAGCAGGTCACCATCCATTCCGAAATGCGCGACGTGGTCGGCCCCAAGCAGACCGGCCTCGGTGAGGGCTACTTCATCAACCAGCACATCACCTGGCGTGTCGGTGACGAAGATGTAGCCGAGATGGCTTGGCGGATCTTGAAGTTCAAGCCCCGCGAATCCGCGCCGTCCTCGGTGCCCGAGGACCTCGATCCCGACACCATGATGCGTCCGGCGTCGTCGCGTGACACCGCCTTCTTCTGGGCGGGCGTCAAAGCGCACGAGTTGCGGATTCAGCGCCGGCCCGACGGCAGCCTGCAGCATCCGCCGGTGCCGGCGGTGTGGCAGGACAAGGCCCAACCCATCGACTACGTCGTGGCCAGCGGCCGTGGCACGCTGTACAGCTACGTCGTGCACCACGCGCCGAAGGTGCCGGGACGCACGCTGCCCTTCGTGATCGCGCTCGTCGAGCTGGAAGAGGGCGTTCGGATGCTCGGCGAGCTGCGCGGCGTCGACCACGCCGAGATCAAGATCGGAATGCCGGTTCGCGCAACCTATATCGACTTCCCGGCCGGTGACTCCGGCCCGGAGTGGAGCCTCTACGCCTGGGAGCCTGACGCATGAGCGCGCCTGTTGTTGAAGTGGGTACCAAGTTGCCCGAGCTCAAGCTGTACGGCGACCCCACCTTCATCATCTCGACGGCCCTGGCTACCAGGGACTTTCAGGACGTGCACCACGATCGGGACCTGGCGCAGGCCAAGGGTTCCAAGGACATCTTCGTCAACATCCTGACCGACACCGGGCTGGTGCAGCGTTACGTCACCGACTGGGCCGGACCGTCGGCGCTGATCAAGTCGATCGGGCTGCGGCTCGGGGTGCCGTGGTATGCCTACGACACCGTCACCTTCTCCGGTGAGGTGACCGCCATCGACGACGGCTTGATCACGCTGAAGGTGTTCGGCCGCAACAGCCTTGGCGATCACGTCATCGCGAACGTGACGCTGACGATGGGGGGTGCCTGATGTTGTCGGGTAAGGCCGCCATCGTCGGCATCGGCGCCACCGACTTTTCCAAGGACTCCGGCCGCAGCGAGCTACGCCTGGCGGCCGAGGCGGTCCTGGATGCGTTGGACGACGCCGGCCTTTCGCCGTCGGACGTCGACGGGCTGACCACGTTCACGATGGACACCAACAAGGAGATCGCCGTCGCGCGGGCCGCCGGCATCGGCGAGCTGAAGTTCTTTGCCCAGACTCATTACGGTGGCGGTGCCGCGTGTGGGACCGTTCAGCATGCCGCGCTGGCCGTCGCGACCGGGGTGGCCGACGTCGTCGTCGCATACCGGGCGTTCAACGAGCGATCCGGCATGCGGTTCGGCCAGGTGCAGACCCGGCTGGTGGGAGACGGTGGTGCCCAAGCGGATTCGACGACGGCCGACAACGCCTTCTCGTATCCCCACGGCCTGTCTACCCCGGCCGCACAGGTCGCCATGATCGCGCAGCGCTACATGCACTGGTCGGGCGCGACCAGCCGGGACTTCGGCGCCATTTCGGTGGCCGACCGCAAGCACGCCGCCAAGAATCCCAAGGCGTACTTCTATGAGAAGCCGATAACCATTGAGGACCACCAGAATTCGCGGTGGATCGCCGAGCCGCTGCGACTGCTGGACTGCTGCCAGGAGACCGACGGTGCGGTCGCGATCGTCGTGACCTCGCCGGAGCGCGCGAAAGATCTCAAGCATCGGCCGGCGATCATCGAGGCCGCGGCGCAGGGCTCCAGCCCCGACCAGTACACGATGGTCAGTTACTACCGCGACGAGCTCGGCCTGCCCGAGATGGGGCTGGTCGGTCGGCAGATGTGGCAGCAGTCCGGTCTGAAACCGACCGACATCCAGACTGCCATCCTGTACGACCACTTCACGCCCTTCACGCTGATTCAGTTGGAGGAGTTGGGTTTCTGCGGTCGCGGGGAGGCGAAGGATTTCATCGCCGACGGTGCGATCGAGGTGGGCGGGCGGTTGCCCATCAACACGCACGGCGGCCAACTCGGCGAGGCCTACATCCACGGCATGAACGGCATCGCCGAGGGTGTGCGGCAATTGCGCGGCACCTCGGTGAACCCGGTGCCCGACGTCGAGCACGTGCTCGTCACCGCCGGGACGGGTGTGCCCACGTCGGGCCTGATCCTCGGCTAGCCTTGCCGTTCCCGCCGCCGAGTGTGCGGCCTGCCGCACGTTCGCGTTCGAGTGTGCGGCTAGCCGCACGTTCGGCGGAGTGTTGATAGTTGAAGTGACGCCGATGGCATTGCCTGCGAGGCTGCCAGGGTGCGAGAGCCGTTCATCGGCAGCGACGCCATCGCTGCAGGGGTGGTGTCTAAGTCCCAGCTGGCGACTCGCTTTCGCCGATTGTTCCCAGACGTCTACGTGGAGCGTGACGTCGACGTCACCGCCGAACTACGTGCCAACGCCGCGTGGCTGTGGAGCGGGCGCCGAGGTGTTGTCGCAGGGTTCGCGGCAGCCGCTCTGCACGGCAGCAAGTGGGTCGACGATGCACAGGCGGTGGATTTACTGCACGACAACCACCGCGGGCCGCCACGGATCACATTGCACGCAGACCGCATCGAGGAGGACGAGATCCAGCTGGTGGCCGGTATGCGGGTCACCTCGCCGGTCAGGACGGCACTCGATTTCGGCTGTTGGTACCCGACCATGACGGCGGTGGCAGGCATCGACGCCCTCGCCAGAGCCACGGAAATTAAAGCGGCGGATGTCGAGCTGCTGGTCCGGCGATACGCCGGACGCAGAGGCGTCGCGCGAGCGCGCCAAGCGGCGGACTTATTCGATCGGGGTGCACAGTCACCCAAAGAGTCCTGGTTGCGCGTCGTCTTGGTCCAGGCGGGTCTGCCCAGACCGCAGACACAGATTCCGGTCCGCGACGAATTCGGCAACGTCTTCGCTTACCTCGACATGGGTTGGGAGGACGTCAAGGTCGCCGTCGAATACGACGGCGACCAGCATCGCAGCGATCGCCAGCAATACACCTGGGACGTAAGGCGATTGGAAAGGTTACAGCGGTGTGGCTGGTTCGTCGTACGAGTGGTGTCGGGCGACCGGCCAACTGAGGTCGTCGGCCGCGTTCGAGCCGCATTGGCCCGGCGAGCGTGCGGCTAGCCGCACATTCGAGACCGAGCGTGCGGCTAGCCGCACACTCGGCGGCGGTCGGCTAAGAACGCGCGACGACCGGGAAGACGGTCTCCATTCCGCGCCGGCCCTTGATCTCCACCTGCTCGGACTGCCCCCAGTCGTATTGCGCCTCGACGGCGGCATGAACGCCGGTGCTGACCATCACGGCCGGGCGGCCCGCGCGCCCGGCGATGCCGGCCAACCGGAACGCCACGTTGGTCGCATCGCCGATGACGGCCGTGACCGTCCTCGTCATCGCGGCGATCGCGGCCCGCCCCTGCACCACGCCCCAGCCCATGCGGATCGGCGAACCGTCCGGTGAACGCAGCGGCAGTGTGGGCCCGAGCTCCTCGACCCGACGGTTCGCGGCGAGCGCGAAGTCGATCGCGAGCTCATTGGCCTTCGGGATCGTCCGCAGTTCCCAGACCGCGTACAGCGCATCGCCGGCGTAATGGTTGAGCGTGCCCCGATGGGCGCGCAGGACGAGGTTGAGCTCGTGCCAGAGATAGTTCAGGCTCTGGGCGATCACCCGGTTATCGGTGACCTCGGAAATCGTCGAGTAGTTGGTGATGTCGCCGACCACCATGACCATCGTCTCCTCGACGATCCGGGTCAGCGTCGGGCTCGTATTGGTCATCCCGGCCGCGGTGAACCGGTCCGATCGGAAGATCAGCACGACATCGCCTATCGAGATCTGGTCGTCGGGCTTGATGGGGACCTGCACGGCCCGTTCCAGCGGCATGCCGTTGAGCAATGTCCCGTTGGTGCTCGTGTCGATGAGGTACGCCCGGTCGGTCGTGACGTCCAAACGGATCTCGAGGTGGTTGCGGGAGATGTTCGGATCCGGGATAACCAGCCGGCGCTGGTCGTCGATGCCCGCGCACTGCCGGCCGACGAACAGTTGGTCGAATATCGGCACGATCTTCTCGCCACCATTCAAGTGCATGACGAGATTGGCCAGCGGCTTGTCCCACCAATCGGAGCCCATGGCTTAACGACCTAGCCGCACTCGAACGGCCGCGTGCGCGAGCGAGGCTCCCCGTTGCCTGCCCCGCTCCGCCTGACGACCCTGTGCACACACGAAGCGTCTGCCATCTGAAGATGCTGAGCTGTTTGCTGCAGGGGTAATCGTATCCGACGCTCAGCGAACCAGGGTGGGCTGCGCTTCGAGAGCCGCCCGGGCCGCGATCCGCCCGGCATTCAGCGCGGCATCGATGTTTCTGAAGTCCAACGGACCGATCGCTGAGACGTCCGGCTCGATGATCGCCGTGACCCGAGGGAGCTCGCGCAGGTTCCACTTGGGGGCCGCGAGTTCGACGCTGCGAAGCAGCGTGTCTTGCAGCGGTGGCAGGGCCGCGTCAGTGCCGGTCACGAGGCGCCGGATGAAAGCAGGAGGCTGGAGCTTTGCCGGCAGCGGGCCAAAGCCCTTCGATGGCACCCACGTTGTGCGCAGATCGACGCATATCACTTCGCCGTCCGGGTCGGCGCACATCACGTCGGCCGGGAGGATGTTCATCAGTCCGCCGTCGACGAGGAGCCGCTCGCGATGTTGCACAGGCGGCAGGAGGCCGGGTATCGAGATCGATGCGCGCACGGCGACCCACAGCAGCCCACGCCGATGGATGATCTGATCGCCCGTGATGATGTCGGTCGAAATGGAGAAGAACTCCCTCGGCAGATGCTCGATCAGGGTGGTGCTGCCGAAGAATCCCTCTATCAGGCGGTCGACACGGCGACCTCGCGTGAGGGCTATCGCGGGGATCGTGTAGTCGCTGACCGGCTTGGTCTCCGCAACGTACTTCCGCGCCGCCGCGGTGCAATCCCGCGCGTCCAGCCCCAGCGCGAAGGTGGCGGCAGCGAGGGCGCCGGAACTGGTTCCGCCGAACCGGTCGATGACGACGCCCGCCCGCGTGAGCTCTTCGTAGACCCCGTAATGCGCGAGGCCCCGCGCGCCCCCGCCGCCCAGGACGAGGCCCAGGGACCGGCCGGCGATTCTGCGGGCCAGCGCGCCGATTCCGTCGTCGTCGGCGGGGTGATGCGAGACCGGCTGCAGCAGATCCCACCAGCTCGGGTCCGGCACGACGCCGCAAGTGACCAGGTGGACCGGCCCTTGCGTCACGGGTGGTTCGAGCGCTTCCGGCGGATCGGTTTGATCGGCAAGGACCACGACGCGGTCGCTTTGCGCGGTGACATAGCGTCGCCAGCTGTCGCCCGAGCCCCGATCGGCCACCAACAAGACCCAATCGTTGCTTCGCTCGACGCGGTCGAGGGTCTCGCTGAACGCTTCGACGAGCTCGCCGTAATGATTGGCCGCAGCCGTTGTTTCGACGGGCGGCGCGACGGCGGCGGCGCGACCGTGCGATCTCAGCCGAGTCGCGATCGCCTCGACGATCGGCATCGCGACCGCATTTCCGGTCGACACCACGCCGACTACCCGGCGACCGCGGGAGACGGTGGCGGCTCGTGACTCGCGAAGCATTACCGCCATCGCCCGGAACATCGCCGACTGCAGTTGCGGCGCCTTGGCGAGCACCTCGCTGAACGTGTCAGCGTCGATCCTCCAGACGACGCCGTCCCGAAGGGCGCGTACTCCGGCCGAGCGAGCGGCGCCAGTGATCACGCCCAGGTCTCCGATCGAGTCACCGGACGCCATCTCACGAATCACCTGTCCGTCGACGCTGATGGCCGCGAATCGTCCCGAGGCGATCACATAGATGGCGTCCGACGGGTCGCCCATGTGAAAGAGCCATTCGTTGGCGGGGACGTGCTGGCGACCTACGGCCTTCGTGAGCAGGTCGAGTTGTTCGTCGCCGATCTCGGCGAATATCGGAATGCTCCGCAGTGCGGTTCGCTCGTCGGCCGCACGCGGTTCGGGCGACTGCCCTTCAGCGACCATGAAAGGACGAAAGCATATTGTGCCGTTTAGCGGTAGTCCGCACGGCGCAGAGGCGCGATGCGGGGCGTTGGTTCGCCGACCGTGCGGCCAGCCGCACAGTCGAGACCGAACGTGCGGCTGGCCGCACACTCGGCAACGACCGGCTTACGCGGGGACCAGCTCGACGCCGCTGAGCACGACGGCGTTGTCGCGCGACGGCGCGACAACGCTGCCCACGAAGCGGCCGTTCTCCTTCCAGATGCCGACCTTGAGGGTCTCACCGGGGAAGGCCACGCCGGCGAACCGCGCGCCGTATGCGCCCACCGCGCCGGCGTCGCCGTCGAGCACCGCGTCGGTGATCGCCTTGCAGGTCATGCCGTAGGTGCACAGGCCGTGCAGGATCGGCCTGGGAAACCCTGCGGCGGCGGCGAATTCGGGGTCGGAGTGCAGCGGGTTGCGGTCGCCGCAGAGCCGGTACAGCAGCGCCTGCTGCGGCAGGATCGGCACGTCGACCTCCAGGTCGGGGGCCCGGTCCGGCGCGATGTCCGACGAGGACGGGCCGCGCTCACCGCCGAAGCCGCCCTCGCCGCGGGCGAAGATCGACCGCCGCTGCGTCCACAGCAGTGTCCCGTCCGGCGCGCTGACCGTCGTCTCGCTCCAGATCACCGCGGCCTTGCCCTTGTCCCAGATGTCGGTGAACCGGGTGACGGCCTTCGCGGATCCCGACGGCGGCAGCGGCCCGGGCACCTCGACCCGCTCGCTGGCGTGCAACACCTTGGCCAGCTCGATGTCGATGCCGGGGAATCGCACCGTCGGCGGCGTGGTCATGTGAAAGGTGGCGGCGACGTTGCCGAACGTCGGCAATACCTGTGGGGTGTCGTCCACCAGATAGCGCAGCTCGCGGGGATCCATCGGGTCCGAGCCGGCGCCCAACCCCAGGTGATAGAGCTGGATATCGCTGCTCTCCCAAGAGAATTCGATGGGGTCCAGCTCTGCGTTCAGCGCGACGTCGACATCGATCGGCATCTCAGTTAGCCCCCGCGATGTGTAGCGCCGCCAGATAACCGAAAGTCATCGCCGGCCCGATGGTGCCGCCCGGCCCCGGGTAGGTGTGGCCCATCACCGGGGCGCTGACGTTGCCCGCCGCATAGAGGCCTTCGATGATGCTGCCGTCGTCGCGCAGCGCCCGCCCGTGTACGTCGGTGCGGATTCCGCCCTTGGTGCCCAGGTCGCCGGGCACCATCTTGGCGGCGTAGAAGGGCGCGTGGCTGATCTCGCCGAGGTTGGCGTTCGGCTTGTTGGTGGGGTCGCCGTAGTAGCGATCGTAGGCGCTCTCGCCGCGGTGGTAGTCCTCGTCGACGCCGGAGCGCGCGAAGCCGTTGAAACGCTCGACGGTCGCCACCAGGTCGGCCGCCGGGAGACCGGCCTTCTCGGCCAGCTGCTCGAGCGTGTCGGCCTGGATGATCACGCCGGATTCCAGCCACTTGCGTGGGATGCGTTGCCCCGGTTGCAGTCCCGCGAAGATGTAGCGGTCGCGGTACTGCTGGTCGAACACCAGCCACGCCGGGATGTTCTCGCCGGGTCCGGGGCCCTGGCCGAATTCCCCGCCGTACATGTGGTGGCAGGCCTCGACGTAGGGCATCGACTCGTTCATGAAGCGCTTGCCCGACATGTTGACGATGATCGACCCCGGCGAGTTGCGCTCGGACAGCGCGAACCACGGCGCGCCCACCAGCGGCACCGTCGGGCCCCACCAGGCGTCCTCCATCAGATCCAGTGCGGCGCCGAGCTTTTCGCCCGCGACGATGCCGTCGCCGGTGTTGGCCTTGGCCCCGACGGTCCACTCCGTGGTGATCGGGGCTCGCTGATACTTCACCCGCATCTGCTCGTTGTGCTCGAACCCACCGCTCGCCAGGATCACGCCGCGCCGCGCCCGGATCAGCTGCGGCTCGGTCGATTCCGATGCGGCCGAGTCGCGAACGAACACGCCCCGCACCACGCCGTCCTCGACGTAGAGGTCGGTGAGCGCGGTGCTGAGTTGCACGGGAACGCCGGCGCGCTGCAAGCCGATGCGCAGCGGCCCGATCAGCGCGCGGCCCATGCCGACCAGGTTCTTGCCGGTCGCCTTGGCCCACATCGTGCGCGCGCCCACCTTCAGGCTGCGCGCCACGCCCCGCGGATGCCGCTTGAGCTGGTTCAGGCGCACGTAGTCCTGTTGCATCACAACGACGTTCAGCGGCACCTTGCCGTACGCGGGCTCCAGCCCCGCCTCGTCGGCGCCGAGCTTGCGGGCGTTGAACGGCTTGGGCTCGATCGACCGCCCGTCCGCGCGGCCGCCCGGCGCCTCGGGATAGTAGTCGGAATAGCGCGGCACCCAGCACATCTTCAGGGGCGTGTGCTTCAGCACGAAGGAGAGCATCTCGGGTCCGCGCTCGAGGTAGGTGTCGATGCGCTCCGGCTCCACGATGTCGCCGATGATTCCGTGCAGGTAGGTGCGGGCCGCCTCCGGCGTGTCCCGCACACCGTCGCGCTTGAGCACCTCGTTGTTCGGAATCCAGACCCCGCCCCCGGACCGCGCGGTGGAGCCGCCGAAATGCGCGGCCTTCTCGATGACTACTGTCGAAAGGCCACGGTGCGCGGCGGCAAGGGCGGCAACCATGCCGGCTCCGCCGCTCCCGACCACGACGACGTCGTACTCCTGCCCTGTCATGTAGAACACGTTATAGAATTGCCCGGGTTGGGCGCTACTGGCCCGGTCAAACGAACTAAGGGGACTTCCGGGAAATGCTCGATGTTGCGATCCGCGAGGAGCTGGCCGCCGACCTGGCGCAAGCCGAGCGCAGCCGTGAGCCCATCAGACCGTTGACCGCCGCTTACCCGGACATCGACGTCGTCGACGCGTACGAGATTCAGCTGATCAACATCCGTCAGCGCGTCGCCGAGGGCGCCCGGGTGCTGGGCCACAAGGTGGGCCTGTCGTCGCTGGCGATGCAGCAGATGATGGGGGTCGACGAGCCGGACTACGGCCACCTGCTCGACGAGATGCAGGTGTTCGAGGACGTCCCGGTCAAGGCCGGCCGCTACCTGTTCCCCCGGGTCGAGGTGGAGGTCGGTTTCATCCTGTCCGACGACCTGCCCGGCGCCGGCTGCACCGAAGACGACGTGCTGGCGGCCACCGAGGCGCTGGTGCCGTCGATCGAGCTGATCGACACGCGCATCACCGACTGGAAGATCGCGCTGTGCGACACCATCGCCGACAACGCCTCGTCGGCGGGCTTCGTGCTCGGCCAGGCGAGGGTGTCGCCGGCCGACATCGACGTCAAGGCGATCGACGCGGTCCTGACCCGCAACGGCGAGGTGATCGCCGAGGGCCGCAGCGACGCGGTTCTGGGCAACCCCGTCACGGCGGTCGCGTGGTTGTCCCGCAAGGTGGAAAGCTTCGGGGTGCGGCTGCGAAAAGGTGACATCGTGTTACCCGGATCGTGCACGCGGGCGATAGATGCCCGCGCCGGTGACGAGTTCGTCGCGGACTTCACGGGCCTCGGTTCGGTGCGTTTGTCGTTTGAATAGGCACGGATTAGTTTTGAATCAGTCGCTTTAAAGCTGCGAATTAGGAGCATCATGCCGTCCAAGGCGAGTGTGGCCATTGTCGGGTCGGGAAACATCAGCACTGACCTGCTCTACAAGCTTCTCCGATCGGACTGGCTGGAACCGCGCTGGATGGTGGGCATCGATCCGGAAAGCGAGGGCCTGGCGCGGGCCCGCAAGCTGGGCCTGGAGACCACCCACGAGGGGGTCGACTGGTTGCTGGCGCAGCCGGAGAAACCTGATCTGGTGTTCGAGGCGACCAGCGCCTACGTGCACCGGGACGCGGCGCCGAAATACGCGGCCGCGGGCATCCGGGCGATCGACCTGACGCCGGCCGCGGTGGGCCCGGCGGTGATCCCGCCGGCGAACCTGCGGGAGCATCTGGAGGCGCCCAACGTCAACATGATCACCTGCGGCGGGCAGGCGACCATCCCGATCGTCTACGCCGTCTCCCGGGTCGTCGAGGTGCCGTACGCCGAGATCGTCGCGTCGGTGGCCTCGGTGTCGGCGGGTCCGGGGACCCGCGCCAACATCGACGAGTTCACCAAGACCACGTCGCGCGGTGTGCAGACCATCGGCGGCGCCACGCGCGGCAAGGCGATCATCATCCTGAACCCCGCCGACCCGCCGATGATCATGCGCGACACCATCTTCTGCGCCATCCCCGAGGACGCCGACCGCGAGGCGATCGCCAAGTCCATCCACGACGTCGTCGCCGAGGTGCAGACCTACGTGCCCGGCTACCGGTTGCTCAACGAGCCGCAGTTCGACGACCCGTCGCTCAACTCCGGCGGCCAGGCCCTGGTCACCACCTTCGTCGAGGTCGAGGGTGCCGGGGACTACCTGCCGCCGTATGCGGGCAACCTCGACATCATGACCGCGGCGGCCACCAAGGTCGGCGAGGAGATCGCGAAGGAATCCCTGTCGACGACGACGGGAGGAGCGCAAGCATGAGTGACATCTTCTTCAACCCCATCTGGGACGTGCGGATGACCGACACGTCGCTGCGCGACGGGTCGCACCACAAGCGCCACCAGTTCACCAAGGACGAGGTGGGCGCCATCGTGGCCGCCCTGGACGCCGCGGGGGTGCCCGTCATCGAGGTGACCCACGGCGACGGGCTGGGCGGCTCGAGCTTCAACTACGGGTTCTCCAAGACGCCCGAGCAGGAGCTGATCAAGCTCGCGGCCGAGACCGCGAAAGAGGCCAAGATCGCGTTCCTGATGCTGCCCGGGGTGGGCACCAAGGAGGACATCAAGGAAGCGCAGGACAACGGCGGCTCGATCTGCCGGATCGCCACGCACTGCACCGAGGCCGACGTATCGATCCAGCACTTCGGGCTGGCCCGCGAGCTGGGCCTGGAAACCGTCGGCTTCCTGATGATGTCCCACACCATCGCGCCGGAGAAGCTGGCGGCGCAGGCGCGCATCATGGCCGACGCCGGATGTCAGTGCGTCTACGTGGTCGACTCGGCCGGGGCGCTGGTGCTCGAAGGCGTGCGCGACCGGGTGGCGGCGCTGGTTGCCGAGCTGGGCGACGACGCCCAGGTCGGTTTCCACGGCCACGAAAACCTCGGCCTGGGCGTGGCCAACTCGGTGGAGGCCGTCCGCGCCGGGGCCAAGCAGATCGACGGCTCGTGCCGGCGGTTCGGGGCCGGCGCGGGCAACGCGCCCGTCGAGGCGCTGATCGGGGTCTTCGACAAGATCGGCGTGAAGACCGGCATCGACTTCTTCGACATCGCCGATGCCGCCGAGGACGTCGTGCGCCCCGCGATGCCGGCCGAATGCGTGTTGGACCGCAACGCCCTGATCATGGGCTACTCGGGCGTCTACTCCAGCTTCCTGAAACACGCCGTCCGACAGGCCGAACGCTACGGCGTGCCCGCGCACGCGCTGCTGCACCGGGCCGGCCAGCGCAAGCTCATCGGCGGCCAGGAAGACCAACTCATCGACATCGCGCTGGAAATCAAGCGCGAGCAAGAGGACGGTGCGGTCGTCACGCACTGACGAGGTCCTGATGCCGGGTGGCCACGGTAGCCGCCCAATTTGCCGAAACCCGAGACGGCGCGCCCCTGGTTGCTTTACCGTTCGGTGTCGTCGTAGGCATTCGGGCTGAAAAGGACTACACCACATGAGTTTTATGGCGTTGCCACCGGAGATCAATTCTTTGCTCATGTTTTCCGGTGCGGGATCCGCGCCGTTGCTAGAGGCGGCGGCGGCGTGGGACGGGCTGGCGTCGGAGTTGGGTGCGGCGGCGTCGTCATTCTCCTCGGTGACCTCGGGGTTGGCCGGCCAGTCGTGGCAAGGGCCGGCGTCGCAGGCGATGGCCGCGGCGGCCGCCCCCTACAGCGGGTGGCTGAGCGCCGCCGCGACGCAGGCCTCCGGCGCGGCCGGGCAGGCGCGGGCGGTGGTGAGCGCTTTCGAAGCGGCGCAGGCCGCGACCGTGCAGCCGATCATGGTGGAGCTGAACCGCAATTCGTTTGTCCAGACGGTGATGTCGAATTGGTTCGGGCTGAACGCCCCGGCGATCGCACAGTTGGAGTCCGAGTACGAGGAGATGTGGGCGCGCGACGTCTCGGCGATGTCGGGCTACTACTCGGGGGCGTCGGCCGCGGCCGCCGGGCTGACCCCGGCGCAGACCCTGCAGGACCTGCTGGCCGGCCTGCCCAACATCGGCATCGGCAACCAGGGCGGCACCGGGAACTTGGGCAGCGGCAACAACGGCGGACAGAACCTTGGCAACGGCAACATAGGCAGCGGAAACTTCGGCGGCGGCAACAAAGGCAGCTCCAACCTGGGCAGCGGCAACACCGGCAATTTCAACATGGGCAGCGGGAACAACGGCAATGGCAACTTCGGCAATGGCAATGGGGTGAACACGACTCCGAGCAGCGGAAACTATGGCGACGGAAACATCGGAAATAACAACTTCGGCAGCGGGAACAACGGCAACGGCAACATCGGCCTCGGCAATGCGGGCAACGCCAACGTCGGCATAGGAAATAGTGGCAGCAACAATGCGGGAGCCGGCAACACCGGGTCTGGTAACCAAGGTTTCGGGAACAGCGGAATCGGCAACATCGGTTTCGGCAACAGCGGAAACAACAACATCGGTATCGGAATGACCGGAAACGGTCAAGTGGGCATCAACCTCGCCGGCCTGCTCAATTCCGGCAGCGGCAACATCGGGTTGTTCAATTCCGGCAACAACAACATCGGGTTCTTCAACTCCGGCGACGGCAATGTCGGAATTTTCAACTCGAGCGTCGGCAATGTCGGCGTCGGAAACTCGGGCACCATGGTCGGCGGCGTCATGGCGGGTCACAACACGGGTCTCTTCAATTCGGGTGGTCTGGACACGGGCCTGTTCAACGGCGGCGCCCTGGACAGCGGCATCGGCAACGGCGGCGCGGGGAACTTCGGCTACGGCAACTCGGGTCAGCTCAACGCCGGCTTCTTCAATTCGGGCCTGCTGAACACCGGCAACTTCAATTCGGGAACCGTGAACACCGGCGACTTCAACTCCGGTCAGGTGAACACCGGCAGCGCCAACTCCGGGAACCTCAACACCGGTGCCTTCAACTCGGGGTCGGTGAACACCGGCGTCGGAGCCATCGCTGTCGGCCCCGGCAACACCTCGGGCTTCGGCAACACCGGCTCCTTCACCTCCGGGTTCTTCAACTCGGGCGGCACCAGCTCCGGCCTGTTCAACGCGGCCAACAGCAGCTCGGGTTACGAGAACCTGGCGGGCGCGCTGCAGACGGCGGGCATCGCGAACTCGGGCCACCAAGACGCTGGCCTGGGGAACTCCGGCTCGGTGGTCAGCGGCATCTTCAACTCGGGTGCCATCAGCTCGGGTGGGTTCAATCGGTCCAACAACCAGTCGGGCTTCGGCCACTGACGTCACAGGTGACGTGGGCGCTGCCGACGACCTTGAAATCGCTGTTGTCGCGTATCACGCCCCCCGCTTCTCATAGAATGCTTTGAAACCGGCGGAAGGTGCTGATCCGCCGTCGGCCTTGGCTTAGCGTTAGATCGACTGCACGTATCGCTAGGGGATGTTGTGAGCTTCTTTGGGTTGCCGCCGGAGATCAATTCGCTGCGGATGTACATGGGCGCCGGTTCGGGTCCGATGCTGGCGGCCGCGGCGGCGTGGAACGGCCTGGCCTCTGAGTTGTCGTCTGCCGCGCAGTCGTTTGCGTCGGTGACGTCGACGCTGGCCGGCCAGGCCTGGCAGGGTGCGGCGGCGCAGGCGATGGCGGCTGCGGCCGCTCCGTACGCCGGGTGGCTGAACGCGGCGGCATCCCAGGCCGCCGGGGCGGCGGCCCAAGCGCAGGCGGTCGTCAGCGCATTCGAGTCCGCGCTCGCGGCGACGGTGCATCCCTTGGAGGTGGAGGCCAACCGCAACGGCTTGGTCAACCTGGTGATGAGCAACCTGTTCGGGCAGAACTGGCCCGCGATCGCCGAGACCGAGTTCAACTACCTGGAGATGTGGGCCCAGGACGTGACGGCGATGGTGGGCTACCACGGCGGGGCGGCGGCGGCGGCCGGGCAACTGCTGTCGGGGCAGGCGAGTCTGCCGGCGATTCCGAGCCTGCCCGGGCTGGGCGGCATCGGCGCCGGCGCCTCTGGCCCGGCCGGCGGCACCGCAACCGCCGGCGCGGGCGGTGCGGCCGCGGCCGCCTCGAGCGGCGGGGGCGGCGGGGGCGCGGGTGGCGTGGCCGCCGGTGGCGCCGCGTCCGGCGGCGGAGGCGACGGCGCCGGGGGTGCGGCCGCCGTCGGGGGTGCGGACAGCGGTTACACGAGTGGTGTCGGCGCAACCGATCCCAACGCCGGCGTCGCAGCCGCGGGCGGCGGCTACGCCGGCACCGGAGACGTGGGCGCGGCGAACGCCGGTGCCGTGGGTGGCGGTGGCGGCGGCAGCGCCGGCATGCTCGGGGCCGGTGGCATGGGGGCGATGATGATGATGTCGGCTGCGGCGGCGGGTTCGTCGAGCTCGTCGACCGGGCCGTCTGCGCCGCCGATCCCGCCGGCCAAGGCCGCGGAGGAAACCCCGCCCGCCGCGCCTCCGGTGGAGGAACCGGTGGCCGCGGAAGTCGAGGAAGCCATTCCGGTGGCCGCCACCCCGCTCGGGACGACACAGGCCGCCGCCGGGCCGGCCGCGGAGATCTCGGCGGCCAAACCCAGGGCTGCGGAGACGGCGGAGGCGGGGGAGCGCGAGCGAGTGGCGCTGGCGCTCGACGAACCGCCGGAGCAGGAAGCTCGGGCCAACTAACCGTCGCCGCGGAGCGCCGGTACCAGGCGCTGAGGGCGGTCCGCGCATGGACGCCGCGGGTAGTGTTGATCGGGACGTCTCTGGCAAGGGAGGGATCCGATGACCGTGAAAACTCTCAGCAATCTTCGGCGCGGACTGTGCGGCCTGGTTGCCGCCGGTCTGCTGAGTGCCCCGGTAATGGTCGCGTTGCCGGCTAACGCGGCTCCCGACTGTCCACCCGATCAGACGGTGGGCAACTCCATCGACTCGTACCTGACCCGGCATCCGGACGTGAAGGCGCAACTGCAGGCCAAATCTCAGGCCGAGGGTGGCGGCGGCAACGTCATGGACTACCTGAGTCGCCATCCCGACGTGCGGCAGCACCTGATCGATCTGTCCCAGCAGTGCGTGCCCTAGTGAGCGGGTGTCGTCTTTAAACGTCGTGGACGACGCGCGGGAACGTTCGCCATTGACTAAAAAGTAGAACACGTTCTAGGTTTAGGCGTGTTCTCTGATCCCCTCAACGAAGCCATCGCCGAAGCCGAAAAACTCGTCGCGGCCGCACCGTTTATCGAGACCGAAGCCGACCTGCTCGAAGGACTGCAGTACCTGGGTGGCTGCATTGCCGCGTGCGAGCATCTCGCCTTCGACTACGACCGCGACCATCCGTTCCTGCAGTCGGGCACCGGGCCGTTCACCAAGATGGGCCTCGACAACCCCGACACCCTCTACTTCGGCACCCGGGTGCATGCGGGCCATGAGTACGTGGTCACCGGCAGGCGCGGCACGACCACCGACCTGAGCTTCCAACTGCTCGGCGGCGAGTACACCGATGACAACGTTCCCGCCAGCCAGGCCGCGTTCGACGACCGAGAGCTCGACATCGCCGAAGACGGCAGCTTCGAGTGGCGGGTGCGTCCCACCAGCGCGGGTCAATTGGTGATGCGCGAGGTCTACGGCGACTGGTCGGCGCAGCGCGGCACCCTGGCGATCGCCCGAACTGATACTGCTGGCACCGCCCCGCCGCCGCTAACTCGCGAAATGATCGAAAGGCGTTACGCGACAGCGGGAAAGCAGCTGGTTCAGCGGGTGAAGACCTGGCTGCAATTTCCGCAGTGGTTCTATGACAATCTCCCGGTCAACACCATGGTGGCGCCCCGGCTGACGCCGGGCGGACTGGCCACGCAGTACTCGTCGGTCGGGCACTGGGATCTGCGGCCCGACCAGGCGCTGCTGATCACCATTCCGGTCAGCGACGCGCCCTACCTCGGCTTCCAGCTTGGCAGCCTCTGGTACATCTCGCTGGACTACATCAACCATCAGACCTCGCTGAACAACACTCAGGCGCAAGCGGATCCGGACGGCAAGGTGCGCATCGTCGTTGCCGACCAGAATCCGGGTGTCACCAATTGGGTCGAGACCCTCGGCCACCGGCGCGGATACCTGCAGTTCCGCTGGCAGCGGGTGTCCCGTGAGCTCACCGACGCCGATGGTCCGACGGTCGAGCTGGTCGACCTCGACGCGGTGGCGAGCAAGTTGCCGTATTTCGGCCACAATAAGATCTCCGAGGACGACTGGCGTGCTCGAATTGCGCTGCGCCAACAACAAATTCAGGCAAGGATGCTGGGATGACGAAGTTGCTCGACGGCAGGGTTGTGGTTATCAGCGGTGTCGGCCCCGGTCTGGGTACCACGCTGGCGCACCGATGCACGCGGGAGGGTGCCGATCTGGTGCTGGCCGCGCGCACTCCCGAACGCCTGGACGACGTCGCCAAGCAGATCGCCGACGCCGGCGGGCGTGCGGTGACGGTGCGCACCGATATCACCGAGGACGACCAGGTGGCCAACCTGGTCGATGCCACGCTGGAGGCCTACGGCAAGGTCGACGTGCTGATCAACAACGCGTTCCGGGTGCCGTCGATGAAGCCGTTGGCCGCAACCAGCTTTCAGCACATCCGGGATGCGATCGAACTCAGCGCGCTCGGCGCGTTGCGGCTGATCCAGGCCTTCACCCCGGCGCTGGAAGAGGCAAAGGGATCGATCGTCAACGTCAATTCCATGGTGCTGCGCCACTCGCAGGCCAAATACGGCGCCTACAAGATGGCCAAGTCCGCTCTGTTGTCGATGTCGCAGTCGTTGGCGACCGAACTGGGTGAAAAGGGTATCCGGGTCAATTCCGTTGCACCCGGATATATCTGGGGCGAGACGCTACAGGCCTACTTCAACCATCAGGCTGGCAAGTACGGCACCACGGCCGAGCAGATCTACGAGGCCACCGCGGCCAACTCCGACCTCAAGCGACTGCCGACCGAGGACGAGGTGGCCTCGGCGATTCTGTTCATGGCCAGCGACCTGTCCAGCGGTATCACCGGACAGTGCTTGGATGTCAACTGCGGGGAGTATCACACCTGATGATCCAACGGACCAACGTCGGCACCGTCGAGGACCTGCAAGCGTCGGCAACCAAGCTGTGCGGGCTCGATGACTTCGGCGTCGACGACGACAACTACCGCGAGGCGTTGGGCGTGCTGTTGGACTCCTATCAGCGTGATGCGGGCCTCACTGAGTTGGGCAGCAAGATGAATCGGTTCTTCTTGCGCGGCGCCCTGGTGGCCCGGTTGTTCTCCGAGTCGGCATGGAAGCAGTACCCGCAGTACGTCGACGTGGCCATCGAGCGGCCGATCTTCGTCACCGGCCTGCCGCGCACCGGA
Source organism: Mycobacterium sp. NGS34 (assembly GCF_059812845.1). Lineage (NCBI taxonomy): Bacteria > Bacillati > Actinomycetota > Actinomycetes > Mycobacteriales > Mycobacteriaceae > Mycobacterium > Mycobacterium sp. NGS34. The sequence goes on from NZ_JCALDM010000007.1 coordinate 241,570, forward strand.
ACCACGATCTTGCACCGCCTGTTGGGCGCCGACCCGGTACACCAGGGCCTGCACCTGTGGCTGGCCGAGTTTCCCCAGCCGCGGCCGCCCCGCGACACCTGGGACGAAAACCCGTGGTACAGCGCGCTGAATGCCCAGTTCGAAAAGGCTCACTCGGAGAACCCGGAGTACACCGGCCTGCACTTCATGGCCGCCTACGAGCTGGAGGAGTGCTGGCAGCTGCTGCGCCAATCGCTGCATTCGGTGTCATACGAAACGCTGTCGCACCTGCCCACCTATTCGCGTTGGCTGTCGGAGCAGGACTGGACGCCGTCATACCAGCGGCACCGCCGCAACCTTCAGCTGATCGGCCTCAATGACGTCGAAAAGCGTTGGGTACTAAAGAATCCCAGCCATCTGTTTGCGCTCGATGCTCTGATGGCGACCTATCCCGATGCTCTGGTGATACAGACTCACCGGCCGGTGGAAACGATCCTGGCGTCGATGTGCTCGTTGGCGCAGCACACCGCCGAGGGCTGGTCGACGACCTTCTCCGGCGCCCAGATCGGTGCTGACAACATGGAAACCTGGTCGCGCGGTCTGCGGCTGTTCAACACCGCACGCGCCAAATACGATCCGGCCCAGTTCTACGACGTCGACTACCACGACTTGATCGCCGACCCGCTCGGGACGGTCGCCAACGTATACCGGCACTTCGCTATCCCGCTGACCGATGAGGCGCGAAAGGCCATGGAGGACAGCCACGCCGAGAGTCAGACCGGCGCCCGGGCTCCCAAGCACAAGTACTCCCTGGCCGACTACGGCCTGACCGCCGAGGTCGTCAAAGAGCGGTTTGCGGGGCTGTAGGCCCCGGCGGAGTCAGCCGTCGTCCGGATGGTCCAGGTAGCCCTCGGCGGCGGCGTGCTCGATGCTGTCGCTCAGCTTCGGGCAGGCGCGCGCACGCGCGGTGTCACCGCCGGATTCGCGAATCTCGTTGAAGTACGCGCAACGCTGCGCCGCCTGGGTGTTCCACTGCACCGCGGTGTGACCCGGGCCCAGCCTGCGCACCGTTACCGTGACGTGGCAGAACCGGCAATCCACCGGCAGCAGCCCCGACGTCAGGTAGCGCTCACGATCGGCCCGGCTGGCCTCGGCGACCGCGGCGGCGCGTTGCGGATCGTCGGCGAAATCCCTTGACTTTGACCAGGATCCGGACCCGCCGTTTCGCGCGGGCGATTCCTCGTGATCGGGGTGATCGCCGTGCAGCATCAGCATCGACCGGGCGAGCCGATCGACGTCCGGTACTGCCGGCTGATCGTCGGGCATGGTCCTAGTGTTGTTCGGCCGGAACCTCGGCGGATTCGGATTCCCTTGCCTTCAGGTTCTCCTCGACCTCGACGTTCCAGTGTTCGATGGCACGGGTGGTGTCGATTTCAATCTCGAAGCGCTCCACCATTTCCGGCGTGATGTCGGCGACGTCGACGTAGAACTGCTGATACCAGCGGCGCAGCTGGTAGACGGCGCCGTCCTCCTCGACCAGCAGCGGGTTGTCGATCCGGGTCTTGTGCTTCCAGATTTCGACGTCCTGCAGGAAACCCTTGCTGACACCTTCGGTGAAGACACGCGACAGCTTGTCGGTCATCTTTTCGTCCATGCCCTTTGGCTTTTCGACGATCACGCCCCACTGCAGCACGAACGAGTTCTGCGTGACCGGGTAGTGGCAGTTGATCAGGATCGACTCGGCCTTGTAGCCGCCGTAGCTGTTGTGCAGCCAGTTGATCATGAACGACGGCCCGAAGTACGACGCCTCCGAATCCAGGTGCGCCTCACCGTAAGACGTGCCCAGGTCGTCCACGTCGGGCCGGCCCACGTTGTGCAGGTACTGCGAGGCGATGTGGCCCTCGAAGACGTTCTTGAAGTACGTCGGCAACCCGAAATGGATGTAGAAGAAGTGCGCCATGTCGGTGACGTTGTCGATGATGTCGCGGCAGTTGGATCCCTCGATGAGGATGCGGTTCCACCGCCATTCGGTCCACTCGCCGCTGTGGGCTTCGGCGATGTCGGGGATCCGGACCGCTGGGTCCGGCGGGTTGCCCTCGTGGTCGTGCCAGACGAACAGCAGGCCGCCGCGCACGTCGGTGGCCCACGACCGGGTGCGCGCGGTCTTGGGCGTGCGCTTGGCGTACGGCACCAGCTTGCAGCGCCCGTCGCCGCCCCAGCGCCAGTCGTGGAACGGGCAGGCGACCTCGTCGCCCTTGATGGTGCCCTCGGACAGGTCGCCGCCCATGTGCCGGCAGTAGCCGTCGAGCACCTTGAGGTCGCCGTGGGAATCGGCGAAAACCACCAGCTTGGTGCCGAAAGCGTCCACGGAGTGCGGCTTGCCGTCCTGAAAGTCCTTCGCAACGCCCAGGCAGTGCCAGCCGCGCGCATATCTCGTCGGCAAGTCGCCGGGATCGATTTCCCGGATGCCGGCCGCCTTGGTGTCGGTACTCACCAGTCACCTCCAGTGCTCTCTAACTAGAACACGTTACAGTTTTTGGGCTCGATGGCGCAATGACCGCTGGTCTGGCCGGGTTACCGCCGGCGCGTCGGCGCAAGGTATATCTAGACGATGCCGCTGTTTGCTTTCGAGGGCCGGTCGCCGCGGATCGATCCGACAGCGTTCGTGGCCCCGACCGCGACCCTGATCGGTGACGTCACCGTCGAGGCGGGGGCGTCGGTCTGGTTCAACGCCGTGCTGCGCGGTGACTACGGGCCGATCGTCGTGCGGGAGGGCGCCAACGTCCAGGACGGTTCGGTGTTGCACGCGCCGCCCGGCATCCCGGTGGACGTCGGTCCGGGCGCGACGGTGGCGCACATGTGCGTGATCCACGGCGTGCACGTCGGGAAAGAGGCGCTGATCGCCAACCACGCCACCGTTTTGGACGGCGCGGTGATCGGCGCGCGCAGCCTGATCGCCGCCGGGTCACTGGTGCTGGCGGGCACCCAGATTCCGGCCGGGATGCTTGCCGTCGGCGCGCCGGCGCAGGTAAAGGGCCCGGTCGCCGGGACGGGCGCGGAGATGTGGATCAACGTCAACCCGCAGGCCTATCGTGACCTGGCGCAACGGCATTTGGCCGGGCTGGAGCCGATCTAGGGCTGCCGCGCCTCAGACCTTCTTGGTGTTCGCGATCGCGCGGTCCATCTCCCAGTACGCGCGCAGGGCGACCATCTGGCCCTCGTCGTCGGCCTTGTAGGTGAAGACGCCCTCCGCGGTGGTCTGATACTCGCCCGTGGTGATGAGGATGTGCCCGACGTTCGCTTCCTCGTTGCCGCATTGGTAGGTGTCGCGGAAGAAGAACTCGATCTTGGTGGTGGGCGCGATGGTGTTGTCCCAGAACGCCTCGATCGCGTCGCGGCCGCGGTGTCCCTTGCCTTCGGGATCCAGCGGCGACGGCCCGATCGGGTCCTCGACGATCGCGTCGTCGGCGAACACCGCCAGCCACGCCTCCTTGTCCCTGGCGATGACCGCCTCCCGTGAGCGGCGACCGGCTTCGTGGGCCGGGTGCTCGGTCACGCCGATGCCTTTTCGGGCTTGTCGGCGGCCACCACCCACATGGAGTAGTACTGCGAACCGCCGCCGTAGGCGTGGCCCAACGCCTTTCGCGCGCCGGGAACCTGGTGGTCGCCGCCCTTGCCCATCACCTGAATCGCGGACTCCGCGAAGCGAATCAGGCCCGACGCGCCGATGGGGTTCGACGACAGCACGCCGCCCGACGGGTTCACCGGGAGCCGGCCGCCGATCTTGGTCTCGCCGGCCTCGGTGAGCTTCCAGCCCTCGCCCTCGGGGGCAAACCCGAGGTTTTCCAACCACATCGGCTCGAACCAGGAGAAGGGCACGTAGATCTCGGCGGCGTCGATCTCGTCGATCGGGCTGGTGATGCCGGCCGCCTTCCACAGCGCGGCGGCCGCGTCACGCCCGGCCTGGGGGCTGACCTGGTCGCGCCCGGAGAACTGCAGCGGCTCGGTGCGCAACGCGGTCGCGTGGATCCAGGCCACCGGCTGCCCCTGCGCCACACGGGCTTCGGCGGCCTCCTCGTTGCCGATGACGACCGCCGCCGCGCCGTCGGAGGACGGACAGGTCTCGTCGTAGCGGATCGGGTCCCACAGCATCGGGGACTCCATCACCTTCTCCACGGTGATGTCGGGCTGGTGCAGGTGGGCCAGCGGGTTGCGGGCCCCGTTGAGCCGGTCCTTGACCGCGACCATGGCGCCGATGTTCAGCGGAGCGCCCGACCGGCGGATGTAGGAGCGAACGTGCGGCGCGAAGTAACCACCCGCGCCGGCCCCGACCGGCTTGATGAACGGGATCGGAATAGACAACGCCCACATGGCATTTGATTCCGACTGCTTTTCCCAGGCCATCGCCAGCACGCGACGGTACTTTCCGGACTGCACCAGGCTGGCGGCGACGACGGCGGTGGATCCGCCGACCGAACCCGCGGTGTGCACCCGGATCATCGGCTTGCCGGTGGCCCCCATGGCGTCGGCCATGAACAGCTCCGGCATCATGACGCCCTCGAAGAAGTCCGGCGCCTTGCCGACCACGACCGCGTCGATGTCGTCGAAGGTCGAACCGGAGTCTTCCAGCGCGCGGTCGATCGCCTCGCGTACCAGGCCGTTCATCGAGACGTCTTTGCGCTTGGCCACGTACTTCGTCTGCCCGGTACCGAGTACCGCGGCGAGGTGTGCCCCTGCACCGGCCATCAGTTCTTTCCTTCCATGACCGCGACCAGGTTCTGTTGCAGGGCGGGCCCGCTGGTGGCGTGCGCCAGCACCCGCCCGGCCGAACCGTTCCAGATGTGTTGTGCGGCAAAGCCGATTCGTTCCAGGCCGGCGACGAACATGGGGTTGGCCGCCAGCGCGCCGCCGGACGGGTTGACCTTCGCCGTCTCGCCAAGCCCGATGGCCTCGGCCAGAATCAGATGCTGGTGGGTGAACGGCGAATGAATCTCGGCGACGTCAACCGAAGTGTTGCCGGCGCTGGCCGCCTTGGCCGAGACCGCCGTCGACGGCGACTGCGTCAGGTCGCGGGCACCCAGGACGGGGGTTTCGATGCGATGCTCGATTCCCGTTATCCAGGCGGGGTTTTCGCGAAGTTCGCGCGCCCGTCCGTCGGCGGCGAGCACGATGGCCGCGGCGCCGTCGGTGATGGGCGCGATGTCGTGCCGGCGCAGCGGGTCGTTGAAGAACGGCCGGGAAAGCAGTTCGTCGATGCTCTTGGCCGGCTTTTCCGAGTCATTGCGTTCGGAGTAGGCAAACGAGTCGAGGGCGACTTGAGCCATCTGTTCGGGCGTCCATTTGCCGGAGTCCAGCCCGAGACGGGCCTGTAATCCGGCCATCGACACCGAGTCCGGCCACAGCGGGGCCACCGTGTAGGGGTCGGTCTGCCGCGACAGGATCTGGCGCAGTATCCCCGCCGACGACTTGCCGAAGCCGTACACCAGGGCGGTCTCGACCTCACCCGTGAGGATCTTGATGTAGGCCTCGTACAGCGCCCAGGCCGCGTCCATCTCGACGTGCGACTCGTTGATCGGGGGGACGGCTCCGATGGAGTCGATCGCCGAGATGAACGAGAATGCCCGTCCGGCAAGGTAATCGGACGATCCCGAGCACCAGAATCCGATGTCGGTCTGGCTGATGCCGAGCTCCTCGTAGAGCTGGGCGAAGCACGGCATCAACATCTCGACGCCGTTGGTGGTGCCGTCGGTGCGGCGGACGTGCGGGGCATGCGCGAAGCCGACGACCGCAACGTTGCGAGCGCTCATGTGCAGCTGGGTCCTTTACAGGTGGTGCTTGTAGGTGTCGTACTCGGCGTCGGGCTCCCCGCTTGGCCGGAAGTACTCGATGTTGTCGATGCCGAATCCCCACTCGTCTCGGGGTTTCCACACCGCCTCGACGCGCATGCCCATCCGCACCTCGTGCGCGTCGATGTCGGCGACCAGATGCAGGAAGGGGATGTCGGCGCCGTCGAGCAGCACGTAGGCCGCCACGTAGGGCGGCTTGATGCGCTGGCCCTGGAACGGGATGTTGATGATCGCGAACGTCGTCACCGTGCCCTTGTCGGGCAGCTCGACGAAGTCGGTGGTCGGCAGGCCGGTGGCCGGGTCCGCGCCGTGCGGCGGGAAGTACACCTTGCCCTTCTCGCCGGTTTTCGCCCCCAGCAGCTTGCCTTCCGCGATGGCGCGCAGGTAGGCGCTCTCCTCGTGCGAGGCGGTGTGCTGAATCGTCAGCGAGATCGGCGTGACGATCATGGTGACCGGGTCCTGGTCGCTGGCGGGCCCTTCGGGCTCGGCGTCCTCACCCAACGCGAAGTAGGCGATGTCGGTGATGGCGCCCACCGTCTCCTCGGCCCAGTGCGCGTGCACCCGGGTCCCGGTTTGGATGGCGCCGGGTTCGCCCGCGTCGACGGCGTGGATCAGCGGCGTGTCCGCGCCGTCCAGCTTGATCAGCGCCCAGGCGAAGGGCCGGTCCAGCGGCTGGCCCTCCAGCGGCTCCGGTTGCCACGTCCAGGACGCGACGGTGCCGACGCTCGACACCGGTACCATCTCGCCCAGCGGCTCATAGGTAACCGGATCATATTCCGCCGGCGGGACAAGCACCCGGCCATCGGAACCGCGCACCCCGAGAATGCGGCGGTCACGCAACGCGGTGAAGAACTTGCTCAGCGTGGCGCCCACCGAACGGGTGTAGTCGAATGACAACGTCAGTGGCGCGGAGAGCGGTGGCTCGGGATGATCCATCAGGGTCGGGCTGCTCGAACTGGCTGTCACGCCATCGAGTAGAACAGGTTCTAAGAATCGTTTCAACACTGGGTCGGCTGGAAAGGCGGAGGCCATGAAGCTGGGGTTGCAGCTGGGGTATTGGGGCGCACAGCCGCCGGAGAACCACGCGGAACTCGTCGTCGCGGCCGAGGAGGCCGGATTCGACGCGGTGTTCACCGCCGAGGCGTGGGGATCCGACGCCTACACCCCGCTGGCCTGGTACGGATCGTCGACGTCGCGGGTCCGGCTGGGCACGTCGGTGGTGCAGCTCTCCGCGCGGACGCCAACGGCCTGCGCGATGGCCGCACTGACTTTGGATCATTTGAGCGGCGGGCGGCACATCCTGGGGCTGGGCGTGTCCGGCCCGCAGGTGGTCGAGGGCTGGTACGGCCAGCGATTCCCCAAGCCGCTGGCGCGCACCCGCGAGTGCATCGACATCCTGCGGCAGGTGTGGGCCCGGGAGAAGCCGGTGACCAGCGACGGCCCCCACTACCCGCTGCCGTTCACCGGCCCCGATACGACCGGGCTGGGCAAGCCGCTCAAGCCCATCACCCATCCGCTGCGCGCCGACATCCCGATCATGCTGGGCGCCGAGGGCCCCAAGAACGTCGCGCTGGCGGGCGAGATCTGCGACGGCTGGCTGCCGATCTTCTACACGCCGCGGATGGCCGACACCTACAACGAATGGCTCGACGAGGGCTTCGCCCGGCCGGGCGCGCGCCGCTCCCGCGAGGACTTCGAAATCTGCGCGACGGCCACGATCGTCATCACCGATGACCGCAGCGCCACCTTCGCGGCCATGAAGCCGTATCTGTCTCTCTACATGGGCGGCATGGGCGCTGAGGACACCAACTTCCACGCCGACGTCTACCGCCGGATGGGCTACTCCGACGTCGTCGACGACGTCACCAAGCTCTTCCGCAGCAACCAGAAGGACAAGGCCGCCGAGATCATCCCCGATGAGCTTGTCGACGACGCCGCGATTGTCGGTGACATCGACTACGTGCGTAAGCAGGTGAAGGTGTGGGAGGCCGCGGGCGTGACGATGATGGTGGTCAACGGCCGCAATGCCGAGCAGATCAGGGAGCTTGCTACCTTGGTCTAGCCCGGTATTGCCGTACGAATAGAACGCGTTCTAGATTGGCCCGATGACAGCCTCGCAACACACGATCGCCGGCACCGTACTCACCATGCCGGTGCGGATCCGCCTGGCAAATCAGCACATGGCGATGTTCTCGGTGGACGCGGACGCCGCCCAGCGCATGATCGACTACAGCGGCCTCAAGGTGTGCCGGTATCTGCCGGGGCGCACGGTTGTCGTCCTGATGCTGATGCACTACATCGACGGCGACCTGGGCCAGTACTACGAATTCGGCACCAGCGTGATGGTCAACCCGCCGGGGTCCGACGCGCGTGGGCCGCGCGCGTTGGGGGACGCCGGCGCCTTCATCCACCACCTGCCCGTCGACCAGCCGTTCACGCTGGAGGCCGGGACCAAGATCTGGGGTTACCCGAAAGTCATGGCGGACTTCACCGTTCGCGAGGGCCGTGATTTCGGATTCGACTGCACCGTCGACGGGCAACTGGTGATCGACATGGAATTCCGCCGGGGCCTGCCGTTTTCGCTGACCCCGCGCCAGCAGGCGCAGCGCACCTACTCGCACCGCGACGGCGTCACGCGCGAGACCTCCTTCGAACACACGCTGGACGGTGTGCGCACCCGATTCGGCGGGGTGCGGGTCCGGCTGGGCGATCACCCCTACGCGAAAGAGCTGGCGTCGCTGGGCCTTCCGAAGCGCGCGATGCTGTCCAGCTCGGTCGACAACGTGCAGATGACCTTCGGCGATGCTCAGGAGATCTCATGTCAGTGACTTCAGTGACCAGACCCGATGTGGATCTGACCGACGGCACTTTCTATGCCGGCGAATCCCACTCCGTCTACCGCTGGATGCGGGAGAACGAACCGGTGTTTCGGGACCGCAACGGGCTGGCCGCCGCGTCGACGTACCAGGCCGTCATCGATGCCGAGCGCAACCCCGAGTTGTTCTCGAATGCGGGCGGCATCCGGCCCGACCAAGACGGCGTCGAGATGATGATCGAGATGGACGATCCGCAACATCTGTTGCGCCGCAAGCTCGTCAACTCCGGCTTCACCCGCAAGCGCGTGAAAGACCAGGAGGCCAAGATCCTTTCGCTGTGCGACACGTTGATCGACGCGGTGTGCGAACGCGGCGAGTGCGACTTCGTCTGGGACCTGGCCGCGCCGCTGCCGATGGCGGTCATCGGCGACATGCTCGGGGTGCTCCCGGAGGAGCGCGAGATGTTCCTCAAGTGGTCCGACGACCTGGTCGGCGCCTTGAGCAGCACGGCGGCCGAGGCGGATATCCAGGTCACGATGGATGCCTTCGCCGCCTACAGCGAATACATGATGGGGATGATCGCGGCCCGCAAGTCGGAGCCGACGGACGATCTCGTCAGCGTCCTGGTGCACGCGGAGGTCGAGGGATCACGCCTGGAGGACCACCAGATCGTCACCGAGGTGCTGCTGCTCCTCATCGGCGGCGACGAGACCACCCGGCACACGCTGTCCGGCGGCACCCGGCAGCTGCTGTTGCACCCCGACCAGCACCGGCGGCTGGTCGGCGACCTGGGGCTGCTGCCCAACGCGATCGAAGAGATGCTGCGCTGGACCGCCCCGGTGAAGAACATGGCCCGCACCATTACCGCCGACACCGAATTCCACGGCACGGCGCTGCGCGAGGGCGAAAAGATGATCCTGCTGTTCGAGTCGGCGAACTTCGACGAGAAGGTCTTCGACGAACCGGAGAGCTTCAACATCGAGCGCTACCCGAACAACCACCTGGCGTTCGGCTTCGGCACGCACTTCTGCCTCGGCAACCAGCTCGCGCGCCTCGAGCTGTCGATCATGCAGACGCGGCTGCTGCAGCGCCTTCCGGACCTGCGGCTGGCGTCTCCGGACGCCGCGTTGCCGTTGCGGCCGGCGAATTTCGTGTCCGGCCTCGAGAAGATGCCGGTTGCGTTCACGCCCACCACCCCGCTGGGCTGAGCCCTTTCCGCCGAACGTGCTCTGAGGGCGCGATTTAGGCGATTTTCTCGCCCCGAGAGCACGTTCGAGGCGATGTCGGTGCTCTACGACACGCTGTGCCGCATGGAAGACGCATTTATCGGCAGCGAAGCCACCAAATCGGGTGCCCTGACGCGGTACCAGCTGCGGAGCCGGTTCATGGCATTGCACCCTGACGTCTACGTTCCGCGCGACGCAAACCTCACCGCCGCGGCCCGCGCTCGTGCCGCCTGGCTGTGGTCGCGGCGTCGCGGGATCATCGCCGGGCATTCCGCGTCCGCGCTGCACGGCGCCAAATGGGTAGATCACCGGGCGCCCGCCCAGTTGCTGTACGCACATCGCCGCCCCCCGGTCGGCATCAACACATGGCTGGACACCGTCGCCGACGATGAGATCCAACTGATCGGCGACATGCGCGTGACGACACCGGCTCGCACCGCATTCGACCTCGCCTGCCGTAATCCGGTCGGCAAAGCTGTCCCAGCGATCGATGCCCTGGCCCGGGCGACCAGACTGAAGGTCGCCGATGCCCAAATGGTCGCGGAACGCTACGAAGGCCACCGCAATATCAGACGGGCGCGCCGCGCGCTGACGCTTGTGGACGCCGGCGCCGAGTCACCTCGCGAGACGTGGCTGCGGCTGCTGGTCATCGAGGCGGGTTATCCAGCGCCGCAGACCCAGATTCCGGTCTACGGCGAATTTGGAGAGCTGGTCGCAGTAGTCGACATGGGTTGGGAGCACCTCAAAATCGCACTCGAATATGAGGGGGCTCATCATTGGACGGACCCCTTGCAGTTCCGCAAGGATGTCGGACGTTACGAGGCATTACACGATTTGGGGTGGATCGCCATCCGGGTCACCGCGGGTGACCTGCGGGGCGGGATACTGGCGAGGTTGGCCACCGTCTGGGCACGCCGAACGTGCTCTGAGGACGAGAAAATCGCCTAATTCGCGCCCTCAGAGCACGTTCGGCGCGAAGAGCGAGGCGCTAGCGGTTCTGGAAGTTGGGCTTGCGCTTCTCGGCGAACGCGCGCGGCCCTTCCTTGGCGTCATCGGACAGGAACACCTTGATGCCGATCTGGGTGTCGATCTTGAACGCGTCGTTCTCGTGCAACCCCTCGGTCTCCCGGATCGCGCGCAGGATCGCCTGCACGGCGAGCGGGCCGTTGTTCTCGATGATCTCGGCGATCTCCAGCGCCTTGGTCAGCGCCTGCCCGTCCGGGACGACGTGACCGATCAGGCCCATCTCCTTGGCCTCGGCGGCGGTGATGTGGCGGCCGGTCAGCAGCAGGTCGCAGGCGACGGTGTAGGGGATCTGGCGCACCAGCCGCACCGCCGACCCGCCCATCGGGTACAGGCTCCATTTGGCCTCGGAGATGCCGAACTTGGCGCTCTCACCGGCGACCCGGATGTCGGTGCCCTGCAGGATCTCGGTGCCGCCCGCGATCGCGGGTCCCTCGACGGCCGCGATCAGCGGCTTGGTCAGCCGGCGCCCCTTCAGCAAGGCGTCGATCCGTGACGGGTCGTAGCTGCCGTCCTTGAACGAGTCGCCCGGCGGTTTCTTGGTTGCCGTCTTCAGATCCATGCCCGCGCAGAAGTAGCCACCGGCCCCCGTCAGGATGCAGCACCGGATGTCATCGTCGTTGTCGACGCGGTCCCAGGCCTGCACCATGATCTCCATCATTTCGGTGCTCAGCGCATTGCGGGCATGCGGCCGGTTCAACGTCACGATCAGGGTGTGACCGCGCTGTTCGACGAGCGCGTCGGGACCCGTTTGTTCGTTTGCTGGAGCCTCGGCCACGGCAGGTGCCTTTCCGTCGACGTTGGGGGTGAGCTTGTCAAGAAATGTAACACGTTCTAATTTGGTGGCCGTGGCCCTGAATATTGCCGACCTTGCCGAGCACGCCATCGACGCTGTGCCTGACCGTGTTGCCCTCATCTCCGGCGACGAGAAGCTGACCTACGCCCAGCTGGAGGAGAAGGCCAACCGCTTCGCCCACTACCTGATCGACCAGGGCGTCAAGAAGGACGACAAGGTCGGGCTGTACTGCCGCAACCGCATAGAAATCGTCATCGCGATGCTCGGCATCGTCAAGGCCGGCGCCATCATCGTCAACGTCAACTACCGCTACGTCGAGGGCGAGCTGCGCTACCTGTTCGACAACTCCGACATGGTCGCGCTGGTGCACGAGCGCCAGTACTCCGACCGGGTCGCCAACGTGCTGCCGGACACCCCGAACGTCAAGACGATCCTGGTCGTCGAGGACGGCAGCGACAACGACTACAAGCGCTACGGCGGCGTCGAGTTCTACTCGGCGATCGCGGACAGCTCGCCCGAGCGTGACTTCGCCCCGCGCAGCGCCGACGACATCTACCTGCTGTACACCGGTGGCACCACCGGATTCCCGAAGGGCGTGATGTGGCGTCACGAGGACGTCTACCGGGTGCTGCTCGGTGGAACCGACTTCGCCACAGGCGAATTCGTCAAGGACGAATACGATCTGGCCAAGGGCGCGGCCGCCAACCCGCCGATGATCAACTATCCGGTTCCGCCGATGATCCACGGCGCCACCCAGTCGGCCACCTGGAGGTCGATCTTCTCAGGCCAAACCACCGTGCTGGCACCGGAATTCAACGCCGACGAGGTCTGGCGCACGATTCACGACCACAAGGTGAACATGCTGTTCTTCACCGGCGACGCGATGGCCCGCCCGTTGCTCGATGCGCTCGACAAGAAAAACGACTACGACCTGTCGTCGCTGTTCATGCTGGGCAGCACCGCGGCGTTGTTCTCGCCGAGCATCAAGGAGCGCCTGCTCGAGCTGCTGCCGAACCGGGTCATCACCGACTCGATCGGCTCCTCCGAGACCGGCTTCGGCGGCACCAGCATCGTCGCCAAAGACGCCCCGCACAGCGGCGGCCCGCGGGTGACCATCGACCACCGCACCGTCGTGCTCGACGAGGACGGCAACGAGGTCAAGCCCGGGTCCGGTGTGCGCGGCTTCATCGCCAAGAAGGGCAATATCCCGGTCGGCTACTACAAGGACGAGAAGAAGACGGCCGAAACCTTCCGGACCATCAACGGTGTTCGCTACGCGATCCCGGGCGACTGGGCCGTCGTCGAGGAGGACGGCACCGTCACGATGCTGGGCCGCGGTTCGGTCTCGATCAACAGCGGCGGCGAGAAGGTCTACCCCGAGGAGGTCGAGGCGGCCCTGAAGGGTCACCCCGACGTTTTCGACGCCCTGGTGGTCGGCGTGCCGGACCCGCGTTACGGCCAGCACGTGGCCGCCGTCGTGCAGGCCCGGCCCGGATGCCGCCCCACGCTGGCGGAGTTGGACAGCTTCGTGCGCTCCGAGATCGCGGGATACAAAGTGCCGCGCAGCCTTTGGCTGGTCGACGAGGTCAAGCGTTCGCCCGCCGGCAAGCCGGACTACCGCTGGGCCAAGGAGCAGACCGAGGCCCGCCGCGCCGACGACGTGCATGCGAGCCACGTGACGACCTGATGCGCACCTAGCGCGTGGCCGACTTCGTCAAGCAGCACCCGGACGCGCCCGCCGGCTACTTCGCCTGGGAGGCAGCGGGTTTGCGGTGGCTTGCCGGCGTCGACGGCGGCGTGCCCTGCGCGCCGGTGGTGTCCGTCGACGCGACGAGCCTGACCCTGCGGCGGCTTGAATCCGTGCACCCGACCGCCCAGGCGGCCGACGCGTTCGGCGCCCAATTGGCCGTCACTCACGACGCGGGTGCCCCCGCGTTCGGCGCGGGCCCCGACGGCTGGGACGGGACCGGGTTCTTCGGGCCACTGTCGCAGCCGCTGCCGATGTCGCTGCGACAGCATCGACGGTGGGGCGATTTCTACGCCGACGAGCGGCTGGCCCCGATGGCCGAATTGGCCGCGCCGCGGCTCGACGCTTCGACCCGCGCCACCATCGCCGCGGTCGCCGAGCGCTGCCGTGCCGGCGACTTCGACGACGACGACCGGCCGGCCCGGCTGCACGGCGACCTGTGGGGCGGCAACGTGATGTGGACACCCGACGGGGTGGTGCTGATCGACCCGGCCGCACACGCCGGCCATCGCGAGACCGACCTGGCGATGCTGGCGCTGTTCGGCTGCCCCCACTACGACGCCATTCTGGCCGGTTACCAGCGGGTCCGCCCGCTGCGGCCCGGCTGGCGCGGCCGCATCGGGCTGCGCCAGCTCTACCCGCTGCTGGCGCACGTGGTGCTGTTCGGCGGCGGGCACGCGGCGCGGACGGGAGCCGCCGCCCGCGCCGCGCTGACCGCTTGACCGGCGGTCTATGTTGGAGCGCGATGACGATCGATGTCTGGATGCAGCATCCGACGCAACGGTTTCTGCGCAGCGACATGCTGGCCTCGCTGCGGCGCTGGACCGGCGGAGCGATCCCCGACACCGACATCCCGATCGAGGCGACCCTGGCGGCGATGGACGCCGCCGACGTCGGCTTCGCGCTGCTGAGTGCCTGGCGCGGACCGAATGGCCAGGACCTGGTTTCCAACGAGGAGGTCGCGGGGTGGGTGCGCTCGCATCCCAACCGTTTCGCCGGGCTGGCCACGGTGGACCTCGATCGCCCGATGGAGGCGGTCCGCGAGCTGCGGCGCCGCGTGCAGGAAGGATTCGTGGGGCTGCGGGTGGTGCCGTGGCTCTGGAACGCGCCGCCCACCGACCGCCGCTACTACCCGCTGTTCGCCGAATGTGTGGAGTCCGGCGTGCCGTTCTGCACCCAGGTCGGGCACACCGGCCCGCTGCGGCCGTCGGAGACCGGGCGCCCGATTCCCTACATCGACCAGGTGGCCCTCGACTTTCCCGAGCTGGTCATCGTCTGCGGCCACGTCGGCTATCCGTGGACCGAGGAGATGGTCGCCGTCGCCCGCAAGCACGAGAACGTCTACATCGACACCTCGGCCTACACCATCAAACGGCTGCCCGACGAGCTCATCAGATTCATGAAAACCGGTACCGGGCAACGCAAAGTCCTGTTCGGCACCAACTACCCGATGATCAACCACGCGCACGCCCTGGCCGGACTGGATGAGCTCGGGCTCGGCGACGACGCCCGTCGAGACTTCTTGCGCGGCAACGCGGAACGTGTTTTCGGACTGGAGGCAAGCAGGTGAACGGCGCGCAGGCCCTGATCAACACGCTGGTCGACGGCGGCGTCGACGTGTGCTTCGCCAACCCGGGCACCTCGGAGATGCACTTCGTGGCCGCGCTCGACACCGTCCCCGAAATGCGGGGCGTGCTAGCCCTTTTCGAGGGCGTGGCCACCGGCGCGGCCGACGGCTATGCGCGCATGGCCGATCGGCCGGCCGCGGTGCTGCTGCACCTGGGCCCCGGCTTGGGTAACGGCCTGGCCAATCTGCACAACGCGCGGCGCGCCCGGGTGCCCATGGTCGTGGTCGTCGGCGACCACGCCACCTATCACAAAAAGTACGACGCCCCACTGGAATCCGACATCGACGCGCTGGCGGGCAGCGTCTCGGGATGGCTGCGCCGCACCGAGACGAGCGCCGACGTCGCCTCGGATGCCGCCGAGGCGATCGCCGCCAGCCGGTCCACGTCGCAGATCTCGACCCTGATCCTGCCGGCCGACGTGTCCTGGTCCGACGGCGCGCAACCCGCGCGGACACCGCCCGCCCAAACGCCGCGACCCGATCCCGCCCTCGCCTCCGCGGTGCTCGACGTTTTGCGGTCGGGGGAGCCCGCGGTGCTCATGATCGGTGGCGGCGCCACCCGGGGGCCGGGGCTGGCCGCCGCGGCGCGCATCGCCCAGGCGACCGGGGCCCGGTTGTTGTGCGAGACGTTCCCGACCCGGCTGGAGCGCGGCGCGGGCGTCCCCGCCGTCGAGCGGCTGGCGTATTTCGCCGAGGCGGCCAGCGCCCAGCTCGACGGCGCGAAGCATCTGGTGCTGGCGGGCGCCAAGTCGCCGGTCTCGTTCTTCGCGTACCCGGGCATGCCGAGCGACCTGGTGCCGGCCGGCTGCCAGGTGCACCTGCTTGCCGAATACAACGGCGCCGCAGCCGCTTTGGTCGCATTGGCCGACCAGCTGGCCCCCGGCACTTCCGCACCGCTGGCGCTGGCATCACGCCCGCAGCTGCCGAAGGGCGCCCTGACGTCCGCGTCGGCCGCCGACGTGATCGGGGCGCTGCTGCCCGAGCGCGCGATCGTCGTCGACGAGTCGAACACGTCCGGTCTGCTGCTACCGGCGGCCACCGCCGGTGCGCCGGCGCACGATTGGCTGACGCTGACCGGCGGCGCGATCGGCTACGGAATTCCCGCCGCGGTGGGCGCCGCGGTGGCCGCCCCCGATCGTCCCGTGCTGTGCCTGGAATCCGACGGTTCTGCGCTGTACACGATTTCGGGCCTGTGGACCCAGGCTCGCGAGAACCTGAACGTGACGACCGTGCTCTATGACAACAGCGCCTACGACATCCTGCGGATCGAACTGCAACGCGTCGGTGCCGGTTCGGCGCCCGGTCCCAAGGCCCTGGATCTGCTCGACTTGTCGCGTCCCACAATGGACTTCGTCAAGATCTCCGAGGGCCTGGGGGTTCCCGCCCGTCGCGTCGGCACTGCGGAGGAACTCGCCGACGCCCTGCGCGCGGCCTTCGCCGAACCCGGGCCGCACCTCATCGACGCCGTGGTGCCGTCGCTGACGGGGTAGCCGTCAGGTATCGAAGGTCGTCGTCCCCAGCGCGCTGGGGCTTTGCGAGATGTACACGGGCCCCAGCTCGAAGGGGATGTTCCCGGTGTTCATCACGCTGCCGGAAACCGTGAGGGGGTTCGCCGCGGTGGTCGTGTACGTGTACAGCAGCTGGCCCGTGTTGTCGTAGACCGAAATGACCGTCCCCACCGGCACGGTCCCGGATGACTGACCGGTTCCGAGTAGGGACGCCGGAATGGATCCGAAATTGTCGCCCGAATCGATGAGCAGTGAGGGCACGACCGTGGACGTCGTGGCGTGCCCGGGCACGGTGATCTGAACGTCCGGGTTGCTGATGGTCGGCGATCCGGTGACCGCCACCCCGCCGGGTAACGGGTTGGGACCGAACACCAGCTGGCCCTGCGGTTGGTTGATCAGGACCCCCTGATCGAGGGTGCCCGGCAGCGCCGGGATCACCGTGCTGGTTCCCGGGAACCCGGAGTTCGGCCCGATGCCCAAAACGCCACCTATCCCCGGGCCCCAATACTGTTGGAACGCAGTCTGATTGCCGCCCGTGAGGACGTCGACGGCGGTCGGGGCGGTGGTGGTCACGACGGCATTCGTATTTCCATTGTCGAAAGCCACCATCGTGTCGTAGGTGGTATAGCTGACCGTCGTCGACTGGCTCGGCCCGGAATAGGTAACCGAACCCGTGGCCACCGAGGGGCCGAGGCTTGTTGTCGGGACGTATTGGCCCTCGATGACAAGGCCCGTCGATCCGGTGTCGACCAGCACGGGCGTCGGCGGGCCGCCGTTGACCGACACGTACACGATGGGAAAGCGGCCGCCATCGATCATCGTCAGCGGGACGACCGCGTTTTGCGAAATCGGGGTCCCGTTGGTGCCGGTGTGTCCGGCCGCGCCGGTGCCGGCGCCGCCGAGGCCGCCGGTGCCGTTGGTGCCGGGCGTGCCGACCGCGCCGCCGCTGCCGCCGGGGCCGCCGTTGCCGCCGTTGCCCCCGTTGGCGCCGCCGCCGCTGGCGCCGCCTCCCGCGCCGGCCCCACCGCCGGCGCCGGCGCTGCCGCCGTTGCCGCCGGTGCCGCCCTGGCCGCCGAAGGCCGCGTTGCCGCCGAGGCCGGTCGTGGGGCCGTTGCCGGCGGCGCCGCCGGCGCCGGCGTTCCCGCCGCTGCCCCCCGGCCCGGCGTTGCCGCCGCCGGCGCCGACCCCGCCCGCGCCGCCGTTGCCCCCGGTGCCGCCCCTTCCGCCCGCGCCGCCGGTGCCGCCGTCGTTGCCCTGGGAATTGAAGGTGCCGCTCCCGTCGCCGCCGCCTCCGCCGTTGCCGCCGTGGCCGCCGCCCCCGCCGATCCCGCCGGCGAAGCCGCTGCTGCCTTGCCCGCCGTCGCCACCGGCACCCGCGGCCCCGCCGTCACCGCCGGTGCCGCCGGTCCCGACCGGCAGACCCAATCCCGAACTCGCAGACTGCGACTGGAAGCCGTTGCCGGGCGCGCCGCCCGCGCCGGCCGAGCCCCCGTTGCCCCCGGTCCCGCCGTCGCCCCCGACGCCGCCGCTGCCGGTGCCGCCCGTGCCACCGCCGCCGCCGGCGCCGCCGTCGCCGCCCGGACCGCCGCTGCCGTTTGCTCCGAAGTAGCCGTGCTGCGGGGCCGTTGAGGTGGGCCTCTGGCTGGCGGCGCCGCCCTGACCGCCCTGGCCGCCCGCGCCGCCATTGCCCCCGGCGAAACCGGAGTTGGGGCCCGCCGCGCCGTGGTCGCCGCCGCCGCCGGCCCCGCCGCTGCCGCCCGCGCCCCCGTCGCCGCCGCTGCCGAAGAACACGTTGGCGTTCTCGGCGGCTTGCAGGCTGGCGCTTTGGCCGGGTTCGCCCCCGCCGCCGCCGCTTCCGCCGTTACCGCCGCTGCCGCCGTTGCCGCCGCCGGTGTTGATGCCCGATCCCCCGTTGGTGCCTTGCCCGCCGGCGCCGCCGTGGCCGCCGTGGCCGCCGGTGCCGCCGGCGGTACCCCCGGCGCCCGGGTTGCCGCCGGCGCCGCCCGCACCGGCATCGCCACCGTCGCCGCCGTTTCCGCCGTTGCCGCCGCCGACGGCCGCGCCGCCGTTGCCGCCGGTGCCCCCGTCGCCGCCGCTGCCGGCAGCGCCGCCGTTGGCCGAGCTTCCGCCGTTGCCACCCTCGCCGCCCGTGCCGCCGGGGCCCCCGTGGCCACCGGTGCCGGCGGTGCCGGCTTGGCTGCCGGTGCCGGCCTGGCCGCCGGCGCCGCCGCTACCGCCCTGGCCGCCCTGGCCGCCGATGCCGCCGACCTGCCCGGCATTGGCGGTGTTGTCGGTGCCGTCGCCGCCCTGCCCGCCGGCCCCGCCGACGCCACCGGTGCCACCGGTGCCGCCGATGCCCTGGTGGCCGCCCGCGCCGGATCCGGGGTTGCCGCCTTGACCGCCCTGGCCGCCTTGACCGCCCTGGCCGCCTTGGCCGCCGGTGGCCCCGGGCGCGGCCGCCGTGGTGTTGTTGGCGCCCGCGCCGCCGGTGCCACCCTGGCCGCCCTGCCCGCCGTTACCGGCGGTGCCGGCAGCCCCCGGCGTGAAGCCCGCGCCGCCGAGCCCGGCGGCGCCGCCCGTTCCGCCGTCGCCCCCGCCGCCGCCTTGTCCGACGGCGGTGTTCGACGTGCCGGCGGTGCCGGTGCCGCCCTGACCGCCGGTGCCGCCGGCCCCGCCGGTGCCGCCCTGGCCGCCGGCGCCCTGGTGGCCCCCGGTGCCGGGGCCGGGCGCCCCGCCGTTTCCGCCGGGGCCGCCGTCGCCGCCCGCCGTACCCGAACCGCCCTGCCCGCCGCCCGGCACGCCGAGGCCGCCCTGCGCGCCTTGGCCTCCGGTGCCGCCCGTGCCGCCCGCTCCGCCGTTCCCCGCGCTGCCCGCCGCCCCCGACGCCGAACCCCCGCCGCCCGCACCGGCCGCCCCGCCGGCTCCGCCGTCGCCGCCTACGAATCCGCTTTGGCCGGCCGCGCCGGCACCGCCCATGCCTCCGGCGCCGCCGACCCCGCCGGAACCGCCGTGACCGCCGATGCCGCCGAGCGTCCCGCCGTTTCCGCCCGCGCCGCCGTTTCCGCCCGCCCCGCCCGTCTGGCCGGCCGTGCCCACGCCGGCGGCGCCGGTGCCGCCCAGCCCCCCGGTCCCGCCCGCGCCGCCGTTGCCGAACAGCCCGGCGTCCCCGCCCCGCCCGCCGGTTCCCCCCGGCATGCCGGGCCCCCCGGCCGCGCCCGACCCGCCGTCGCCGCCGCTGCCGAACAAAATCCCGCCGGGCTCGCCGGCCTGCCCGGTCCCGGGCGCGCCGTTGGCGCCGTCGCCGACCAGCGGCCGCCCCAGTAGCAGTCGGGTGGGCGCGTTGATCGCACCCAGCAGGTCCTGCTCGACCGTCTGCAACGGCGAGGTGCTGGCGGCCTCGGCGGCGGCGTACGACGCCGCGCTCTCGGCTAGCGAGCGCGCGAACCCGTCATGGAACGCCGCCGCGCGCGCCGCGAGCTCCTGATACGCCTGTGCTTGCCGGGAAAAGAGCGTCGCGATGGCCGTCGACACCTCGTCGGCCGCCGCGCTCGCCACGGCCGTGGTCGGACCGGCCGCGGCCGCGTTGCCGCTGGCCAGGGACGCGCCGATGCCTTGCACATCCGCGGCCAGCGAGCCCATCGCCTCCGGTGAGATGAGCACATACATCATCGGCCACCTCGCCGCACCGTCAGACGAGTGGGCAATCGCCGGCCATCGTCGGGACAACCACGCGGGAAGCGTATCGCGATGCGGGCAGCTATTGAGCATTTCCGGGGAAATGTAGCGGTTTCGCCAAAGGTGCTCGATGGCAAGTGAATTCGCGTCACCGGCCGGTGAGCGCGGGAAGCTGGCCGACGAGCCAGTCGGTCATCGCGTCCACGGCGTCCACCCCGGCCTCGTACGCGTGGGCCTGGGCCGCGAGCGCAACACCCACCTGCCCGGAATCCGTTGGCAGAACGCCGAATTGCCGGACGAGGTAGTCGCCGCGCACGCCTGGCCCCCAACCCCCCTTGGCGGCAGCGCCTTTGGCGGCCAGCCCCCACCGCTGGGACGGGGTGAGCCGACGCATCAGGTCGATCACGGTGGCCGAGTCTGCGATGTTCGGAAGCCGCGCGGCGAAGCGCGCCTGGCGACGCAGCGTCCACTGGGTCTGCCCAAATGCGGTGTAACCGCGGCGAAGTCGTCGCGACTCGACCACGGTATCCGCGTCGCCGCATTCGCTGACGATGGCACGCACCTGTTGCGCAGCTTGCGCCGGCTCGCCCAGCTGGGACCACAACTGCTCGGACGCGTGGTTATCGGATTCCGTGATGGCCTTGACGACCAGATCGCCGGCGCGCGCCGAATCGCCACGCAGGGCCGCAATTGCCAACGGCACCTTGATGGTTGACCATGCAACTCCCGACGACCATCGGCCCAGCGAATACACCTCGCCGACGTCCGGGCGAGCGACCGCGATGCCGATGGTCGCCGGCACCGCTGCCGCCAGCCTCTCGAAGCTCGCTTCGATCGCGGGCGCTACCGGCGGATCGGCCACACCGGATCACCACAGTCGACACCCTGCGCCGACAACTGCCGCTTGAGCACCTTGAAGGTCACCGTCCGCGGCAGTTCCTCGCTCACCCGCACGTAGGACGGCCACTGCTTGGGGCCCAGGTCGGGCTGCTCGGCCAGGAAAGCCCGGAACTTGTCGGGATCGAACTCGACGCCGGCCGCCATGACCACCGCCGCCATCACCTGGTCGCCGACGATTGGGTCGGGCACCGCGTACACCGCGACCTCGGTGGCGTCGGGGTAGCGCAGCAGCACGCGCTCGATGGGGGCGGCGCCCAGGTTCTCGCCGTCCACGCGCATCCAATCGCCAAGCCGCCCGGCGAAATACGCGTAGCCGGCCTCGTCGCGGTAACCCAGATCGCCGCTGTGGTACATGCCGCCGGCCATGCGCTGCGCCTCGGCGGCCTCGTCGTTGTAGTAGCCCTCGAAACGGCCCGGCCCGGCGGTGTTGACGATCTCGCCGACCACCCCGACGGGGCACGGCTCGCCGGTGTCGGGGTCGACGATGTCGACGCCGTCGGGCAGCGGGCCCAGCGCGCCCGCCGGGGTGTCGGGGGTGCGGGCGATCGCCACCCCGCCCTCGGTCGAGCCGAACCCGTCCTGCACGACGCACCCGAACCTGCGGGCGAAGCGTTCGATGTCGCCGGGCACGCCCTCGTTGCCGTAGACCGCGCGCAGCGGGTTGTCGGCGTCGTCGGGGCGCTCGGGCGTGGCGAGCACGTACGACAGCGGCTTGCCGACGTAGTTGGCGTAGGTGGCACCGTAGCGGCGCACGTCCGGCAGGAACCCGGACGCGGAGAACTTGCGCCGCAACGCCATCGAGCCCTGGCACGCCGCGGCCACCGCCCAGCCGACCAGCACGGCGTTGGAGTGAAACAACGGCATCGACACGTAGCAGACGTCGTCGCGCCCGAGGCCGAAGCGCTGCGTCATCGTCACGCCCGCGATGGCGACCTTGCCGTGGCTGCACTTCACCGCCTTGGGCTCGCCGCTGGTGCCCGAGGTGAAGATCAGCATGAACAGGTCCGCGGCGCACGCCGACTGAAATCGGGGCGCCGCGTCGCGATGGGCGTCCAGCTCGGACGCCCACGCGGCGGAATCGACGTCGACATGGTCGATATCGCCCAGGGGCGCGGCCGATCTCGAATCGGCCAGCACCACTTGGCAGTCGGCGTGGGCGATGTCGCGGGCCAGCGCCTCACCGCGGCGCACCGGGTTGAGCCCGACCGGCACGATGCCGGACATCCCCGCCGCCACCAGCATCGCCGAGAAGAACGGGGTGTTCTCCAGCAGCACGCCGACGTGTGGTGGCTTGGCCGGATCGAGGCGTTTACGCAACACGGCCGCGATCGCGGCGCCGTGGCGCAGGTGGTCACGCCAGCTGACGAAGGAGTCTTCGAAATAGACGCCCCGGTCCTCGATTTCGGCCAGCGGGGCCAGGAGTTTGGTGACGGTGGGGTCGGCAGGAATCACGAAGCCCATTCAAGACCCCGCCTGCTCCACGCCCGCCGCTCTCAGGCCGGCGTTTCCGCCAGTTCGCGGCCGATCCGGCGCAACTGCCCGGTAGCACCGTGCAGCGCGAACTCGATTTCCTTGGCGGCCAGGAAGTAACGGTGCACGGGGTGGTCGGTGTCGACGCCGACGCCGCCGTGGATGTGCACGACGCTGTGCGCCACCCGGTGCCCGGCGTCGGCGGCCCAGAACGCCGCGCTGGCCACGTCAATCTCGGCGGGCATGTCTTCCGACACGCGCCAGGCCGCCTGGGTGAGCGTCAGCCGCAAACCCTTGACGTCGATGTAGCCGTCGGCCAGCCGCTGACCGACCGCCTGGAAGCTGCCGATCGGGCGGTCGAACTGCTCGCGGGTGCGGGCGTATTCGGCCGTCATTTGCAATCCCCGCTCGAGCACCCCGAGCTGAAAGGCGCTGCGCCCCAAGGTCATCAGCGTGTCGAGCCAAGCGGAGACGACCCCGTCGCCGACCATCCGCCCGGCGTCCACCTGCGTCCCGTCCAGGACCAGATGCCCGACGCTGCCCCGCCCGGTGGTCTGCAGCGCCGTCACCGTGACCCCGGGATCGTCGGCTGCGACCAGGAAAACGGCCGCGCCGGAATCGGTTTCGGCCGGAACCAGGAAGGCGTCGGCGACCGGACCAAAGGCGATCTGGGTGCGCGTCCCGGTCAGCCGGTAGCCCGCACCGGCGCTGACCGCTTGCACCGGCCCCTCACCCATCTCGCCGTCGAGCGCTACGGTGAGGATCTTTTCGCCCCGCACCGCCGGCGCGCCCCAGGCCTGCTGCAGGTCCTCGGAGCCGAAGCGGGCCAGCGCCCCGGCGCCCAGCATCACCGACTCCAGGTAGGGCACCGCGGCCAGCTGATGGCCCAGCGCCACCAAGATGGCGACCTGCTCGAGCACGCCGAAGCCGTCGCCGCCCAGTGCGGCGGGCGCCGCGCTGGTCAGGATGTCGGACTCGACCAGCTTGCCCCACAGCGTGCGGTCGAATCGTTGCTCCAGGCCGTCCAGCTCGCGTTGGTGCTGGGGCGTGCACACCGCGTCGACGATGGTGTCGACCAACCCGCCGAGGTCCTGTGCCGCTTCTGTCGTCGTGAAGTCCATGAATTTCTCGTCCTTATATATAGAAGCTCTAGCGATTTGCCCGGGGCAGGCCCAGCGCGACCATCCCGATGATGTCGCGCTGCACTTCGTTGGTGCCGCCGCCGAAGGTCAGGATCAGGCACGCGCGGTGCATCCGCTCGACCCGGCTGCGCAGCAACGAGCCCGGCGAATCCTGTCGGACCGTCGCCGCGGTGCCGAGCACCTCCATCAGCAGCCGGTAGGCCTCGGTGGCGAGCTCGGTCCCGTAGACCTTGGCCGCCGACGCATCCGCGGGGTTCAACGCTTCACTGGACGCCGAGGCCAGCTCCCAGTTGATCAGCTTGAGCACCTCGGCTTTGGCGTGCACCCGGGCCAGATTGAGCTGCACCCATTCGGAGTCGATGAGGCGGGCCCCGCCGTCGTCCTTGGTGTTCTGCGCCCACTCGCGAACCTCGCGCAGCGCCAGAAAGATCGGTTGCGGCGACACCAGCGCGACCCGCTCATGGTTGAGCTGGTTGGTCACCAGCTTCCAGCCGCCGTTCTCCTCGCCGATCAGGTTGGTCACGGGCACCCGCACGTCGGAGTAATACGTGGCGCTGGTGTCCACCCCGGCCATGGTGTGCACCGGCGTCCAGGAGAAGCCCTCCGCGGTGGTCGGCACGGTGAGCATCGAAATGCCGCGGTGCTTCTTGGCCTCCGGGTTGGTGCGCACCGCCAGCCAGACCCAGTCGGCGTAGGCGATCAGGCTGGTCCACATCTTCTGGCCGTTGATCACGTAGTCGTCGCCGTCGCGCACGGCGGTGGTGCGCAGGTTAGCCAGGTCGGTGCCGGCGCCGGGCTCGGAGTAGCCGATGGAGAAGTGCAGCTCGCCGGCCGCGATCTTGGGCAGGAAGAACTTCTTCTGCTCGTCGGTGCCGAAGGCCATGATCGTCGGCGCCACGCTGTTGATCGTCAGGAACGGCACCGGGACGCCGGCGATGGCGGCCTCGTCGGTGAAGATCAGCGAGTCCATCGGGGAGCGGTCCTGGCCGCCGTACTCTTTGGGCCAGTTCAGGGTTAGCCACCCGTCCTTGCCCATCTGCGCGACGGTGTCGCGATACGCGTTTCCGGTCCCGACCTCGCCCTCGGTCGACGTCAGCGCCGCGCGGCGCTCCGGAGTCATGAGCGTGGTGAAGTACGACCGCAGCTCGCGACGCAGCTCCTCCTGTTCAGGGGTGTAACTGATGCGCATTCCAGCCGTCCTTTGGTTAACGTGACACGCGTAGCTCGACCAACGGCTACCCGTTCGCCTCCCCGGTTGTAACACGTTCTAGTCTGGGAATCCAGCGACCGTTTCGCCTGGCGCACCGGGGCCCTATGGTGGACCTACCAACCGATAGGGCGTGCGCTCAGGTTGAAGGCCAGTCTCAAGGAGGGTGCCGTGCGGGTGATCGTCGATCGTGACCGGTGTGAAGGGAACGCGGTGTGCTTGGGAATCGCACCCGACCTCTTCGATCTGGACGATGAGGACTATGCCGTCGTGAAGAGCGATCCGATCCCGCCCGACCGGGAGCAGCTGGCCGAGCAGGCGATCGCCGAATGCCCCCGCGCCGCGCTCCTGCGCGAAGACTGACCACAGACTAGAGGTATTCATAAATTGACTAGCAGCACAAACGCGACCGATCTATCCGGAAAGGTCGCGGTGGTGACCGGCGCGGCCGCGGGCCTGGGACGGGCCGAGGCGCTCGGCCTGGCCGGGCTCGGCGCCACCGTCGTCGTCAATGACATCGCCGCCGCGCTCGACGCCTCCGACGTCATCGACGAGATCAACTCGTCGGGCGCCAAGGCCGTCGCCGTCGCCGGCGACATTAGCCAGCGCGCGACCGCCGACGAACTGGTTGCCACGGCCGACGGGCTGGGCGGCCTGGACATCGTCGTGAACAACGCCGGGATCACCCGCGACCGGATGTTGTTCAACATGTCCGACGAGGAATGGGACCTCGTCATCGCCGTGCACCTGCGCGGGCACTTCCTGCTGACCCGCAACGCGGCCACGTATTGGCGCGCCAAGGCGAAGGACGCGGGCGGGCACATTTTCGGCCGAATCGTCAACACCGCGTCGGAAGCCGGCCTGGTGGGGCCGGTGGGGCAGGCCAACTACGGCGCGGCCAAGGCCGGCATCATCTCGCTCACCCTCACAGCCGCGCGGGCGCTGGGACGCTACGGGGTGTGCGCGAACGCGATCTGCCCACGGGCGCGCACGGCGATGACGGCCGACGTGTTCGGCGAGGCGCCGGAGGTGGAGCAGGGCGGCATCGACCCGCTCTCGCCCGAGCACGTGGTGAGTCTGGTCAAGTTCTTGTCATCGCCCGCCGCCACGGAAGTCAACGGGCAGGTGTTCATTGTTTACGGACCACAGGTGACACTCGTGGCCGCACCGACGGCGGAGCACAGATTCAAGGCGGACGGGCCGGCCTGGGAGCCCGGCCAGCTCAGCGGTGTGCTCGGAGAATACTTTGCTGGACGCGATCCGGAGCGGAACTTTTCCGCGGTCAACCTCATGGAGCAATGACGGTCCACACGCACTTTATGCGCTGAAAATGGCGAGTAGAACACGTGTCAGATTGAACCGGCGGCAATACCTCTGACCTGGACAAATTAACGGTTCGGATACGGAAATGGCGTTCATTGACATGGTGCTCTTTCTCTGAGTTAATATGATCCGGCTTACACCGAGCCGCATGCGACCGAAGACAACGTTAAGGCGACACACAGGCTTCGCCGCGAGCAGCAAAGGGGGGTGGCCAAGTTGAGAGAACAACTTGCCGTCCCCGCCCGCGCGATCGGCGGGTTCTTCGAGATGATGATCGACACCGGCCGTGAGACTTTCAGACGGCCGTTTCAATTTGGCGAGTTCCTCGAACAGACGTGGATGATCGCCCGCGTTTCGCTGGTTCCGACGCTGCTGGTGTCCATCCCGTTCACCGTGCTGGTCGCGTTCACCCTCAACATCCTGTTGCGCGAGATCGGCGCGGCCGACTTGTCCGGCGCGGGCACGGCTTTCGGCACCGTCACCCAGCTGGGCCCGGTGGTCACGGTGCTCGTCGTGGCCGGCGCGGGTGCCACCGCGATCTGCGCCGACCTGGGTGCCCGCACCATCCGCGAAGAGATCGACGCGATGCGGGTGCTGGGCATCGACCCCGTCCACCGGCTGGTGGTGCCAAGGGTTTTGGCGTCCACCGTGGTCGCGCTGCTCCTCAACGGCCTGGTGTGCGCCATCGGTCTGTCCGGCGGTTACGTGTTTTCCGTCTTCCTCCAGGGCGTCAACCCCGGCGCGTTCATCAACGGCCTGACCGTGCTCACCGGGCTGCGCGAGCTGGTGCTCGCCGAAGTCAAGGCGCTGCTGTTCGGCGTGATGGCCGGCCTGGTCGGGTGCTACCGAGGCCTGACCGTCAAGGGCGGTCCCAAGGGCGTCGGGAACGCCGTCAACGAAACCGTCGTCTACGCGTTCATCTGCCTGTTCGTCATCAACGTGGTCATGACCGCCATCGGCGTGCGGATTTCGGCGAAGTGAGGCGAGGGAACACCCGATGAGCTACGACGCCACCCTCCGGTTTCGCCGCTTCATGTCGCGGCTGCAGGGGCCCATCGACGACTTCGGCGAGCAGGCGTTGTTCTACGGCAAGACGGTCCGTTATGTGCCGCAGGCGCTCACCCAATACCGCAAGGAGACGATCCGCAACGTCGCCGAGATGACGCTGGGCGCGGGCGCTCTGGTCATGATCGGCGGCACGGTCGGCGTCGCGGCCTTCCTGACCCTGGCCTCCGGCGGCGTCATCGCCGTGCAGGGGTATTCGTCGCTGGGCAACATCGGCATCGAGGCGCTGACTGGCTTCCTGTCGGCGTTCCTCAACGTCCGCGTCGTCGCCCCGGTGATCGCGGGCATCGCGCTGGCGGCCACAATCGGAGCCGGCGCTACGGCGCAATTGGGCGCCATGCGGGTGTCCGAGGAGATCGATGCCGTCGAATGCATGGCCGTGCAGTCGGTGTCCTACCTCGTGTCGACCCGGCTGATCGCCGGCCTGATCGCGATCATTCCGCTCTATTCGCTGTCGGTGCTCGCCGCGTTCTTCGCCGCCCGCTTCACCACGGTGTACATCAACGGGCAGTCCAAGGGCCTGTACGACCACTACTTCAACACCTTCCTCATACCGTCGGACCTGCTGTGGTCGTTCCTGCAGGCCATCGTGATGGCCATTGCGGTCATGCTGGTGCACACCTACTACGGCTACAACGCCAGCGGCGGCCCGGTCGGCGTCGGCGTCGCGGTCGGCCAGGCCGTGCGCACCTCGCTGATCGTCGTGGTCGTCATCACCTTGTTCATCTCTCTCGCCGTGTACGGCGCGTCCGGTAACTTCAACCTCTCCGGGTGAAGGGAGCTCTCGAAAAGACATGGCGGAAGGCGCATCACGACGCTCATCGGTTCGGCTGGCAGCGGCGCTGCTGGCCGGCGTGATCGTTGCCTTCGCCGCCCTCACTTACCTCTCGTACACGGCGGCCTTCGCCTCGACCGACACCGTCACCGTTTCGGCGCCGCGGGCGGGTCTGGTGATGGACAAGGGCGCCAAGGTCAAGTACCGGGGCATCCAGATCGGCAAGGTCACCGCCATCGACTACTCCGGTGACCAGGCGAGGCTGACGCTGGCCATCAGCAGCGACCAGATGCACTTCGTCCCCTCCAACGCGACGGTGCACATCGCGGGCAACACCATCTTCGGTGCCAAGTCGGTCGAATTCGTTCCGCCGCAGGCCCCTTCGCCGACCTCGCTGCGCCCGGACGCGCACGTGGAGGCCTCGGCGGTGGCGCTGGAGGTCAACACCTTGTTCCAATCGCTCATCGACCTGCTGCACAAAATCGACCCGGTCGAGCTGAACGGGACGCTGAGCGCCCTGTCCGAAGGGCTGCGTAGCCACGGCGACGACTTCGGATCGTTGCTCGCGGGGCTGAACACGCTGGCGCGCCAGGCGAATCCGAAGTTGCCCGCCCTGCAGGAAGACTTCCGCAAGGCCGGGATCGTGACCAACACCTACGCCGACGCCGCCCCCGACCTGAACACCGTCTTCGACAACCTGCCGACGATCAACCGGACCGTCGTCGACAAACAGAAGGACCTCAACGACACGCTGCTCGCGGCGATCGGACTGGCCAACAACGCCTACGAGACACTGGAGCCCGCCGAGCAGAACTTCATCGACGCCATCAACAGGCTGCGCGCACCGATCAAGGTGGCCCACGACTACTCGCCCGAATTCGGCTGCTTCTTCGCCGGTGTCGAGCGCGGCATCAAGGAATTCGCCCCGCTGCTCGGTGTGCGCAAGGCGGGCCTGTTCACCTCGTCCAGCTTCGTCTTGGGCGCGCCCTCGTACACGTATCCGGAATCCCTGCCGATCGTCAACGCCTCCGGGGGTCCGAACTGCCGCGGGCTGCCCGACATCCCGACCAAGCAGACCGGCGGTTCGTTCTACCGGGCGCCCTTCCTGGTCACCGATAACGCCAACATCCCGTACGAGCCGTTCACCGAGCTGCAGTTCGACGCGCCCTCGACCCTGCAGTTCCTGTTCCACGGCGCCTTCGCGGAACGGGACGACTTCTGATGGCGGCCGCGGGGATGCCGTCGCACCGGTCCATGCTGATCAAGGTCAGCATCTTCGCGGTGGCCATGGTGTTGGTCAGTGCGTCGCTGGTGGTGGTTTTCGGCGACTTCCGGTTCGGGCCCGAAAGTACTTACCACGCAACGTTCACCGACGTGTCGAAGCTGAAGGCAGGCCAGAAGGTTCGCATCTCCGGCGTGCCGGTCGGCGCGGTGTCGGGCGTGAAGCTCAACCACGACAACACGATCGACGTGAAGTTCGGGGTGGATAGCCGTTACACGTTGTATTCGTCGACGCGCGCGGTGATCCGGTACGAAAACCTGGTCGGCGACCGCTATTTGGAGATCACGTCGGGCCCGGGGGAGCTCCGCAAGCTGCCGGCGGGCGGCACGATCAACTCCCAACACACCCAGCCCGCGCTGGATCTCGATGCGCTGCTGGGCGGGCTGCGGCCGCTGGTCAAGGGCCTGGACGCCGACAAGATCAACACCATCAGCAGCGCGGTCATCCAGTTGTTGCAGGGCCAGGGCGGGGCGTTGTCCAACGTGCTGGCCGACACGAGCGCGTTCTCGTCGGCGCTGGGCCAGCGCGACCAGCTGATCGGTGACGCGATCACCAACCTCAACACCGTGTTGGGCACCGTCGACCAGAAGAGCGCGCAATTCTCGGCCAGCGTCGATCAGCTGCAGCAGTTGATCACGGGGCTGGCCAAAAACAAGGACGCGGTCGCGGGGGCCATCCCGCCGCTGGCGTCGACGACCACGGACTTGACTGAGCTGCTGAAGAATTCGCGC
Source organism: Mycobacterium sp. NGS34 (assembly GCF_059812845.1). Lineage (NCBI taxonomy): Bacteria > Bacillati > Actinomycetota > Actinomycetes > Mycobacteriales > Mycobacteriaceae > Mycobacterium > Mycobacterium sp. NGS34. The sequence continues at coordinate 271,708 of NZ_JCALDM010000007.1, forward strand.
CGCCCGCTGCAGGGCATCATTGAGAACACCCGCCCGCTGGCCACCGAGTTGGACAACCGGAAGGCCGAGGTGAACAACGATGTCGAGCAACTCGGCGAGGACTACCTGCGGCTGGCGGCGCTCGGCGCCTACGGGTCGTTCTTCAACATCTACTTCTGCTCGGTGACGATCAAGATCAACGGCCCGGCCGGCGGCGACATCCTGATACCGTTCGGCGGCCCGGTGGATCCCAGCAAGGGGAGGTGCGCTTTTGTCAAGTAACGCAAGGCGCGAACGCGACCCGCTGCGCACCGGCATCTTCGGTGTGGTGCTCGTGGTCTGCGTGGTGCTCATCGCCTTCGGGTACTCGAACCTGCCGTTCTTTCCGCAGGGCAAGATGTACGACGCCTTCTTCACCGACGCGGGCGGAATCAACCCGGGCAACGCCGTTTACGTGTCCGGCTTCAAGGTGGGCAAGGTCGCCTCCGTCGGCCTGGCCGGCGACAGCGCCAAGGTGACGTTTTCCGTTGACCGGCACATCACCGTCGGTGACCAGTCGATGGCCGCGATCCGCACCGACAGCATCCTCGGTGAGCGTTCCGTCTCGGTGACCCCGGCCGGCAGCGGCAAGGCGACCACCATCCCGCTGAGCCGCACGACGACCCCGTACACGCTCGCCGGCGCCCTCGAGGATCTGGGCAACAACGCCAGCAACCTGAACAAGCCGCAGTTCGAGCAGGCCTTGAACGTGCTCACCGACACGCTGCACGACGCCACGCCGGAACTGCGCGGCGCGCTGGACGGCGTGACGTCGCTGTCCCGCACGCTCAATCGCCGCGACGAGGCGCTGCAAAGCCTGCTGGCGCACGCGAAGTCGGTGACGGGTGTCCTGTCGCAGCGCGCCGACCAGGTCAACAAGCTGGTGGACGACGGCAACCAGTTGTTCGCCGCGCTCGACGAGCGGCGCGCCGCGATCGGTGAGCTGATCTCCGGCATCGGCGGTCTCTCCCAGCAGATTTCCGGCTTCGTTGCCGACAACCGCAAGGAGTTCGGCCCCGCGCTGAGCAAGCTGAACCTGGTGCTGGCCAACCTCAACGAGCGCCGCGACTACATCACCGAGGCGCTCAAGCGGCTGCCCACCTATGCCACCGAGCTGGGTGAGGTCGTCGGCTCCGGTCCCGGGTTCAACGTGAACGTGTTCAGCGTGTTGCCCGCGCCGATGATCGCGATGGTGTTCGACTTCTTCTACCAGCCGGGCAAGCTGCCGGCCAGCCTCGCCGACTACCTGCGCGGGCTGATTCAGGAACGCTGGATCATCAGGCCGAAGTCGCCATGATGAACCGCATCGCCGGCAGCAAGGGGCTGCGCTACGGCATCATCATCGCGCTGGTCGCGATGGTGGTGGGCGGCGTGTATGTGCTGACCGCGCAAGGCAATAACAGGACCGTCATCGGCTACTTCACCTCCGCCGTCGGCCTCTATCCGGGCGACCAGGTCCGCGTCCTGGGCGTGCCGGTCGGTTCGATCGACACGATCGAGCCGCGGCCGTCCGACGTGAAGATCGTCATGTCGGTGACCAAGGACGTGAAGATCCCCAAGGATGCCCGGGCCGTCATCATTTCGCCGAACCTGGTGTCGGCGCGGTTCATTCAGCTCACCCCGGCCTACACCGGCGGGGCCGCGCTGCCCGACGGCGGCAGCATCGACCTGAACCGCACCGGGGTGCCGGTGGAATGGGACGAGGTCAAGGAGTCCCTGACGCAACTGGCCGTTCAGCTGGGCCCGACGACGGGATCGATGCAGGGGCCCCTGGGCAAGGCGATCAACCAGGCCGCCGACACCCTCGACGGCAAGGGCGAGTCGTTCCACAATGCGTTGCGCGAGCTCTCGCAAGTCGCCGGGCGGCTGGGGGATTCGCGTAGCGACCTCTTCGGCACGGTCAAGAACCTGCAGGTGCTCGTCGACGCGCTGTCGGCGAGCAACGAACAGATCGTGCAGTTCGCCGGCAACGTCGCCTCGGTGTCGCAGGTGCTCGCCGACAGCTCGCGGCATCTGGACAACACGCTTGGCACGCTGAATCAGGCGCTCTCGGACATCCGGGGATTCCTGCACGAGAACAACTCGACGATCATCGATACGGTCAACAACCTCAACGACTTTGCGCAGACGTTGAGCGACCAGAGCGACAACATCGAGCAGGTGTTGCACGTGGCCGGCCCGGGTATCGCCAACTTCTACAACATCTACGACCCGGCGCAGGGCACGCTGAACGGTTTGTTGTCGATACCCGAGTTCGCCAACCCCGTGCAGTTCATCTGCGGCGGCACCTTCGAGACCGCCGCCGGGCCCAGGGCGCCGGACTACTTCCGGCGCGCTGAGATATGCCGCGAACGGCTCGGCCCGGTGTTGCGCCGGCTCGCGGTGAACTACCCGCCGGTCATGTTCCACCCGCTGAACACGATCACCGCGTACAAGGGCCAGATCATCTACGACACCCCGGAGACCCAGGCCAAGGCGGCCACCCCGGTTCCGCAGCTGACCTGGATACCGGCCCAGGGCTCGCACCTGCCGCCGCCCGCCCAGAGCCCCACCGACCTGCAGGCCCTCCTGGTCCCGACGGCGCCGCAGACCGCTGCGGGCGCCCCGCCACCGGCCGGCCTCAGCTCGGGTCCGGCCCCGGGCCCCGGCCCCGGCAATGCGTACGGTCCGCTGCCCGGCCCCCCGCCGGGCCAGGCGCCGAGCGCGCCGCCGGCCGATCAGGGCGGTGGCGGATGAGGCGAATCTGGTTGCGCGGCACCGTGTTAGCGGCGGGCGGCGCGCTGCTGGCCGGTTGCCAATTCAACGGCCTGAACTCCCTGTCGATGCCAGGCACGGCCGGCCACGGCAGCGGGGCGTATTCGATCACCGTCGAGATGCCCGACGTGGCGACGCTGCCGCAGAACTCGCCGGTGATGGTCGACGAGGTCACCGTCGGGAGCGTCGCGGGCATTTCAGCCGAGCAGCGTTCCGATGGATCCTTCTACGCCGCGGTGAAGCTGGCGCTGAACAAGAACGTGGTGTTGCCGGCCAACGCGACCGCGACGGTGGCCCAGACATCGTTGCTGGGTTCGATGCACATCGACCTGGCGCGCCCCAAGGACAAGCCGCCGACCGGGCGGCTCAAGGATGGCTCCAGGATCACCGAGGCCAACACGGGCCGCTACCCGACCACCGAGGAAGTCCTCTCGGCGTTGGGTGTCGTCGTCAACAAGGGCAATCTCGGTGCGCTGGAAGACATTACCGACGAGACCTATCAGGCCTTCGCGGGTCGCCAGGACCAGTTCGCCGACCTGATCCCCCGGCTCGCCGAATTGACGGCGGGGCTCAACCGGCAGACCAACGACATCATCGACGCGGTCGACGGGCTGAACCGATTCTCCGCGACCCTGGCGCGCGACAAGGACAACCTGGGCCGGGCGCTGGACACGCTGCCCGAGGCGCTGGGGGTGCTGAACAAGAACCGGGACCACATCGTCGAAGCGTTCGGCGCGCTCAAGAAGCTGGCGACGGTGACCTCGCACATCCTGGCAAAAACCAAGGTGGACTTCGCCGAAGACCTCAAGGGCCTGTACTCGGTCGTCAAGGCCCTCAGCGACAACCGCAAGAACTTCGTCACCTCGCTGCAGATCCTCCTGACGTTCCCCTTCCCCAACTTCGGCATCAAGCAGTCGGTGCGCGGCGACTACCTCAACGTGTTCACCACCTTCGACCTGACCCTGCGCCGGATCGGTGAGACGTTCTTCACCACCTCCTATGCGCTCGACCCGAACATGATGCACATGAGCGAGGTTCTCAACCCGCCCGACTTCCTGACCGGCGAGATGGCCAACCTGTCCGGGCAGGCGGCCGACCCGTTCAAGATTCCGCCCGCCACGTCTTCGGGCACTGAGGGGCGGTAGCGCGGATGATCGACAAGCTCACCAGGGTCCAACTCGGCATCTTCGCGGTGATCACCGCGGTCACGCTGACGGTGATGGCCATCTTCTACCTGCGGCTGCCCGCCACCTTCGGGCTCGGGACGTACGGCGTCAGCGCCGATTTCGTCGCGGGGGGCGGCCTGTACAAAAACGCCAACGTCACCTACCGCGGGGTCGCGGTCGGTCGGGTGGAATCGGTGGGCCTGAGCCCCAATGGCGTCATCGCCGAGATGCGCCTCAACAGTGGCACGCCCATCCCGTCGAACGTCACCGCCACCGTGAAGAGTGTCTCGGCCGTCGGTGAGCAGTACATCGACCTGGTGCCGCCGGGCAATCCGGCATCGACCAAGCTGCACAACGGATCCCGGATCGACCGGCAGAACACCCGGATCGGTCAGGAGGTCGCCGACCTGTTGAAGCGGGCCGAGGCATTGGTCAACAGCCTCGGCGACACGCGGTTGCGCGAACTCCTGCACGAGACGTTCATTGCGGCCAACGGGTCGGGCCCCGAGTTGGCCCGGCTGATCGAGTCCGCCCGGCTGCTGGTGGACGAGGCCAACGCCAACTACCCGCAGGTGTCGCAGCTGATCGATCAGGCCGGCCCGTTCCTGCAGGCCCAGATTCGTGCCGGCGCCGACGTGAAGTCGCTGTCGGATGGCTTGGCGCGGTTCACTTCCGAGGTGCGCCAGGCCGACCCGCAGCTGCGCGAGACGCTGGCGACCGCCCCGGGTGCGACCGACGAGGCCAGCACTGCGTTCTCCGGGATTCGCCCGTCCTTCCCGGCGCTGGCGGCCAGCCTGGCGAACCTGGGCCGGGTCGGAGTCATCTACCACAAGTCGATCGAGCAGCTGCTGGTGGTGTTGCCGCCGCTGTTCGCGGCGATCACCACGGCCGCCGGCGGCGCCCCACAGGACGAGGGCGCCAAGCTGGACTTCAAGCTCGACCTCAACGACCCGCCCCCCTGCGCGGTCGGCTTCCTGCCCCCGCCGCTGATGCGCACGCCGGCGGACGAGACGTTGCGCGAGCTTCCGAGAGACATGTACTGCAAGACGGCGCAGAACGACCCCAGCACCGTGCGCGGCGCGCGCAACTATCCATGCCAGGAGTTCCCCGGCAAACGGGCGCCGACGATCCAGCTCTGCCGCGACCCGAAGGGCTACGTCCCGGTCGGCCGCAACCCGTGGCGCGGCCCTCCGGTGCCCTACGACACCCCGGTGACGAACGGGCTGAACGTGTTGCCGCCCAACAAGTTCCCGTACATTCCGCCGGGCGCCGACCCCGATCCGGGCGTTCCCATTGTGGGGCCGCCCCCGCCCGGCGTCGTGCCGGGGCCGGGTCCGGCGCCGCACCAGCCGGCCTACGATCCGCCGCCGCCCAACGACAGGCCGCCGCCGCCGGGCAATCCGTCGTGGATGCCGCCGGGCGTCCCACCGGTGCCGCCGATGCTTCCCTATCCCAAGTGGCTCCCACCGCCGGCTCCGCCGGAGGGCGTCAATCCTCCGCCGGCGGGTCCGGGCCCGGAGAAGCCCTGGGGGCCGCCGCAGGGTCCGCCTCCGCAGGCCAGCGGGCCGGCCTACACCACCTATGACCAGCGCACCGGGGCGTTTGTGGACCCGGCCGGTGGCACTGGTACTTTCGCGGCCGGCGCCAGTGGCGCATCCAGCGCCGAGAATTGGGTGGACCTGATGCTTGATCCAAGGCCGATGTAGTGGCCCCAGAAGTGCCGGAAACGGCGACGCGGCGGGTGCGTCGCCGCGCATCGCGCGCGGCGGGGCCGGCCAAGGGGGAGGAGCGCGAGGACGCTCCGGTCACGGTCGAGGTTGCGGCCGCGCCGAAGGCGAAGCCGAAGCCGCCCGCGAAACCCGTCGCAACCCTCAAGCCGGTGAAGCCGCCGCCGCGGCGCCGGCCGAACCGCGCCCTGGTGTTATGGACGTCGTTCGCCGCCGCCCTGGTGGCGGTCGGCGCGCTGGCCGGTTGCCTGGTCGCGCTGATCGTCTCGCAGCGGCATGCCGACGCGGCGCAGGCTCGCGATCAACGTTTCGTCGATACCGCCACGCAGACGGTGGTCAACATGTTCAGCTACAAGCAGGACAACATCGACGAGAGCGTGAACCGGTTCTACAACGGCACCAGTGGCCCGCTGCGCGGAATGTTGGGCGCCAACAACAACATCGAGAACCTCAAGGGCCTGTTCCGCTCCACCAACGCGACGTCGGAAGCCGTCGTCAACGGTGCCGCGCTGGAGGGCATCGATTCGGTCACCGACAACGCGTCGGTGCTGGTGTCGGTGCGGGTGACGGTCGCCGACATCGACGGGACGAACAAGCCGTCCATGCCGTATCGGCTGCGCGTGGTCGTGCACGAGGACGAGCAGGGCCGGATGACCGGCTACGACCTGAAGTATCCGGACGGGGGTAACTGATGCGGTGGCTGATCGCCGCAGCGGGCTCCCTGTTGGTGACGGCCTTTGTCGGCCTGTCCGCGGCGGCCGGTTGGTTCTACTGGGAGCGGGTGCAGACGCGCGGCGAGGCGGCCGCGCGGGCCGTGCTGCCGGGGCTGGCCGCCAAGGAGATACCCGAGGTGTTCGCCTACGACTACCAGACCGTCGAACGCAGCCTCTCGGCCGCCTACCCGTTGCTGACGCCCACTTACCGCCAGGAGTTCCAGAAGAGCGCGAACGCGCAGATCATTCCCGAGGCGAAGAAGCGCGAGGTCGTCGTCCAGGCGAATGTCGTTGGCGTCGGCGTCATGTCCGCCAAGCGCGATTCGGCGTCGGTGATGGTCTATCTCAACCGCACTGTCACCGACAAGTCGCGGCAGCCGCTGTACGACGGCAGCCGACTGCGGGTCGACTTCACCAAAGTCGGCAAGCAGTGGCTGATCGCTTACATCACGCCGATCTAGATCGGTCTCAGAAGCACATCGCAATGTCGTTGCACCGCAACGGATAACGCTCGATTGGGCTGGGTGGCGGCCCGGTGAGCGCCAAGGAAAAGGGCTGCTTGCTCATCGCCGACTCGAGGCCGCACTCGGGCCCGTGCAGACTGGTGTGCGTGCCGGTGAGCGTCTCGTCGTCAAACGCAAAGGTCTCGGTGGACGACGCGGTGCCACCGCCCGGGCACGAGACGCCGTCGGCGATGTCGACCTTGAAGGTCCACCGCTGGCTCACCAGCCGGGCCCTGCCGCTGAAGTTCTGCAGCTTGTCCTGCCGGCTGATCCGTTCGTCGGTCGCGCTCACGATGTTCAGGGCGCAAAAGTCCGCCATGATGTCCGGGTTGGAATAGTCCTTGTAGTAGCGGCTTCCGTTCACCTGATCGCACAGCGCCGTGATCGTCCAGGTCACGCCGGACACCCCCGCCTGGTTGAAGGAGTAGTTCCCGTCCGCCGGCGGCGCGACGGCACCGGCCGGCTCGCCGGATTCCAACGCGATCCCGAGCGCGACGACCGAGCAGATGCCGGCACCGGCGGCCAGGCTACGACGGAGCTTCATGACGTTCCTCCCTCTACGCTGCATTGAGTATCACAGCGTTTCGGTGGTAGCACCATGGGTCCGGCGGGTCTAGGGCAACCCTTGGGCCCCGCTGTGGCCGAACGGCCCGGCAAAGCCGCCGCTGCCGCCGTTTCCGCCGTCCGCGCCGTTCCCGCCGTTTCCGCCGTTACCGATGAACACGGCGTCGCCGCCCCGCCCGCCGCTGGCGGGTGCGGCACCGTTGCCGGCGTCGCCACCTCGGCCGCCTCCGCCGAAGAGCCCGCCGGACCCGCCGTCGCCGCCCGACCCGCCGGCGCCGGTGCCGGATCCGGCGCCACCCGTGCCGCCGGCGCCGCCGTGGGCGAATATCCCGGTCCCGCCGCCCTTCCCGCCGGCGCCGCCAACACCGGCCGGGCCACTGCCGGCACCGCCGGTGCCACCCGCACCACCGCCGCCCAACAGCTTGACGTTTCCGCCGTCGCCTCCGCGGCCGCCGAACAACCCGGCCCCACCGTCGCCGCCGTTGCCGCCATCGCCCACGATCCCGCTGTTGCCGCTTTCGCCGCCGTTCCCGCCGAACCCGAGGAATGCGGAGCCGCCCTGGCCGCCGTGACCACCGTTGCCGAACACCCCGGCGGTACCCGCGTCCCCGCCGCTGCCGCCGTGTCCATTGGTTCCGGTGGCGTCGCCGCCGGTCCCGCCCGTGCCACCGTTCCCGTGCAACCACGCGCCCTTGCCGCCGTGGCCGCCGAAACCGCCGATCCCGTTGGCGCCGGTGGCGGTCCCGCCGGCCCCGCCGGCGCCGCCGCTGCCCTGCAACCACCCGCCATTTCCGGCGTTGCCACCCAAACCGCCGGCGGTATCGCCGGCCCCACCGGCCCCGCCCCCGCCGCCGGAACCTTGCAGCCACCCGCCGCTGCCGCCGGCACCGCCGTACCCGCCGAAACCGTTGGCGTCGCTTCCGCCGGCTCCGCCCGCGCCGCCGTGGCCGAACATCGGGGCGTTTCCGCCGGCACCGCCGATGCCGCCGGTTCCCCCGACGGCCGTGGCACTCCCGCCGGCTCCGCCCGCACCCCCGGAACCGATCAGCCACCCGCCCCGGCCGCCGAAGCCACCGATCCCGCCGGTCCCACCCTGCCCGCCCATGCCGCCGTTACCGATGAGGCCGGCGTGCCCGCCCGCACCGCCGGGCGCTCCAGGGTTGGTGCCGTTGCCGCCGGCGCCGCCGTTGCCGAACAGCAGCCCGCCGGCGCCGCCGGGCTGCCCCACCCCGTTGACGGTTCCCCCGTTGGCGCCGTTGCCGATCAGCGGTCGCTTGAACAGCGCCTCGGTCGGTGCGTTGATCACACCGAGCACATCGTGCTGAAGGATCTGCAGCGGTGAGACGTTGGCGGCCTCGGCGGCCGCGTATGCTCCCGCACCGGAATTGAGGGCTTTGACGAACTGGTCGTGAAACGCCGTCGCCTGCGCGCTGATTGACTGAAATGCCTGGGCGTGCTCGCCGAACACGGCCGCGATGCCCGCCGACACCTCGTCGGAGGCCGCGGCCAAGACCATTGTGGTGGGCGGCGCCGCGGCCGCGCTGGCCGCGCTGATCGCGGACCCGATGCCCGCCAGATCTGTCGCCGCCGTTGTCACCAGCTCCGGCACTGCGATCACAAACGACATTCCGCACCTCCCGACAGTTCGGCTTTCGCCTGTTTGGTCACCGAGAAAAACAGAAACGACAGCAGCTCATCGCTGTCGTTACAGCAAATTCACCATTCCAGCAAGAACCCTGGTTCGGCGGCCGCTCACCGAGCTCGCGACCGGCCTGACACCGCGCTGAAAGTGCGCAGCACACGCCCATTTATGCGCTACGCGTCTACAACAAGCCGCCCATTTTCGCTGGCTTCCCGGCGCGGATTCGCAACTCGAACCTGCCGCCATCGACAACAATCTTTCACCGGCTCCGGCAAGCAATCGATTGGTGGCGCCACGGGCCAACAATTATTTCGTACCGCGCTGGCATTCTATTGCGGACAACGATTTCGTCCGCCGGGCGACCTCTAGCGGTCAGTGTCGCTTTATCCTTTTGGCGTTCTGCCATTTCGAAGTACGCGAATAGCGTGGTCAACAAACCAAAAGAATCATTCGTCCGTTGAGTTGAAACCTTGCGTACAGCGATATCTATGGGACATGTAACGCCAACATTCCATGTGAACGTTCGCACTACTTCTGGGGCTTGGGAAACGACGAAACGGCGGACCATGTGAATGAACTGCCGTTTCCAGAAGGGGTTATCGTGCCGCGCTCAGCTACGATTCGGGAATTAATTTCGATTCCTACCGTCCTTTCTTTAGGCAGATTGCATCGTACGTCCGGTTCTGCCAACTGATCAAGACATCACCGGTGATTGATTTGGTCGGCGCAGCCCGGCGCTCCGTCGGTGCGCTCGTAAATGACCTGCCCTTCAGAAAGTTTTCGCAGCAAATAGAGGGAACCCCAACAGTCATATTCGGTGGAAATGCCGCCCGTCTAACTGCACGGCCAACCAGCCGTTGCAACGGTGGATGGGGCCGCGTTCAGGCAGGTGGGCTAGTTCGAATCGCGCGGATGCGACTCGGCGAGCGCATCGAGGAATGACCGCGCCCAGCGGTCCACGTCGTGGGCGAGGACCTGCCGGCGCAGCGCACGCATGCGGCGGCGTCCCTCCTCGGGGGACTGGTTGAGCGCCGCTTCGATCACGTCCTTGACGCCATCGGTGTCGTGCGGGTTGACCAGGTAGGCCTGCCGGAGTTCGGCTGCGGCACCGGTGAATTCGGACAGGACGAGCGCCCCGCCGAGGTCGCTGCGGCAGGCGACGTACTCCTTGGCCACCAGGTTCATCCCGTCGCGCAGCGGGGTGACCAGCATGACGTCGCTGGCGACGAAGAACGCGATGAGCTCGTTGCGCGGGACGGGCCGGTGGAGGTAGTGCACCACCGGATGCCCCACCTCGGCGTACTCGCCGTTGATGTGGCCGACCTCGCGCTCGATGTCGTTGCGCAGGATCTGGTAGCTCTCCACGCGTTCGCGGCTGGGCGTCGCGAGCTGAACCAGCACGGTGTCGTCGCGTTTCGCGCGGCCCTCGGCGAGCAGCTCCGAAAAGGCCTTCAGCCGAACGTCGATGCCCTTGGTGTAGTCGAGCCGGTCGACGCCGAGCAGGATCTTGCGCGGGTTGCCGAGCTCGGCGCGGATCTCCCGCGCGCGGCGCCGCACGTCGCGGTCGCGGGCCGCGTGGTCGAGCGCGGTGGAGTCGATCGAGATCGGAAAGGCGCCCACCCGCACGGTTCGGGACGGCAGCTCCACCTCGCCGAAACGCGACCGCACCCCGACCGAGCCGCGGGAGGTGTTGACCCCGATCAGCTGTCGGGACAGGACCAGGAAGTTCTGCGCGCCGCCGGGCAGGTGGAAGCCCACCAGGTCGGCACCGAGCAGGCCCTCGACGATCTCGGTGCGCCACGGCAGCTGCCTGAACAGCTCCACCGGCGGGAACGGGATGTGCAGGAAGAAACCGATGGTCAGGTCGGGCCGGAGTTCGCGCAGCATCTTGGGAACCAGCTGCAGCTGGTAGTCCTGCACCCACACGGTTGCCCCGCGGGCCGCCGCGCGCGACGTGGCCTCGGCGAAACGGCGGTTTACGTCGACGTAGCGCTCCCACCATTCGCGGTGGTAGATCGGCTTGACGATGACGTCGTGGTACAGCGGCCACAGCGTGGCGTTGGAGAATCCCTCGTAGTACTCGGCGACGTCGTCGGACGTCAGCCGCACTGGGTGCAGCTGCAGGTCGTCCTGGACGATCGGCTCGTAGTCCAGCTCGTCGTCGTCATCGGCGACGCCGGGCCACCCCACCCACGCGCCGCGGCGGCGACGCAGCAGCGGTTCCAGGGCCGTGACCAAGCCCCCGGGGCTGCGTTTCCAGGTGGTGGTTCCGTCGGGAAGGCGCTCGAGGTCGACCGGCAGCCGATTGGCGACGACTACGAAATCCGAATTGCCGAATTGCTGGCTTCCGCCGGGAGCCATTTATGTGTCGTGTTTTGCAGGTCCGATGCCGAGCATGGACAGAAAGACGCGGCACTCGTCGGCGTCGTTCGCGTACGCGGCGACCACCCGCCTGGCCTGGCTCGCGGTGCTGTCGGCCAGGGGCTCCACATCGCCGAGTTCGCCAGGATCAGATTTCGTAGGCATAACACAACTGTAGGCGACGTCGATATTCGCGCGCAGGCGTCTCTCACCGACGGCCGGCGCGCAGCCGCTGAAATGGCTGGTCAGTAGCGTCTCGGCGGGCCGCCACCAGTGCGTTGGCCGGTGTCGGGCCCTCGCTCGATCCACCCAGCGATCAGCGTCTTCGGCAGTGGCCGTAATCTGCAGAGAGTCGGTCCGGCATTTACGGATCGGCCCCAACTTGTAACGGAGCCCGATGACCCCGATGACTAAAGGTAGGTGGGCGGAATGACACTCTCCGACCAGGCCGGCACCCAGGCGACCGGCGCCGATCAGCTGGTGGCCTATGAAACCCTCGATGACGGCCGCATCGCCCGGATCTGGCTCAACCGGCCCGAGGCGCACAACGCGCAGAGCCGCGGGCTGCTGGTCCAGCTCGACGAGGCGTTCCTGCGTGCCGAGGCCGACGACACCGTGCGCGTGGTGATCCTGGCGGCGCGCGGCAAGAACTTCTCCGCCGGTCACGACCTGGGCTCGGAATTGGCGATCGCCGAGCGCAGCCAGCTGCCGAGCTTCCGCATCAACGGCGGCACCCGCGATCCCATTGCGGAAAAGATCTACCTGCAGGAGTGGCACTACTTCTTCCAGAACACGTGCCGCTGGCGCGATTTGCGCAAGATCACCATCGCCCAGGTGCAGGGCAACGCGATTTCGGCGGGCCTGATGCTGATCTGGGCCTGCGACCTGATCGTGGCGGCCGACAACGCGAAGTTCAGCGACGTCGTCGCCGTGCGGCTGGGGATGCCGGGCGTCGAATATTACGCCCACCCTTGGGAATTCGGGCCACGCAAGGCCAAGGAGCTGCTCTTGACCGGCGATGCGCTGGACGCCGACGAGGCCTACCAGTTGGGCATGGTGTCGAAGGTGTTCCCGGTCGACGAGCTGGCGGACAAGACGCTGGAATTCGCCCGGCGCATCGCCGAGCGGCCCACGATGGCGGCGCTGCTCGTCAAGGACTCGGTGAACGCGGCCTCCGACGCGATGGGTTTCACCGAGGCGCTGCGGCACGCGTTCCACATTCACGAGCTGGGCCATGCGCACTGGGCAGCCCACAACGAGAACAGGTACGCCGTCGGCCTGCCGCCCGACGTCGAGGACTGGCGCGACGCCAAGCCCACGCAGATTGCCCGCCGCGATACGCCATAGCGTGACCCGTGTGGCGGCTGTGACCCCTCGCCTATGCTAGAACCCGTTTCAGTTTCGGCGTGAAGGGACGCGGCGTGCAGCTTTCTTTCGACAACCGGACGTACCTGGTGACCGGTGGTGGCAGCGGGATCGGCAAGGGGGTCGCGGCCGGGCTGGTGGCGTCCGGGGCGTCCGTCATGATCGTGGGCCGCAACGCCGATCGGCTGGCGACCGCGGTCCAAGAGATCGAAGTACTCAAGGCGAGCGGCGCGATCCGTTACGAGCCGGCCGACATCACCAACGAGGAGGAGGCCGCCCGCGCGGTGGACGCCGCGACGGCCTGGCACGGCCGGCTGCATGGGGTGGTGCATTGCGCCGGCGGATCGGAGACCATCGGGCCGATCACCCAGATCGACTCGGAGGCGTGGCGGCGCACGGTCGACCTCAACGTGAACGGCACCATGTACGTGCTCAAGCACGCCGCACGCGAACTCGTTCGGGGCGGCGGCGGTTCGTTCGTCGGGATCTCGTCGATCGCGGCCAGCAACACCCATCGGTGGTTCGGCGCCTACGGTGTCACCAAGTCGGCCGTCGACCACATGATGCAGCTGGCGGCCGACGAGCTGGGCCCGTCCTGGGTGCGGGTCAACAGCATCCGTCCCGGCCTGATCCGCACGGATCTCGTTGTGCCCATTACGGAATCACCGGAGCTGAGCGCCGACTACCGGCAATGCACGCCACTGCCACGAGTGGGCGAGGTCGAGGACGTCGCCAACCTGGCGATGTTCTTGCTGTCCGATGCGGCCAGCTGGATCACCGGGCAGTGCATCAACGTCGACGGCGGCCACATCCTGCGGCGCGGCCCCGACTTCTCGGCGATGCTGGAACCCGCCTTCGGCGCCGAAGGCCTACGCGGGGTGGTCTGAGCGATGAAGCGACTCGAGGGCAAGAGGATCCTGGTGACGGGCGCGGCGTCCGGCATCGGCCAGGCCAGCGCGGTGCGATTGCTCGACGAGGGCGCCTCCGTGGTGGCCTCCGATGTCGCGGAAGACGGCCTGGCCGCCACCGGGGCCCTCGCGGACGAGGCCGGGACCGCCGACCGGCTCACCACCATGCCGATGGACGTCGGCGACGAGGGCTCGGTGATCGACGGCGTCCGCCGCGCGGTCCAGAAGCTCGGTGGGCTCGATTCCCTTGTCAACGCGGCCGGCATCCTGCGCGCCGCACACACCCACGAGACCAGCCTCGAACTGTGGAACCGGATCGTCGGGATCAACCTGACCGGAACGTTTCTGGTGGTCCGCGAGGCGCTTCCGACGCTGCTGGGCAATCCACGCAGCGCCATCGTGAACTTCAGCTCCACGTCGGCCTCGTTCGCCCACCCCTACATGGCGGCCTACGCCGCGAGCAAGGGCGGCATCCAGGCCTTCACCCATTCGTTGGCACTCGAATACGCCAAGGACGGCCTGCGTGCGGCCTGCGTGGCGCCGGGCAGCATCAAGTCCGGAATCACCGACGCCACAGGCGGATACATTCCCAAAGACGCCGACTGGTCACTGTTTCCGCGCCTCATGCCGATCCTGCCGACCACCGTCGAATCGAGCGGCGCCGGGATGGCCGAGCCCAGCGCGATCGCCGGCGTCATCGCCATGCTGGTGTCCGACGACGGCGCCTGGATCACCGGCACCGAGATCCGCATCGACGGCGGAACCCACGCCTGATCAACCGCTGGCTAGTTGACGCACGGCACGCCGCCGGCCGCCATCGGTTTTCCTTGATCGGGCGTCGGATACGTGGTGGTGGTTCCGTTGTAGTAGTAGGTGTTCGACTTGCTGGTCGTCGTCGTGGTCGTGGTGTCGTCCATCGCGGTCTCGTCCTGCGACGGCATCGAGAAGTTGGTATCCACGGTCACCCGGATGTGCCCGGGCTGGAGTTCGGCGTTCGGTTGCTTGGGCGCGTCGAGCCCGAGCAGGGTGGCCACGTTGCGTGCGTCGGTCTCGGCCCCGGCGCCGTACTCGACGGTGGTGGCGGTCGGCTCACCCGAATTGCGGTCGCGCACTTGGCCGGCGGTGTAACCGCGCTTCTTCAGGGCGCGGGACACCTCGCTGGCCATCCCGCTCATGCTGCCCGCGTTGATCACGTCGACGACGGTGGACGGACTGGGTTTGGCGGCGGTGGTGGCGGGCGTGGTCGTCGGCGGCGGCGCCCCGATCGCCTCGGCCACCTCGGCCTTGATCGCCGCCGGGTCGATGATGTTGACGTCCTGCCCGTCGATGTTGTCGTAACGCACCACGGGCAGCGTCCGGAATTCGAGGTTGCCGCTGGAGGCCAGCGAGCCCAGCCGTTGGATCAGGTCCTCGTCCCAACCGGCCGACAGCACAACGTCTTTGCGCGCCACCGCCATCAGGCTCTTGAGCTTGTCCAGGTCGGTGAAGGTGCCCGACGCCTGCAGCTCCTGCATGACCGACGAAAGGAACGCCTGCTGCCGATGGGTGCGGTCCAGGTCCCCGTTTTCCAGGCCGTGGCGCTGCCGGACGAACGACAGCGCCTGGGACGCATCCAGCCGCTGCCGGCCGGCGGGGAAGTCCGCGCCCGAATACGAGTCCTCGACAGCGTGATTCAGGCACACCTCCACGCCGCCCAGGGTTTGGGCCAAGTCGTAGAAGCCGGCCAGGTTGACCTCGGCGAAGTAGTCGATCGGAACCCCGGTCAGGCTGCGCACCGCGCGCAGCGTCGCCGCGCGGCCCGCTTCGCGACCCCGAGTTTCGAGTTCCTTCTGGGTGATGCTGCCCTGGCTGGCGAGCTTGTTCGCGACGTACTGCTTCGTAAGCCCGTATGCCTCTTTGATTTTGATGTGGTTGTATCCCGGGACACCGTTGAACGGCACCCAGTCGTCGCGGGGGATGGAAAAGGCGACGGCTTTGTTGTCCGCCCCGACATGGATGAGTATCAGGGTGTTGGTGTTGTACCCGCCGTTATCGGAATCGCCTGCGTGCAAATGCTTTAGGATCGACCAGGGCAGGTCATTGCCGTCCTGGTCTTTGCGCGAGTCCAGCCCGATGAGCAAGATATTCATGTTGTTGCCGCTGGATCGCGGGTCCTCCGACGACAGGGCGTCCGAAACGGTGATGCCGCCCAGCGCGCCGTGGGCGACGTAGTATCCCGCGCCCGTCATGAGCACGGCCCCCACCGATACCAGCGTCATCAGGCTGCGCGTCAGGGCCTTGCGAAGGCGCGACGGTCGCCGAACGGCGCGATGGCGACGATGTGCGCCGCCAGACTGAGCCATCAAAAACCTCGTTCTGTTACCAGCGCACCACCCGCCACCGCAATAGGGGTTTGCGGTGATGTCGCTTGCAGCATGCCGTCAAGTATGCGGTAGCTTGCTGAGAACCCTCTAGTCAAGAGGGCCGGTGTAACCAGGCTCACGCGCCGGGAATACCCGGATTTTATGCCGTCAATCGGGCTGCTACCAGCGCTTTTAGCCGCCTAGGGCGCAGCGGTTCACCGCGCTGGTGTCACGATCGAGCCCGACTTGTTATGGCTCCGGCATCAAATGTTGGCTGCCCGAGCCGATTCAGCAATACGGGTATTCGATGTGCCATTTGCCGTTCACATAGTCGGCGCGGTATTGGCCGCCCAATTGCGGATTGGCGTCCCGGATGACACCGGAGCCGCCGACGTTCGGCGCGAAGCCCGGCGGATCCCAGGTGATCGACTGAGGATTGGGCGGCAGGCTTGGCGTGCAATTGATTTGCTTCTGGATATAGCCGTCTTTGATCTTCTGCTCGGCCGTGGCTTGGTCACCGGCGTCGGGTGCGGGGTCTGCCGGGCAGAAACCGCTTGCGCCGCACATGCTTTGGCGCGTAACGACGAGCACCACCTCGCCGGCGGCCGTGCTCGAAGTCAGCGCCGCCGTCACGAGCAGCCCCGCTGCCGCGGTGCTGGCATGTCGCCACATCTGGACCCCTAGCCCGCCTTGACCAAATCTTCGCCCGAGGTGTAGTAGAGGCGAATGTTTGAGCCCGCGATGATTTCGGCGAGGTACACGCCGATCGGTTCGACCTCGTAGTAGTAGTGAATATTGCCCTGCGGATCGACCGCCGTCGCGCAAAACAGGCCCGGCGCACCGCACCGTTGCTTGACCGGTATCGCGAGGATGGCGATCACCAGCGCGACAAGCAGCCCGACCGCGAGTGGCACTCTGATCGCTGCGTGCCTGGTCGGCCCAGGATGCATCAAAGGAGTGTAAGCGCCGTCCGGGCGACCGGCCCTCCCGCCGGACCGTCGTGTCGTGCCACGATGTTCGCCATGACCCTGGTTCTGGTGCATGGCAATCCCGAGACCTCCGCCATCTGGGGGCCGCTGGTCGAGGCCCTCGGGCGCCAGGATGTGGTGTTGCTGTCGCCGCCGGGGTTCGGGGCTCCGCTGCCCGACGGTTTCGCGGCGACCTACCTGGACTACCGCGACTGGCTCGAAGCCGAGCTGGAGCGCATCGAGCCACCGATCGACCTCGTCGGGCACGACTGGGGCGGCGGGCACGTGGTGAACGCCGTGATGCACCGGCCGGAACTCGTGCGCAGCTGGGCCAGCGACGTCGTCGGGCTGTTCGACCCCGACTACGTCTGGCACGACTTCGCCCAGAAGTGGCAGACGCCGGGTGAAGGCGAAGAGCTGGTGGACGCGCTGCTCGGCGGCACGGACGAGGACCGCGCGGAACGGATGGCCTCGCTCGGCATCCCCATCGAGATCGCAAACTTGATGGCACCGGAGCAGGGGCCGGAGATGGGCCGGGCCATCCTGGCGTTGTACCGCTCGGCGCGCCAGCCCGCCCTGGCCGAGGCCGGTCGGGAGCTGGAGCGGGCTGCGGCCCGACCGGGGCTTTCGCTGCTGGCCACCGAGGACCCCTTCATCGGCGTCGCCGACAACCGGCGCCGGGCCGCCGACCGGGCGGGCGCGCGCACCGAGGTGCTCGAGGGGCTCGGGCACTGGTGGATGGTGCAGGATCCGGCCCGCGGTGCCGCGGCCCTGACCGGCTTCTGGGAAACGCTCGGCTAGGCCGCTATTGGGTTCCGGCTCGTTTCGATGCGCGTGCCCGGCGGGTACGCACTCGGGATGATCGACAGCGAACCCGGTACGCCGGGAGACGCCGGAGCGGCTGACGCCGGCGGAACCACCCGAACGGCTCACGCCGACGGACCCGCCGGAGCAGCCTGACGCCCACGGACCCGCCCGAGCGTGAGACGCCGGCATGACAGACCCGAGCACGGATGGAGATGAGGCATGCGCGCCGAAGAGGGCGACGAAACGATGAAGGACTACGCCGTCGAGGGCGAGCAAACCCTCGGCCGGATCAAGGACTCGCAACGGGCGGGAAGCCCGCTCGGCAGGCTTTTCCTGCGGATAACCAAGTACGTCGGGATCAACAAGGCTTCCCGGGGCGGTCGGCGCGCCGGCTGACTCAGCAACTCTTCGGCGCCGGAAACACCCGGAGATGCCGAGATGGTCTTACTATCCTCTGGTGACCACCGCGCCTGAAACGTTCTCGACCCAGGGCCCCGGCGGTGTCCGCATCGTCGCCGACCGCCTGGGCGATCCCGAGGCGCGGGCCGTGGTGTTCCTGCACGGCGGCGGGCAGACCCGTCGTTCCTGGGCCAAGGCGGCCGCGGCCGTCGCCGAGCGCGGCTTTCAGTCCGTCACCATCGACCTGCGCGGCCACGGCGAATCCGACTGGTCCAGCGAGGGCGACTACCGGGTGGTCAGCTTCGCCGCCGACGTCCAAGAGGTGTTGCGCACCTTGCCGCCGCGGCCGGTGCTGGTGGGCGCGTCGCTGGGTGGGTTCACCACGATGTTGCTGGAGGGGGAACTTTCGCCGGGCACCGCCAGCGCCGTCGTCCTCGTCGACATCGTTCCCAACATGGAGCAATCCGGCGCGAACCGCATCCACAACTTCATGGCCGACCGGGTCGAATCGGGATTCGCGTCGCTCGACGAGGTCGCTGACGCGATCGCCGAGTACAACCCGCATCGCCCCAGGCCCACCGATCTGGACGGCCTGACCACCAACCTGCGCCGCCGCGGCGATCGCTGGTATTGGCATTGGGATCCGCAATTCATCAGTGGCACTGCGCCGAACCCCCCGTTCGAGGTCACCGACGCCGACCGCATGCACACCGCTGTCGAGGCGATTTTGCGCAACGGCGTGCCGATGCTGTTGGTGCGGGGCCAGGTGAGCGACCTGGTCAGCCAGGAGCGCGCCGATGAGTTCCTCGCGCGCTTCCCGCAGGTTGAGTTCACCGATGTGCGCGGCGCGGGACACATGGTCGCCGGCGACCGCAACGACATCTTCGCCGAGGCCGTCCTGGATTTCCTCACCCGCCACGTCGGCGGCTGATCGATCCCGAATTCCCTACTGTCCGAGCAATTTTCGCTTCTGGGCCTCGTACTCTTCGGCGCTGAGAACGCCGCGATCGCGCAGATCCATGAGTTCGGTGAGCCGGTCCACCGGGCTGCGGGCCTGCTCCGCCAGCCATTGGTCGCGCATCGCGAAAGTCGCCTGCTGCGCGGCGTTTTGGGCCTCGGGGGACCGGTCCAGCACGACCTTGCGCTGATCCGAGGGGTCGTAGAGCACCGGCACGACCGTATTGAGCCAGGGCCGCTCCCGTTGCCAGAGCCAGGCCTCGATTTCGGCGTCGAACGCGGGCGCCCCGTCGGGCTGCACCCTGACCGTCATCGCCCAAAGATCCGGAGTCGCTTGGGTGGGTGGGGTCTGATAGAACGGATCGTTGCTCTTGTAGAGCCCCGACATCGCCCGGCGCGTGGACAGCACCGTGGCCATCGCCGCCTTTCCGCGCCGGCGTAGCTTCCGCTCCAGCCGCCGGCTACCGATACCGAACACGCATCCTCCGCTCCGAACCGGATAGAGCCTACGGCAGACGCTCGGCGCGACTCAGCCGCTGCTGTTAGCATGCTGCCCTACACGAGAAGAGAGGCGGCGTGGCCGTGCGTTGGTTGCGGGGGTTGGGGCTGGTCGGTGCCGTCGTCATTGTCGCGACAGCATTGGCGAACCCGGTGTGGGCAAATCCGGGCGTGGAGCCGGGCATCAAGGTCGAGGACGAAAGCAGCACGTGCACAGCGGGTTTCGCTGCGCAGGGCGACGACGGTGGCTATTACCTGATGACCAGCGGGCACTGCGACGCGCACGACGGCTCGGCATGGACCTACGGGGACAACGTGCCCCTCGGCCGGATCACGGCCAGCGAGCACGAAGGCGACACCAGGGACGCCGCGATCATCCGGCTCGATCCGAGCGTCGGCGCACCCATGGGTCACGTCGGGGGCAGGTATGTCGTCCGGGACGTGCTGGGCGCCAACCAGATTCAGGTCGGCATGCCGTTCTGCAAGATCGGCGCGGTCACCGGTGAGACGTGTGGCGCCGTCAAAGGGGTCGAGGGCGACGTCGTCGAAGCCAGCGTGTACAGCCTCAACGGCGACAGCGGCAGTCCCGGCTTCGTGAAGAACCCGGACGGCACCGTCAGCGCCGTCGGCCTGTTGATGTCGTCACCCGACGGCGACGATTACACGACGTACTTCGCGCTCGTGAATCCGCTGCTCGGACGGTGGGGCTTGCGCGTACTGCCCTGAACCCGGCGAACCGAGAATCGACGTTTGCAATCGGTTCGGAACGGGTATCAGGCGCAGCGGCGCTCGGCGGCGTCCGTTCATCGGAGCCTGCCAAACGAAAAGGTAGCGAACCAGCGACACCAAGGAGATCAGTAGTGAAGCGTGGGATCGTGGTCGGGGTAGCGGGCGTGGCCGTGGTGGTCGCGGCGTGCGCCGGCTGTTCGAGCAACAAGTCCAGCACCGGAGCATCATCGAGTTCCGCGCCGGCGGCGGCGGGCCCCCAGGTCATCGTCGACGGCCAGAACCAGAACGTCAGTGGCCAGGTCACGTGCAACTCGGCCAACGGCGTCACCACCATCGGCATCGGCGACCCGACGGCCGGGGTCGGCGCGGTGGTCAGCAACGACAATCCACCGATCGTCCATTCGGTCGGGCTGGGCAGCGTCAACGGCATCGCGCTCGGTTTCTCCGACGCCGCCCCCAACCAGGCCAGCAACGCCGGGGCCGCGGTCAACGGCAAGTCCTACGCCATCAAGGGCACGGCGAGCGGCACCGATATGAGCAATCCGCAGCAGCCGCAGCAGGTGACCAAGCCATTCGAACTGGACGTGACCTGCCCCTAGCGCAGGCGATCGACACCCAAAAAGGGGACGCACCTTATGTCTATGAAACGTATCGTCAGCGCGGCCGCGGTCGCGGCGGGGCTCAGCATCTCCGCCCTGAACCCCGGGTTCGCCAGCTCCGCGCCGCTGGACCCCCCACCCCCGTGCCCGAACTGCCACGGCGGCGGCGGTGGGGGCGGCGGAGCGACGCAGGCCCCGCAGAACCCGCCACAGACGCACGCGCCGAGCACCCAAGCCACCCAGCCGCCGGCGACCCAATCCACGCAGCCACCGGCGACCCAATCCACGCAGCCGCCGGCCACCCAATCCACGCAGCCGCCGGCGACGGAATCCACCCAGCCGCCGGCGACGGAATCCACCCAGCCGCCGACCACCAAGAGCACGCAGCCGTCAGTGACACCGAGCAGCGAGCCGCCGACCTCGCAGACCACCCAGCCGGGCGGGCAAACGACGTCGCCGAGCGCCCAAACCACGGCTCCGGCGAGCGGACAA
This sequence comes from Mycobacterium sp. NGS34, assembly GCF_059812845.1. Classification (NCBI taxonomy): domain Bacteria; kingdom Bacillati; phylum Actinomycetota; class Actinomycetes; order Mycobacteriales; family Mycobacteriaceae; genus Mycobacterium; species Mycobacterium sp. NGS34. Next base: position 293,220 of record NZ_JCALDM010000007.1, read on the forward strand.
ACCACCACGCCGTCCAGCCCGGCGGCGCGCCCGGCGCTCAATCCGCCGAGCACCCAGCCGCCCCACCCGGCCTACGTCCCGCGCCGCGACCTGGTCTCGGCCAGCGCGGAAATCGGCGGCCCCGCGGGCGATATCCAATTCAGCGTCGTCGGCCGCGGCGCCCCGCCTCCGCCGCCGGCGCGCGGGTGGGGCTGGAACGACGGCCCGGCCCCGCACCACGCCCCGCCCGGCTGGTATGGTCCCCCGCCCCCCGGCGGCTGGGACGGCCCGCCGCCTCCCGGTGGGTGGAACCGCCCCTGGGCCGGCCCGCCGCGCGACGTGGTCTACGCCCGGTCCGACTTCGGCCCGTTCGAGTACAACACCTTCACCGTCTTCCCAGTCTTCAACTGGTATTACGGCGGGTGGGGCTACTGGTTCTTCGGCGTCTGGGTCCCGCTGTACTGACGTCCTTGGGCCACTTTTAGTGGCTGACCTTTGCCCGCGACTCGTGTAGGCGTAGAGCATGCACACGACGGACAGGCAATTCGTCAGGCTGGGTCGCGACGGCGGCGCGCTCACCATCGAGTTGATCAACTCCAAGACGCTGAACATCCTCGGCACCGGCGCCATCGAGGAGCTGACGCGGGCGTTCGACACCGTCAGCCACGACGGCGACGTGCGGGTCGTCGTGTTGCGCGGAGCCGGGGAGAAGGCGTTCATCGGGGGCGCCGACATCAACGAGATGGTCGCGCTTGACCAGTCCAGCGCGGAGGTGTTCATCCGGCGGCTCGCGGGGTTATGCGAGGCGATTCGCGACTGCCCCGTCCCCGTCATCGCGCGGCTCGCGGGGTTCTGCCTCGGCGGCGGCCTCGAGGTCGCGGCGGCCTGCGACCTGCGAATCGCGGAACCGGGCGCCAAGTTCGGGATGCCGGAGGTGGCGGTCGGCATCCCGTCGGTCATCCACGCGGCATTGATCCCGAGGCTGATCGGCGCCTCGCACGCGGCCTGGCTGCTGCTCACGGGCGAGACGATCGACGCCGCCACGGCCGCCGCCTGGGGCCTGGTGCACGAGGTCGTCGCGGCCGACGCCCTCGACGCCCGCATCGCCGAGCTCAGCGCCAGGCTCGGCGGCTTCGGCCCGCAGGCGGTCCGGCAGCAAAAGCGTCTCCTCAACAACTGGCTCGATACGACCGTTCACGGCGCCATCGAGGACAGCATCGAGCAGTTCGGCCTGGCGTTCCTGACCGGCGAGCCGCAACAGCACATGCGGGCGTTCCTCACGCGCAAGAAGGGCCGATAAGCAGCCCCCTACCGCGAGCGTGCAACGCCGAAAGGCCCACTCGGGAAATGCGTCGATAGTTGCACTTTCGCGTGATGCTGATTGGTCGAAACCGGCACATCTTCGCGTGTAGCGCTCCATGATGGCTAGTACTCAACACCAAACCGGGGGGTTTAGGCGTATGTCATCTGTGTTCGTGGTGCCGGAGATCCTGGAGACGGCCGCGGCCGATGTGGCGCGCATCGGTTCGGCCGTCACGGCCGGCAATCTGGTCGCGGCCATCCCGACGACCGAGCTGGCGGCGGCGGGCGCCGACGAGGTGTCGGCGGCCATCGCGGTGCTGTTCGGCGCGCACGCCCAGCAGTATCAGGCCTCGGCGGCGCAGGCGACGACCTACTACGAGCAGTTCGTGCGCACGTTGAGCGCGGGGGCCGCGTCGTATGCGGCCACCGAGGCGGTCTCCGCCGCGAGCCTTCCCAGCGGGCTGCAGACGTTCCTCGACGCTCCGCTCAACACGATCACCGGGGTCTGGGCCAACAGCCCGCTCGGCAGCGCGATCGATCAGGCGTTGTTCGGCACCGGCGGCAATCAGCAGTCGATCGTCATCGACTTCGTGCGGCACGGGCAGTCAGTTGGCAACGCGGCCAACCTGATTGACACGGCCGTGCCGGGATTGCCCCTCACCCCACTGGGCGTGCAACAGGCGACGGCGATCGGCACCGCGCTGGGTCCGCAAGGCAATTTCGCCGGTGTTTTCGAGTCGCAGCTGACCAGGGTGCAGCAGACCGCGTTCTACGCCGGCATGACCAACGTGCCGGCATTGGCCGGGCTCAACGAGATCAGTGCCGGCGCCTTCGACGGCGCGCCCGACATCAGCCCCCAGGGCCTGCTATATCTGGTCGCCCCGCTGGCGTGGACGCTTGGATTCCCCATCGTGCCGATGCTTGCCCCCGGCTCGGCGCACATCAACGGGGTCGTTTTCGACCAGGGCTTCACCAATGCGATGCAGACGATGTATGGCACCGCCATCACGAACCCCGTCGTGAACCCCGCGAACGGCCACATCACCGACGTCGGGTTCTCGAGCGAGTTCGCGATCGAGGTCGGCACGCTCATGAACGTCAACAATCCCGATCCCTTGCTGATGCTCACCCACCCGCTGCCCAACACCGGCGTCGTCGTGGTGCAGGGCAGCCCGCAGGGTGGCTGGACGATGACCAGTTGGGACGGCATACCCGTCGGCCCGCCGACCTTGCCGACCAAGCTGTTCGTCGACGTGCGCGACCTGATCACGGCGCCGCAATTCGCGGCGTGGAACAGTTGGGCGGCTCTCGGCACCGGCGACCCGCTGACGATCGCCGGCGCGGTGCAAAACGGCGTCGACGAGGTCGCGGCGGCGACGGTGCACTTCCCCGTCGCGGTGACCCGCGACCTGATCCACGCGGTGACCAACACCAGCGTCAGCGGGCTGACGACGGAGTTGAGCGGCTTGCTCTAATGACCGCGGCGGCGTATCCAGATGGCGACGCCGACCACGGCCACCAGGACCGCCACGGCCACGAGAACGCGACGTGGTTGCGCCCTATCGGTCATCCGATCGACGGAATGCCTTACCGGCGTTGATATTTCGGCATCGGGCGGAGAGGGGTCGTTGGTTTCCGGGTTGCTCGACTGCCCGAAGTCGGCGGGTTGAGGAGCGTTTGTTTGAGCGCCCGGCTCGGGCGTACGTGCGGCCGCGGCGGGGGGTATTCCGGTGACCGCTTCGGGGGACCGGGGCGTGCGCCGATCGCCGGCGCGACCCCGCCGTCGCGGCGCCCATACCTCGTCTCCCAACTCGTCGGGAATCAGCCACATCAGCAGCGCGAGGTTGACCACCGCCAGCACCCCGTGCAGCAAGATGTCGGCGGCGTGGAACCCCATCGGCGTCGGGATCCTGCGCGCCGTGGCGACACTGCTGAAGAACAGCAACATCGTGTAGCCCAGCGCGCTCAGCGCGGTGACCGTCACCGCCGCGCGGCGGCTGCCGACGGCGGCGATTGCCAGGATCCCGAAGGCCAGCAACAGGCCGCTGTGCGCCGGGGTCGACGTCAGGCCGAGAACGGGGGCTCCGGTGGGCCCGGCGTGCGGAGACAGGGCCGCCGAGACCAGCCCGGCAACGCCGAAGGCGCTTACCGCCGCACCCTCGGCCAGCAGGAACCAGCGCCCGCTGTGGAAGCGCCCCGGATCCATCGGCACCCGCCGCCAACCCGACGTCAAGCCGGGAACGTGCCCCGCGGTAACCGGCATCGCGCAACCTCCAGGTCGAACAAACTCCTTGTCATCGGCTACCCGCGACCGGCCGGACTACTCTGGCGGGTTTTCGCGCCGGCTCAAGGATTGAGCACCCGTTCCCAGATCGTCGCCAACGTGTCGACGAGCGCCCGCACCTCCGCATCCGACGCGGCAGGGGCGAGGGTCAGCAGCCGATGCACATTCATCGTCACCAGGGCAGTGGCCGTCCCGTGCGGATCGGCAACATCGGTCTTCAGGGCGGCCATGAGCTCCTCGGCGACCGCCACCACGGGTTCGATCAGGGCCGATCGCGCCGCGGTGACCTCGGGATCATCGCCGGACGACCAGAACACCGCGCGCAAGATCGCCCCGTGCCGCCGATACGTGTGCGCTGCACTGAGCAGAGCTGCGCGCCCGGCCGCCACCGGGTCGTCGGCTTGGCGCCATCGGTCCAGTGCCGCGTCCGCGTCGACGCGCAGGGGGCGGATCAGCGCGGCGATCAATTCGGCGCGGTCGCGGAAGTACACATAGAAGGACTTGCGCGACAGGGTGGTCCGGTCCATGATCGCCGCCACGCTGACCGCGTGCGCCGGCTGCTCGGCCAGCAATTCGCCAGCGGCGTCGAGGATTTCGCGGCGAGCCTCGGCTGGGGCGCGCCGGCGCCGCGCCGGGGGACCGGATCCTGCTTCCTCGGCCAGTCGCGTTACTGCCACGGTGGCAGTATAGTCATGACCCGTTACTGCCACAGTGGCATTAACATCGGTAGAGGAGCTTCCAATGAGGTATGGCTGGACGGGCGCGGCGAGCGCTCCACGCTGGTATTGCCTGGTCGTCGCGCTGTTTCTCGGGGTGCGCGCGACCTCGACGATGGCAACGGGGGCCAGTTTCGGCTTACCCGGCGATGGCTGGAGATCGGTTTGGCAGCTGGCGATGGTCGCCGTGCTCGCCACCGGAATCGCACGCCCGCGGGCCGCGGGCGTGGCCGCGGGGGTGGTCGGCCTGATCTACGTGGCGGCCACCGGGCTCGAGGCGTTGCACGGCACCGACCTCTTGGGTGCGGTGCCGGTGGACACGCGCGACCGCATCGTTCACCCGTTGCTGGCCGGACTCGCCGGCCTCAGCTTGCTGCTGGGAAAGCGCCGCTCCGAGGCGGCGATCTCGGATCGCTGACGGCTGGCTTGGTTGCTGGGCCGTTTGGGTATGTATGCGAAGAGATCGGCGCACGCCCGGACTGTGTCGTTCACGAAGGAGGCACCATGTTGCACAGCATTGTCCTTGCAGCGGCACAACAGCCCGAGGCCGCGGGCATCATCCTCAGGGGGATCAAAGGCATCTTCGTCGCGATCGGAAGCGTCATCGCCGCCATCGTGTGCGCCGTGATCGCCGGCATGAAGGGCCGCAGCGCGATCGTCTGGGGCATTCTCGGACTGTTCTTCTCGATCATCACGCTGATCGTCGTGATCGTCATTCCGTCGAAGAAGTCGTGATCACTGGCTCGCGAAAAGCTCTGGCTACCAACCCCACTCGTCCTCGTCTAAGACGTCGACGGTGAGCGAGTTGTCGGCAGGGCCCTGCGTCCCGTAGAGGAAAGTGATCAGGGTGCGGTCATCGTCGAGGGGCTCGGTCGCGACGACGGTGGCGTGCCCGATCTTCATGCGGATCCTGTCTCCGGGCTTCAATTCGTCGACACGCCTAAGGGGCACGCTCAACCATAAATGCCGGTGACGCTGCGCATGCCGCAACCGCCTCCTTGTCGGCGCGCGCTGTCATCGGAGCCCCCTGTCAGGATTGAACTGACGACCGCTCGCTTACAAGGCGAGTGCTCTACCACTGAGCTAAGGAGGCCGGGTAAACCAAGCAGCAAGCCTAACGGTTCACTCGTCGCTCTCGATGATCCGCGTTGAGCGCACCGGCCGCGACGACGGACGCCGCCGGCCGGGCAGCGGAATCCGGTCGGCGATGTTGCTCAACGGATTGACCACCATGGTGAGCCCGATGACGGCGTCCTGCAGCGTGGCGATGGCCGGCTCCAGTGCCTCCATCCCCGGCGTCAGCCGGGCCAGGGTGTCGGCGACGCCGGCGAGCTGGTCCAGCGGACCGTTCTTGGCGGTCAGCTTGTCGACCAGCCCGCCCTCGGAGAGCAGGCGGTCCGCCAGGCCGTCCTCGGACAGCAGGCGCTCGATCAACCCGTCTTCATCGAGCAATTGATCCGCCAGCCCACCAGGCTGCAGCGCGCGCTGCAACCCTCCGCCCTCGGCGGTCAGCCGGTCGAGCACGCCGCCCTCCGACGTCAGCATGTCGACCACCCCGCCCGGTCGCAGCAGCCGGTCCAGCGGCCCGTCGGTCGCCACGGCGCGCCCCAGCGGGGCGTCCTCATCCAGCAGCCGGGCCAGCCGGTTGGCGCGCACGATCGCCTCGTCGATCCCGAACATCGAAGCCATTGCGTTGGTTCCCGAGTCCCCGGCATCGCCCAGCGCGCGCTTCGCCACCCCCACCGCCGCGGTGGCGACGTTCAAGCCCGCGTCGGCCGCGGCCAGCCCCACCCGGGCGGGGGCCGTCGCAAGCGACACGATTCCTTTGGCGAAGTTCATGCCTCCAGAGTCTATTCGCGACACACCCTGCCCGACCCCAGCCGTTCCAAGCTCATACCATGATTCTTTGCAGACTGTTAGCAGACGACTGGCATCGAGCTTTCAGGAATCACACAATAATTGGAAAGGCTTCTCCAAATAAGTGTTCAAGCAAAGGACAGATGTGACCTCATGACAGCGCCCAGCCAAAGCGGATCCAAACCGGAAGCTCGCGTCCTCGTGATCGACGACGAGGCCAACATCGTCGAACTGCTCTCCGTCAGCCTCAAGTTCCAGGGGTTTGAGGTGTACACCGCCACCAATGGGGCCCAGGCGCTGGATCGGGCCCGTGACGCCCGCCCCGACGCGGTGATCCTCGACGTGATGATGCCCGGCATGGACGGCTTCGGGGTGCTGCGGCGGCTGCGCGCGGACGGCATCGACGCCCCGGCGCTGTTCTTGACCGCCCGCGACTCCCTGCAGGACAAGATCGCGGGCCTGACGCTGGGCGGCGACGACTACGTGACGAAGCCGTTCAGCCTCGAGGAGGTCGTGGCGCGGCTGCGGGTCATCCTGCGGCGCGCCGGCAAGGGTGGGGCCGAACCGCGCAACGCCCGGCTGAGTTTCGCCGACATCGAGCTCGACGAGGAGACCCACGAGGTGTGGAAGGCCGGCGAACCCGTGTCGCTGTCGCCCACCGAGTTCACCCTCCTGCGCTACTTCGTGATCAACGCCGGCACCGTGCTGAGCAAGCCGAAGATCCTCGACCACGTCTGGCGCTACGACTTCGGCGGCGACGTGAACGTCGTCGAGTCCTACGTCTCGTACCTGCGCCGCAAGATCGACACGGGGGAGAAGCGGCTGTTGCACACCCTGCGCGGCGTGGGCTACGTGCTGCGGGAGCCGCGCTGAGCGGCGGGCGGTAGCGAGGAAGATGGGCATGCCCAACAAGATTCGACGCGGATTGCCGCTACGGGTGGGGCTGGTGGCCGCCACCCTACTTCTTGTGGCCTGCGGTCTGGCGGTCTCCGGCCTGGCCGTCACCTCGATCCTGCGGCACAGCCTGATCAGCCGGATCGACCAGAACCTGCTGGACGCCTCCCGCAGCTGGGCGCAGGCCCCGCGGCGGCAGTCACCGCCGCCGTATGAAGGCCCCGACCCCGGGCGGCCGCCGTCGAAGTTCTATGTGCGCGGCATCGGCACCGACGGCACCCCATTCACCGCCATCAACGACCGCAACGCCGAACCCGCGCTGCCGCCCGACAACGACGTGGGTCCAAATCCGACGACGCTGCCCTCGGTCAACGGTTCGGACATCCAGTGGCGCGCGGTGTCGGTGCGCGGGCCACACGGCCTGACCACCGTCGCGGTCGACCTGTCCGACGTGCAGCACACGCTGAGCTCCCTGGTCTGGTTGCAGATCGGCATCGGGGTGGCGGTGCTGGCCGTCGTCGGGATCGCCAGCTTCGCGGTGGTGCACCGCAGCCTGCGGCCGCTGACCGAGGTCGAACACACCGCCGCCGACATCGCCGCGGGCCAGCTGGATCGCCGCGTCCCAGAACGCGATCCCCGAACCGAGGTGGGCCGACTTTCGTTGGCGCTCAACGGGATGCTCACCCAGATCCAGCGGGCGGTGGCCTCCTCGGAGTCGTCGGCCGAGAAGGCCCGCGGTTCCGAGGAACGGATGCGACGGTTCATCACCGACGCCAGCCACGAGCTGCGTACGCCGCTGACTACCATCCGCGGCTTCGCGGAACTGTATCGCCAGGGTGCCGCGCGCGACGTGTCGATGCTGTTGTCGCGCATCGAAAGCGAGGCCAGCCGGATGGGCCTGCTGGTCGACGACCTGTTGCTGCTGGCCCGCCTGGACGTGCAGCGACCGCTGGAACACAACCGCGTCGACCTGCTGGCGCTGGCCAGCGACGCCGTGCACGACGCGCAGGCGATCGACCCCAAGCGCGCCATCACCATGGAGGTCCTCGACGGCCCCGGCACCCCGGAGGTGCTCGGCGACGAACCCCGCATCCGCCAGGTGCTCAGCAACCTCGTCGCCAACGCCCTGCAGCACACCCCGCCCAGCGCCGACGTCACCGTTCGCGTCGGCACCGCGGGCCGCAACGCGGTGCTCGAGGTCGCCGACAAGGGTCCGGGCATGAATCAACAGGATGCGTCGCGGGTTTTCGAGCGGTTCTACCGCACCGACTCGTCGCGGGCGCGGGCCAGCGGCGGCACCGGCCTTGGGCTGTCGATCGTCGACTCGTTGGTGCGCGCGCACGGCGGCGACGTCACGGTGACGACGTCACCCGGTGAGGGGTGCTGCTTCCGCGTCACACTGCCCCGCGTCAGCGACGTGTCGGCGCCGGAGCCGGCTCACGCCAGCTGAGCCAGGGCCGCCTTGATCTTGGCTTGGGCCGCATCGAGGGATTCCGCTGACGGGTTGCGATCCACGTTGGCGAAACCGAAGTCGCTCAGGCTGCGGGTGGGGAAGACGTGGACGTGCAAATGGGGGACCTCCAGCCCGGCGATGATCATGCCGGCACGCTCCACCCGGAACGCCTTGCAGAGTGCCCTGCCGATCAGCTGGCTCACCGCCATGACGCGGGCGAACACCGCGCCGTCGACGTCCTGCCACTGATCGATCTCGGCTCGGGGCACCACCAGCGTGTGGCCCTGTGTCATCGGCTCGATCGTCAGGAACGCGACGATGTCGTCGTCCTCGTAGACGAAACGGCCGGGGAGTTCACGGTTGATGATCTTGGTGAAGATCGACGCCATGGCCCCCAGCATAGGTTCGGCGATCGACCGATGAGTTTGGCGGGTGCGGACGGTCAACCCTGCGACGACCCACGACCCAAAAGGAGTCCCGCCATGTCGCAGGTGCGCGTGCACAATTTCTCGGTTTCTCTCGACGGCTTCGGCACGGGCATCGGACAACGCGCGGATGCGCCGTTCGGGCACGCCGGCGGCCGGCTGCACGAGTGGTTCTTCGCCACGCGCACCTTCCGCGCGATGCACGGCGAGCCGGGTGGGACGACGGGCATCGACGACGCCATGGCCCGCGCGTGGGTGCCCGGGATCGGCGCCGAAATCATGGGACGCAACAAGTTCGAGCCATCGGACGCCGGCGAAGGATGGACGGGCTGGTGGGGCGCCGACCCGCCGTTTCACACCCCGGTTTTCGTGCTTACCCACCACCCCCGGCCGCCGATCGAGATGGACGGCGGCACCACCTTCCATTTCATCGACGCCGGCCCCGCGGAAGCCCTCGAGATCGCCCGAAAAGCCGCCGGAGGCCTCGACATTCGCCTCGGCGGGGGACCGTCGAGCATCCGCCAATTCCTCGCCGCGGACCTCGTCGACCGGATGCACGTCGCGGTGGTGCCCATCATCTTGGGGCGTGGGGAGCCGCTGTGGCAGGGGCTGGAGGGCCTCGAGCAGCGTTTCGCGGTGGAGTCGGTGACCGGCCCCAGCGGCGTTACTCACCTGAGCTTTACCCGACGTTAGGCAGCTGCGTCTGCCGCGCCGTCTCGACGCCGAATCGTTAGCGCACCGTTGCCATTTCGTTCCGCGGTGTCGGGAAAATCACTGTACGCAATTCACGGGAGGAGACCTCTGTGCGGTTTCCCGTGGCATTGTTGGCCGCTTGCGCCGTCGCCATGGCCCCGGCCCTCGTCTCCGGCGCGGCGGCGTCCGTGCGGGCGGCCGCCGCGTTCGGGCCGTTGGCGCCGCCCAACCCGTTCATGGCGCCGCTGGGGCTAGCGTCGCTGCACAACGACTCCGAATCATCCGACGCCGGAACGCTTCCCGGTCCGGGCGCCCACCTGGTCCCGATCTTCGGCTACCCGCTGCTGGCGGCGTGCCCGACGATCATGCAGGGCACCGACGGGCTGGTGTTGGCGCTGTGCACCACCGACATCGGCCAGACCCCGACCGTCGTCCTGATCGATCCCGGTGGCTGGGTCCCGGTCTTCGTTCCGCTGGCCAAGCTGCACGTCGCCAAGGGCGGCCTGCTCGGCGGCGTCTACGCGTATCTGGACAACAACAATCAGGTGGTGATGATCGACGGCACCAACCATCTGCTGCGCATCGCCCATGTCAAGGACGGCGCGCTGGGGTGTTGGAAGCTGGTCATCACCGAGTCCACCGACCTGTCCGGCGCGATACCCGCCGGCGACAATTCGGTGGGCTTGGTCCCCGACTATGCGGGCAACGTCTGGTTCGCCACCGGCAACGGCGTCGTGGGCGTAGCCAAGCCGGGCGGCGGCGTCGCCACCGTGCAGCTGCCCGCGGGCGAGCAGGTGGCGAACAGCATCTCGTCGGCGCCCAGCGGGCGCGTCGCGGTGGCCACCACCTTCGCCGTCTACGAGTTGAACCTCGACATCGTGGGCAACCCGCAAATCCTTTGGCGCGCAGCGTATGACCGCGGCCCGGCCCGCAAGCCCGGCCAGCTGAGCTGGGGGACGGGCTCCACCCCGGTGTACTTCGGCCCGACCACCGGCGCCGACTACCTGACCATCGTCGACAACGCCAGCCCCCAGGTGCACGCGCTGGTCTACCGGTCCGGCACCGGCCAATTAGTCTGCCAGCAACCGGTTTTGACCCTGGGCGGTCCGGGCAGCGAGAACGCGCCGATCGGGGTCGGCAACTCGGTGTTCGTGTCGAGCACCTATGGGTACCCCTACCCGGCGGTTCCCGCCGGCGCGCCCCCGGCGGTTCCGCCGACGGCGCCGTTCACCGGCGGCATGACCCGGGTCGACGTCGACAACCCCGGATGTCACACGGTGTGGGAGAACAAAGTTCGAAGCGCGGCGCTGCCGCACCTGTCGATCGCGGACGGCCTGCTTTACACCATCACGCGGATCGGGTGCGACAACACGACACCGCTCGACCTGTTCGCCTACGGCGTGGTCGACGCCGGCAACGGGGCGCTGCTCTGGCAGCAGCCGAAGTCGCTAACCATCCTCAGCGATCCGCTGCAGACCCCGACCATGGTGCTGATGGACGGTAAGGCCATGCAGGGCAACCTCACCGGGCTGGGCCGCATCGGCTGAGCGGCTCAGTCCTCCTTGCCGAACTTCATCATGTCGAGGTTCCAGTAGCCGCGCATGTTGGTGATCAGCCCCGCGTCGTTGACCTTGTAGGTGAACACCCCGCGCACTGAGCTGGTGAACCCGCCCTCGAACTTGCTGTCCAGCACCAGGATATGGGCGATCTCGTCCGGCGAACTCGACGGGAACGTCTCCTCGCAGGTGATGGTCAGCTGGTTGGCCGCGATGTTGTTGTCGTAGAAGGCCGCGACGCCCTCCTTGCCCTTGACGCCTTCGCCATCGGGGTTGGTGACGGACTTGCCGATCGGGTCCTCGACGACGACGTCGTCGGCCATCAGAGCCAGCCAGCCCTCCCGGTCGTGGGCTTGCACGCAGCGCCACGAGGATTGCGATGCGGCCAGTGCCGGGGAGGCCTGAGATTGCGCGGTTTCGGTCATGCTGTTCTCCTTCTCTAGATCGCGCACGCGGCGCGTGCGCCTTCCTCGGTGGCTTTGCGGATGAGGCCGAGGCCGGTGCAGTCGCCGGCGGTGTGCACCTCGGCACCGGGCAGGGCGGCGACCAGGGTGTCGAACAGGGTGGTGTCGGGCTGGACCGCCCCGGCGATGACGACGCTGTCGGCGGCCAGCTGCCGCGTGGCGCCGCCGGCGGGTACAAACACCACGGCCTGCGCGGTGATCCGTTCGACGGCCGCGCGCACGTGCACGGTGACCCCGAGCCGGTCGAGGCGATCCATGTGTTCAGTCTTGCGCTTGTTGCCCACCTCGGGGGCAATGTCCTTGCCCGCCTCGAGGATTGACACGAGCCTGCCCCGGGCGGCGAGGAACTCGGCGAGCTCGAGGGCGACCAGGTCGCCGCCGATGATGGCGACTCGCCGGCCCAACGGCATCCACGCGCGGCTCGCCAGACGGAACGCTGCGGGGTACAACAGCCGCTGTCGCCGGCCGGCGAACAGGCGGCCATCGAGCAACTCGCGCAGCCCGGGCCCGGTGTGCACGTGCGGCAGGCCGGCGCCCGGAATGGTGGGCACCGCGACGTGGCCGCCGGTGGCCACCACCACCGCATCGGGCCCTTGTGCGGCCACCTCGTCGGCGGAAACGCTTTGTCGCAACCGAACTTTGACGGTGCTCGCCTTGATCTCGTCGCGCAGGTATCGCAGGAACGGCTGATTCTCCGGATGCAGCACCGCCGCCCAGCGCAATGCCCCGCCGAGTTGGCCGGCGCGCTCGAAGAGCGTGACGCGGTGGCCGCGTTCGGCGGCCACGCGGGCGGCCTCCAGGCCGGCCGGCCCTCCGCCGATCACCACCACGCGCTTGGCGCGGTCGGCGCGCGGCCCGGCCAGCTCCCGCTCCTTGCCGGTGCGGGGGTTGACGGCGCAGTCGACGGAGAAGCGTTGTTCCATTGCGTCGATGCAGTTTTCACACGAGATGCACTTGCGGATGCGATCCGCCCGGCCGGATCGCAGCTTGCCGGGCAGGTCGGGGTCGGCCAGCAGCGGGCGGCCCATCGCGATGAAATCGGCGCGGCCGTCGGCCAGGATCCGCTCGGCCCGGACCGGGTCGTGGATGCGGCCCACGGCGATCACCGGCACGTCGACCACCTGCTTGACCGCGGCCGCGGCGCCCACGTTGAGCTCGTCGCCGTCGTCGGCGCCGTTGACCATCCCGGTGACGAGCCGGTCGATCACGCCGCCGCTGACGTGGAACGCGCTCACCCCGGCGGCGACGAGTTCGGTGGCGAGCTGCGCGGTTTCGTAGATCGGCCGGCCTCCCGCGACCCGCTCGTAGCCGGAGATGCGCAACGTGATCGGCAGGGCGTCGCCGACCTCCGAGCGGATCGCGGCCAGCGCCTCGAGCACCACGCGCACCCGACCTCGCGCCGAGTCGCCCCGGTAGTCGTCGGTGCGCCGGTTGCGTTGTGGGGCAAGGAAAGAGCCGAGCAGCATATAGCCGTGCGCGGCGTGCAACTCGATGCCGTCGTAACCGGCCTCGACGGCGCGGAGCGCCGCGGCCTTGAACAGATCGAACACCTCGCAAAGCTGCCGCTTGCTGATCTCGGCCGAGGGCCGCCCGGTGAGGTAGGAGGGGATCACCGAGGGGCCCAGCGAGGTGACGCCGAAGATCTCCGGCCCCAGCCCGTCGGGCCCGGCGTGCACGATCTGGGGCTGGATCTTGGCGCCGTGTTCGTGCACCACCTCGACCAGCGCCCGGTGCGCCGTAACGGCGTCGTCGGTGGCCAGGTGCAGGCCCCCGGGCGTCTCGGGGTGCTGGTGGTCGACCCCGGTGGCGCCCAACGTGATCAGGCCGACCCCGCCCTTGGCGCGCGCGGCGAAGTAGTCGCGGGTGCGTTGTGACGGCAGCCCGTCGGGGGTGCCGTACATGGTCTCCATGGGAGACATGACCACCCGGTTGCGCACCGCCATGGCGCCGATTCGTCCCGGCGCCAACAGGTGTGGGAAGCCGGTGCTCACCGGCGAATCTGCGGTGGGCTTACCGATCGGCGTCCGTGTAGCGGATGACGCCGCGAATGTTCTTGCCGTCCAGCATGTCCTGGTACCCGTCGTTGATCTGCTCGAGCTTGTACTGCCGGGTGATCATGTCGTCCAGGTTGAGCTTGCCGGCCTTGTACATCGACAGCAGCTGCGGGATGTCGTACTGCGGGTTGCCGCCGCCGAAGATGGTGCCCTGCAGGTTCTTCTGCATCAGGGTGAGCATCGCCAGGTTCAGGTTGACGTTGGTGTCCAGCAGGCTACCGATCGCGGTCAGCACGCAGGTGCCGCCCTTTTGGGTGATGTTCAGGTAGGCGTCGACATCCGAGCCGTGCAACTCGCCGACCGTCACGACCACCTTGTGGGCCATCAGGCCGTAGGTGACCTCGGCCATGCCCGCCAGCGCGGCGTTGATGTCGGGGTAGACGTGCGTGGCGCCGAACTTCAGCGCCTGGTCGCGCTTCCACTCGACCGGGTCGATCGCGAAGATGTAGCGCGCGCCCGCGTTGACGGCGCCCTGCAGCGCCGCCATGCCCACGCCGCCGACGCCGACGATGGCGACGTCCTGGCCCGGCCGGATGTCGGCGGTGCGGACCGCCGAGCCGTAGCCGGTGGTGACGCCGCAACCGACCAGGGCGGCCACCTCGAACGGGACCGACGGGTCGATCTTCACCACGGAGCTGCGGTGCACAACCATATACGGCGAGAAGGTGCCCAGCAGCGTCATGGGGAAGACGTTCTGGCCGCGGGCCTGGATGCGGAAGGTGCCGTCGGATACCGCGGCGCCGCCGAGCAGCCCGGCCCCGAGGTCGCACAGGTTGCGCATGCCGGCCTGACACGTCGGGCAGGACCCGCAGGACGGGATGAACGAGAGCACGACGTGGTCGCCCGGGGCGATGTCCTCCACGCCGGGGCCGACCTCGGTGACGATGCCCGCGCCCTCGTGGCCGCCCAGCACCGGGAAACCCGCCATGGGGATGCCGCCGGTAACTAGATGGTGATCCGAATGGCACATGCCGGCCGCTTCCATCTGGATCTTGACCTCATGCGCCTGCGGGTCGCCGATCTCGATTTCCTCGATGGACCACGGCTGGTTGAATTCCCAGATCAGCGCGCCTTTTGTTTTCATGAAGGACCTCCATCAGCATGCCCTGACCCGAGTATCGGTGAAAGGGACCGACCGGTACCGGACGGCAAGTTAGAACGTGTTCTCATTCGCAGACCATTATGACCTGCGTCACCGGGCTGTCGACAAGGGGTACCACCAACCGGTCGGGCGGTCACCAGATGGGTACCGGAGCCTCGCCGAGCGGGTAGTAGCCGGGCAGCTTCTCGCCGGCCAGGCTGCGCTCGATCCGTTTCTGCATGCCGGCCGACAGATCGCCGGACTCGATCAGGGTCGCGAACATCTTCGCGACGTGACCGAAGTCGAAGAAGTCGCGCTGCCACTCGATGAGCTGGTCGCCGTTGAGGCGGAACCAGCTGCCGCCGATGCCGTAGATCTCGTCCTGGGTGCCGTCGCTCTTGTTGACGATCTGCTTCCAGAAGCCGACGATCTCGCCCTGCTTCTCGTCGATGAGCACCTTCTGGTACTCGTAGACCCAATTCTCCAGGCCCTCCATCTCCAGGCCGAGCGCGACGTCGCGGATCTCGTCCACGCCGACGCACATCACGTCCTCCTTGGGACCGATGTTCCAGCCGTAGGTGGCGTCCTTGGCGTAGAAGTCCGCCAGCGGCCGCCAGTCGCCGGCCTTCTCGCAGTCCCTGTTGACCTGCAGCCAGCGATCGACCCATGCCTCGAGGTCCGCGCGCGAGTGTGACGCCATGGTTAGTCTTCTTTCTCTTTTAGGAACAGTGCTTGCGTTGGACACATAGCGACCGCGCGCTCGACTTCATCGCGGGCGTCTTCGGGCGGTTCGGGATCGAGGATCTCGACCTTGCCCCGTTTCGGCACCCGGAAGTAGTCCGGCGCCTCCAATTCACACATGGCGTGGCCCTGACACAAATCCAGATCCGCTTCGATCCTGAATCCGCCCATGGGACTGACTCCTTACGCGCTGCGCTTGCGGTAGCGGGCCTTGGCCGGCCGGGCGAGCTGGACGACCATCTTGGAGTGGTCGTTATGGTAGCTGTCGGCGGGCTGGGCCATCTCGAACTCATACTCGCGCAACAAGACCGAGAAGATCGCCTTGATCTGCATCTGGGCGAACGCGGCGCCGACGCAACGGTGTCGGCCCGCGCCGAAGGGAATCCACGTCCAGCGGTTAACGATGTCGGCCTGCTCGGGCTTGTTGTAACGGTCGGGGTTGAACGCGTCCGGATCGGGAAAGTCCTCGGGAATCCGGTTCGAGATCGCCGGGGAGGCCGCGACGTAGTCACCGTCGTGAATCGGGAAGCCTTCGACCTCGAACTCGCCCTTGGCGACCCGCATCAGAATGATCAGCGGCGGATGCAGTCGCAGGGTCTCCTTGACCACGTTGTCCAGCTTCGGAATCGAGCGCAGCGCATGGAAACTCACCTCCTGACCGTCGGCGTACAGCTCGTCGAGCTCGGCCAGCACCTCGGCGTACACGTCGGGATGGCGGATCAGCTCGATCAGGGTCCACGCGGAGGTTCCGGAGCTGGTGTGGTGCCCGGCGAACATCAGCGAGATGAACATCCCGGTGACCTCGTCGGCCGAGAAGCGCAGGTTGCCCTCCTCGTCCTTGATGGAGACCAGCACGTCGAGCATGTCGCGGTCGGCCTTGTCCTTCGGCGGGTTCGCGATTCGCTGATCCATGATTTCCTGCACCAACGCAACGAGTTTCACGCGCGCCTCGTCGCGCAGCTTGAAACTCTCGATCGGCAGGTAGGGGTCGACGTAGCACAGCGGGTCGGTGCCGCGCTCCAGCATGTGGTAATACTCCGCGAACCGGTGGTCGAGCTGCTCGCGGAACTTCAGCCCGATCAGGCAGGCCGTCGAGGTGTAGATGGTCAGCTCGGCGAAGAAGTCGAGCAGCTCGATTTCGCCTTCATCGCCCCAGTTCGCGATCATCTTCTTGACTTCGCCCTCGATGGTGGCGGCGTGGCCCTTCATCTGCTCGCCGCGCAGCGCCGAGTTGTGCAGCATCTCCTTGCGCCGCTCGGGGCTGGCGTCGAACACCACGCCCTTGCCGAAGATCGGCGTCATGAACGGGTAGGCCTCGGCCTGGTCCAGGTCCTCGTCGGCGGAGCGGAAGAAGAACTCGTTGGCATTCGCGCCGGACAGCAGGATGACGTGCTTGCCGGCCAACTGGAACCATCCGACGTCGCCGCACTCGTCGCGCACGCGTTGCATCAAACCGATTGGGTCGGTGCGGAATTCCTCGAGATGGCCGTGCTCTTCTTCGCCGCCGGAAACCCGCGGCACGATGGCGGTGTTCGCCGTAGTCGAATCAGCCATTTCCTGGCATCCCCTCTTCGCCCAGCGCGAGCTTCTGGCGATCTTTCTTGTCGGCCAACGGGGCTTCGGGCTGAAGCTCCATGTTCGCGATGAAGCCACCGCGCGGGGTCTCGGCGACGAACGTGATGGCTCGTGCCAGGTCCGCCGCGCGCAGGAAGTAGTCGTGGCGGGCCTGGCCCCACTTGGCCCAGTCCTCAAGTGCCGGGCCGATCTTCTCGGCCGGCAGGCTCCAGCCCATCGACGTCTTGGTCGGACCGGGGTGCACGATCGAGGCCCGCACACCGGTGCCCTCGAGCTCCATCTGGAAGTTGGTGACCATCGCGAGGAGAGCGGCCTTGGCGGCGCCGTAGGCGCCCATATGCGGTCGCTGGCGCAGGGCAACATCGGAGCCGACGAAAATCAGGTCGCCGCGCTGCCGGTCGAGCATCCCCGGCAGGACCGCGGCGGCCAGCCGGTTGGCGCCGACGAGGTGGATCTGCAGCTGTGATTCGAACTCGTCGGTGGTGATCTCGGCGAGCTTGCCGAAGTAGGTGTCACCCGCGCCCGTCACCAGCACCTCGATGTCGCCGAGCGCGTCGACCGACTGTGCGACGAAGGATTTCACCGAGTTCGGGTCGGTGACGTCCAGATGGAATCCGACCGCCTCGCCGCCCTCGGCGTTGATCTTGCCGACGATGTCGTTGAGCTTTTCCACCCGGCGGGCCCCCAGGGCGACAGGGAAGCCGTGCGCCGCGAGTTCGATGGCGGTGGCTTCCCCGATCCCGGAGGATGCGCCGGCAACAATCGTGGGCCGACGTTCGGGCAACGGGTCGAAGCGGGGCATTCAGCGGACCTCCACGGTCATGGGTAGGTGAGCGAACCCGCGGACATTGCTCGAGTGGACGCGGACGGCGTTGGCCTCGTCCACCTCATATCCGCGGATTCGCCTGAACAACTCGGTCAGCGCCACCCTGGCCTCCATCCGGGCGAGGTGGGCGCCCAGGCAGAAGTGCGCGCCGCTGCCGAAACTCAGTAGTTTGGGCCCGATTTCGCGCCCGATCACGAAGTCGTCGGGGTTGTCGAACACCCGCTCGTCGCGGTGGCCCGATCCGGGCAGCAGCAGCAGGACGTCACCCTCCGGGATCGTGGTGTCGTACAGGGTGAGCTCCCCGGACACGGTGCGAGCCAGGATCTGGCTGGACGTGTCGTAGCGCAGCGTCTCCTCGACCCACAGCGGCACCCGGGACAGGTCGGCGTAGACCGGGCCCAGCTGATCGGGGTTCTTGTGGCCCCAAAAGGCGGCGTTGGCAAGGAGTTTGGTGGTGGTCTCGTTGCCGGCGATCACCATGAGGAACATGAACCCGAGGATCTCGTCGTCGGTGAGGCGATCGCCGTCGATCTCGGCTTCCAGCAACGCCGACGTCAGATCCTCCGTCAGCTTCTTGCGCCTCTCGGCCACCATCCCCTGGTAGTAGACGATGAGGTTGATGGAGGCCTCGACGGCCTCGGGCGGCACGTCGGTGACGCCCTCGTCGCGGTGCATCACGCCGTCGGCCCAGGCCCGTACCCGCGCCCGATCCGGTTCGGGGACACCCATCAGCTCCGAGATGACGTCCATGGGCAGCTTGCCGGCGAACTCGTCGATATAGTCGACGGTTCCGTCTTTCGACTTTTCCAGCATGGTGTCGAGGTGCCGCGTGGCGATCTCGGTGACGCGAGGCTCCAGTTCCCGAATCCGCCTCGGCGTGAAGCCCTTTGACACGAGCGTCCGCAGCCGCAGGTGGGCGGGATCGTCCATCGCCAGAAACGACATCGTCTTGGACGCGTGCGGGCCGCGCGACGCCGGATCCAGCGAGACCCCGTACTTGTTGGAAAGCGTTGTGCTGTTGCGGAACCCCTGCAGCACGTCGTGGTGTCGTGACAGCGCCCAGAACTTCAGTTCCTCGTTGCGGTACAGCGGCGCCTGGTCGCGCAGCCTCTTGTAATACGGGTACGGATCTTCGTGGAAGTCGTAATCGTAGGGATCCAGGACCGGCTTTTCGGTCTGTACGGTCATTGATCTTCTCCAGGCTCGGGCGATTGTCCGACTCCTCCTCTGGCCGTGCGACGGCCCGCATCGTCGTCGGACGGGAGGATGAGGCCGACGACATAGCCGAGGCGATCGGCGATCTGGTGATAGGTGAACTGGCCGCTGGCCGCCTGCACCAACGCGCCGAAGAACGCCATCTCGAGCGCGGAGACGGTGCTGGGGTCGGCGCCCGGCCCGATCGCGGTGGCGATGCGGCGGTGGATCTCCGCGCCGATCCGGTCCCGCGCGGCGGCCACTGCGGGGTCGGTGCCGCCGCCGAGCAATGCGGTCGTGCATGCGGCGCCGACCTCGGGCTCATCGGCGACGACGAGCGCCAGGTGGCGCAGCACCTTGTCCACCCGGACCGGCATGGGGTCGTTGACGTCGGTGAAGTACGGGACTTGCCGGACCAGGTCGAGGTACACCTCGGCGATCAAGTGGTTCTTCGACGAGAAGTAGGTGTAGGCGGTGGCCGGGGCGACCTTGGCGCGGGCGGCCACCGCGCGCACCGTCAGGTCGGCATAGGACTTCTCGCGCAGCGTTTCGATTCCGGCCGCGAGCACCTTGCGGAACGTCTCTTCTTGGCGGCGGTTGCGCACCGGTTCTCCGGTCTGGTTGTCGCCGGTAGCCGCGACGGTAACCAGGGCATCGCTGGACACGTGTCCACGCTATCGGATGTCGGTAACGGGAAGCAAGCATGAGTTGTGAATGCGCAGGCTAATGCAGGATGCCGGGCCGATAACCGGCCCCCAACAAGATCGGGCCTTGCACGGCGAACCGCCCGACGACTAGGGTTCGATCGGACAACTGTCCACTAGGCCCATGACTTGAGCGGGAGCGGGAGAGATGGCGTTACTGGCCGACGGCGCGAGCGCATTGTTCATCGACGGCAAGCTGGCGCCCGGGAGTGCGGGGACGTTCCCGACGATCAACCCGGCGACCGAGGAAGTGTTGGGCGTCGCCGCCGACGCCGACGCCGACGACATGGGCCGCGCCATCGATGCGGCGCGGCGGGCCTTCGACGACACGGACTGGTCCCGCAACACCGAATTGCGGGTCCGGTGCGTGCGCCAGCTGCGCGAGGCGATGCAGGCGCACCTCGAAGAGCTGCGCGAGCTGACCATCGCCGAAGTCGGCGCGCCGCGGATGCTCACCGCCATCGCTCAGCTCGAGGTCCCGGTCAACGACCTGGCGTTCGCGGCCGCCACGGCCGAGTCCTACGTGTGGAATCAGGATCTCGGCCAGGCGTCGCCGATGGGGATCCCCACCCGGCGCACCATTGCCCGCGAGGCCGTCGGTGTCGTCGGCGCCATCACGCCGTGGAACTTCCCGCACCAGATCAACCTCGCCAAGATCGGGCCCGCCCTGGCCGCCGGAAACACCGTCGTCCTGAAGCCAGCGCCCGACACGCCGTGGTGTGCGGCGGTGCTCGGGGAACTCATCGCCGAACACACCGACTTTCCGCCAGGGGTCATCAACATCGTCACCTCCAGCGATCACGGCGTCGGCGCGCTGTTGGCCAAAGACCCTCGGGTGGACATGGTTTCGTTCACCGGGTCGACGGCCACCGGGCGCAGCGTGATGGCCGACGGCGCCGCGACCATCAAGAAGGTCTTCCTCGAGCTGGGCGGCAAGTCGGCATTCGTCGTGCTCGACGACGCCGACTTGGGCGGTGCCGTCGGGGTTGCGGGATTCTCGGTGTGCATGCACGCCGGGCAGGGGTGCGCGATCACCACCCGGCTGGTGGTTCCGCGCGCACGGTACGACGAGGCCGTCTCGATCGCGGCCGCAACGATGGGCGGCATCAAGGCCGGCGATCCCACCGACCCGGGAACCATTTGCGGCCCGGTGATTTCGGCGCGCCAGCGCGACCGGATACAGGGTTATCTCGACTCGGCGATCGCGGAGGGCGGGGCGTTCGCGTGCGGCGGCGGCCGGCCGGCCGACCGCGAGGTCGGGTTCTTCATCGAGCCCACCGTGATCGCCGGCCTGGGTAACGACGCCCGCGTCGCGCGGGAGGAGATCTTCGGGCCGGTGCTCACGGTCATCCCGCACGACGGCGACGACGACGCCGTGCGCATCGCCAACGACTCGCCATACGGCCTGTCGGGCACCGTCTTTGGCGCCGACCCGGAACGGGCCGCCGGGGTCGCCGCCCGGATCCGGGCGGGCACCATCAACGTCAACGGGGGCGTCTGGTACTCGGCCGACGCACCGTTCGGCGGCTACAAGCAGTCCGGCAACGGCCGCGAGATGGGTCTGGCCGGGTTCGAGGAATACCTGGAAATCAAGACCATCGCGACAGCGGTCAACTAGAGGAGCGGCATGCGATTCGAGAACAAGGTGGCCATCGTCACCGGATCCGGTGGCGGCATCGGCCAGGCGTACGGGGAGGCGCTGGCCCGCGAGGGCGCGGCCGTCGTCGTCGCCGACATCAACCTGCAGGGCGCCGAGAAGGTGGCCGACGGGATCAAGGGCGAGGGCGGAACGGCGCTGGCCATCCCGGTCGACGTTTCGGACCCCGCGTCGGCCAAGGAGATGGCCGACCGCACGCTGGCCGAGTTCGGCGGCATCGACTACCTGGTCAACAACGCCGCGATATTCGGCGGCATGAAGCTGGATTTCCTGCTCACCGTCGACCCCGAGTACTACAAGAAGTTCATGAGCGTGAACCTCGACGGCGCGCTGTGGTGCACCCGCGCGGTGTACAAGAAGATGGCCAAGCGCGGCGGCGGGGCGATCGTCAACCAATCCTCCAGCGCCGCATGGCTTTACGCGAACTTTTACGCGTTGGCCAAGGTCGGCATCAACGGCCTGACCCAACAGCTCTCGCGCGAACTGGGCGGCCAGAACATCCGGATCAACGCGATCGCGCCCGGCCCCATCGACACCGAGGCCAACCGGACCACCACGCCGCAGGAGATGGTCGCCGACATCGTCAAGGGCCTGCCGCTGTCGCGGATGGGAACGCCCGATGATGTCGTCGGGATGTGTCTGTTCCTGCTGTCCGACGAGGCGTCGTGGATCACCGGGCAGGTCTTCAATGTTGACGGCGGACAGATAATCCGGTCATGACAGACAACTTGCGCCTGGGCTACATCGGGCTGGGCAACATGGGTGCGCCGATGGCCACCAAGATGACGGAATGGCCCGGCGGGGTGACGGTCTACGACATCCGGACCGAGGCGATGACGCCGCTGGCCGAAAAGGGTGCCACCCTGGCCGACAGCGTCGCCGACGTCGCCGCGGCGGACATCATTCACGTCACCGTGCTGGACGATGCGCAGGTGCGTGAGGTCGTCGGCGAGCTCGCGGCGCACGCCAAGCCCGGGACCGTCATCGCGATCCACTCGACCATCAACGACACCACCGCCGTCGAGTTGGCCCGCGAGCTGAAACCGCGTGACATTCACGTCGTCGACGCGCCCGTCAGCGGTGGCGCGGCCGCGGCGGCCAAGGGCGAGCTTGCCACCATGGTGGGCGCCGACCGCGAGGTGTACGAACGGATCAAGCCGGCGTTCAAACACTGGGCCGCGATGGTGATCCATGCCGGAGAGCCGGGCGCGGGGACCCGAATGAAGCTGGCGCGCAACATGTTGACGTTCACGTCGTACGCCGCGGCGTGCGAGGCCATGAAGCTGGCCGAGGCGGCCGGGCTGGATCTGCAGGCGCTCGGGCGGGTGGTGCGCCACACCGATGCCCTCACGAGCGGACCCGGGGCGATCATGGTGCGCGAGAACATGAAAGACCTTGAGCCGGAAAACTTCCTGTATCAGCCATTCCTGCACACCCGCGGGCTCGGCGAGAAGGACCTCAGCCTGGCGCTGGCGCTCGGTGAGTCGGTGGCGGTCGACCTGCCGCTGGCGCAGCTGGCCTTTCAAAACCTGGCGGCGGGCCTCGGCGTGCCGCACGCAGAGAAAGAGACGTAAATGGACGAACTGCGCCGCAAGGGCCTCGAGAAGATGAACGAGGTCTACGGCTGGGAGATGCCCAACATCGAGGGCGACCCCTACTTCGACCTGACAGTCGACCACCTCTTCGGCAGCATCTGGACCCGACCCGGGTTGTCGATGCGCGACAAGCGCATCATGACGCTGACGGCGGTGACGGCGGTCGGAAATCGCGACCTGGCCGAGATCCAGATCAACGCCGCGCTGCTCAACGGGGAACTGTCGGAGACCGAGCTGAAGGAGATGGCGGTCTTCCTGACCCACTATCTCGGGTTCCCGCTGGGTTCGGCGCTCAACGGGGCGGTCGATGCGGTCGCGGCCAAGCGTAAGAAGGCCGCGGCGAAGGGCGCCGGCGAGGACAAGAAGGCCAACGTCGACGCCGCGGTCAGCATGCACAGGGGCAAGGCCGACTAGCTCCGCCGAGCAGACGCAAAATCGCACGTTCCGAGGCGGAAACGTGCGATTTTGCGTCTGCTCGCGGTGATGGCCGACCTCAGTAGGGCCGGGCGCCCTGCGGCATCACATATTCGGAGATCGGCCCGGACACGCCGTTGACGGTTGTCCCGCCGTTGATGATGCCCGGCGCCAATTCCAGCATGTTGTGGGGAAATCCGAACGCCGGTTTGGTGAGCGCGTCGAGGCGGGCCAGCTCCTCTGCGCCAAGCTTTACGTCGACGGCGCGGAGGTTGTCGTCGAGCTGCGAGAGCCTGCGTGCCCCGATGATGACCGACGAGACGGCGCGCTGTGCGCTGGCCCACGCCAGCGCCACGCTGGCGACCGACGTGTCGTGCGCCTTGGCGATGACCTCGAGTTCGTCGATCAGCGCGTAGGTTTTCTCGTCGAGGAAGCTGTCAACCATCGCGCCGCGATCGGCGTTGTGCTGCCCCGCGTTTCGGCGGGTGTACTTCCCGCTGAGCACGCCGCCCTTCAGCGGCGACCACGGTGTGATCCCAAGGCCGAATTCGGAGGCCATGGGCACGAGTTCCTGTTCGACGTCCCGTTCCAGCAGCGAGTACTCGACCTGCAGCCCGACGAATGCCGACCAACCGCGGAAGCGGGCGATGAGGTTGGCTTCGGCGATCTTCCACGCCGGGGTATCCGAAACGCCGACGTAGCGCACCTTGCCGGCCCGAACGAGGTCGTCGAGCGCCGCCATCGTCTCCTCGATCGGAGTGTTCGCGTCCCAGATGTGCAGCCAGTACAGGTCGATGTAGTCGGTCTGCAGGCGCCGCAACGAGTTTTCGCACGCGCTGATCAGTGATTTGCGGCCCGACCCGCCACCGTTCGGATCGCCAGGATAGAGGTTGCCGCTGAATTTGGTCGCGATCACCAGGCGGTCGCGGCGGGCGGGGTGGCGCCCGATGTGGTCGCCGATGATCTTCTCCGAGTGGCTCCGGGTATAGAAGTTGGCGGTGTCGATGAAGTTGCCGCCGAGTTCGGTGTACCGGTCGATGATCTGTTGGGACTCTTCCACACTGGTGCCCCAGCCGAGGTCTTCGCCGAACGTCATCGCGCCGAGGCACAGCGGGCTGACACGCAGGCCGGAGCGTCCGAGTGTCACGTAGTGATCCAGAGGCATGGTGATCGCTTTCTGGTAGATTGTTCGCTTATGTTCTTGTTCCATTCTAAACTAGTTCACTCCTGAACGATCTGGCAAGTCGATGTCAGCGGTCGATGCGGCCAAGATCTGGTCGTTGAACTACCGGGTGCTGGTTTCGGTCATCTCTTGCGCCGAGGCCGGCATCTGCGCGCTCGGGCTCGAGTCCAAGGAGCTGTTCCTGCTCGCCGAGATCGACGAGCATCCCTACCCGGCCGAACTGGCGGCAACGCTGAGCATGCCCAAGGCGACGGTGACGGTGTACCTGAAACGGCTCGAGGCGGCGGGATTCGTTCAGCGCGAGATCGACCCCACCGACCTGCGGCGTCACCGGCTGCTACTCACCCCGGCGGGTCGCAAAACCGCCGCCGATGGCCTCGCGCTGCTGTCGGCGGAGTTCGAGAAGCGCCTCGGGCGTCTCACCGCCGCGCAGCAAAAAGAGCTGAAAGGCCTGCTGGAGCGAATTGTCTGAGCGCCTGGACTAGTCTGACGTGTCGTGCGCGTCCTGGTGATCGGTTCCGGTGCCCGTGAGCATGCGCTGCTACTGGCGCTCCGCGAAGACCCACAGGTCACGGGCCTGGCCGTCGCCCCGGGCAACGCCGGCACCGGGCGGCTCGCCGAGCAGCACGACGTCGACATCACCTCGGGCGAGGAGGTCGTCGCCCTGGCGCGCGAGGTCCGCGCCGACCTGGTGGTGATCGGTCCCGAGGTGCCCCTGGTGCTCGGCGTGGCCGACGCCGTGCGCGCCGCCGGGATCGTCTGCTTCGGACCCAGCAAGGACGCCGCCCGCATCGAGGGCTCCAAGGCGTTCGCCAAGGAGGTCATGGCCGCGGCCGGGGTGCGCACCGCGGCCAGCGAAATCGTCGACAGCCCAGCACGTTTGGATGCCGCCCTGGACCGGTTCGGGCCGCCCTCCGGTGACCCCGCCTGGGTGGTGAAGGACGACGCCCTGGCCGCCGGCAAGGGCGTGGTGGTGACCCCTGATCGGGATGTGGCGCGCGCGCACGCGGCGAGCTTGCTCGAGTCGGGACACCCGGTGCTGCTGGAGTCTTTTCTCGACGGCCCCGAGGTGTCGCTCTTCTGCGTCGTCGACGGCGCCACGGTGGTGCCGCTGCTGCCGGCGCAGGACTTCAAGCGCGTCGGAGACGGCGACAGCGGACCCAACACTGGCGGCATGGGCGCCTACGCGCCGCTCCCGTGGCTGCCCGAGGACGTGTACCGGGAAATCGTCAGCGGAATCGTCGAACCCGTTGCGGCCGAACTGGTTCGGCGAGGCAGCCCGTTTTCCGGATTGCTCTACGTCGGCCTGGCGATCACCGGAAAAGGCCCTGCGGTAGTCGAATTCAACTGCCGCTTCGGGGATCCCGAGACCCAGGCCGTACTGGCGCTGCTGGAGTCGCCGCTCGGCCAGCTGCTGCACGCCGCGGGCACCGGCGGGCTGGCCGATTTCGGCGAGTTGCGCTGGCGCGAGGGCGCCGCGGTCACGGTCGTGCTGGCGGCCGAGAATTACCCCGGGCGCCCCCGCGTCGGCGACGTCGTCGTCGGGTCCGAAGCCGACGGGGTGCTGCATGCGGGAACGGCGCGCCGAGACGACGGAGCCGTCGTCTCCTCGGGCGGCCGGGTGCTGTCCGTGGTCGGCACGGGTGCGAACCTGTCGGCCGCACGCGCGAACGCGTACCAGATCCTGAGTTCAATTCGACTGCCCGGCAGCCATTTTCGCAGCGACATCGCCCTCGCGGCCGCCGAGGGCAAGGTCAGCGTCTAGAACCCCTCAAAAACCTGAAGCCTGCCCGTCGCGGCGGGGATCGCTCACCGCCAGGTACCCGTCATCGAGGCGCCAGATCGCCTGGCAGCTGCCGAACTGGTTGTAATCGTCGACGGCGACCAGGTCGTGCCCGCGCCGCCGCAGCTCGTCCAGCGTCGTCGGCGGAAAACCCCTCTCGCAGCTGACCTGCATGCCCTGCACCCAGCGGAATCGCGGCCCGTCACACGCGGCCTGTGGATTCTGCCCGTGGTCGGCGATGCGCACCATCACCTGCACATGGCCCTGTGGCTGCATGGTGCCGCCCATCACCCCGAAGCTCATCACCGGAGCGCCGTCTTTGGTGACGAACCCCGGGATGATCGTGTGATAGGGACGCTTGGCCGACCCGACCCTGTTCGGATGACCCTCCGCCACAACGAAATCCGCGCCCCGGTTTTGCAGGGAGACCCCGGTGCCCGGCACCACCACGCCCGACCCGAACCCCATGTAGTTGGACTGGATCATCGACACCATCATCCCGCTGGAGTCGGCGGCGGTCAGATAAACGGTGCCCCCTCGCGGGGTGCCGGCCGACGCCGGCTTCGCCCGCGCCGGATCGATCAACGCCGCGCGCTCCCGCAGATAGTCCTTGTCCAGCAGGCGATCCGGGGACAGCGCCATGTGGTCGATGTCGGCGACATAAGTGTGCGCGTCGGCGAAGGCCAGCTTCACCGCCTCGATCTGCAGGTGCACGCTGTCGGCGGAATCGACTGGTAACGAAGACATGTCGAAGTGCTCCAGGATGCCGAGCGCGATGAGCGCCACGATGCCCTGGCCGTTGGGCGGTATCTCGTGCACGGTGTAACCGCGGTAGCCGGCATCAATCGTGCCGACCCAGTCGGCGCGGTGCGCGGCGAGGTCGCTGGCCCGCATCGCCCCGCCGTTGGCCGACGAGTGCGCCTCGAGCTCGGCGGCGATGTCCCCGCGATAGAACGCCTCGCCCTTGGACGCGGCGATCCGCTCGAGCGTTTCCGCGTGATCGGGAAACCTGAACAGCTCACCGGGTTTCGGCGCGCGTCCCCCGGGCAGGAACGCGTCGGCGAACCCGGGCTGGCCCTTGAACAGCGGCACCTGGGCCGCCCATTGCTCCGCGACCGTCGGCGAAACCAGAAAGCCATTGCGGCCGTAGGAGATCGCGGGTTGGAAGAGCTTCTCGAACGGAAGCCTGCCGAACTTGGCGTGCAACTCGGCCCACGCCGACACCGCCCCCGGCACGGTCACCGAATTCCAGCCGACCATCGGAACGGCGTTCCCGCCGAAGTATTCTGGCGTCCAGGCGGCCGCCGAACGGCCGGATGCGTTGAGTCCGTGCAAACGTTCGCCGTCCCAGACGATGGCGAATGCGTCCGAGCCGATGCCGTTGGACACCGGTTCCACCAGCGTCAGGGTGACGGCGGTGGCGATCGCGGCGTCCACGGCGCTGCCGCCGTCGGCGAGCATGCGCAGACCCGCCTGGGCCGCAAGGTGTTGCGATGTGCAGACGACGTTCGCGGCCAGGACGGGCTTTCGCGGCCAGGCGTAGGGGAGGCTCCAACCGAAGGGTGTGGTCACTTTCGCGAGCCTAACGCTCGCGCGCGCCGACTACGCCGTCAGCAGCGGCGCCATCCAGGTCAGCTCGGCCGGCAGTTGCGAGCTCCAAAACTCGCCGTTGTGCCCGCCGGGCGAGAAACCGCCGGCGGGCGGGTTTGGCAGTTGCGCGATGAACTGCTTCGTCGCCCCGTAGAACGGGTCGCTGTCGCCGCAGTCCACCCGGATCGGAATCGACGCCAGCGCCGGCATTCCGAACACCGAGTTGGCCGCGAAGTCCTCGGGCCCGTCGAACGCGCCGGGCGCCGCGGCCCCCGACGACAGCCACAACGCCGGGCTCACCGCGCAGATCGCGGCGGTCCGCCCGGCTCCCAGCCGCCCGCCGAGCAGCAAGGCGCCGTAGCCGCCCATCGACCAGCCCAAGAACGCCACGCGTGACGTGTCCAGGTCCTGGCCCCCGAGCATCGGGATCAGCTCGTCCAGCACCATGGCCCCGGCGTCCTCACCGGAGGCCCTCTTGTGCCAGTAGCCGCCCCCGCCGTCGACGGCGACGACGGCGAACGGCGGCAACCCGGCGTTGACGGCCTGCGCGAGGCCCTGCTCGACGCCGCCCGCCATCACGGTAGCGGCGTCGCTGCCCTTGCCGTGCAGCGCAATCACCGGCCGCAGGGCCTTGGTCTGCCCGGGTGGACGCGCGATCGCCCAGTTGGTATTGATCCCGCCGCGGGCCGCCGACACGAAGGACCCCGTAACCATCGTCGGCGCCGGCTGGGTCGGTGCGGCGGGCGCGGGTGGCGGGGGTCCCAGCGGCGCCTGGGCCCCGCGCGTCGCCGCCGGCGTGGCGTGTGATGTTCGGGGCTGAAACACGATGTCGAGGGCGTATGCTCCCGTAGCACCGATGGCCGCGCTGGCGCCGAGACCGAGCAGGGTTCGGCGGCTCAGGTCGGGCATGCGGGCCATCATGCCATGGCCGTTTGGCCAAAATGGCAATGCAGTACCACTTTGGCTGGCACGATTGCTACTCGTGACTGCAGCAGTTACTCCAAAAGGAGAACGTCGACGGTATGCGCTCGTGAGCGCCGCCGCCGAGCTGCTCGCCGAGGGCGGTTTCGAGGCGGTGCGGCACCGGGCGGTCGCCCGTCGCGCCGGCCTGCCCTTGGCCTCCACCACCTATTACTTCTCGTCGCTGGACGACCTGATCGCGCGCGCGGTCGAGCACATCGGGATGATCGAGATCGCGCAGCTGCGCTCGCGGGTCAACGCGATGTCCCGGCGGCGCCGCGGACCCGAGACCACCGCCGAGGTGCTGGCGGACCTGTTGGTGGGCGACCTGTCCGATCCGGCGCTCACCGAGCAACTGATCTCCCGCTACGAGCGGCACATCGCCTGCACGCGCCTGCCCGCGCTGCGCGAGACCATGCGCCGAAGCCTGCGCCAGCGCGCCGAGGCGGTGGCCGAGGCACTGGAGCGATCCGGCCGATCCGTGCGGATCGAGCTGGTGTGCACGCTGATCTGCGCCGTCGACGGCTCGGTGGTTGCCGCGCTGGTCGAGGGCGGCGATCCCGCCGCCGCCGCGCTGGGCACCGTGGTCGAACTGGTCGACGTGCTCGCGCCCATCGACCCGCGCCCGGTGCAGATCTGAGCCTCTAGCCGCGGGGCGGCGACGGCGTCACGATGCATCCGGTGGCCACGTCGCCGTAGATCGTGATTTCGGTCGGACGGCGCTGGGCGTACAACGCGACGTAGGCGCAGACGACGGCGTCGACGGGATCTTCCGCCCGGCGCAGTTCGCTTTTGCGTTGCGCGCCGACGACTTGCCGGCGCAGCTCCGTCCAGCCGGCGAGGCTCTCGACGTGCAGCGGCACCTCGGCGTGCGCGAGCTTTTCGATGCCGTCCATCAGCAGCAGCATTTCCGATTTGAGCCGCGCGACGTCGCGGCCCGGCTTGGCCTTGTACTTGAGGGTCCGCTCGAGCCGGAACAGCACGACCGTCGCCGCATGCGGATAGACCTCGATTGCGCGCCGAGCGGCCGACGAACGCGGGTCCAGGTCGAGGCCCAGCGCCGCGGCCAACCGCGCCGCCCGCGGCGTCTCGGCGAACTCCGGTCGGGCGGTGTTGCACGGGTGCGCGCCGGCCTCAAACCTGACGAAGTCGCGGTTGAGCGCCGCCTCGGCGGGCCGTTGGCCTCTTGCGTTGGTCACCACCAGCGGCGCGTCGAACGCCACCAGGCAATCGCCCCGGGTGTAGGGCGACAACGCGGCGAGCACGTCGGCGTCGTCTCGCGCGGCGCCGAGCTGCACGAGATGGCCGTCGGCGTCGACCACCGCGACGCCGGTCGGCTTGCGACCGCCCCAGGCCAGGTCGACGCCGACGAAGTGCACCCGCACAGCGTATGGCCGCCGCCGTAAGCTGTGTGCTTGTGAGCATTCCGAACGTGCTGGCCACCCGGTACGCCAGCGCCGAGATGGTCGCGATCTGGTCGCCGGAGGCCAAGGTCGTCGCCGAGCGGCGGCTGTGGCTGGCCGTGCTGCGGGCCCAGGCCGAGCTCGGAGTCGACGTGCCGCCGGAGGCGATCGCCGACTACGAGCGGGTGCTCGACGACGTCGACCTGGCCTCGATCGCCGACCGCGAACGCGCGCTGCGCCACGACGTCAAGGCCCGCATCGAGGAATTCAACGCGCTGGCCGGGCACGAGCACGTGCACAAGGGGATGACGAGCCGCGACCTCACCGAGAACGTCGAGCAGCTGCAGATCCGGCGGTCGCTGGAATTGGTTTTCTCCCACGGCGTTGCGGTGGCGGCGCGGCTCGCCGAGCGGGCCGTGACGTACCGCGACCTGGTGATGGCCGGGCGCAGCCACAACGTCGCCGCGCAGGCCACCACGCTGGGCAAGCGGTTCGCCTCGGCGGCCCAGGAGACGCTGATCGCGTTGGGCCGGCTGCGCGAGCTGATCGACCGTTACCCGCTGCGCGGCATCAAGGGCCCGATGGGCACCGCGCAGGACATGCTCGACCTGCTCGGCGGGGAAGCGGCCAAGCTGACCGAACTCGAGGGGCGCATCGCCGACTTCCTCGGCTTCGCAACGGTTTTGACCAGCGTCGGGCAAATCTACCCGCGGTCGCTGGATCACGACGTGCTCTCCGCGCTGGTGCAGCTCGGCGCCGGGCCGTCGTCTATGGCGCACACCATCCGGCTGATGGCCGGGCACGAACTCGTCACCGAGGGGTTCGCCGAAGGGCAGGTCGGCTCGTCGGCGATGCCGCACAAGATGAACACCCGCAGTTGCGAACGGGTCAACGGGTTGCAGGTGGTGCTGCGCGGCTACGCCTCCATGGCGGCCGAGCTGGCCGGCGCGCAGTGGAACGAGGGGGACGTGTTCTGCTCGGTGGTTCGCCGAGTTGCCTTGCCGGACAGCTTCTTTGCCATCGACGGGCAGATCGAGACGTTCTTGACCGTGCTCGACGAGTTCGGCGCCTACCCGGCGGTGATCGCCCACGAGCTGGATCGCTACCTGCCGTTCCTGGCCACCACCAAGGTGCTGATGGCCGCGGTGCGCGCCGGCATGGGTCGCGAGGCGGCCCACCACGTGATCCGGGAACACGCGGTCGCGACGGCGCTGACCATGCGGGAACGCGGCGCCGAGCCCGACCTGCTGGACCGCTTGGCCGCCGACGAGCGGCTGCCGCTGGACCGTGCGGCGCTGGACGCCGCACTGGCCGACAAGAAGGCGTTCACCGGGGCGGCCGGTGACCAGGTGGACGAGGTTGCCGCACAAGTGGACGCGTTGGTGAGCCGCTACCCGGATGCGGCCAAATACACCCCGGGCGCGATCCTGTGACGCTTGCGAGCTCGCTGTCGGGGATCGATTTCACCGACTTGGACAATTTCGCCGGCGGGTTCCCGCACGAGCTGTTCGCCGTCCATCGGCGCGAGGCGCCGGTGTTCTGGCACGAGCCGACCGACAACACTCCCGACTGCGAGGGTTTCTGGTCCGTCGCCACGTACGCGGAAACCCTTGAGGTGCTGAGGGATCCGGCAACGTACTCGTCGGTCACCGGCGGGCAACGGCCGTACGGGGGCACGCTGCTGCAGGACCTGGCCATCGCGGGCCAGGTGCTCAACATGATGGACGACCCCCGCCATACCCAGATTCGGCGACTCGTCAGCTCCGGGCTGACACCGCGCATGATCGGTCGCGTCGAGGACGACCTGCGGACCCGGGCGCGCCGGCTACTCGACGCGGTGGTGCCGGGCGAACCCTTCGACTTTCTGGTCGACGTCGCCGCCGAACTGCCGATGCAGATGATCTGCATCCTGCTGGGAGTGCCCGAATCCGAACGGCATTGGCTGTTCCAGGCCATCGAGCCGCAGTTCGACTTCGGCGGCTCGC
Organism: Mycobacterium sp. NGS34; assembly: GCF_059812845.1. NCBI lineage: Bacteria > Bacillati > Actinomycetota > Actinomycetes > Mycobacteriales > Mycobacteriaceae > Mycobacterium > Mycobacterium sp. NGS34. The sequence goes on from NZ_JCALDM010000007.1 coordinate 325,588, forward strand.
GCAAGGCGACGATGTCACAGCTATCCGACGCCGAGGCCGGATCGCGGATGTACGCCTACGGCCAGGAACTGATCGCCTCCAAGCGCGCCGAGCCGACCGACGACATGCTGTCGGTCGTCGCGAACGCCACGCTCGACGACGAGGACGCCCCGGCGCTTTCCGATCTCGAGCTGTACCTGTTCTTCAGCCTGCTGTTCAGCGCGGGCGCGGAGACGACGCGCAACGCCGTCGCCGGCGGCCTGCTGGCGCTGGCCGAACATCCGGAGCAATTGCGCGCGCTGCGTTCGGATTTCGGCCTGCTGCCGACGGCGGTCGAGGAGATGGTGCGGTGGACGTCGCCGTCGCCGTCGAAGCGGCGCACCGCCACCCGCGACGTCACGCTCGGCGGGCAGTCCGTCCGGGCGGGACAGAAGGTCCAAATCTGGGAGGGCTCGGCCAACCGCGACGCCGACGTGTTCGACCGCCCCGACGAATTCGACATCGGCCGGAAGCCGAACCCGCACTTGGGATTCGGCCAGGGGATCCATTATTGCCTGGGCGCCAATCTGGCCCGGCTGGAGCTGCGGGTCCTGTTCGAGGAACTGTTGGCGCGCTTCGGCGGCGTGCGGGTGGCCCGGCCCGTCGAATGGACGCGCAGCAATCGCCACACCGGCATCCGGCACCTGGTTGTGGAGCTACTAGAGGAATAGTGACGCTCCGGGTCGTCGATGCCGAGCCGTCACCCGATGTGTTCGCCGCGGTGATGGCGACCGGGATCTTGTCGATCGGCGCGCGCGATCACGGATACCGGTGGCTCAGCGACGCGCTCGGCGTCGTGGCCACCGTCGCTCTGGTGTTCCTGGCCGCCCTGGTGGTCCTTGGCGCGCTCCGACACCGGAACCGCTGGGAACTCACGGATCCCGACATCACCCTGAGGCTGTTCACCTTCGTGGCCGCGTGCGCCGTGATCGACTCGCGCCTGTCGGCCAACGTGTGGGTGCTGCGCGTGCTCGGCCTGGTCGCGCTGTCGTCGTGGCTCGTGCTGACCGTCCTCAGCGCGCGGAATATGTTGGCGCACAACTGGGCCGCGCTGCCCGACAATGCCCACGGCGCGTGGGAACTGGCCAGTGTCGGGACATCCGGTCTGGCGATCGTGACGGCTCAGCTGGCCCGGCACGCCGGCCATCGCTGGTGGCTCGCGGTCGCGGTGCCGATGTGGGCGGCGGCGATCGGCATCTACGGCCTGATGACGTGGCTGATCGTGTGGCGCGCGCTCGGTGAACGTCGGCGCGACGGTTTCGCCCCGGACAGCTGGATTCTGATGGGCGGGTTGGCCATCGCGACGCTGGCCGGCGACAACATCCACGCCCTTGCCCCGGGGTGGCTGTCCGGACCGGTGCGGGTCGTCACCGTCGTCACCTGGGCGGCCGCCAGCCTGTGGATTCCGCCGCTGATCTACTTCGGCCTGCGCCGCATCAACCGGCGGCCCGAGACGCTGCGGTTTGCCGGTGTGTGGTGGGCGCTGGTCTTCCCGCTGGGCATGTATTCGGCCGCCAGCTACGCCATGGCCGCCCAAATCGGTCAGCGTTGGCTGACCACGGTTTCGCTGGTCTTCTTCTGGGACGCGTTGGCGGCGTGGCTGATTGTGGCCGTCGCCGGGCTGCTGCGCGTGTGGCGGCCGGTGGGCGACCGCCGTTGAGCGCAAATTCGCGCCTCGACGTGACCCGTCACACACGAACCTGCATAATCTCCCCGTGACCAAAACTTCCCGTGTTCGCTCGTTCGTTGTTGCACTGCTCGCTGCGCTGCCGATGCTGGGGATTCCGGTCGCCGCCGCGGACCCGCCGCAGGGCGCGCACATCACCGACATCCAGCACATCAATGACCGTTGGGACAAGGTTTCCGTCTACTCGCCCGCGATGAACACCGTCATCGTGAACGATGTCTACAAGGCCCCCAACGCGGGTGCACCCGCCTTCTACCTGCTGCCCGGCATCGACGGCGGCGACAACAGCGCTTGGTTCGGGATGACCGACGTCCAAGGATTCTTCGCCAACAAGAACGTCAACGTCGTCTCCCCACTCGGCGGTGCCTTCAGCTGGTGGACGAACTGGGTCAACGACGGAGGCAAGCAGTTTCAGACCTACATGACCAGGGAACTGCCCCCGCTGATCAACGCGCAGTACCACGCCAACGGCAAGAACGCGGTCGGCGGACTGTCCAGCACCGGCGGCACCGCCATCGACTACGCCGTTCAGGCGCCGGGCGTCTACCGGGCCGTCGCTTCCTACAGCGGTTTCCCGTCCGTTTCCGACCCGGATGAGGCCCAACAGGTCGCGCTGACCCTGGCGAGTGGCGGCCAAAGCGCCGAGAACATGTGGGGACCCCTGGGCGGACCCGGTTGGGTGGCCCACGACCCGTCGAAGAACGCCGGGAAGCTGAGGGGCGTCGCGGTTTACGCCGCCGCGTCGGGTAGCGGGGGTGTGGGCGACGTGGACCGGCTCCCGGCGGGCTTCGGGCCGAACGTCGCCGGCGGCATGATCGAGCGCATAACCGCGGACAGCACCAAGCGATTCGCCGACGCCGCGAACGCCGCGGGGGTGCCGATCACCTACGTCGTCCGTCCCGAGGGCTCGCACACCTGGGGCCTCTTCGAGTCGGAGATGCAGGAGTCCTGGCACACCACCGTCGGACCGGCGCTCGGCGCATAGCGGGTTAGCGCGCGCGCAGGGCGATCCCGGCCGACCGTAGTTCCAGCGCGGCCAGTGCCCGGATGGTGGCCGGATCCTCGTGCCGCCACCCGCCGACCGGGTCCGCGCTGATCGCGGCCAGCTTGCGCGGCGCCCGGTTGGTCAGGGCCCGCAGGGCCAGCAGCTGTTCGCCGGCCGGCGTCGCGGCCAGGCCGCTGACGGTCCACTTGCGCCGGAAGAACCGGAGCCGCAGCAACAGCCACGGGATGACCACGATCAGCAGCGGCACGGCGACGACGGCCAGCGCCGCCAGCACCGCGAGCCAGCCCGCGGTGGTCTCCAGGCTGTGTCCTGCCCCCGCGATGTCGAGGGCGGCCGTGCTGGCCGAGGCGAGTGGCTGGCTGACCGCGTCGCCGAGTACCGGGATGTTGTGTGCGCCCTGGCCGGCCGACGCCAGGTTGCCCGCGACGCCGTTCGCGCCGATCTCGACCTGATGGCCGGCCTCGGCGACGGCTGAGATGGCGTCGTAGACCGCCGTGCCGACGACCAGCCACAGCGCCGTCCACAGGAAGATGGCGAAGTCGCTGAACAGTTGGACGGCCAGCCGGCCGGGCGTGGTGGCATAAGGCAGAACCCGCGATGGCAGCGATGTCATAGCGCAATACCAGCACAGGGCCGGCCACACGGCGCCCGATAGGCTGGCTCGATGCGCCCTGCACTGTCCGAGTACGAGCATCTGGCCAGCGGCAAGGTCCGCGAGATTTACCGCGTCGACGACGAGCACCTGCTGCTGGTGGCGAGCGACCGGATCTCCGCGTACGACTACGTCCTCGACAGCACGATCCCGGACAAGGGACGCATCCTGACCGCGATGAGCGTCTTCTTCTTCGGGCTCGTCTCGGAGCTTGCCCAAGCCCCCAACCACCTGGCCGGGCCGCCCGACGACCCGCGCATCCCCGACGAGGTGCTGGGCCGCGCGCTGGTGGTGCGCCGGCTGGAGATGCTTCCGGTGGAGTGCGTGGCCCGCGGATACCTGACCGGCTCGGGGCTGCTGGACTATCAGGCGACCGGCAAGGTCTGCGGCATTGCGCTGCCGCCGGGCCTGGTGGAGGCCAGCAAGTTCGCGAACCCGCTGTTCACCCCGGCGACGAAGGCGGCGCTGGGGGACCACGACGAGAACATTTCGTTCGCCCGGGTGATCGAGCTGGTGGGCGGGGTGCGGGCCAACCAGCTGCGCGACCGCACGCTGCAGATCTACATTCAGGCCGCCGATCACGCGCTCACGAGGGGAATCATCATCGCCGACACCAAGTTCGAATTCGGCACCGACCGCGACGGCAACCTGCTGCTGGCCGACGAGATCTTCACCCCGGATTCCTCGCGGTACTGGCCGGCCCGCGACTACCGCGCCGGTGTGGTCCAGACCAGTTTCGACAAGCAGTTCGTCCGCAACTGGCTGACCAGCCCCGAGTCCGGTTGGGATCGTCACGGGTCCCAGCCCCCGCCGCCGCTTCCCGATGACATCATCGACGCCACCCGGAGCCGTTACATCGAGGCTTACGAGCGCATTTCGGGCCTGAGTTTCGGCGCCTGGATCGGCCCGGGCGCATGACGGACGCCGCACTGGACGCGCCCACGCCGCCCGTCGCGAAGCGGGTGGAGACCCGGCGGGAATTCCATGGCGATGTCTTCATCGATCCGTACGAGTGGTTGCGCGACAAGGCCGACCCCGAGGTCATCGGCTACCTGGAGGCCGAGAACGACTACGTCGATGCGATGACGGCGCACCTGGAACCGTTGCGGCAGAAGATCTTCGATGAGATCAAGTCGCGCACCAAGGAGACCGATCTGTCGGTGCCGACCCGGCAGGGCGACTGGTGGTACTACGCGCGCACCTTCGAGGGAAAGCAGTACCGAGTCCAGTGCCGTTGCCCGGTCGCCGATCCCGATGACTGGGATCCGCCGGTCCTGGACGAGAACACCGAAATCCCCGGCGAGCAGGTGCTTCTCGACTCGAACGTGGAAGCCGAGGGCCACGAATTCTTCGCCCTGGGCGCCGCGATGGTCAGCCTGGACGGCAATCTGCTGGCGTACTCCGTCGATACCGTCGGCGATGAGCGTTATACCTTGCGGTTCAGGGACTTACGCACCGGCGAGCAATACCCCGACGAGATCGCCGACATCGCGGCGGGGGCGACCTGGGCGGCCGACAACCGCACGGTGTACTACCTGACCCTGGACCCGGCTCATCGCCCCGACAAGGTCTGGCGCTACCGGCTCGGCGCAGGCAAGCCGTCGGAGCTGGTGTATCACGAGGCCGACGAACGGTATTGGCTCGGTGTCGGGCTCACCCGGAGCGAGAAGTACGTGTTCATCGCCGCGGGATCGTCGATCACCTCCGAGATCCACTACGCCGATTCCGCCGACCCGCGGGCACCGTTCACCGTCGTGCTGCCGCGGCGCGAGGGCGTGGAATATTCGGTCGAACACGCGGTGGTCGGCGGACAGGACCGATTCCTGATCCTGCACAACGACGGCGCGGTGAACTTCGCGCTCACGGAGGCGCCGGTCAGCGATCCGACGCGGCAGCGCACCCTGATCCCGCACCGCGACGACGTCCGGCTCGACGGACTGGATGCCTTCGCCCGCCATCTGGTGGTCAGCTACCGCCGCGAGGCGTTGCCCCGAATTCAACTGTGGCCCATCGGTTCCGACGGACAATACGGGGAGCCCGAGGAAATCACCTTCGACTCGGAGCTGATGTCGAGCGGGCTGGGTGGCAATCCGACCTGGGACTCGCCCAAGCTGCGGATCCGAGCGGGGTCCTTGGTCACCCCGGTGCAGGTGTACGACATCGACCTCGCCACCGGCGAGCGCACGTTGCTGCGTGAGCAACCCGTCCTCGGCGGCTACCGGCCCGCCGACTACGTGGAGCGGCGGGACTGGGCGCGGGCGGACGACGGGACCCGGATCCCGGTGTCGATCGTGCACCGCGCCGGCCTCGAATTTCCCGCGCCGGCCCTGCTCTACGGTTACGGCGCCTACGAGATATGCACCGACCCAAGCTTTTCCATCGCCCGCCTGTCGCTGCTGGACCGGGGCATGGTGTTCGCCATCGCCCACGTCCGCGGCGGCGGGGAGATGGGCCGGCTGTGGTACGAGCACGGCAAGCTTTTGGAGAAGAAGAACACCTTCACCGACTTCGTGGCCGTGGCAAGGCATTTGGTGGACTCGGGACTGACCCGGCCGCAGCAGCTGGTCGCGCTCGGGGGCAGCGCGGGCGGCCTGTTGATGGGTGCGGTGGCCAACCTGGCGCCGGACCTCTTCGCCGGCATCCTCGCGCAGGTCCCCTTCGTCGACCCGCTGACCACCATCCTCGATCCCTCCTTGCCGCTGACCGTCACCGAATGGGATGAATGGGGAAACCCGCTGAGCGACAGCGATGTTTACTCGTACATGAAGTCGTATTCGCCCTATGAGAACGTCGAGGCCAGACGGTATCCGGCCATCCTGGCGATGACGTCGTTGAACGACACCCGGGTCTACTACGTCGAGCCGGCGAAGTGGGTCGCGGCGCTGCGCCACGCCAACACCGACGGCAACCCGATCCTGTTGAAGACCCAGATGAACGCGGGGCACGGCGGCGTCAGCGGCCGCTACAAGGCCTGGCAGGAAACCGCGTTCCAGTACGCGTGGCTGCTAGCCGCTGCCGACCGCGACCGCTACGGCGGCGGCCAGGAAGACGACCTGCATGGCGGCCCGCAGGGGTAGCCGGGTCGTCATCGACTTGGGCGGATCGGGCATCCGGGAGGCATAGACGTTTGCCGGGAACATGGCCAGCATCAGCACCGCGAGGCAGGCGGCGGCCGCCACCCGGGTCGCCGGAACGAGCAAACCCGCGGCCCCCGCCAGCTCCAGCAGGCCGGTGATGGTGACCAGGTAGCCGGGCGCGGGCAGGCGCGGCGGCACGATCGCGATGAGGTCGCGCCGCAGCGGCGGCGCGAAGTGCGCGAGTCCGGTCAGCAGGAACATCGCCGCGAGGCCGACGGCGAGCGCGGCCGTCCAGTTGTTGACGTAGGCCACGCCGAGCCAGCCGATGCTCCGGGCGGCGATGGTGCTGAACAGCAGCGTGATCAACGGGGCCATCTGAATCATCCCAATCTAGACAGTGACAAGATTCCAACACTCACGATAGGCGGCGATCTAGTCACCGTCAAGTTCGGTCGGTATTCTGGCCCCGTGACCCGGCCCAATTACCACCACGGCGACCTGCGCGCGGTGATCCTCGCTGAGGCCGCGCGCCTGGTGGCCGAGCGCGGCGCCGACGGGATCTCGCTGCGGGAGTTGGCCCGCAGCGCCGGCGTCTCGCACGCCGCGCCCGCTCACCACTTCACCGATCGGCGCGGGTTGTTCACCGCGCTGGCCACCGAGGGTTTCCGGCTGCTGACCGGGGCGCTGGCCGAGGCCCGCGGCCGCTTCACCGACGCCGCCCTGGCCTACGTGCGGTTCGCCCTCGAGCATCCCGGCCACTATCAGGTGATGTTCAACAGGTCGCTCCTGGACCCCTTGGACGCCGAACTGGCCGCGGCCGAGGCCGCCGCCGGGGCCGAGCTGTCCCGCGGGGTCGCGACGCTGCGGGATCCCAACGCGCAGGCCGATCCCGCCGCCGCCCAATTGGCGGCCTGGTCACTGGTGCACGGGTTTTCGACGCTGTGGCTCAACGAGGCCGTCAACGCTGCGATCAAAAAGGCCGATCCGATGGACACCGTGATGCGGATCGCGACCATGCTGTTCGACGGCTAATCCTCGCCGGCCGTCTCGATCGCGGGCTGCTTCGGCAGGAACATCGCCGGGATCACCGTCAGCGTCACCAACACGGCCGCGATCACGAATACCGTTGTGTACGCATGCGAAAGGTCGTGCAGCACGTTGCCGGCGAAGCCGGGCGCGAGCGCCTGCCGGGGTATCGCGGCCGGGTCGACCGGCGCCCCGGCGGCCTCCGCCTTCTGTTGGAGGGCCGCGAGTTTGTTTGCCGCGGAGATGTTCTCGCTGCGGTTGGACTGGTTGGTGAGGATCATCGACATCAACGCGGTTCCCATGGAACCGCCCACCTGATTGCTGACGCTCATCAGCGTTGTGCCGCGGGCGATCTGGTGCGGTGAGAGCGCCTGCACCGACGCGACGGAGAGCGGCATCATGGTGCAACCCATGCCCAGGCCCATGATCGCCAGGGCCACCAGCAGCGTGGGCAGGTAGCCCGCCTGCCGGGCCACCCCGAACGCGAAGGCGCCCATTCCGGCCGTTATCAGCGCGATGCCGATCAGCACGATCTTGCCCGGGCCCTGCCTGTCCACCAGTGGGCCGGTCAGCCGCATGGTCAGCATGGCGCCCAGGCCCTGCGGGATCAGGTGCACGCCGGCCTGCATCGGCGTTTGGTGCAGCACCTGCTGGAAGTAACTCGGCAGCAGCAGGCCCGCGCCGAAAAAGGCGGCGGCGAACAGCAGCATCGTCACATTGGCCTGGCTGATCACCTTGTTTTGGAACAGCCGCAGGTCGATCAACGGATGGTCCAGACGGCGCCGCGCATGCACGACGAACGCGGCGATCAACGCGAGGCCGACGGTCGCCGGTATCAGGACGCGACGATCGGCCACCGTCCCGCAACGCGGGACGGACGACACCGCGAACAGGAACGTCGCCAGCCCGGGTGACAGCAGCAGCGCGCCGACAACGTCGAAGGTCTCCGAGCGCGACGGGTGATCCCCGGGAAACACGATCGCCGCCAGAATCAGCGTCAGGAGCCCGATCGGCAGGTTGATCAGGAAGATCCACCTCCAGCTGGAGGTGTCGATGAGCCAACCGCCCAGGATCGGCCCACCGATCGGCGCGAGCAGCATGGGGATGCTCAGGATCGACATCAGCCGGCCCAGGCGCCGGGGACCCGCCTCGCGGGTCATGATCACGAATCCCAGCGGCATCAGCATGCCGCCACCGATACCCTGCACCACGCGAAACACGATGAGCTGCACGATCGTTGACGCCACCGCGCACAGCAGCGAGCCCAGCGCGAACGCCACCACCGATCCCATGAAAAGCCGTTTGGTGCCGAATCGGTCGGCAGCCCAGCCGGTCAACGGAATCACGGTCGCCAGCGCCAGCGTGTAGCCGGTCATCGTCCAGGCGACGACGGCCTGAGAAGAGCCGAACTGGTCGATGAAGGTGCGTTGCGCGACCGCGACGACGGTGACGTCCAGGATCGCCATGACCGTGGCGAGCAGGCATACCCCGGAGACTCGGAACAGCCTGGCGTCCAGCTTGTCCGGGTAGACATGGGCGCCCGGATGCTGGGGGGGAGCGGTGGGCGGCGAGCTGTCCATGACGTTGCTTAGCATATCGAATCGATCCACGGAGAGGGGCCGGAACGCGTTTGCTGTCGGGGCCCGGCGGGGGCGGCTCGTTCGCGGTGTTTTCCCGCCCTGGGCCATCCTCGACGGGCTTCGCGGCCTGGGCCGATATACGCCTGCCGTCTGCGTGTCCTTCACCATCCCGACACCTGGAATCGTCAAACTGCAGGTGTGTCTGGAAAATTGATCGTCTCGGTCTCGGGGATCGGTGAACGTACCCTGGGCGACGTCGAGGCGTTCTGCGCGCAAATGGATGCCCGCAAGGTGCCGGTTTCGTTGCTGGTAGCTCCCCGGCTCAAGGGCGACTACCGGCTCGACCGCGACCCGCGCACCGTGGAGTGGCTGACCGCCCGTCGGGCCGGCGGCGACGCCATCGTGCTGCACGGCTACGACGACCCCGCAACCAAGAAGCGGCGCGGCGAATTCGCGGTGCTGCGCGCGCACGAGGCCAACCTCCGACTGATGGGCGCCGACCGGGTGCTCGAACACCTCGGGCTGCGCACCCGGCTCTTCGCGGCGCCGGGCTGGGTGGTCTCCCCGGGCGTGGTCAAGGCATTGCCGCAGAACGGATTTCGGCTGCTCGCCGATCTGCACGGGATCACCGACCTGGTCCGGCACAGCACCGAACGCACCCGGGTGCTGGGCATCGGCGAGGGCTTCCTGACCGAGCCGTGGTGGTGCCGCATGGTCGTGCTGTCCGCGGAGCGGATAGCGCGCCGCGGCGGCATCGTGCGGGTCGCGGTCGCCGCGCACCAGTTGCGCAAGCCCGGGCCGCTGCAGGCGATGCTGGACGCCGTCGACCTGGCGTCGATGCACGGCTGCACCCCGACGGTTTACCGGTGGCGGTCGGACCGGGCCGTCCTCGACGCGGCCTGACCCAGCGTCCGGTCAGCTCTCCGGACGGGCGCATTACCCTGTTCGGACATGAGCGATTCTTCGGCGGGGTTCGCCGCTGACGCGATCATCGTCGGTGCCGGTCTTTCGGGTCTGGTGGCCGCCTGCGAGTTGGTGGAGCGCGGCCTGCGGGTGCTGATCCTCGAGCAGGAGAACAGCGCCAATCTGGGTGGCCAGGCCTTCTGGTCGTTCGGCGGCCTGTTCTTCGTCGACAGCCCGGAGCAGCGCCGCCTGGGCATCCGCGACAGCCACGAATTGGCCCTGCAGGATTGGCTCGGCACCGCGGCGTTCGACCGGCCCGAGGACTACTGGCCACGCCAATGGGCGCACGCCTACGTCGATTTCGCCGCTGGGGAGAAACGCAGCTGGCTGCGCGGCCGGGGGCTGAAGATCTTTCCGTTGGTGGGCTGGGCCGAGCGGGGCGGGTACGGGGCACAGGGGCATGGCAATTCGGTGCCCCGCTTCCATATCACCTGGGGCACTGGGCCGGCGCTGGTCGAGATTTTCGCGCGCCGGCTGCGGGACCGCTCGTCGGTGCGCTTTGCCCACCGACACCAGGTCGACGAGCTGATCGTCGAGGGTGACGCGGTGACCGGCGTCCGTGGCACCGTGCTGGAGCCCTCGGCCACGGCGCGCGGCGTGCCGTCGTCGCGAAAAGCGGTGGGGCAATTCGAATTCCGGGCGTCCGCGGTGATCGTCACCAGCGGCGGCATCGGCGGAAATCACGAGCTGGTGCGCAAGAACTGGCCGGCGCGGATGGGCCGCGTCCCCGAGCAGCTGCTCAGCGGCGTGCCGGCGCACGTCGACGGCAGGATGATCGGCATCTCCCAGCGGGCCGGCGCGCGGGTGATCAACCCCGACCGGATGTGGCACTACACCGAGGGCATCACCAACTACGACCCGATCTGGCCGCTGCACGGCATCCGCATCATCCCGGGCCCCTCGTCGCTATGGCTGGACGCGTCCGGCAAGCGGTTGCCGGTGCCGCTATATCCCGGATTCGACACCCTCGGAACGCTCGAGCACATCACCAAGTCCGGACACGACTACACCTGGTTTGTGTTGAACGCCAAGATCATTGAAAAGGAGTTCGCCCTCTCCGGCCAGGAGCAGAACCCCGACCTGACCCGACAGAGCGTGCGCGAGTTGCTGCGCAACCGGGCCAGCTCCGGACCCCCGGCACCGGTGCGGGCCTTCATCGACCGGGGCGCGGACTTCATCAGCGCGGACTCGCTACGCGAGCTGGTGACCGCGATGAACAAGCTGCCTGACGTGGAACCCCTGGACTACGCCACGGTGGAGGCCGAGGTGACCGCCCGGGACCGCGAGGTGGCCAACCGGTTCAGCAAGGACGGCCAGATCACCGCGATCCGCGCCGCGCGCGACTACCTTGGCGACCGGCTGGGCCGCGTGGTGGCGCCGCACCGCCTGACAGATCCGAAGGCCGGGCCGCTGATCGCCGTCAAGCTGCACATCCTGACCCGAAAGACGTTGGGCGGCATCGAGACCGACCTGGCCGGGCGGGTGCTGACGGCCGACGGCACCCCGCTAACCGGGCTGTACGCCGCCGGCGAGGTGGCCGGATTCGGCGGCGGCGGCGTGCACGGCTACCGGGCGTTGGAGGGCACGTTTCTGGGCGGGTGCATCTTCTCCGGGCGCGCCGCCGGCCGCGGCGCGTCCGACGACATTTCGTAATCCGCCGGTGGTGTTCGCCGGGCCTGCCCGGCCACCAGACGCAGAATCGCACTGATTCGCCTGAAATCGTGCGATTCTGCGTCTGCTCGCCCCTAGAAGGTGACCGCGCTCTCTTCGGGCAGCACCTGGAAGTCGGTGGTGGTCATCTCGGTGAGCCGGCCGTAGTAGATGCCCCGCGCGTCCGGGGCGATGATCCCCTGATGAATGGGCACGGCCCGCGCCGGCGCCACCGCGCGCAGGTAGTCGACGGCCTCGGCGATCTTCATCCATGGTGCCGCCGCCGGCGCGGCCAGCACGTCCACCGGCTCGTCGGGCACGAACAGCGCGTCACCGGGGTGCATCAGTCGCGCCGCATGGCCGCCGTCGCCGACCAGAAACGAAATATTCTCTATCACAGGGATTTCCGGATGGATCACGGCGTGTCGACCGCCGACGGCGCGGACGGTCAGCTCCCCGATCTGTAGCTCGTCGCCGACGTGTACCGCCCGGCAGGGCGTGCCCAGCTGCTCGGTGGTTTGCGGATCGGCGTAGAGCGCCGCATCGGGGTTGCCCTCGAGCAGCGCGGGCAACCGGGTCACGTCGACGTGGTCGGGGTGCTGGTGGGTGATCAGGATGGCCGAGAGACCGGTGATTCCCTCGAAACCGTGCGCGAAGGTTCCGGGATCAAAAAGCAAACGCGTGTTGTCGAACTCGGCAAGTAGGCAGGAATGGCCGAAGTGCGTAAGTTGCATATTTACGATTGTGCCCTGACGGGGGTGATGCCGATGCGGGTGATCCTGGCGGCGATGGTTGCTGTCGGCGGCTTCGTGGTGACTCTGATCGTCGCGGTACCCGCCCATGCAGACCCGGAGACGTGCCCGACCACCTGCGACCAGATCCCGAACAGCGCCTGGATCCAGCAGCGTGCGGTGCCGCTGGACTCGGTGTACAACTGGCCGGCGCTGGCCGGTTCGTCGGTTCCGTTGACGGGCACCGGAACGGCGAGGTTTCGGTTCGAGGACCTGTGTGGCGCACCGGAGGCGCCGCAGGACGCCCGCGCTTCGGCGGTCGCGGCGCGCGTCACGATCACCCACCCGGACGGCCAGTGGCAGTTGCAGGCCGAGATCCTGCACTGGCGCGGTGACACGGCCCGCGGCGGCCCGACGGCGGCGTCGGTGTTCAGCAACGCGGTCGCCGCCCTGCGCGGCTGCCAGCAACGGGCCCCGGCGCAGTCGCCGTCGATCACCAGCGACGAGCCGAACCGGATGGCCGCGGTCGTCAGCGGCCCGGTGGTCATGCACACCTACCTGGTGGCCCACGTGGCTAGCAGCACGGTCAGCGAGCTCACGCTGTGGTCGCAGGGGCCGCCGCAGGTGTCCTGGCCGGCGATGGCCGACGACCCGGTACTGAATTCCATGATCGCGCCGCTGTGCGACGCCTATATCGCCTCGTGCCCGTGATCGGCCGTCGGCACGGCTCGCCGGTAGAGTTGGGTGCCGAGATGAGCCCTGAGGAGGAGCGCCGGTGAGCCGGGTGGTCGTTCATGTGATGCCCAAAGCGGAGATTCTGGACCCGCAGGGTCAGGCAATTGTCGGCGCGCTGGGTCGGCTCGGCCACCCGGGGATCTCGGATGTGAGGCAGGGCAAGAGGTTTGAGCTCGAGGTCGACGACACGATCGGCGACGCCGAGCTCGCCGAGATCGCCGAATCGCTGTTGGCCAACACCGTGATCGAGGACTGGACGATCAGCCGGGAGCCGCAGTGACGGCGCGGATCGGCGTCATCACCTTTCCCGGGACGCTTGACGACGTGGACGCCGCCCGCGCGGCGCGGCGCGTCGGCGCTGAGGCGGTCGCTCTGTGGCACGCCGACGCCGACCTGAAGGGGGTCGACGCCGTGGTGGTTCCCGGCGGCTTTTCCTACGGTGACTACCTGCGCGCCGGCGCGATCGCCAGGTTCGCCCCGGTGATGGCCGAAGTGGTCGACGCCGCGGGCCGCGGAATGCCGGTATTGGGAATTTGCAACGGTTTTCAGGTGATCTGCGAGGCCGGGCTGCTGCCCGGGGCTCTGACTCGCAACGCGGGTCTGCACTTCGTGTGCCGCGACGTGTGGCTGCGGGTGGCGTCGACGTCGACGGCGTGGACCTCGCGTTTCGAGCCCGGCGCGGACCTGCTGGTGCCGCTGAAGTCGGGCGAGGGCCGCTATGTCGCGCCCGCCAACGTGCTCGACGAGCTGGAGGGCGAGGGCCGGGTGGTCTTCCGCTACCACGACAACCCCAACGGCTCGCAGCGCGACATCGCCGGCATCAGCTCCGCCAACGGTCGCGTCGTAGGGCTGATGCCGCATCCCGAGCACGCCATCGAGGCGCTGACGGGGCCCTCCGACGACGGCCTCGGCCTGTTCTATTCGGCGTTGGACGCCGTGCTCGCCGCCTAGCCGTAAACCCCCGCCGCACAGCGCAATTCAGCCCAGAACCGGGAAACGGCGCTGGTCCGCAAGCCGTTGCAGCGTGGCCTCCATCACCGCGCGCACGTGCATGTCAACCTCGTCGACGTCGGGATTCTCGCCAAAGCGTGCGGTGACGTCGATGGGTTCGAGCACCTCGGTGACGATCTTGGCCGGCAGCGGCACGTTGGGCGGAAAGACCACGCTCAGGCCGAATGGGAGGCCGAAGCTGACCGGCAGGATGTTCATCCGGGCCTTGGTGAGCCGCAACGTGCGCGCCATCCAGTTTCCGCGGGTCAAAAACAGCTGGGTCTCCTGGCCGCCGATGGACACGGTCGGCACGATCGGCACCCCGGCTTCGATGGCGGTCCGTACGTATCCGGTGCGCCCGTCGAAGTCGACGATGTTCGCGTTGAAGGTGGGCCTGTAGGCGTCGTAGTCCCCGCCCGGAAAAACCAACACGATCGCGCCCGAGTGCAGCGCCGCCGCGGCGTTTTCCCGATTCGCCTCGATGACGCCGAGGCGGCGCAGCCAGCCGTCCAGGGGGCCTATGAACAGGCCGTAATGGGCCAGGGTGTACACGGGGCGTTCGTAGCCGAACTTGTCGTAGAACGCCGGCGAGAAGATGAACACGTCCGGCGTGAACATGCCGCCGGAGTGATTGGACACCACGAGCGCCCCACCGGTCGACGGGATGTTCTCGAGATTTCGCACCTCGGCGCGGTACCACCGCTTGACGAGGGGCCCGAGGGCTTGGGCGACCCCTCGCGTGAAGTCCGGGTCCCATTTGGCGGTTTCGCGGTTCTGGACCGCCCGCCGTTGCCTACCTGTCACTCGCTACGGATTGCCGATGTGACGTGTGCCCTAAACCTAGGCGCCGAACGTAACGCCGCCGCGAAATACCGCCCACAATTTCGCCGTGGCGCTACGTTCGGCACCACCCCTCAGCCGGCGTCACACAGCAACGGGGGCGCCGTCGGCGGTAACTCGACGACGGGGGCCAACTGCCCGAAGAGGTCGATCGCGTCCGCGATGGCGGCGTCGACGAAGGCGGCGAAGTCCTCGAAGGCGACGCCCTTGCGGATCCATTGCGACCTGCGCGCCACCACTCCGATGCGCTGCGGGTCGGACGAGCCGTGGACGACCGCGATGACCTCACGGTCCTGCGCGTTCCAGGTGTCGGCGAAGTGCATCAGCCAGGGACGGTCGGCGGCGGGAAAGAAGCACGCGGGCGTCACGCGAACGATCAGCACGTCGCCCTGCGTCGGGCAGACCTCGAGGTGGACGTGCAGCCGCCGCGGACGGGTGTTCGCGACGTAGAAAAACTCGCCGTCGTGCCGACCCCGGAAATACCGGCTGCCGCGCGTGCACAGATAGCGTTCGACCAGGTTCGCGCAGACCGGCTCGGTAGTCATGAGATCGATGGTGAGGCCCTTGGCTTTGCGGATCCTTTGAGCCGAGCTAGCCGGGACCGAAGAAAATGTTGAGAATTGGCTGAGCGTGGGGCAGCTGCGCACCGACGAGGAGGGTCGAGGGTGGGCTTCGCGGTGGAACGTATCGACCATATCGTGTTGAACTGCAACGACGTTGAGGCCACGGCTTCCTGGTACGAGCGGGTGCTGGGCATGAGGCGAGAGACGTTCGGACCGTCGCGGCGGACCGCCGTGTCGTTCGGGAACCAGAAGATCAACCTCCGACCGGTCGGGGCGCTTACCGACGACCCGGACTGGATGACCGGGTCCGTCGAAGCTGCGGGCTCCGCGGACCTGTGCTTCGTCACGCAGGCGACGCCGGACGACGTTCGCGACCACCTCGCCGCGTGCGGGGTGGACATCGTCTCGGGGCCGGTAACGAAGATCGGGGCGCTGGGGCCGATGACCTCGCACTACTGCCGTGATGTCGACGGGAACCTCATCGAAATCGCCATCTACTGAGCGTCTTTCAGCGGATACAGCTCGGGCAGGTTGATGACGATGGCCTCTTGGGTGCTGCGCGCGATCACGACTTCCGCGGGGCAGTTCGGGTCGGGATTCTCTTCCCGGTGCGGCAGATACGGCGGGATGAAGACGTAGTCGCCGGGCGCGGTCGCGATGCGCACCTCTTGGACGCCGTCGTGGAAGACGAACTCCGGATTGCCGCTTCGCACGTAGATCGCGGTCTCCGAATCGCCGTGATGATGGTTGTCCGAAGCGGAACTCGGCGCGGCGTGTGTCTCACCCATCCACAGCTTCTCGGCGCCGACCGACTTGCCGGACAGGGCGGCGAACCGGCGCAATCCTTCCGATTGTGCGGTGTCGGGACTGATGTCCGCCGCCTTGATGTGGTGCACGCGGTGGCGCGTCACCTCGGTGGTCGTGTCGTCGAAGTCGGGGTGAAACCCGTCTGCGGTGGCCATGGGTCAATTATCGTCCGCCGCGTCCCGATAGGCCTCGAGCAGCCTGAGCCACACTTCGCTGATCGTCGGGAAGCACGGCACGGCGTGCCACAGCCGGTCGACGGGCACCTGGCCGGCGACGGCGATGGTGGCCGAGTGCAGCATCTCGGTGACCCCGGGGCCGACCAGTGTGACGCCCAGAACGTGGCCGCGATCCAGGTCGACCACCATCCGGGCCCGACCGGTGTACCCGTCGGCGTAGAGGTTGCCCCCCATCACGACGTCGCCGATTTCCACATCGGCCGTGCGCACGCGGTACCCGGCTTCCTCGGCCTGCCGCGCGGTCAGCCCGACGGCCGCGGCTTCCGGGTCGGTGAAGAAGGCCTGCGGCACGGCGTAGTGGTCGGCGGTGGTCGCGTGCACGCCCCACGGCGCGGTATCCAACGGCGCTCCCGCGGCGCGGGCCCCGATCGCCGCACCGGCGATGCGTCCCTGGTATTTGCCCTGATGGGTCAGCAGGGCCCGGTGATTGACGTCGCCCGCCGCATAGAGCCAGCCGTCCTCGACGGCCCGTACCCGGCACGTGTCGTCGACGTCGAGCCAGCTGCCCGGCGTCAGTCCCACCGTGTCCAAGCCGATGTCGTCGGTGAGCGGCGTCCGGCCCGTGGCGAAAAGCACCTCGTCGACTTCCACTTCGGATCCGTCACCTAATTCGAGGACCACTCGCGCGCCGTCGCGCCGGCGCAGCGCGCGGACCGATTTTCCCACGCGGACGTCCACGCCCGCGTCGACGAGCCCGCGGCCGATGAGTTCACCCACGAATGGCTCCATGCGGGGCAACAGGCCAGATCCGCGAGCGAGGAGGGTCACTTGTGCGCCCAATCCTTGCCAGGCGGTGGCCATTTCGACGCCCACGCCGCCGGCGCCGATGACGGCGAGTCGCTCCGGGACATGGCTGCTGTCGGTGGCCTGACGGTTGGTCCACGGTCTGGCCTCGGCGATGCCCGGCAGGTCGGGGAGCGCGGGCCGGCTTCCGGTGCAGACGACGACCGCGTGCCGCGCGGTCAGTACCGGCCGCTCGCCGCCGGGGGCGGTGACGGTGACTCGGCGCGGACCGTCCAACCGGCCATGGCCGCGAATCAACGTGGCACCGATTCCCCTCACCCAGTCGGCCTGGCCCGTGTCGTCCCAATCGCTGACATAGCGGTTGCGGCGGCCGAAGACCCCCGCGCTGCTGATGGATCCGTTGACCGCCTCGCGCGCGCCATCGACCCTTCGGGCGTCCGCGACGGCAATCACGGGGCGCAGCAACGCTTTACTGGGCACGCAGGCCCAATACGAACATTCGCCTCCGACCAGCTCGCGCTCGACCACCCCGACACTGAGACCCGCCGCCCGCGCACGCTCCGCCGCATTCTGGCCGATCGGCCCGGCGCCGAGCACGACGACGTCGTAGTCCTGTTCGATGACCGCCGCCATACGTCAGCGCCTCCCCTCGATGAGCCGCTCGGCCAGCTGGCGGAGGTCATCCACGACGATGTTCGGTTGCGGCAGCCCGTCGACCGGCAGCGGTGGATTGCCGGGTCGGGTGATGAGAGCGGAGCTGAAGCCGACGTGTTGGGCGCCGAGCGTGTCCCAGACGTGGGCGGCCACCATCATGCATTCCGCGGGTGCCACCCCGAGTGTGTCGCACGCATGGCGGTACACCACCGGAGCGGGCTTGAAAGCGTGGCAGGCGTCGACGCTCAACTGGTGTTCGAAAAAACCGGCCAGCCCCGAATTCTGCAGCGCCGTCGGCCCGTTCGGGTTGGGCGGCGAGTTGGTCAGGGTTACCAGGCGAAATCCGTTGTCGCGCAGGGTGGCGAGCCCCTCGGCCGCGTCCGGGTGCGCCGGCATCGTCAGCAGGCCGTTCTTGAGGCTTTGCAGGTCGTCTTCCGTGACGGCTACGCCGTGGATGTCACCGAGCATGCGCAGGACGCCCTGCGCGAGCGTGGAGAAGTCCACGTAATTGCCCGCCAGCGTGACGGTCATCGAGTACATGACGAGCTGACCGAACCAGTCGCGCAGCACCCGTTCGTCGCCGAACTTTTCCACGAAAAGCGGTGCCAGAGAATCGATATCAACGAGCGTCTCATTCACGTCGAAGACGAGCACGGACGGCCTGGTAATGGGCATGGCTAACTTTCACGTTCGGTTGGTGGGTGAACATCCGGCCTCAGTCCATCACTACCACCACCTTGCCGCCAGCTTCTCCGGACTCAGCCACCCGGTGGGCTTCGTGAATCTGGTCGAACGAAAAAACGCGCGCCGGCGTCGCGTCGAGTTTGCCCTCCGCCACCTGCCGTGCGATGTCACTCAGCGGCACGTCAGACACCGGGAAGCCGGGATTGCCAAAGACTGGGCTGGCGAAGAAGGTGAAGTTCACGCCGCTGGCCATCCGCGCGAGCGGGTTGAAATCGCCGATGGGTGCGAGTCCGCCGAGCCACCCCGCCAGACATGCGGAACCGCCGCGACGCAGCATGTCGAGCGAGTCGAGGATGGTGCTGTTACCGACGAAATCGAGCACTGCGTCGATGCGCTTCGCCTCGGCGATATGGGCGGCGAGGTCGCGGCGCTCCAGCTCGACGCGGGCGGCGCCCAACCTCTCCAGCATGGGAAATCGCTCGCGGCCGCGCGCGGTGGCGATGACGTTCGCCCCGGTGGCCACGGCCATTTTGAGCGCCGCCTGGCCCAACGCCGACGTCGCGCCGCGGATCACCAGCGTCTGTCCCGCCGTCAGTTGGAGGTTTCGGAAAAGGCACGTCCAAGCGGTTGCGTACGTTTCCGGGAGCGCAGCGAGCTGCGACCACGGCAGGTCCGAATCGATCAGGGTGACGTTCGCCGCGCGCACGCGGGTGTACTCGGCATAGCTGCCGTTGATCGTTCGTCCAAGTCCGCCCATCAGGGCCGCCACCTTGGCGCCGACCGGGAACTCGCCCCCGGGGCACGCATCGACGATGCCGACGCATTCGATGCCGCTGACTTCGGCGGCTTCCGCCCATTCCCCGCGGCGCATGTGGATCTCGGCGTGGTTGATCCCGAATCCCTTGACTTCGATGACGACCTCGCCGCCTTTGGGCAGTGGCTTGGGGATGTCGGTATAGACGAGGTTGTCGAGTCCGCCGAACCCCTTGAGGATGATCGCGCGCATGGTGTCCCCGCCGGGCTGCTCCCGCACCACCGCCGGTGCGGTGGGCAACTGGGGTGAAGAGATTACCGACATTGCTTCCTCTTTCTGAAATCCGTTGGTGGCCTTCGGATATGGACATTCAGCGTCGAACCGACGCGATGATTCCCCGCCCGCCCGCAGTTGTTGAATGGGCCATCTAACCCATTATTATGGGCCACCAGACCCAATCTGTCCAGGGCGCGCAGGTGACGACTCAGTCAGGCTTTACGCTTGCCGCGGGTCTTGCGGGATGCGGGTGCGAAGAAACGCACGTAGTCGACGGCGGCACTGACGGCGGCCCGCATCGGTTCCGGATCACCGGTGGCATAGGTCACCGTCGCGCCGCCCTGGTGTGCGAGGACCAGCGACGCGGCGAGGTGTCGCGGGTCGGCGTCGGGCCGCAGATCTCCGCGGCGCCGCATCGCCGTGAGGCCGGCCTGAAAGAGCTCGATCCACTGGTCGTAACCGGCGGAGAGGTCGTCGTGCACCTCGTCGTCGGCGTCGATCAACTCGCCCGCCAATGAGCCGTAGACGCAACCGCCGACGCGGTAGACGGTGTCGACGTCGGCCGCGACGGCGTCGGCCCACGATTGCAGGGCTGCGAGGCTGTCCAGCGCGCCCAACGCCGGTCGGGTGTGAAATTCCCGTACGTCGTCGCGGCGCGCGGCGATGACGTGTCGGGTCAGATCGCGTTTGTCGCTGAAGTAGTGGGAGATCTGCGAGCCGCCCACCCCGGCGCGGCGCCGCACCTGTTCGATGCTGGTGTTGGCGACGCCACGCTCGAACATCAGCCGCGCGGCGACTTCGACAATCCGCTCCCGTGTCGCCAGCCCCTTGCGAGTAAGCGGTGATGCGTTGTCGTCGTTGGCCTTTCGTCGTACCGCGCGACCCCGCGCACGGCGAGCGGGGCGCGGAGCCCGTTCGGCGGCATCGGCGGCGAACATGCGTAGATAGTTGACCGCGAAACGAACGGCGTCGGCGTGCGGCCAATCCGCTCGATAGGTGAAGGCCAGGGTGCCGCCCCCCTGATGGGCGCTGACGATGACCATCGCTATGCGTCTCGGGTCGGCATCCGCGACTAGAACACCGCAGTCCTTCATGCACCGGACGGACTCTTCGAGCAGCTCGACCCACTGCCAATATCCGGCCCCCAGCGTTTCGCGGGTCGCTTCGTCGGACTTCGCCAACTGCGCGGCCAGGGCGTGGTAGGTGGGGGTGCCGAAGTATCCGATGTGTCGGAGGTAGCGCATGTTGAGGTCGATCCACCGCTCGTAGTCGTCGAACGACTGCAGGCCGTGGAGCCGCGGCTGGCGGTGAAAGCCCAGAACCACGCCGATCTGGCGCTTGATGACCGCGCGGATCAGCGCGCTCTTATCCGCGAAGTAGTGCGCGAGCTGAGAGCCGCTGACCGAGGCGGCCCTGCGCACGTTCTCCATGTTCGCCGCCGACAGGCCCTCGGTGACGATCAGCTGGGCGGCCGCCTCCACGATTCGGTCGCGGGTGGCGCGCCCCTTGGCGGTCAACCGTTGTTCCTCTTGAACATCGGCCATCGCGTCAGGCTAGCCCGCGGGCGGCGCGAACTATGGGATATTCATCCCATTGATGGGCCGTGCCGACCGCGGACCGGTCAGGCGGCCACGGGGACCCTGGTGAGGAAGTCGCGGATCAGCTCGGCGACTTCGTCGAGTGCGGACTCGAGCAGGAAGTGTCCGCCGTCGAGCAGGTGGATCTCGGCATCGGGCAGGTCGTCGGCGAATGCTTGCGCGCCCGCCGGGCCGAAGATTTCGTCGCCCCGGCCCCACACCGCCAACAACGGCACCTGTGACGCGCGGAGGTACTCGTGCAGGCGCGGATATAGCGGTGCGTTGGTGGCGTAGTCGCGCAGCAACTTCAGCTGCACTTCGTCGTTGCCCGGACGAGATATCAGCGCGTAGTCGTGGTACCAGGAGTCCGGGTCGACCAGGGTCTCGTCGGGGACGCCGGTGACGTACTGCCACCGGGTGGCGTCCAGCGTGAGGAACTGCCGCACCGCGCCCTCGGTGTCGGTCGTCGGCTCATTTTGGTAGGCCCACAACACTTTCCAGAAGCCCTCGACGAATCCCGCCTCGTAGCCATTGCCGTTCTGCGTGATGATCGCGGTGATGGCGGAGGGATCGCGCAGCGCCAGGCGCCAGCCGATCGGCGCGCCGTAGTCCTGTACGTAGATGGCGTATCGGTCGAGGCCGAGCGCGCGCAGGAGACCCGCGGTCAGGTCGGTGAGCCCCTCGAATGTGTAGTCGAACGCGTCCACGGGCGGCGCGTCCGAGAGGCCGAAGCCCAGGTGGTCGGGCGCGATCACGTGGTAGCGATCGGCGAGCGCAGGAATCAGGTGGCGGAACATGTACGAGCTGGTGGGAAAGCCATGCAACAGCACCAGCGCCGGCGCTGCCGGATCGCCGGCCTCGCGGAAGAACAGCCGATGACCGTCGACGGTGGCGTATCGATGATGAACAGCCGGCATGGCTTCCTCCCTTTTTTGGGTTACATGACCCATTATGCACCAAAATCGGCGTCACGCAACAGCCTCGGGTGGCTGGACGGGTTGGCATTGGAGCCGCAAGCGGCATATTCTGGGCTGACTATCCCATTTTTATAAGAGGAGCGCGCGCACGGTGGGTGACACGTTGCGGGACAAAACGGTCGTAGTGGTCGGGCGCGGGAGCGGGATCGCCCGTGCCATCGCCATGCTCGCGCAGGCGGAAGGCGCGCGGGTCGTCGTCGCCGGACGGGATCGGGCCAAACTGGCCGCCGCCTACAGCGACGGTGACATCAGCGCCGAGGCCGTCGACATCACCGACGACGAGTCGATCGCCGAGCTGGCCGGGAGGCTGGGCGAGGTCGACCACGTGGTATCGACCGCCTCGGCTCGTGCCCGTGGGAAGCTGCGCGACCTGGACCGGCACAAGCTGCGGCTCTCTTTCGACACCAAGGTCATCGGACCCACCATGCTGGCCAAACACTTTGCGCCGCAGATCAAACCGGGCGGATCATTCGTGCTGTTCTCGGGTGTGCATGCGTTCAAGCACAACGTCGGCTATCTCGGGGTCGGCATCACCAACGGCGCCGTCGACTTCCTCACCCGCTGGCTTGCCGTCGAACTCGCCCCCACGCGCGTCAACGCGATCTCGCCCGGAGTCATCGACACCGGGGCCTGGGATTCGCTCGGCGACGACGGCAAGCGCGAGTATTTCCAGCACATCGCCGACGGCAACCCGACGCGGCGCATCGGAACCACCGAAGACGTCGCAAGCGCCGCGCTGTTCGCGATGACCAACACCTTCATGACCGGTATGACATTGAAGGTGGACGGCGGTGAACCGCTGGTCTGAGTTTGGCGGGCGCGCAGAATCTTTGAGCGCTACGGGGCCAGGCAGACCGACGCTTCGGCGGTGTAGCACAGGAACGTCAGGGTCTCCTGCAGATACAGCCGCACGGTGTCGGCGTCGTGGCTGAGGTACCCGATCGCGACGTCGGTGCCCAGCTGCAGATCGAAGTCGCCGCCGCGGGTGGTCAGCACGAAGGCGCCGTCGATGGCGGGCGCCCAGATGATGTCACCGTCGACCAAGCGATTCAGGTGCTCGCGGATGGGATAGCCGTGCTCGGTCGTCTCACTGACCTTGGTGTAGACCTCGGCGGCCAGCAGCACTGAATACGGGCCGTCGACGCCGGCCAGCCGAAGCCCGGTCAACGCCTGCGAAATCGCGTCGGGCATGTCGCGGGGATCCTCGGGCAGCTTCAGCGGCGGGTTGGAGCTGCAACTGCGGATGCCCTCGATGGACCCGGCGGCGTAGCCCTCGAAGATGGCACGGTCCTCGACGAACGCGAGCTTCTTGGCCGCCTCTTTGACCGGGTCCCAGTCGGAGTCGTTCGCGCCGCGCTCGACGTTGTCGATCTCGTAGCGTGACAGGGTGAACGGAACACGCAGGCGGACAAGCGGTTTGCTGACCCGCAGGTGCGCCTCCACGCCGTCGGTGGGCGCGTCGACGTCCAGGAGCCGCCCGGTGCTGATCGCCGCGGTGACCGGTCCACCGGGCTCGCTCACGTCGACGACGCGCCGGCCCGCGATATGGCGCTTGAAAGTGCGGGTGGCCTCCAATTCAATCTCCGCCCAGGCGACTTCGGTGACGGGTGCCAGGTCGCGGTAGAGGTTGTTCATCGAGTGGTTCCTTTCAGGCTGCCAATCGCGAGTGAGCCGTCATCAGATGCCGGTGCGGCCGGTCGCGCTGTCATCAGCGGGGCCGGCAAAGGCGGTGGGTCGTCGAGGAAGTCGACGGTGGGGGAGAAGAACAGTCCGCCCGTGACCGCGGTGGAGAAGTCCAGGATGCGGTCGGTGTTGCCGGGCGGGTCGCCGAGGAACATGTTCTCCAGCATCTGTTCGGTGACGGTCGGCGTCCGCGAATACCCGATGAAGTACGTGCCGTACTCGGCCCTGCCCAACTCGCCGAAAGGCATGTTGTGCCGCACGATCTTCAACTCGGTACCGTCGTCGTCCGTGATGACGTTGAGGGAAATGTGGGCGTTGTCGGGCTTGTCGGAGTCGTCGAGTTCGATGTCCTCCAGCTTGGTTCGGCCGATCACCAGTTCCTGCTCGGTGACCGACAGCGAATTCCACGACGACATGTCGTGCACGTACTTCTGCACGTGCACGTAGCACGAGCCGGCAAAGTCGGGATCCTCGTCGCCGATGGCGGTGGAGCTGACCGCGATTGGGCCGTCGGGGTTTTCCGTGCCGTCCACGAAGCCGAGTAGGTCGCGGTTGTCGAAGTAGCGGAACCCGTGCACCTCGTCGACCACGGTGACCGCGCCGGCCATCGAGCGCAGGATGCGGTCGGCCAATTCGAAACAGACGTCCAGGCTCTCGGCCCGGATGTGGAACAACAGGTCCCCGGGTGTGGCCGGGGCGGTGTGCCGCGGGCCCTTCAGCGCGACGAACGGATGCAGTTCGGCGGGACGCGGCCCGGAAAACAGGCGGTCCCATGCGTCCGAGCCGATCGAGGCGATCGCCGACAATCGTTTCGGCGGCTCGCGGAATCCGATCGCGCGCACCAGCCCGGAGATTCCCGACAGCGCGTCGTGCACCGCCGCCTCCCCACCGTCGTCGATGGTGACCACGACGAAGATCGCAGCCGGTGTCAGCGGCTGCAGGATGGGTTGGGGTTGGACCGGAGGCACTCTGCCGACCCTATCGTGGCGACGGCGAGGCCGACAGCCATGATGGTCACCATGCCGGCCAGCGCCGCAGGCCTCTGCGAATTCATCGACGCATCACCGTCGCCGTTTCACGCCTGCGCGACGGTGGCAGCCCGGCTGTCCGACGCGGGCTATGCCGAAGTCGCCGAAACCGACCGTTGGCCGGACCGACCGGGGCGCTATTTCGTGGTGCGGGCCGGATCGCTGGTCGCCTGGAATTCGGACGGTCCCGACGGGCCGTTCCGGATCGTCGGCGCGCACACCGACAGCCCCAACCTGCGGGTCAAACAGCACCCGGACCGGTCGGTCGCCGGCTGGCGGGTGGTGGCGCTCGAGCCGTACGGGGGCGCATGGCTGAACTCCTGGCTGGACCGCGACCTCGGCATCAGCGGTCGGCTGTCGATCAGCCAGGGCGGCGGGGTCGGCGAGCGGCTCGTCCGCATCGACGATCCAATCCTGCGGGTGCCGCAGCTGGCGATCCACCTGGCCGAGGACCGCAAGTCGCTGACCCTGGACCCGCAGCGACACGTCAACGCGGTCTGGGGCGTTGGGGAACAACGGGATTCGTTCATCGACTATGTCGCCGAGCGCGCCGGGGTCGCGGCCGCCGATGTGCTGTCCGCCGACCTGATGACACACGACCTCACGCCGTCGGCGGTGATCGGCGCCGACGCCGGCCTGCTGAGCGCGCCCCGGCTGGATAACCAGGCCAGCTGCTACGCGGGCATGGAGGCGTTAGTGGCCGCCGAACCGGGGGACTTCCTGCCGGTGCTGGTCCTCTTCGACCACGAGGAGGTCGGATCGACCTCCGACCGGGGCGCACAGTCCAACCTGCTGAGCACCGTCCTCGAGCGGATCGTGCTCGCCGCCGGCGGCAACCGGGAGGACTTCCTGCGCCGGCTGCCCGCATCGCTGCTGGCCTCGGCCGACATGGCCCACGCCACCCACCCGAACTACCCCGAGCGGCACGAGCCCGGCCACCTGATCGAGGTCAACGCCGGGCCGGTGCTCAAGGTGCACCCGAATCTGCGGTACGCCACCGACGGCCGCACCGCGGCGGCCTTCGAGCTGGCCTGCCGGCAGGTCGGGGTCGGGTTGCAGCGTTACGAGCACCGCGCCGACCTGCCGTGCGGTTCGACGATCGGGCCGCTGGCCTCCGCACGGACCGGCATCCCGACCGTCGACGTCGGCGCCCCGCAGCTGGCGATGCATTCCGCGCGCGAGTTGATGGGCGCGCACGACGTGGCGGCCTATTCCGCCGCGCTGCAAGCGTTTCTGTCGCCCCGCTGACCTACGATCCGGCCATGACGCTAAACGTGGAAATGGTGACGTTCGACTGCGGCGATCCGGACGGGCTGGCCGGCTGGTGGGCCGAGCAGTTCGGCGGCAAGACACACGTCATCCTCGCCGACGAGTTCACCGCGGTGACCTTCCCCGAAGGGTTGCGGCTCGGGTTCCAGAAGGTGCCCGATCCGACCCCGGGGAAGAACCGGGTGCACCTCGACCTGGGTGCGGCCGACGTCGACGGCGAGGTGGCGCGACTGACGGCCGCCGGGGCGACCGAGGTCGGCCGGCACCAGTTCGGCGACACCTTCCGCTGGGTGGTGCTGACCGACCCCGAGGGCAACGTCTTCTGTGTCGTCAAGCAGTAGCTCGAGCCCGGCGCTCAGCCCACGAAAACCGGTTCGTAGCGGATGACGTTCTCCACCACGATCCCGTCACGGGTGCGCACCCGGTCGATCCCCCGGATCTGGAACGGCCCGTCCGGCCCGGTGCCACGACCCACGTAGTGCAAGAACACCAACTCCTCGCCGTCGGCCGCACCGGGAACGGTGGCGCTGTCGATGACCTCGAGCTTCAAATCCGGTGCGGCGTGCAGTAATTCGGCGATCTTCGCCGTGTAGGGCTCGATGCCCCGGACCGGCTCGGGGTCTCCCGGCCAGTAGCCGACGATGTCGTCGGCCAGGATGTCGAAACCGCGCGACATGGTGGGCGCGGCCCAATACGCGGCGAACACCTCGGCGCTGAACTTCGGGGCGGATTGGACGTCGGTCATCGTTCCTCCTTGACTCAGGCGCTCCGATCGAGCGCGTCGTCCCAAGACTGGGCGGGTGCGGTGCGGCGGCACAATTACCTCCGAGGTCATCGCGACGGGTACGTGTGCGTGGTTACCGTGGCTTCGTGAGCAACGCGACGGTCGGTGTCCTGCTGCGCGAATGGCGCACGCGTCGACGGGTCAGCCAGCTCGACCTGTCGCTGAGCGTGGGGGTGTCGGCGCGCCACCTGAGCTTCATCGAGACCGGGCGCTCCCGGCCCAGCCCCGAGATGGTGCTCGCCCTCGCCGAGGGCCTCGACGTTCCGCTGCGCGAACGCAACGCGCTGCTGCTGGCCGCCGGGTTCGCCCCGCGCTACCAGTCGCGCCGGCTCGAGGACGGCGCGCTGTCCCCGGCGCGCGACGCGGTGCAGCGTCTCCTGGACGCCCACGACCCCTACCCCGGCATCGTCATCGACCGCTGCTGGAACATCGTCGGGGCCAACGCCGCGGCGTCCGCCCTGACCGCGGGCCTGCCCGACGACCTGCTCGGGCCGCCGCCCAACGTCTACCGGTTGTCGCTGCACCCCGACGGGCTGGCCGCCCGGACACTCAATTTCCCCGACTGGGCGGGCTACCTGCTGCACCAGCTGCGGCGCACCATCGCGCTCACCGGCGACCCGGTGTTGCGGGCGCTCCACGAGGAGGTGCGCGAATACCCGGGAGTCGCGGCCGCCGCCCGGGCGTGGAGCTCGCCGCCGGACAACGCCGCGCTGCTGGTTCCGTTCGAACTCGATGCCGGTGGCGGGCAACGGGTGTCGATGTTCACGACGCTGACGACGTTCGGGACCCCGCTCGACGTCACCCTCGCCGAGCTCGCCGTCGAGCTGTTCTATCCCGCCGACCCCGAAAGCGCCCGCCTGCTCCGCGGCGACTAGCTCTCTAGACTGTTCCCGTGACAACCGCGCGCACCCAGGTCATCGACACCGTCGAACACGCCGCGACCACCCCCGACCAGCCGCAACCGTTTCACGAACTCGGCCTCAAGGACGACGAGTACCAGCGGATCCGCGAGATCCTGGGCCGCCGTCCCACCGACACCGAGCTGGCGATGTACTCGGTGATGTGGAGCGAGCACTGCTCGTACAAATCGTCGAAGGTGCACCTGCGCTACTTCGGTGAGACCACCACCGACGAGATGCGCGCTGGCATGCTGGCCGGCATCGGCGAGAACGCCGGGGTCGTCGACATCGGCGACGGCTGGGCCGTCACCTTCAAGGTGGAATCGCACAATCACCCGTCCTACGTCGAGCCCTACCAGGGCGCGGCCACCGGGGTGGGCGGCATCGTTCGCGACATCATGGCCATGGGCGCGCGGCCTGTTGCCGTGATGGATCAGCTTCGGTTCGGCGCCGCCGACGCGCCGGACACCCGCCGTGTCGTCGATGGTGTGGTCCGCGGCATCGGCGGCTACGGCAACTCGCTGGGGCTGCCCAACATCGGTGGCGAGACCGTGTTCGACGCGTGCTACGCCGGCAACCCGTTGGTCAACGCGATGTGCGTCGGCGTACTGCGCCAGGAGGACCTGCATTTGGCGTTCGCGTCGGGTGCGGGCAACAAGATCATCCTGTTCGGCGCGCGCACGGGGCTGGACGGCATCGGCGGGGTGTCGGTGCTGGCGTCGGACACGTTCGACGCGGAGAACTCGCGCAAGAAGCTGCCCTCGGTTCAGGTCGGCGACCCGTTCATGGAGAAGGTGCTCATCGAGTGCTGCCTGGAGCTGTACGCCGGCGGCCTGGTGATCGGCATCCAGGACCTCGGGGGAGCCGGATTAGCCTGCGCCACTTCCGAATTGGCGTCGGCCGGGGACGGCGGGATGGCGGTCCAACTCGATTCCGTACCGCTGCGGGCAAAGGAGATGACGCCGGCCGAAGTGCTCTGCAGCGAGTCCCAGGAGCGCATGTGCGCCGTAGTGGCGCCGGAGAACGTGGACGCCTTTATGGCGGTGTGCCGCAAGTGGGAGGTGCTGGCCATCGTGATCGGCGAGGTCACCGACGGCGACCGGTTGCGGATCACCTGGCGCGGGGAGACGGTCGTCGACGTGCCGCCGCGCACCGTGGCCCACGAGGGGCCGGTGTATCAGCGGCCCCTCGCGCGTCCCGAATCGCAGGACGCCCTGAACGCGGACCGTTCGACGGGCCTGCCTCGGCCGGCCACCGGCGACGAGCTGCGCGCGACTTTGCTTGCGCTGCTGGGCAGCCCGCACCTGTGCAGTCGCGCGTTCATCACCGAGCAGTACGACCGCTATGTGCGCGGCAACACCGTGCTGGCCGAGCATGCCGACGGCGGCGTGCTGCGCGTCGACGAGTCGACCGGCCGCGGCATCGCGGTGTCGACCGACGCGTCGGGCCGTTACACGCTGCTGGACCCCTACGCCGGTGCGCAACTCGCGCTGGCCGAGGCGTACCGCAACGTCGCCGTCACCGGCGCGACCCCGGTCGCGGTGACGAACTGCCTCAACTTCGGTTCCCCCGAAGACCCCGGGGTGATGTGGCAGTTCTCGCAGGCGGTGCGCGGGCTGGCCGATGGCTGTGCGGCCCTTGGGATTCCGGTGACGGGCGGCAACGTGAGCTTTTACAATCAGACCGGATCGGCGGCCATCCTGCCCACGCCGGTGGTGGGCGTGCTCGGCGTGATCGACGACGTGGCGCGGCGCATTCCCACCGGACTGGGCACCGAACCCGGGGAAACCCTGCTGCTGCTGGGCGATACCCGCGACGAGTTCGACGGTTCGGTGTGGGCGCAGGTGACCGCCGACCACCTGGGCGGGTTGCCTCCCAGGGTGGACCTGGCCCACGAAAAGCTCCTGGCCGAGGTGCTGGCGTCGGCGTCGCGCGACGGGCTGGTGTCCGCGGCGCACGACCTGTCCGAGGGCGGCCTCGCCCAGGCCATCGTGGAAGCGGCGCTGGCGGGTGAAACCGGTTGCCGCATTGTGCTTCCCGACGATGCCGACCCGTTCGTGATGTTGTTCTCCGAGTCGGCCGGCCGGGCGTTGGTGGCGGTCCCCCGCACCGAGGAGAGCCGATTCCGGTCGATGTGCGAGGCGCGCGGGCTGCCCGCGACCCGCGTCGGCGTCGTCGATCAGGCCTCCGACGCCGTCGAGGTCCAGGGCCTGTTCACCGTCTCGCTGGCGGAACTGCGCGAGACGTCCGAGGCGGTGCTGCCGCGATTCTTCGGGTAGCCCGGCTGCGCGCGCTGTCGCTGGCGGCGGCACTGGTCGGCTGGAGCTTCGTCAGCCCGCGGCTGCCGCCGCTGTGGCGGGTGACGCTGCAGGCGGGTGTGGGTGCGCTGCTGGTGCTGGTGACCCGCGCGCCGCTGGGCCTGGGCCCGCCGCGGTTGTGGGCGGGGATGCGGCTCGGCTCGGCGGCCGGGGCGGCCGTGGGGGGCGCGATTGCCGCGACGACCGCGGTGCCCTTGGTGCGGGCCTCGATGGCGGCCCGCGAGCCGCCGGTCTCCGTGCCGGCTTGGCTGCTGCTGAACATTCCCGTCGGCACCGTCTGGGCCGAGGAGGCCGCCTTTCGCGCCGCGCTGACCGCCGTGGGCTCCCGCGCCTTCGGTCGGCGCGGCGGAAGATTGTTGCAGGCCAGCGCTTTTGGGCTCTCGCATATCCCGGACGCGCGGGCGACGGGTGCGCCGGTGGCGGGCACCGTGCTGGTCACCGGGGTCGCGGGCTGGCTGTTCGGGTGGCTGGCCGACCGTTCCGGCAGCCTCGCCGCGCCGATGCTGACGCACCTGGCCATCAACGAGGCCGGTGCGATCGCCGCGGTGGCCGTGCAACGCTGAGGTATGCCCGCCCGTCAAAGCGCCGACGCGGCCCAGGCCCGGCAGGCGGTGCTGGCCGTCCTGGACTGGCTGCGCGACGATTCCCAGCCGGCGCCCGACCGCAACACGCTGGCGGCCGCGGTGCGGCTCACCGCGCGCACCCTGGCGGCGGTGGCGCCGGGCGCCAGCGTCGAGGTCCGGATCCCGCCGTTCGCCGCGGTCCAGTGCATCTCCGGGCCCCGGCACACCCGGGGCACGCCCCCGAACGTGGTGGAGACCGATCCGCGGACCTGGCTGCGGCTGGCCACCGGGCTTTCGCCGCTCGAGGACGCAAAAGCGGCCGGCGCGCTGCGGCTGTCCGGTTCCCGGGCGGGTGAAATTGGCCACTGGTTGCCCCTGTTCGGTGTCAGCTGAATACAACCCTGAACTGCAGGTTTAGAGTTATGAATCGGGATTTTCGATGCTCAACACGCCCGTCGGATTCGGCGCCGGGCCCGTGCTGCCCGTAGACTCCCGTACGTCACCAATCGTTCGCCAGGGAGCCGCCGAACTGTGACCGTCGCTGGAGTAGAAGCACCCGAGCAGGACTTGAACTCCCCCCGCGAAGAATGCGGCGTGTTCGGGGTCTGGGCCCCGGGCGAGGACGTCGCCAAACTCACCTATTACGGCCTGTACGCGCTGCAGCATCGCGGGCAGGAAGCCGCGGGCATCGCCGTCGCCGACGGATCCCAGGTGCTGGTCTTCAAGGACCTCGGCCTGGTCAGCCAGGTGTTCGACGAGCAGACGCTGGCCGCGATGCAAGGTCACGTCGCCATCGGGCACTGCCGCTACTCCACCACGGGCGACACCACGTGGGAAAACGCCCAGCCCGTGTTCCGCAACACCGCGGCCGGCACCGGGGTCGCGTTGGGGCACAACGGAAATCTGGTCAACACGGCGGAACTCGCGGCGCGCGCCCGTGACGAGGGGCTGATGGGCACCCGGTGCCCCGCCCCGGCGACGACGGACTCCGACATCCTGGGCGCGCTGCTCGCCCACGGTGCGGCCGACGCCACCCTGGAACGCGCGGCGCTGGAGCTGCTGCCGACCGTGCGCGGGGCGTTCTGCCTGACCTTCATGGACGAAAACACGTTGTATGCGTGCCGCGATCCCTATGGGGTGCGGCCGCTTTCGCTCGGACGGCTCGACCGCGGCTGGGTGGTGGCGTCCGAGACCGCCGCGCTGGACATCGTCGGCGCCTCGTTCGTCCGCGACATCGAGCCCGGCGAGCTGCTGGCCATCGACGCCGACGGCGTGCGCTCCACCAGGTTCGCCAATCCGGAGCCCAAGGGCTGCGTCTTCGAATACGTCTACCTCGCGCGGCCCGACAGCACGATCGCCGGCCGGTCGGTCCACGCCACCCGGGTCGACATCGGTCGCCGGCTGGCGCGGGAATGCCCGGTGGAGGCCGACCTGGTGATCGGCGTGCCGGAGTCGGGCACACCGGCTGCCGTCGGCTACGCCCAGGAGTCCGGCATCCCGTACGGGCAGGGCCTGATGAAGAACGCCTACGTCGGGCGCACGTTCATCCAGCCGTCGCAGACCATCCGCCAGCTCGGCATCCGGCTGAAGCTCAACCCCCTCAAAGAGGTGATCCGCGGCAAGCGGCTCATCGTCGTCGACGATTCGATCGTGCGCGGGAACACCCAGCGGGCGCTGTTGCGCATGCTGCGCGAGGCCGGCGCCCTCGAGGTGCATGTGCGCATCGCGTCACCGCCGGTGAAGTGGCCGTGCTTCTACGGCATCGACTTCCCGTCGCCCGCCGAGTTGATCGCCAACGCCGTCGCGGACAAAGAGGAGTCGCTCGAGGCGGTCCGCCAGGCCATCGGCGCCGACACGCTGGGCTACATCTCGCTGCGGGGCCTGGTGGCGGCCTCCGAGCAGCCGGCGTCGCGGCTGTGCACCGCCTGCTTCGACGGGAAATACCCGATCGAACTGCCCGAGGAATCCGCGCTGGGCAAGAACGTCATCGAGCACATGCTCGCCAACGCCGCGCGCGGATCCGGCCTCGACGATCTGGCACCCGATGAAGTGCCGATCGTCCGCTGACCGAAGCCGCTCCCGGTGCCCCAACGACGCGTGATACCGGCGCGAAGCGCCGCCCGGTAGCCTTTATCGCGATGACGGATCCTGGAAAAAGCCCCGGACGAGACCCGGGCGGTCAGGGCATCACCTACGCGTCCGCTGGGGTGGACATCGAAGCCGGTGAGCGCGCCGTCGCTCTGTTCAAGCCGCTGGCCACCAAGGCCACCCGACCCGAGGTGCGCGGCGGGCTGGGCGGCTTCGCCGGGCTGTTCGCGCTGCGCGGCGGCTACCGCGAGCCGGTCCTGGCGGCCTCCACCGACGGCGTCGGCACCAAGCTGGCGGTCGCCCAGGCGATGGACAAGCACGACACCGTCGGCCTCGACCTGGTCGCCATGGTGGTCGACGATCTCGTGGTGTGCGGCGCCGAGCCGCTGTTCCTGCAGGATTACATCGCGGTCGGCCGGACGGTCCCGGAACGGCTGAGCGCGATCGTCAGCGGCATCGCCGAGGGCTGTGTGCGCGCGGGGTGTGCGTTGCTGGGCGGTGAAACCGCCGAGCACCCCGGCCTGATGGAACCCGACCACTACGACATCTCGGCCACCGGCGTCGGTGTCGTCGAGGCCGACGACGTGCTGGGCTCCGACCGCGTCAAGCCCGGCGACGTGATCATCGCGATGGGCTCGTCCGGGCTGCATTCCAACGGGTATTCGCTGGCCCGCAGCGTCCTGCTCGAGATCGACCGGATGAACCTGGCCGGTTACGTCGAGGAGTTCGGCCGCACCCTGGGCGAAGAACTGCTGGAACCGACCCGCATCTACGCCAAAGACTGCCTGGCGCTGATGGCCGAAACCCATGTCCGGACGTTCTGCCACGTGACCGGCGGCGGGCTGGCCGGCAACCTGCAACGCGTCATCCCGCCGGGCCTGGTCGCGGAGGTCGACCGCGGCACCTGGACGCCCGCACCGGTGTTCGCCATGATCGCCCAGCGTGGCCGCGTCGCGCGCGAGGAGATGGAGAAAACCTTCAACATGGGCGTCGGCATGATCGCCGTCGTCGCCCCCGAAGACGAGGACCGCGCGCTGGCCATGTTGACCGCGCGGCACCTCAACTGCTGGGTGCTGGGCACCGTCGGCAAAGGCGGGAAAGACGGGCCGCGGGCCAAGCTGGTCGGTCAGCACCCGAGGTTCTGACACAAACTGTGCCGATGCTCAGCGCATCGGCACAGTGGCGGGGAGAGGTTCAGCGACGCCAGTCGTCGGCGTCGGCCCAAGATTCGTCTTGGCCGTCGTCGCTGGGTTCGTCGGCGGACGTGCCCGACAGCTCCTGCTGAAGCCGCTGGAAATCGGTCTGCGGGGAACTGTATTTGAGTTCTCGTGCAACCTTGGTCTGCTTTGCCTTAGCCCGGCCGCGGCCCATGGGGGAACCCCCTCGCGCAATAACGGAGCGGCCTAACAAGTAGGCGGCTCCGATCTACTTGGTGTCGTTATTGTCCTGCCGACAGTTTACCGTGCCTCACGGTCCGGTGTCGGTGACCCCTGTCCGCTGTGGCGGACCTCATCGACGATTATCCCGCACCGCCCCGCAACCGCTCAACGGCTCGCCGTCCCGCGCCGACGTGTTCGGTGGCGGGCAGTGAATCGGCGTCGATCGCCGCGGCGACGTCGCCCTGCGGGCCGGTCGCCAGCTCGGTGTCCGCGGGCACGCCGCGCTTGACGAGCGCCAGCGCCACCGGCCCCAGATCCACGTGCTCGACCACGGTTCCGAGGCGTCCGACCGCGCGACCACCGGCGAGCACCGCGTCTCCCGTGGCGGGCCGGTCCACCGATCCGTCCAGGTGCAACAACACCAGCATCCGCGGCGGTTTGCCTAGGTTGTGCACCCGCGCGACGGTCTCCTGCCCGCGATAGCAGCCCTTGTCCAGGTGCACGGCTGCACCGATCCACCCCACCTCGTGGGGGATCGTGCGTTCGTCGGTGTCGACGCCGAGTCGCGGGCGCAGCGCCGCCACCCGGTGCGCCTCGTACGCCCATACCCCGGCCGGGCGCACGCCGGCCCGCGCCAGGCGGTCCCGCCAGTCGGCGGCGTCGGCGCGCGGAACCAGCAGGTCCAGTTCGACCGGGCCGGCGGGGGCGCTGGGCATCCGACGCGCAAACCCGCCGCCGGCGACCGGAACCGCGGTCAGCTCGCCCGGCAGAGCGTCGGTGCCCAGCGCGTCGAGCACCGCCCCGTCGGCCAGCCGCGGGCCCCGCAGCGACAACACGGCCAGGTCCGCGCCGCTCGGGGTGACCTCGGACCAGAACACCATCTTGCGCAGGTATTGCAGCAGCGGCTCACCCCGCCACGGCTCGGTGTCCAGGTAGGTCGTGCCACCCAGCTCCGTCTGAATCCAGTGGTCCTCGACGCGGCCCTGACCGTCGAGGCTGAGGTTTTGCGTGCTCGCGCCGTCGGGCAGTTCGGCGACGTGCTGGGTGGAGATGCTGTGCAGCCAGGTCTGCCGGTCTTTACCGGTCAGGGTGAGGACGGCGCGGTGCGAGCGGTCGACGAACACCGCATCGGTCTCGGCGGCCCGCTGCTCGCCCAGCGGATCGCCGTAATGCCAGACCGCGCCGGCGTCGGGTCCGGGATCGGGTGCGGGGACGGGATTCACGCAATCAACTCTACGTACGGGGCGCTGGCCGAGTGTGCGGCCAGCCGCACGCTCGGGTGCGACCGTGCGGCTGGCCGCACGCTCGCGGCTAGGCTTACCCTCCATGGCCGACGACCAGACGGGTGTGATCGTCACGCTGGACGGCGAGGCGCATCCGCCGGGGACGCCGCTGTTGCACGCCGACGACCTGGCGGCCGTTCGCGGCGACGGCGTCTTCGAGACCCTGCTGGTGCGCGACGGCCGTGCCTGCCTGGTCGGCTCCCATCTGCAGCGCCTGACGCAGTCCGCCAAGATGATGGACCTGCCCGAGCCGGACCTCGCCGCCTGGCGGAATGCCATCGAGGGGGCCGCGCGGCGATGGGCCGCCGGCACCTCCGACGAAGGCGCCATGCGCTTGATCTACACCCGCGGCCGCGAGAGCGGTTCCGCCCCGACCGCCTACGTGATGGTCAACCCCGTCCCGGAACGGGTGACCGCGGTTCGCCGCGACGGGCTCTCCGCGATGACGCTCGATCGCGGCCTGCCGGCCCGGGGTGCCGACGCGATGCCGTGGCTGCTGGCCGGCGCCAAGACGCTCTCGTACGCGGTCAACATGGCCGCGCTGCGGCACGCCGCCCGGCAGGGCGCCGGCGACGTCATCTTCGTCAGCTCCGACGGCTACATCCTGGAAGGCCCACGCTCGACGGTGGTGATCGCCGCCGAACCGGGCGCAGACGGGAATCCGTGCCTGCTGACACCGCCGCCCTGGTATCCCATCCTGCGGGGCACCACGCAACAGGCGCTCTTCGAGGTGGCCCGGGCCAAGGGCTACGACTGCGACTACCGCGCGCTGCGGGCCGCGGACCTGCTTGCGGCCCAAGGGATCTGGCTGATATCGAGCATGACCCTGGCGGCTCGGGTGCACACGCTCGACGGACGCCGGCTGCTCCGATCCCCGATCGCCACCGAATTCGCCGAACTGGTCGACGCGGCCATCGTCAGTGATCGCTGAGCGCTGAATTCGGTTGTCGGCTGGTGAAATACCCGGTACGGTCGGCCGTACACAGGGAAGGAGGTGGTCCGCGAAATTGATAGCTTCATGGACATGTGAGGTGGCTACGCGCTAGCTGCATTGGCTCGGAAGAGTCGGCGATCAACGCGCGCTGGCGAATTCCCCGTAGCCACCCGGCCCCCGAGCTTCCGGTCAGTCCAACCAGGAGCTTTGCTCGGGGGCCGCTCCATGTCCGGACCCCGGCATGGAACTACCCGGCGAACCGCGACAGCCGCGCCGAAAGATGGGGAACCAGGCCGCCGTCGGCGTCCACCCGCTCCTCGACGTAGGCCAGGTCGCCGCCTTCGACGATGCCGTAGAGCCGCTTCGCCCCGCCGACCAGCAGGCCCGACCGGCTGCGGGCCAGCGCGTCGGTCACCAGCTCCCACGACGACTGCGTGCGGGGCCGCCCGTAGAACAACTCGATGTACCCGGCCGAATGGGCCAACAGCAACTCGATCGCCTGCGACTCGGTGGGGTCGTCGTCGGGATCGCTGACGAAGCGCCAGAAGCCCGTCTCGCGCAGGCCGGGTTCGGAGTACCCGCCCTTGTCGTCGAGCCGCCAGGACCGCGCTTCCCAATTCAGATAGTCGCCGCCGTCGTGGGAGACCACGATCTGCTGGCCGAACCGGTAATCGCCGTCGGGTCCGCGGCCCTCGCCCTCGCCGCGCCACACCCCGACCAGCGGCAGCAGCGCCAGCAGCGCGTCGTTGAGGTTCGCCCCTTCGCGCAGATTCGCGGTGTCGGCGGGCACCGGCAGATCGTCAAAGCCGGGGATGTTGCGGGCCGCGGTCACCTTGGCGCGCTCGGCGGCGGCAGCGACCGCGCGGTCGCCCGAGCCGCCGGAAACGACTGGGCCGTCAGGATCCTCGGACGTCACGACTCGTCAGTGATGAGCCGGTAGAGGGTGTACAGCGCGAACCATGAGATGACCACGACCGCGACGACCAGCATGATCTCGAAGAAGAGCACCACGGGAACGAGTCTATTCGTCCCGGGAGTCCCCGGGGACCGGCCGGTCCGTCAGGCGATCTTGACGTCGACCTCGTGCACGCCGGCACCGGACGGGGCCACCACGGCGTCGCCGTTGCCGACGGGGGACAGCGCGCGCAGGGTCCAGGACCCCGGTGCGGCGAAGAACCGGAAGTCACCGGTGGCCGACGCGACCACCTCGGCGGTGAACTCGTCCGACGAGTCCAGCAGGCGGACGAACGCGCCACCCACCGCCTGCCCGTCGCCGTCCACGACCCGTCCGGTGATGACCGTTTCCTTCTCCAGATCGACGCTGGCGGGCAACGTCAGTCCTTGCTTGGGTCCAGAGCACATATCAGCTTCCCAACTCGATCGGGGCACCCACCAGGGAGCCGTATTCCGTCCAACTGCCGTCGTAGTTCTTGACATTCCGATGGCCGAGTAATTCCTGCAGCACGAACCAGGTGTGCGACGAGCGCTCCCCGATTCGGCAGTACGCGATGGTTTCCTTGGTGCCGTCCAGGCCGGCGTCGGCGTACAGCTTGGCCAGCTCCTCGTCGGACTTGAAGGTGCCGTCCTCGTTGGCGGCCTTGCTC
This sequence comes from Mycobacterium sp. NGS34, assembly GCF_059812845.1. Taxonomy (NCBI): domain Bacteria; kingdom Bacillati; phylum Actinomycetota; class Actinomycetes; order Mycobacteriales; family Mycobacteriaceae; genus Mycobacterium; species Mycobacterium sp. NGS34. Next base: position 363,647 of record NZ_JCALDM010000007.1, read on the forward strand.
CACGGGACGTTGATCGCGCCCGGGACGTGGCCCGGCCGCTGGCTCTGTTCTTGGGGCAGGTGCGCCGGGGCGAGGATCTTGCCTGAGAACTCGTCGGGGGAGCGCACGTCGACGAGGTTCTTGACGTTGATGGCCGCGATGACCTCGTCGCGGAAGGCCCGGATGCTGTTGTCCGGCGCGGCCGCGGTGTACGAGGTGGCCGGCCTGTTGACCTTGTCGGTGGACAGCGGGCGCCTGTCCAGCTCCCACTTCTTGCGGCCGCCGTCGAGCAGCTTGACCTTCTCGTGGCCGTACAGCTTGAAGTACCAGTAGGCGTAGGCGGCGAACCAGTTGTTGTTGCCGCCGTAGAGGATCACGGTGTCGTCGTTGGCGATGCCGCGGTCGGACAGCAGCTTGGAGAATTGCTGCGCGTCGACGAAGTCACGCTTGACCGGGTCCTGCAAATCGGTGCGCCAGTCCAGCCTGATCGCGCCGGGGATGTGACCGGTGTCGTACGCGCTGGTGTCCTCGTCAACTTCCACGAAGACGACGTTCTCGGCGTCGAGATTGCTCTGGGCCCAGTCCGCGGAGACCAGGACGTCGGAGCGTGCCATGGATGGATTCCTTTCGATTGCTGCTGATGAACAGGAGGCTAGGAGGTAGACGGTCGCAAGCGCGCGACCAGCGGGTAGAGCTGGCAGCCCAGGCAGATGCCGAATGCCGCGTTCAGGAAGGCCGCGACCAGCGCGAATGCGGTGGCGACGACTCCGACCAGGAAGGCGCCGGCGGCGAATCCCGCCGCGCCGACGACCGCGAAGATCAAGCCGACGAGTTGGGCGAACTTCAGCGGCGCGACCGGCTCGCGCTCCGTGACCGGCCCCAGCCGGGGCGCCACGGCGGTGGCGAAGATGCGTCCGTAGGGATGCCGGCGCGGGCCGCCGACGGCGCCGATCGCGAAGACCACGGCCTGCGCCCCGAGAATGATGGCGGCCACCGGCGGGCTGGCGGCCGAAACGACGAGCGCGGCGACCAGCACCGCGGTCGTGACCCAGGCGGCGAACCTGGGGCCGCGGACGTCGACGCGGTCCGGCGCGACGGCGGTGTTGCTGCTCGGCACGGTGTCACTCCTAGAAATCTTGTTGCGCGGAAAGGGTGGGGCACGCCTTGGAAAGCCCGGTTGGGGGGCTCCGAAGCTGCTCCGAGTGTGCGCGGCGGCGCCGCTACTCAGCAGCTACAGCAACAACAACAACCCGCGATGCGGCACAGTTCGACTGCGCGGCGCTTGGTGAGCATGGGCTCGCGGCGGGCTGACACGTCGGCAAGCTTACCCAATGACGCCGTCGTCAAGCCAACAGCGGCTGCAACACCGAGCGCAGGTCGGCGGCCTTCGGCACGCCGGACACCCGGTACCGCTGTCGCCCGTCGACGTCGAAGATCAGCGTGGTGGGCAGGGAGAGCACCGAAAACCGCCGGGCCGTCGCGGGATCGGCGTCCATGTCGATCTCGACGTGGGCGACATCGTCCATGTCCTCGCAGAGCTGGTGCACCACCCGGCGGACCCGATCACAGGGTCCGCACCACGGGGCGCTGAAGTGCACGATGGTCGGCCCGCTTCGAGACAGGCCCAGGTCCGCGGTGTCGGGGTCGGCGCCCCGATCGGCGGCGATCTCGCGGATGTGTCCCGAGCGGCGGGTAAGCAGCCATCCGGCAAGGGTGGCCACCAAAACGGCACCTACGATCGCGCAGACCACGGTTGTCATGACTGCTTAAACCCGTCCAGGGCGACCGTTACTCCCTGGGTGACGCCCTCAATGATGATGTCGGACCCGCGGGCCCCCTCTGAGGTCGGCGCCACGCCGAACGGAAGCCGCTGGTTGGGCAGCCGGGCGCTGAAGGCGCGCAGCACCGCGTCCCGCTTGGCGTCCGGAACGGGTTGGTTGGCGGTGTCGGGGCCGGTGAGGACGCCGGTCGGGGTGAACACCAGCGTCGCCGGATCGTCGGGGGCGATGGACAGGTCGACCGAGACGCTGACCCGGTGGTCGAAGTCGGCCGATTTGGGCGTGCCGCTGAACACAAGGCCGTGGCTGTCGGAGATGCCCGAGGCGGTGACGCCGCCGGTGGCGGTGTTGGTGACCGCCGGGGGCGCCTCGACCATCAAATCGGTGATGCCCATATACCGGCCCAGGTGAATCGAATCGACGATGATGCGGCTCTCCAGCCGGCCCACCGGCAGTTTCGCCTCGGGCCTGATCAGCCAGGACGCTTGCGTCAGGTCGACCGAATACATGGTGGCCTCGAGGGTGGCGGTGCCGACCATCGTGTGATCGACCGCGTTGGCCTTGATCTCCACCTGGCTGTAGCGGTGCCGCATCGCCTGCGGAATGAAGGGGAAAGCCACGATCGCGACGAACGGGTCGGACCCCAGCTTCGCCACCTTTCGCACGCTGGTCGATAGCCGGTATTCGGCATAGATGCTGGTTCCGTAGTCGACGCCGACGGCGCCGATGACCACCACGGCCACGGCAACCCCCGCCGCCGCGACGCCGATCAGCACCTTGCGCATCCGCACATTGTCGCGTAATCGCAGCGCCGCTGTGTCATGCACCGTCTGGTGGCGGGGCTCACACTGGCCGCATACGCCGCTCCGAAATGGCTGGTGGCAAGTTATCGTTAATGACTTGGCAACTAACGCGTCGCGGCGTTAACAAAATTGGGAGACGCCTTCCCCCCGAGCTGGAGGGGCTAGTTGGAGCTATTACTGCTGACCTCGGAGCTGCATCCCGACCCGGTGCTGCCGTCGTTGTCGTTGCTTCCCCACACGATTCGGACGGCCCCGCCAGAACCCTCCTCGTTGCTAGAGGCCGGAACCGCGGACGCCGTGCTCGTCGACGCGCGCACCGACCTGTCGTCCGCGCGCGGCCTGTGCCGGCTGCTGAGCACGGCGGGCCGGTCGGTCCCCGTGCTGGCGGTGGTGAGCGAAGGCGGCCTGGTCGCCGTCAGCGCCGACTGGGGTCTCGATGAGATCCTGCTGCCCAGCACCGGGCCCGCCGAGATCGACGCGAGGCTGCGGCTAGTGGTCGGTCGCCGCGGCGGGCTGACGGACCAGGAGAGTGCCGGCAAGGTCAGCCTCGGCGAACTGGTGATCGACGAGGGCACCTACACCGCGCGGCTGCGGGGCCGACCGCTCGATCTCACCTACAAAGAGTTCGAGCTGCTGAAGTACCTGGCCCAGCACGCCGGCCGGGTGTTCACCCGCGCGCAACTGCTGCACGAAGTGTGGGGTTACGACTTCTTCGGCGGCACCCGCACGGTCGACGTGCACGTGCGGCGGCTTCGGGCCAAGCTCGGCCCGGAGTACGAGGCGTTGATCGGCACGGTGCGCAACGTGGGTTACAAGGCCGTTCGCCCGGCGCGCGGTCGCGCGCCGCTCGCCGAGCACGGTGATGTCGATGCCGTCGAGGACGCCGAGGCCGACTCCGAGGACCTGCCAAGCCCGCTGGGCGACCCGCTGCGCAGTCAGTGAGCCCGCCGCGGTGGCGCTCCACTCTGACGGCCGATGAGCAGCAGGGGGTGCGCGAACTCGTCTCGGCGGCAACGGAGTTCGATGGGGTAGCCCCGGTGGGCGAGCAGGTGCTGCGCGAACTCGGGCACGACCGCACCGAGCACCTGCTGGTCACCGGCGGCGAACCGGGCTCGGTCACCGGCTATCTCAACCTCAGCCCGCCCCGCGATGGCGGCGCCGGGATGGCCGAACTGGTGGTGCACCCGCAGGCCCGCCGGCGCGGGATCGGCGCCGCGCTGGCACGCGCGGCGGTGGCCAAGACCGGCGGGCACAACCGATTCTGGGCGCACGGCACCCTCGAGGGGGCCCGGTCGACCGCGTCCGCGCTCGGCCTCGTCGCCGTGCGCGAGCTGGTGCAGATGCGACGATCGCTGCGCGACGCCGGCGACCCGGTGCCGCCGGTCCCCGGGGTGCAGATCCGCACCTACCAAGGCACGTCCGACGACGCCGAGCTGCTGCGGGTGAACAATGCGGCGTTCGCCTACCACCCCGAACAGGGCGGGTGGACCGAGGCCGACCTGGCGGAGCGGCGCAGTGAACCCTGGTTCGACCCGGCCGGCTTGTTCCTGGCCTTCGGCGCCCCCGACAGCGATGCGGCGGGCAGGCTGCTGGGCTTCCACTGGACCAAGGTGCACCCCGACCGACCGGGTCTGGGCGAGGTCTACGTCGTCGGGGTCGACCCCGCGGCGCAGGGCCGGCGCCTGGGGCAGACGTTGACGGCCATCGGGATTCAGTACCTGGCGCGGCGGCTGTCCGGCTCGGCCGAACCGACCGTGATGCTCTACGTGGAGTCCGACAATGTCGCCGCGGTGCGGACCTACGAGCGCCTGGGGTTCACCACGTACAGCGTCGACACCGCGTACGCGCCGGCGCCCGGCTGACGCTCAGCCGTGTGGACGCGAAGTGTTCACATTGCATTCATCTCGACCGACTTCTGTGGGTCCTATCGGCGCATATTTTCGCGGTGACTTGGCAACCTCCTTTGGGGAGCGGCCAGCGGCGCCCGCACGCGTGCCGAAATGCGTCAGAAAGCGAGATCGGTGAGGCTCGACAGGCAGGGCAGGGCGCTGACGGTCGTCGCGCTGGCGCTGGCCCTCTGCGGTGGAACCCTGACCGCCTGCGGCAGCGACGACAACCGCCGCGGCGCGTCGCCGGCCGCGATCTCGGGACTCACCGGCACGGCGGGCTGCGGCGGCAAGAACGGGTTGACGGCGGAGGGTTCGACCGCCCAACAGAACGCGATGTCGCTGTTCAACCAGGTGTGGGGGCAGTACTGCCCGGGCAAGGGCGTGTCGTACAACCCGACCGGGTCGGGCGCCGGCCGCGAGCAGTTCATCGCGGGCCACGTCGACTTCGCGGGGGCGGACTCGCCGCTCGTGGCCGACCAGATCGGCCCGGCCGCCAAACGCTGTGACGGAAACCCGGCCTGGGATCTGCCGCTGGTTTTCGGCCCGGTCGCGCTGGTCTACAACCTGCCCGGGGTCCCGAAGCTGGTCCTCAGCAGCGACGCCCTGGCCAAGGTTTTCAGCGGCAGGATCACCGTCTGGAACGACCCGATACTCGCGGCGCTCAACCCCGGCGTGGCGTTGCCCGCCGCAAAGATCGTGCCGATCTACCGAGCGGACTCGTCGGGAACGACCGACAACGTCCAGAAATACCTGACGGCCGCCGCGCCGCAGAGCTGGACCCGGGGCGTGGGCACGGAGTTCCAGGGCGGCGTCGGTGAAGGGGCCGCAAAGTCGGCCGGCGTGATCCAGGCCGTGCGGGCCACACCGGGTGCCATCGGGTACGTCGAGAAGGGATTCGCCGACCAGGCCCGTTTGCCATATGCCTTGATCGACACCGGCAACGGCGTGGTTCCGCTCACCGCCGACACCGCCAACCACGCCATCCAGGCGGCCAGCTTCGTCGCCGACGGGAACGATCTGGTGCTCGACCTGAACCCGGTGTACGCGGCCCAGACGGAGGGCTCGTATCCGCTGGTCCTGGCCACCTACGAGATCGTGTGCTCGAAGGGCTACGACGCGGACACCTCCGCGGCGATCAAGTCGTTCCTCGGCGTGGCCGCGACCGAGGGGCAGGCGGGCCTTGCGTCCGCCGGTTATGTTCCGCTGACCGATAAGGTCAAGGGGCGATTGGTTACCGCGATCAATGCTATGCAGTGACCGGTGGGCGCGAGGAGCGACAGCAGAACTGTGACGGGATCACAGTGACAGAGTCTTTAGTGCCGAACCCATCCAACGCGGGTTCGGGTGCGGTCGTCGCTGCGCCCTTTCCGGAAACGCCGGTGGTGCCGATCAGTCCCTGGGGATGTGCCCAGCCGCGGATGGGCGACCGGATATTCCGTTGGCTCGCCAGGGGTTCGGGCGTTCTCGTCGTTGTCCTGATCGCGGCCATCGGCGGGTTCTTGTTGTTGCGCGCGCTCCCGGCCCTGAGGCGCAACCACGAGAACTTCTTCAGCTACGGGGGTACCTGGGTCACCACCGACACGTCGGCCATGCACTTCGGAATCCCCGAGCTGCTGCAGGTGACCGTGTTCGTCTCGGTGTTCGCCTTGGTCCTGGCCATGCCGATCGCCCTGGGCGTCGCCCTGTTCATCACGCAGTACGCCCCGCGGCGGGTCGCCGGGCCGCTGGCCTACGCGGTCGACCTGCTCGCCGCGGTGCCCTCGATCGTCTACGGCGTGTGGGGCCTGTACGTGCTGGCGCCGCAGCTGCGGCCGGTCGCCAGCTGGCTGAATCACAGTCTCGGCTGGTGTTTCCTGTTCGCCACCGGCAACGCGTCGGTGGCGGGCGGCGGCACCATCTTCACGGGCGGGATCGTGTTGGCGGTCATGATTTTGCCGATCATCACCGCCGTCACCCGGGAAGTGTTCGTCCAGACGCCGCACGAGGAGATCGAGGCGGCGCTGGCGCTCGGCGCCACGCGCTGGGAAGTGGTCAAGACGACCGTGCTGCCGTTCGGGCGATCCGGTTACGTCAGTGGCGCGATGCTGGGCCTGGGCCGCGCCTTGGGCGAGACGGTCGCGCTGCTGATCATCTTGCGGGGCACCCAGGCCGCGTTCGGGTGGTCGCTGTTCGACGGCGGCTCGACCTTCGCGACCAAGATCGCGGGCGCGGCAGCGGAATTCGATGACCGGTTCAAGGCCGGCGCCTACATCGCGGCGGGGCTGGTCCTGTTCCTGCTCACCTTCCTCGTCGACACCCTGGCCCGCGGGGCCACCAGCAGCCGGGTCGGCGCCGGCAACCGCAGGGGCGGCCGATGACCTCGATGCTCGACCGCCCGCTCAAGGCGCGGGCCCTGTCCGACCTCGGCCGTCGCCGCCGCGTCGCGAACAACACCGCGACCGCGTTGGTGACCATCTCGATGGTGATCGCCGTCGTCCCGTTGCTGTTGGTGCTGTACTCGGTAATCGCCAAGGGGCTCAAGGCGATAGCCTCCACCACGTGGTGGACGCACTCCCAAGCCGGTATGACGGCCTTCGTGCCCGGCGGCGGCGCCTACCACGCGATCGTCGGAACCCTGCTGCAGGGAGTGGTATGCGCCCTCATCTCGGTGCCGATCGGCATCATGGTGGCGATCTATCTGGTCGAATACGGCGGCGGCCTACCACTGGGCCGGCTGGCCACGTTCATGGTCGACATCTTGTCCGGCGTGCCCTCGATCGTGGCGGCGTTGTTCATCTACGCGCTGTGGGTGGCGACGCTGGGCCTGCCGCGGTCCCAGTTCGCGGTGTCGCTGGCGTTGGTCTTGTTGATGCTGCCGGTGATCGTGCGGGCCACCGAGGAGATGCTGCGGATCGTTCCGGTGGACCTGCGCGAGGCCAGCTACGCGCTGGGCATCCCGAAGTGGAAAACCATTGCACGCGTCGTGATTCCCACCGGGATGTCCGGCATTATCACCGGGATCATGCTGGCGGTGGCCAGGGTGCTGGGTGAGACGGCGCCCCTGCTCATCCTCGTCGGATATTCGCAGTCGATAAACTTCGACATCGCGCACGGGTTCATGGGATCGCTGCCCGGCATGATGTACGACCAGACGTCGGCCGGGGCGGGTGTGAACCCGGTGCCCACGGATCGGTTGTGGGGTGCGGCGCTAACCCTCATTCTGGTCATCGCGGTCATCAATGTCGGGGCCAGGGTGATCGCGAAATTCTATGCCCCCAGGAAGTCGTAGGCAGGAGCACTAGTGGCCAAGCGGTTGGACCTCAAGTCCATCAACATCTACTACGGATCGTTCAAGGCGGTCGCGGATGTGACGATGTCGATCCTGCCCCGCAGCGTGACCGCGTTCATCGGTTCGTCGGGCTGCGGCAAGACGACCGTGCTGCGCACGCTGAACCGGATGCACGAGGTGATCCCCGGCGCCCGGGTCGAGGGCAGCGTGCTGCTCGACGATCAAGACATCTACGGCCCCGGTGTCGACCCGGTCGGTGTGCGCCGCGCGATCGGGATGGTGTTCCAGCGGCCGAACCCGTTCCCCGCCATGTCGATTCGGGACAACGTCGTCGCCGGTCTCAAGCTGCAGGGTGTGCGCAACCGCAAGTTGCTCGACGAAACCGCGGAGCACTCGCTGCGCGGCGCGAACCTGTGGGAAGAGGTGAAGGACCGGTTGGACCGGCCCGGCGGTGGATTGTCCGGTGGCCAGCAGCAGCGCCTGTGTATCGCGCGCGCGATCGCCGTGCAGCCGGACGTGCTGCTGATGGACGAGCCGTGCTCGGCGCTGGACCCGATTTCGACGCTGGCCATCGAGGAACTGATCAGCGAGCTGAAGCAGGACTACACGATCGTCATCGTCACGCACAACATGCAGCAGGCCGCCCGGGTGAGCGACCAGACGGCGTTCTTCAACCTGGAGGCCACCGGAAAACCCGGCCGGCTGATCGAAGTCGACGACACCGAGAAAATCTTCTCCAACCCGACCCAGAAGGCGACGGAGGACTACATCTCGGGCCGCTTCGGCTAGCAAACGCTAGTGCGCCGGCGGTTTGGTCTCGTCCTCCGGCAGGCTGCCGGTCGCCTGGAAAATGACGCGCCTCGCCACTTCCACCGCGTGGTCGGCGAAGCGCTCGTAGAAGCGGCCCAGCAACGTCACGTCGACGGCCGCCGCGACACCGTGCTTCCACTCCCGGTCCATCAGCACCGAGAACAGATGCCGATGCAGGTCGTCCATGGCGTCGTCTTCCTCGCGGATCCGGGCGGCTTTCTCCGGGTCGCGCGACAACACCACCTCTTGCGCGTTGTTGCCCAATTCGACTGCCACCCTGCCCATTTCGGCGAAATACCCGTTGACCTCTTCGGGCAGCGCGTGCTGGGGATGGCGCCGGCGGGCGATCTTCGCGACGTGCAGGGCAAGCGCGCCCATCCGGTCGATGTCCGCCACCATCTGGATGGCGCTGACGATGGACCGCAGGTCGCCGGCGACCGGTGCCTGCAGCGCCAGCAGCACGAACGCGCTTTCCTCGGCTTCGGCGCTCAGCGCCGCGATTTTCTCGTGGTCGGAGATCACTTGTTCGGCCAGCACCAGATCCGCCTGCAGCAGGGCCTGGGTGGCCCGCTCCATGGCGATCCCCGCCAGCCCGCACATATCGCCCAGGCGCTCGGATAATCCCGAGAGCTGCTCATGGTAGGCCGTCCGCATGCCGCCAAGCCTACGTTCTCGGCGCCGGAAAAGGGTGGCGCGTAGCGCCAAATATCTTTACTCGCAGGTGGTGTCGGCCGCGTTGGTGACCGTCAGGTCGTCGGGCAGCTTCGTCGGAGTATTGCCCGACCCGCGCTCGATCTGCATGCTGATCGACGAGCCGGTGGGCGCGGGAGTGGCCACCGAGTTGAAGTCGGGCCCCAGCACCACCTGGATGACTTGGCCGTAGCCCGACACCCGCTGGATCTTCGCGTTGGCGAACGACGAGGCCACCGTCGCGGCGGCCTGCTCGTTGCCGGGCGAGAACAACACCGTCGTCGTGTTCACCGAGCTGGGATAGTCATCCGGCGTCATCACGTTGAAGCCGTTCCGCTTCAGCTGGCTGGTCGCGGTGGCCGCCAATCCGCTCTGCGCGGTCGCGTTGGATACCCGGACCGTGACATCCTGCGGCGCCGTCGTCGTCACCTGCTGGTGCTGGGCCTCCGGGGTCGCGGTGGGGCTCGGCGCCTTCTTGGTGGTGGGCGCCTTGGTCGGGCCCGAACCCGGCGTTGGGGTGGACGAGTTCCCCAAATTCAGCGCGTTCTGGTCGTTTTCCTCGGGCAGCGGATCGTCGTTGATGATCGCGTCGAAAAGCGCCCGCATGTCGGCCATCCGCGGGGGCTCGTCGCCGTTCTGGTCCGTCACGCCGGTGGGCACGGTGACAAACGTCATGTGTCCGGCCGCCATCCCCTGCAGTGACTGACCGAGCTGGACCAGGTCCTTGGTCTTGACGTTGTCGACGTAGGTGTCGTTGATGACCATGTTGACGACGTTGTTGAGTTTGTTGAGGTCGAGCAGGGTGTCCTCGGAGATCAGCGAGCGCAACAGCGACGACAGGAACAGCTGCTGGCGCTTGATGCGGCCGTAGTCACCGTTGGTCTCGGTGGTGACCTGGCGGGCCCGCACGTAGTTGAGCGCGGTCGGCCCGTCGAGCACTTGGCGTCCCCCGTGCTCGAGGACGGTGCCCAGTTCGTAGTCGTGTATCGGTGTGCGGCTGCACACTTCGATTCCGCCGAGGGCATCGACCATCTTCGCGAAGCCGGCGAAGTCGACGGCGATGAATCGGTTGATGCTCAACCCGGACAGCTTCTGGATTTCTTTGACCAGACATTTCGGGCCGCCGAACGCGAAGGTCGAGTTCAGCTTGGTCTCGGTATAGACCGTCTTGGGGCCCCAGGTCTTGGTCTTCGGGTCGTAGAGGGGTCCGTACTTGCCGGTGTCGGGGTTCCACGCCTCGCATTGGATCGGGGTGATCGCGAGGTCGCGGGGGAACGACACCGCCACCACACGTTTGCGGTTAGCGGGAATGTTGACCAGCATCACGGTGTCCGACCGCGCTCCGCCGGCGTCGTCGGCGTCCCCGGCGCCCATGTTGGCGTTATCCCCGGACCGGGAGTCCATCCCCACGATCAGGAAGTCTTCGTCGCCGTACTGGCCGCCGGGATCGCGGATGTCGCTCGAGTTCGGGTCGAGCGCGTTGACGACGTTGAGGCGGTTGTTCTTCGACGCGCTCCACTGCCACGCCCCGCCGGTCAGGGCCAGCGCCAGCACCGCGGAGAATGCCGCCATGGAACGCGCCGCCACCAAGATCGGGCTTCGCCGCCGTCGCTTGGCCTTCGGCTCGCGGTTCTCGGACTCCCGCTCGGGGGCGGGGCCGGCGTCGGTCTCGTCGGGTTCGAACTCGTCGTAATCCGCGTAATCCGCGTAGTCGGCGGCCTCGGGGTCGGGCAGCTCCGGCGGGGGCTCGAACAGATAGGCCGGGGTCTCGATCACCTGCGTTTGCTGCAGGTCGATGGGCAGGTCGGACCCGGTTTCGGGAATTTCGGCGTCCGGCGCGGCGTGGTGGTGACTGGGCCGGGCGGTGCTGGGGGCCCCGACTTTGGCGATCAGATCGGCGACCGTGAGCCCGCCGTCGGTGTGGCACCCCGCATTTTCGGCCTCGACGGCCTCGACGCTCTCGACGGGCTCGACGCCGTCGTCCGGGGCCGGCTCGGCCAGCCAGCGGTGGACGCCGTGATCGGACGGCGGTTCCGCGAACCGCTCCCACGGGGCAGCGCCCAGCGCTGGTGGCGGGGTGCGCCGAGGGCCACGAGTGGCGTCGGTGCCGCCATTACCCATGTCCGATCGGCCTCCACAACTCTGGTGCAATTCTGATGCGACGCCGGACTAGCCATCAGCGCCGCGAGCCGTGCCACCCGTGGGCCGCACGGTGTTCCCGCGCTCCCGCGGCGGCACGCAACCGACCCCCACCGAAGCGCAATGCAGCAAGGTCCACATCGTACTGAGTTATCGGCGCGGACGCGATTTCGCGCGTGTTAACGCTTAGCCACCCGAGTGCATGACGTCCGCCCCCGCGGGCACCGTGCAGGCGTCCGGGTCGGTCAGCCAGCCCTCGGGAAGGGCCACCCGGGATGGTGAGCCCTGCCGGCCGCGGGGGCCGCTCGCCGCGTCCGGAAACGGGACGGTGCGGTCCAGCCGGTCGAGCAGCGTGTCGAGCTCATCCAGCGTCGCGACCATTGCCAGCGCGCGCCGCAACTCGGATCCGGCGGGAAATCCGTGCAGGTACCAGGCGATGTGCTTGCGGATGTCGCGCATGCCCTTGTCCTCGCCGAAATGCGCGGCCAGCAGCCGCCCGTGCCGGCGCACGATGTCGGCGACCTCGCCCAGCGTGGGCGGGGTCGGGGCCGGGCTCCCGGTGAACGCGGCCGACAACTCGGCGAACAGCCAGGGCCGGCCCAGGCAGCCGCGACCGATGACGACGCCGTCGCATCCCGTGCTGGCCATCATGGCCAACGCGTCGCTGGCGTCATAGATGTCGCCGTTGCCGAGCACCGGGATGGTCCGCACCTGCTGCTTGAGCAGGGCGATCTGGTCCCAGTCGGCGGTGCCCGAGTAGCGTTGCGCCGCCGTGCGGGCGTGCAGCGCGACCGCGGCCGCGCCCTCGGCCTCGGCGATGCGGCCGGCGTCCAGGTGGGTGTGGTGCTCGTCGTCGATGCCGATCCGGAACTTCACGGTCACCGGGATGTCGGTGCCCTCGGTGGCCCGCACGGCCGCGGCGACGATCTGGCCGAACAGGCGCCGCTTGAACGGCAGCGCCGCCCCGCCGCCCCGCTTGGTGACCTTGGGCACGGGGCAGCCGAAGTTCATGTCGATGTGGTCGGCCAGGTTCTCGTCCGCGATCATCCGGGCCGCGGCGTAGGTGGTCGCCGGATCGACGGTGTAGAGCTGCAGCGAGCGGGGCGCCTCGTCGGGCGCGAACGTCGTCATGTGCATCGTGACCGGATGCCGCTCGACCAGAGCGCGCGCGGTCACCATCTCGCAGACGTACAGCCCGCTGACGGTGCCGACCTTGGAAAGCTCCAGCTCCCGGCACAGTGTCCGGAACGCGACGTTGGTCACGCCGGCCATCGGGGCCAGCACCACCGGGCTGGCGAGCGTGATCGGACCGATGCGCACGGAAGCTGCCGAAGGCTCAGCGACGACTCATCGTCAGCTTGCCGGCCGTTTCATGCAGCTCGAATGCCGTGGTCCTCTTGCCCGTGCGGGCCTCCCGATCGAGTTGACGCTGCTTGGACACCTCGAACTTGTCGCAGGACGCCTCGAGTTCCTTGATCAGGAGGGCCAGGTCGTCGCGCAATTCGGCCGCCTCGCCGGTGATGTCGTCACGCTCGAAGAAGCGCCATTTCTTCAGCACCGGCATGACGACGTCGTCGAGGTGGATGCGGGGGTCGTACACGCCCCCGACGGCGATCAAAACGGCTTTGCGCCGGAATTCGGGTACCTGGAAGCCGGGCATCTGGAAGTTACGCAGGATCTTGTGCAGCGACTTCGTCGCCTGGTTGGGGTCGATCTCGAACCCGGCCTCACTGACGTCGCGGTAGAAGATCATGTGCAAGTTCTCGTCGGCCGAGATCTTTGCCAGCATCTGGTCTGCGATCGGCTCGTTGCAGGCCTTGCCGGTGTTGCGGTGCGAAATCCGGGTCGCCAGCTCCTGGAACGTGACGTAGATGACCGAATCGAACAGGCTCTCGGCGAACAGGTCTTCCCGAACCTGGTGATTCTGGCCCGGGCTGAAGCCGCGGTTCACCACCTCGATGCGCAGCTTCTCCAGCTCGATCGGGTCGACCGCGCGGGTCACCACCAAGTAGTCGCGCAGCGCGATCCCGTGCCGGTTCTCCTCGGCGGTCCACCGGTTGACCCACTGCCCCCACGCGCCGTCCATGCCGAAGTTCATCGCGATCTCGCGGTGGTACGAGGGCAGATTGTCTTCCGTCATCAGGTTCTGCACCATCGCCACCTGGGCGAGGTCGGAGAGCTTGCTCTGCCCGGGTTCCCAGTCCTGGCCGCCGAGCGCGTAGTAGTTCTTGCCGTCCGACCACGGGATGTAGTCGTGCGGGTTCCAGGGCTTGTGCACGCTCAGATGCCGGTTCAGGTACTTCTCCACGACCGGTTCGAGTTCATGCAAAAGCTGTAAGTCAGTCAGCTCCGCTGACATGGCCCCTCCAGTTATCTGTGTCTGCGGGTAGCAGTCAATATATCTGTGTCCCCCGGTAGCATCAAGTTCCTCGCAGCGCGCCGCACGGCCCAGTTCTCGGCGGCGCACGGGGCGGTGCGGAGAACCTGGCTCCCTACGGCTAGCCAGTGCGGGGTGTGCGCGAAACCGCTACTCGGATTTCTCCTGCTCGGCGAGCGGCACGTAGGGCGCCGCCGCGCTGAACAGCATGTTGACGCAGTAGTCGATGAACTGCTTGCGGGTGGCCCCGAGCTGGCCGTTGAGATAGGCCGTGAACAGGCTCGTCAGCCCGCCGACCAGGCTGGTGGCGATCAACTTCTGCAGCACCGGATCGCCGATGCGCGACAGCTTGCGCTGCAGCAGGTCGATGAAGTTGGGCATCCATTCCGCGCCCGACCGCGTCAGCACCGGCTCCACCGCGGGCGCCAGCAGCAGCACCCGGCCCCGCACGGGATCGTCGACCATGAGCTCGACGAATTGTTCGACGGCCTCGCGCGGCGTCTTCGCCGAGGTGAGCGTGTTCATCGCGCGCGTGCAGACGTCGTCGTACACGGCGCGCACGAATTCGTCACGGTCGGCGAAGCTTTCGTAGAAGTAGCGTTCGGTGAGCGCGGCCTTCCGGCACACCGCACGCACCGTCAGCGCGGGACCGCGGTCGCTGCCGAGCAATTGCACGCCCGCGGTGATGAGGTTGTCGCGGCGGAGGGCGAGGCGGCTCTCGAGGGGCACGCCGGTCCAACGCCCCCGTCGTTGACCCGTCTGCACATCGCTCCTAAGCTCTAAAGTGACAACGCGTGTAGTCAGAATTGCCACATACTTACGGGGATCCAATAGTGACTCAACATACGTCCGCGGCCCGCCCGCTGAACAGCGGCGCCCACGACGGCGTGGCCGGCGGCTGCCCGGTGTCGCCGCTGGGCTATGCCACGCCTCCGGCCCCGCTCGGGCCCGATTCGTTGACCTGGCGGTACTTCGGCGACTGGCGCGGCATGTTGCAGGGTCCGTGGGCGGGATCCATGCAGAACATGCACCCGCAGCTGGGCGCGGCTGTCATCGACCACTCGACGTTCTTCCGGGAGCGCTGGCCGCGGTTGCTTCGCTCGCTGTATCCGATCGGTGGCGTCGTGTTCGACGGCGACCGCGCCCCGGGCACCGGCGCCGAGGTGCGCGACTATCACACCGACATCAAGGGGGTCGACGAACAGGGCCGCCGCTACCACGCGCTGAACCCCGATGTCTTCTACTGGGCGCACGCGACCTTCTTCGTCGGCACCATCCATGTGGCGGAGCGGTTTTGCGGGGGGCTGACCGAAGCGCAGCGCCGGCAGCTCTTCGACGAGCACGTCGAGTGGTATCGCATGTACGGCATGAGTATGCGGCCGGTGCCGGCGTCCTGGGAAGAGTTCCAGGAGTACTGGGACCACATGTGCCGCAACGTGTTAGAGGACAACTATGCCGCCCGCGCGGTCCTCGATCTGACCGAGCTGGCCAAACCGCCGTTCGCCCAATGGATTCCGAACCCGCTGTGGGCCGCGCAGCGCAAACTGATGGCCCCGTTCTTCGTATGGCTCACCGTCGGCCTCTACGATCCGCCCGTACGCGAGCTGATGGGCTACCGGTGGTCGCGCCGCGACGAATGGCTGCACCGCCGGTTCGGCGATCTTGTCCGCCTCGTCTTTGCCTGCGTGCCAAAGCGATTCCGCAAGCACCCGCGGGCGCGCGCGGGCTGGGATCGCGTGACCGGGCGGATCCCGCGCGATACACCGCTGGTGCAGACCCCGGCGCGCAACCTGCCGCCGGTGGACGAGCGCGACAACCCGAAGCACTACTGCCCGAGGGTCTCCTAGCTTCCGCTACGCGTGCGCGTGGCTGTGCGCGTCTTCGAGGTCGGACTGGTGGACGTGCGCATGCGGCGCCTCATGGGTGTGCTGTTCGGTCATCGTTTACCTTTCGGCTGCGAAATACGTTGTCGTTTAGGGCCGTTGGACACCGCCTTCAGCCCGCCCTCGGCTCGATGATGGAGGGGAACCCCGGGCCCGGCGTGCTCCGCGTTGCGCACCGCGTCGATGACGAGCTGGCGAACGTGATCGTTCTCCAGGCTGTAAAAGATGGTGGTTCCCTCGCGCCGCGTCCGGACCAGCCGCGCCATCCGCAGCTTGGCCAGGTGCTGGGAGACCGATGGCGCGGGCTTGCCCACGTGCTCGGCGAGTTCGTTGACCGACATCTCGCGATTGGTCAGCGACCACAGCACTTGCACGCGGGTGGCGTCGGCGAGCATTCGGAACACCTCGACGACGAGGCCGGCCTGGTCGTCGGGCAACCGGCCTTCGCTATTATCTGCATGCATACGCAGATAATAACCGCTTCATCCCGGCGGGACGACCGTGGCTTGGCGCCGGCCGCCGTTGCGTTCATTCCAGAACCGGTAGACGTCCACCGCGGCCTCCTCGGGTTGGTACCGCATCGGCAGCCGACGGTGGTCCCAGGCCTTGGCGAACTCGTCGTAGAACGTGGAGAGCTCGAAGTACTTGCGGTCATCCAGGTAGTACTGCCCGTAAGCCTCGCGGGTGGTGAGGAACACGACTTCCCTGGGCGAGCAGTAATAGAGCGAGCCCAGGCACATCGGGCACGGGTGGGCCAGCACGTAGATGGTGCTGTCGACGAGGTGCTCGGTGCCGAGCCGCATGCACGCTTCGCGAATGGCCAGTATCTCCGCGTGCGCGGTCGGATCGTTGGTCTGGGCCACCTTGTTGGCGCTCTCGGCCAGGATCTCGCCGTCGTTGACGATCACCGTGGCGAACGGGCGACCGCCTTGGGCGACGTTCTCGCGGGCCAGCTCGATCGTCCGCTGGGCGAAGTCCGTCACAGGTCGCAGGGTAGTCCCGCGCGGACGGGTGAGCGGCGCTGTGATAGTAACTAGATTGTCTATGTTTTTCGGCTGGGATGAGGACACACCATGGCGCGCACCGATCGTGATCGCTGGGACCTTGCGACGAGCGTCGGGGCGACGGCGACCATGGTCGCCGCCCAGCGGGCGCTGTCGACCGATGAGAAGTTGATCGACGACCCGTACGCGGCGCCGCTGGTGCGCGCCGTCGGCATCGACGTCTACGTCCGATTGGTCAACGGCGAGATCCCGGTCGGCACCGATTCCGAGTTCGACCCACAGCGCATGGCGCGCGGGATGGCCTGCCGCACCAGGTTCTACGACCGGTTCTTCCTCGACGCCGCACGCAGCGGCATCAACCAGGTGGTCATCCTGGCGTCGGGGCTCGACGCGCGCGCGTACCGCCTGCCGTGGCCGGCGGGCACCGTCGTCTATGAGGTCGACATGCCCGAGGTGATCGAGTTCAAGACATCGACGCTCAGCGACCTCGGCGCCGAGCCGACCGCCGAGCGGCGCACCGTCGCCGTCGACCTGCGCGACGACTGGGCCACGGCGCTGCGGGACGCCGGCTTCGATCCGAAGGCTCCCGCGGCCTGGAGCGCCGAAGGGCTACTGGTGTACCTGCCCGACGAGGCCCAGGACGCGCTGTTCGACAACATCACCGCGTTGAGTGCCCCCGACAGCCGCCTGGCTTTCGAATTCGTGCCCGACACAGCGATTTTCGCCGACGAGCGGTGGCGCGCACATCACGATCGGATGAGCGAACTCGGGTTCGAGATCGACTTCAACGATCTCGTCTATCACGGCCACCGCAGCCACATACTCGACCATCTGCAGCAGCGCGGCTGGCGGACGTCGTCGCAAACCGTCAGGGAGTTGCACGCCGCCAACGGCTTCGTCTATCCCGATGACGAGCTCGCCGAAGCCTTCGCCGACGTGACTTACACCAGCGCGACGTTTACCGGCTGAGCAGGTCGTCCTTCAGGCGGTTGGTGAGCATTTCCTGGAACACGGTGCGGGCCGGGTCGTACAGGTCCTGGAAGGTCGCCAGCACGGTGTTCCGGTCGTACTCGGGGATCGACCCGAGCGGGGTCCAGAAGCTGTCGATGTCCATCAGGAAGAACGGTCCCTGCTGGGCCGGCATGGTGCGGCGCAGGTGGTAGCTCGCGTCCAGCGCCTGACCCACGCCCGGGCCGTAGCGTACGATCATGGACTTGCCCGGCTGCGCCTCCCGGTAGACCGCCGCACCCTGCCATTCCGTCAGGGTCAGGCCGGCGGGCGCGATGCGTTGCGGTCCGAGCAGCGGCTCGGCGATCCAGTTGCTCCACTCGATGCGGCCGTCCACGCCCTGCGGGACCCGGATCTCGAGGACGTAGCGCAGGCCGAGGCGTTCCACGCCGACGATCGACGAGAACTGAGTGCGGGCGTCGATGACGCGCATCACCAGGTCGACCAGCGACTCGAAGTTGCTGTAGGCGGTGGTTTCGATTACAACCGCCTGCGCCTTCATCGAGGCGGCGAGCGTGTTGTCGCGGTTGACGTACCGGACGAAGCGCTCGGCGGCCGGCTGCGGTTGCCCGCCGGCGCCCATCGCCCAGGCCACGTCCTGCGCCTGGCGCTCGATGGGAAGCAGGTCCGCAAGCAGGTGTCTGAGTTCCCCGCTCGATGACTCCGTGAGGGAATCCGTTGCTGGATGACGGATTTCCATGGTTACCAGCGCTACTGGCGCGTTCGGGTAGGCCGCATCGACACTCATCTTGCCGAGCATAGTCAAGCCGTTCGGCGGTCAAACCGGGGCCATACCGCGTGTCGGCCGGGGCCAGGAGCCCTCAGACTCGGCCGTGGCGCCGTCGCGCATCTTCCGGGCAATAAGCGCTGGTCAGTGCCCCCACTAGGACTCGAACCTAGGACCTGCGGATTAAAAGTCCGTAGCTCTACCAACTGAGCTATAGGGGCGCGAACGTTCAGGATACTGTGCCCGGAACGCGGCTCGACCGGCGCTCGTTTGAGGATTGGGCCTGCGGTGACCTAAGCTGACGTGGCTCCCAACGGTAACTGCGTTGCGAGTGCCCCCGAAGTGATTCGGTTCTGGCCCCCATCGTCTAGTGGCCTAGGACGCCGCCCTTTCACGGCGGTAGCACGGGTTCGAATCCCGTTGGGGGTACGCGACGCGGAGACGCGGAGCAAAGCGAGGCCCTGTGGCGCAGTTGGTTAGCGCGCCGCCCTGTCACGGCGGAGGTCGCGGGTTCGAGTCCCGTCAGGGTCGCCAACACGGCGAGGCACTCAATGCCTTCCGGCCAGGTAGCTCAGTCGGTACGAGCGTCCGCCTGAAAAGCGGAAGGTCGGCGGTTCGATCCCGCCCCTGGCCACCACCAGTCAGAAGCTCCCGTACGGCGTCCCCGTGACGATCGCATATGCGGCCTCCCCGAGCACGGCAACCTCCAAACCGCCTAGCATCGGCAACAATCCGACGTCGGCGGCGATCGGATAGCCGATCGCGTTGACGAGCCCGGCCAGCGGCTGACCGTTGACCATCTGGGTCACCCCGTTCAGGAACAGGTTCACGTCGTAGGACGGCAACGAGACGAGGACGGCGGTCCCGATATCCGCCGTCGGAAGGAGCGTCGAGTACGCCGTCGAGACCGCGGTTGTGGCGGCGCCGACGATCTGGGTATTGGCCGCTTCGAACCCCGAGATGAGGTCGGCTATCGAGGGCGGCCCGCTGGGCGGCGCCAGTGTGCCGGGCGCCGAGGTAAATGACGTCAGCGCCTGAGATATGTCCTGCAGCGACGGCAGCTGCGGGGGTCCCTCGGCGGAAAGGTCGCCGATCGCGGCGCCGATGCCCTGATGAAGCCCACTGACCAGGGCCGGTCCAAGCGCCAAGGTGTCGCTGAGCGGCGGCAAGAAACCGAACGGGGTCGTCACGTCGGCCGGGCCGGTGGACCAGCCGAAATTCGGATCGCCGTAGCCCCAGTTGACCAGAGGCCGCAAGACCGGCTGGACCAAATCCGCGATCGGGTTGCCGACATAGGGGATGTATCGCACGGGATCCAGCAGCGGCAGGTTCTGGGTCGGAATCATGTAGAAGGTGGTGGTCGTGGGTCCCTGGGTCGGCAACACCACCGCCGAATTGATCTGCGTGGGCGTGAGGTTTTCGTAGCCCCCGTGCACCGTCACCATGCCCGCGACGGCATTCAGGTCGGCGAAGATATCGATCGGGTATTGCGGGAAGTCGGCCCAGCCGTCGTATTCGAGCGTGTAGACCTTGGTCACGAAGTCATTCGTCGGCATCGGGCCAAGCGTCGAAAAACCCAACGTCGGCAGGCTCAAGCCCGGGAAGCGCGCGTCCCAGCCGCCGTTGGGGTTCATCGAATTGCCAAGCAGCACAAAGTTGATCGGTAAGTTGCTCGGAGTGCCGGCGGGGTCCAACAACTGCATTTCCAGCGCGGCGATGTTGGCGCCCTGCGAGTAGCCCAGAACGTTGACGGTGTTTCCGGCGGTGAGTTGCTGTTGGATCGCGTTGTTCAGGGCCGTGACACCCCGGGCTATCGAAATGTTTTGCATCAAGTCCTTGATGCCGCTATCCGGATATTCGCCCGCGGGCATGAACAGTGCCTGCACCAGGCCGACGGGGAAATTGGGCGCGACGTACTTGCTGACCACGTTGGACACGAAATCCGGCGGAGGGAAAGGCATTCCGCTGCCGCCCAGCACGAAAGTGACGGGCGGGTCCGCCAGCGCGGCCACATTGGCGGCGTCGGTACTGGCGTAGGCGTTACCGGACGAGGCCAGGGCCCGGGCGAACTCGCCGTGGAACGCCGCCGCCCCCCTGAGCAGCGCCCGCCACTCCTGGCCGTACGCGCTGAAAAACTTCGCGACCGCCTCGGACACCTCGTCGGCGGCCGCCGCCGCCACGCCGGTCGTCCTGCCCGCCACGGCCGCCGCGGCCTCGTCGATCGTCGTCTCGATCGCCGCCACGTCGGCGGCCGCGGTCGCCAAGACCTGCGGCTGCGCGAACACGGACGCCATCGGCCCCTCCCTCCCACGCCAGCATAAAGCGGTCCGACGGGCTGGGCGGGCGTTCGGGCGTTCAGGCTAGGCGTTCATCGGGCATGTCCTCGGCCACAAGGCCTTTCACCTGTTGGTGATAGATGACCTTGCCGCCGCCGGCCCAATTGCCCTCGGGGATCTCGTGGATCAGCGTCCAAACATGAAACGCCCGGGGACCCTGCGGCTCGATGCCGGCCGCGGCGCACACGGCGCCGTGCACGTCGGCGGCGAGCCGTTCCTTTCGGTGTTGATCCAGCGCCCCTTCGAACACCGTCAGGTCGACCCGGAAGCGGGCCGCGCCCGGGCCGCGGCCGCCGACCAACAGCTCGCTCGCCTCCATCGGGTGCAGGTACACCA
The DNA here is from genome assembly GCF_059812845.1 of Mycobacterium sp. NGS34. Taxonomy (NCBI): domain Bacteria; kingdom Bacillati; phylum Actinomycetota; class Actinomycetes; order Mycobacteriales; family Mycobacteriaceae; genus Mycobacterium; species Mycobacterium sp. NGS34. The sequence continues at coordinate 384,674 of NZ_JCALDM010000007.1, forward strand.
GCGTGTTGTCCCGCAGAAACGGTGTGTCCGGGGCGCGTTCGGCGCGCAGCAGCGCGGTCACCAGCTCGTCGGCCAGCCGGCCCAATGCGTCGTCGTCCAGCGACCCACGCACGAACGTCAAATCGATCATCGGCATCGCAAACCGCCTCACAGCTTTCGCAGGCCGCGCACGACCTTGACGTAGGGCGCGGTCACCGACGCGCTCTTGCGCAGACTCGGTTGGATGGCACCGGCGTTGCCGACGACGAGGTATTGCAATCCGTGGTCGCGGAACTCCGCGATCTGATCGAGGACCTCGTCGGGTGTGCCCACGGCGAACAACTCCCGGACGAGTGATTGTGGGGCCTTGGCCGCGTAGGAGAGCGCCGTCGCCTCGTCGATGGTTTGCGGGATGAGGTCCTGCACCCCGGTGAAGTCGTTTCCCATCGGGTGTTCGGCGCCGTGGCGGGCCCAGTCCTTGGCGGGACAGTTGAGGGTGAACACTCTGGCGATGTCGCTGTCCACGACTTCGTCGATTTCGTCGCGAGACCGACCGGTGACGATGAACCGGATGAGCGCGGGGGTGATGGCCATCGGGTCGCGTCCGGCGTCCGACGCCGCGGTGCGCACGAGCTCGAGCTGCTCCCCGTATTCGGTCGCGCGGGTCGTTCCGGGGAACCACCCGTCGGCGTACCGCCCGGTGGCCCGCATCATGCGCGGCCCGTGCGCGGCGATCCAGATCTGCGGCCATTTGCCCTTGTACGGGGGCAGCGCGAAAGTGGCCTTGTGCAAAGGGAAGAACGGTGAGTCGCGGGTGACCAACTCGCCGTTGGAGTTCCACAGCGCGCGAATGGTGGCCACCGCCTCCTCGAAGCGTGCCACCGGCTTGGACCAGTCGACGCCGTAGGGCGCGTTGCTTTCCCGCTCGCCGGTTCCAATGCCGAGCACCGACCGGCCCCGGGTGAGCAGGTGCAGCGACGCGGCGGCCTGCGCGGTGACGGCGGGGTTGCGCCTGCCGGTGTCGGTCACGGCGACGCCAAGGCGCATGCGGCCGAGCCGGTTGCGGCCGGCGAGGTAGCCGAGCATCGTCCACGGCTCGAGGTGAGCGTCCATCTTGGGGATGATGCGGGCGGCCCCCACGTGCTTGGGAGTCCACATCGACGGCGGCAGCACCGAATTGAGATGGTCGGCCACCCAGAAGGAGTCGGCGCCGCAGGCGAGCCCGGTCAGGTAGTCGGCGTGGATCAAGGGCTTTGGGCCGAAGCGCGAATTGATGGTGTTGTGCATTACGCCCACACCGAGACCGGCCATCTGTCTGCTCCTTCGAGCCGCCGGCCAGAGACTAGCCGATCGGCTATCCAGGGACGATAGAGCACGGACCGCGGTTGATCAATGGCT